>CAZVVI010000049.1:0-2554 GCA_964630505.1 uncultured Isosphaeraceae bacterium | reverse complement strand
GAGCTCTTCGAGCTCAGGAATAAATTCAGTGTAGAAATTTCGAGCAATTTCGTACGTACCATGCCAGTGAGTATAATCTGGCCCCATCATCGCGGCTGCGTGACGTGCACGTCGACCTTCATGGTGCCACAATTCGAACCAAGTAAAGTCGAGTTTGTTACCAAACTTGATTTGTTTCATCAACGGTTTTGCCAATCCATAAAGTCGCTTTCCGGGGGCGGCAAACTTCGTGTTGTATAAATCAATCAAGCCATCGTACTGAATATAAAAGTTGTCGACCCATTTTTCACTATGGCAATTAAGGCAAACATCTTTCATGTTATTACGGCGAGTTTTCCAATTAACATCAGCGCCAGGCAACCCCATGTTTTTATCTGAAATTTCTGGCCTTATTGAAATTGGTGGCCGGTTGTTCCAACTTATTCGCATACCAACATCGTGTGTCACTGGCTGATTAGGCGTTTGTGACATGTGGCAAGTTGCACACGTTGGTGCTGCAGAATAATCTTCACCGACAATCCATTTTTGAGAATCAAGCGCCATCTTGTCTTCATTGGAGAAGAATAAAATACCGTGCTTGGATTCTTCATAAATTTCTTTTTGCGGGTGGTCAGGTCCCATGTGGCATTTTCCGCAAGTATCTGGGTGACGTGCTTGGGCAACACTGAAGGAGTGACGTGTGTGACACGCCATGCATGTTCCTTCACTGCCGTCTGGGTTGATTCGTCCAATACCTGAGTTTGGCCAAGTAGCAGGATCAAGCGAACCGTCTTCAAGGACTTTTACTTGACTACCATGGCATTGCCAGCAACCATTTACAGCTGCAGCAGAAACACCTCCAGGAAATCCCTCTGTAATCATTCCATGGTTACCTTCAACAACTTCTGCAAGTACGTTGTCGAGGGAACCTAGAATTCGTCCGGCTTTTGAGTGGTGCGAAGCTGTGAATTCTTCAACTTCCGCTTGATGACACCGAGCACAATCCTTCGGGCTTACGATGACGGAGATTCTCTGACCATAGTGCTTGAATGCATCGATGTCACCTTTATCTGCCATATGGCATTCGAAGCAACCAACGTTTGCACGGTAGTGGTTACTGTCACCCCACATTTCGTACAACGCGGGGCTTTCCTTTTGGTGACAATCGACGCATTCCTGCGTTGCTTCGCTCATTCTTGTAAGGCCGAACGGACCTGCCAAGGCGGATGCTGTGGTAGTCATGACGACCGCAGCAACACATGAACCTATTAGTAGTGTTTTCATGATGAACACTCCTTTCTTGTTTCGGGTTCGTTTGAATCTAAAGATTCGTCAGGTAGAGTTCGTACTCGATCCACTTCTGAGTCAACGGTAAGCCGACCACTCAATACTGGAATCGTAACACGAACACAAATGGTGTAAATAAGTAAGCCAAACGCCCAAATGCCGAGGCAAATAAGCGTTTCATTTAACGTCGGAAAATATTCAACAATTTCACCGATTGGCGTTGGGGTAAACGCTGGAACAATGAGCCCCATCCCCTTCTCAATCCAAACACCCACGATAAGTAAGACGCACGCAAACGATAACAAACCACGCATGCGTGAAATTGGTAAGTAGAGAATAACAAGCGCGACGGTGTTAAAGGAAACCGCGGTCCAAATCCATGGCACGAGCGCGTTGTGCCCGTGCAGTCCAAACCACAAGTATCGCGTAGAAGCTAAGTGCGCTGAGTCAGTGTAAAACTCCGTAAAGAGTTCACTGATAAGCAAGAACGCATTTATCGTTGCTGCAACAAGCACAAGGTTTCGAAGTGTTTTGATTGCTTTTTGTGGGACGTTGTAACTTGTCACTTTATCAATAACAATAAGCGTCAAAATAATAAACGCTGGTCCTGCAGCAAAGGCACTCGCAATAAACCGAGGAGCAATAATCGCTTGGTTCCAAAACGGTCGACCACCCAAACCGACGAGTAAGAACGCGGTGACTGTATGAATACTAATCGCCCAAACAATTGCTATGAAAACAAATGGAATATAAAACCATTTCGCTGGCATCTTGCGTTGATAGGCGCAGTAAATCAGATACCCACATATATGCAAGTTCAAAAGCAAATACACATTCAAGACAACAACGTCCCAAGTCAACAAGGACATCGGAAAATTAAAACGCATAAACATGTGATGCAATCGGTCGGGCCTGCCCATGTCGACCATTACAAAGAGCATGCACATAATGATGGCTGCAACTGCAAAGAGTTCGCCAAAGATGACCAAGTCATGGAGTTCACGGTTCTTGTAGATATAGACAGGAATAACGAGCATCACGGCTGCTGCTGCCATGCCGACGAGGAAGGTAAAGTTTGCGATAAACAAACCCCACGAAACTTGGTCCGTCATTCCTGTGGTGATTAAACCATTGACGAGTTGCGTGCACCATGCATTCAATCCGAACAACGCAATTGCCGTAAGGAAAAACATCCAAAGGTGATAGCGCCAATCGCCAACAAAACTGACTCTAAAACATTTCCAGAGGAAGTCAAGGTATTGTTTCATGCTTGGCCTCCGCTTTGCTC
>CAZVVI010000048.1:0-2676 GCA_964630505.1 uncultured Isosphaeraceae bacterium | reverse complement strand
GCATCGATTTTATTCCTTGTTCCTGTATCGCTTGTCTCTGCCGAACTTGCAACTGGATGGCCTAAAAATGGCGGGGTCTATGTTTGGGTCAAAGAAGCGTTTGGTTCAAAACTTGGCTTTACCGCAATTTGGTTGCAGTGGATTCAAAATGTTATTTGGTACCCCACAGTGCTCGCGTTTGCCGCGGGTGCACTTGCGTATCTATTTATGGACCCATCCCTCGCCGAAAATAAACTATTCAGCGTAGTTGTCATTTTAGTTGTGTACTGGGGAGCAACGCTGGTCAACTTGCGCGGTGTTGCTTCGGCGGGCTGGCTTACAACTGCTGGCGTAATTGGTGGTACAATTTTGCCAGGCATTTTAGTTATCGTTTTGGGTCTCTTTTGGTGGCTAGGCGGTAATCCTATTGAAATAAGTACAACCGCAAACCCAACTGCGTTCCTTCCTGATTTTGGAAATATAAACTCGCTCGCTTTCCTTGGCGGTATTGTTTTGTTGTTTGCAGGCATGGAAGTTGGTGCAGTGCACGTCAACGAACTTAAAACCCCAGCAAAACAATTTCCCGCTGCGATTTTTATGTCTATGTTTGTCATTATTGGTGTTTTTACCCTCGGGTCGCTTGCAGTCGCTGCAGTTCTTCCAGCAGATGGTATTAGTTTGACAGCAGGAATTATGCAAGCACTTCACGATTTCCTAGATAAGTTCCATGCGTTATGGTTACTTCCAATCCTTGGCTTCCTTGTAGCATTTGGTGCAATAGGTGGTGTAACCGCTTGGATTGCAGGACCAAGCCGGGGTCTTCTTGCAACTGCTGAACAAGGCGAACTTCCACCGTTTCTACAAAAGGTAAATAAAAGCGGAATACAAATTCATATTCTTATGGTGCAAGGTGCAATCGTAACGTTGATTTCGCTCGTGTACTTGCTTATGCCAAATGTGAGTAGTGCGTTTTTCTTGCTCACCGCTTTGACTGCTTGTTTGTACCTCTTTATGTATTTACTACTCTTTGCAACCGCAATTAAATTGCGTTTCTCAGACCCAGATGTACCAAGAGCATTTAAAGTTCCAGGCGGCAATTTTGGAATGATTGTAATCGCTGGTATTGGTCTACTAGCAGTCCTCTTTGCGTACATCATTCTTTTCTTCCCGCCGAGTAACCTCAAAGTAGGAAGTCCCGCCTTTTACGTAGGTTTCCTCATTGTTGGAAACTTAGTATTCATATTATTGCCAATCATTATTAACCACTTTAAGAAACCTTCATGGATGCCTAAAGGAACACAAGAAAATGCTTCATGACAAGAACCAAGAACGATTAGAAGAACTCATCGCACCAACGTACGGCTCAGAGTTCGCGTCAAAGAAGCTTCCAAAGTTCAAAATGCCAGATGAAGATATGCCTGCCCGTGACGCATACCGCATGGTGCATGATGAGTTGATGCTCGATGGCAATTCCCGTCAAAACTTGGCTACATTTTGTACAACATTTGTTGAGCCAGAAGTGCAGCAACTGATGACCGATTGTGTTGATAAAAACATGATTGATAAGGACGAGTACCCTCAGACCGCAGAAATCGAAAATAGGTGTGTGCACATCCTTGCTGACTTGTGGAATTCTCCTGAAGCAGACACAACGCTTGGTTGTTCAACAACTGGTTCAAGCGAAGCTGCAATGCTTGGAGGCATGGCACTCAAATGGAAGTGGCGTGAAAAAATGAAAGCAGCGGGTAAGCCAACCGACAAGCCAAACATGATTTGCGGACCTGTGCAAATTTGCTGGCACAAGTTCGCAAGGTACTGGGATATTGAGATTCGCGAAATCCCAATGGAAGGCGATCGTTTGATTATGACGCCCGAAGAAGTAATTAAACGGTGTGATGAAAATACAATTGGTGTTGTTCCAACTCTCGGCGTTACATTTACTGGGCAATACGAACCAGTCAAAGCAGTGAGCGATGCCCTTGACAAATTCCAAGAAGACACAGGCATAGATATTCCAATTCACGTTGATGGTGCAAGCGGTGCGTTTATTGCTCCTTTTATACAGCCCGACTTAGAATGGGACTTCCGTTTACCACGTGTAAAATCCATCAATGCTTCAGGTCATAAGTTTGGTTTAGCACCCCTTGGCGTTGGCTGGGCACTTTGGCGTTGCAAGGATTGCCTGCCTGAGGATTTGATTTTTAATGTGAATTATCTCGGCGGGAATATGCCAACGTTTGCGTTGAATTTCTCCCGTCCGGGTGGCGAAATTGTTGCGCAGTATTACAACTTCCTCCGTCTTGGTAAGAAGGGGTACACCGAAATTCACAGCGCATGCCGTGACGTTGCGATGTATCTCGCCGATGAAATTGGCAAAATGGAACCGTTTGAAATAATTTATAACGGGGATGGTGGCATTCTTGCACTTTGCTGGAAACTCAAAGATGGAACCGATTACAACTTCACGTTGTATGACCTTGCCGATCGTCTTCGTAGTAGGGGTTGGCTGGTGCCAGCGTATTCCATGCCTGCCCACCGCGAGGACTTAGTTATTCAACGAATTCTTGTCCGTCACGGAACGAGCATGGACTTAGCCGATTTACTTCTAGAAGATATTCGCAGGTGCCTAGAGCACTTTAATGTTCACCCAGTGCAAGTTCCACTCAGCGAAGAAGAAGCCGGCGGCTTTAAGCACTA
>CAZVVI010000047.1:0-4364 GCA_964630505.1 uncultured Isosphaeraceae bacterium | reverse complement strand
GATGATTGGCACCTTGCAGTCATTGGCGAAAAGCACGAGTCGGTCGAACAAGTCGAAGAACTCATCAAAGAGGGATTTGATTTGTATTTCAATTTATGTGATGGCGCTGAAGACCAACCAGATCTTCCAGGAATTGAAGTCATCGAAACACTCGAAAAACATGGTGTGCCCTTTGCAGGCGCAACAAGTACATGCTACGAACCAACACGAATTGAAATGAAGAACGCGTGTACAAAACTAGGTATCTCAACCCCCAAATATGTACTAGCAAAGAACAAGAGAGATGTCGAGAAAGCAGCAAAAACCTTAAAGTTTCCACTCTTTGTCAAACACCACAATAGTTACGCGAGTGTTGATATTAGCCGAGCATCCAAAGTCATGACTCCTTCAGGACTTCGCAGGCAGGCAAAAAAAATCATGAGTAAACATGGAGCGGCGCTCATCGAAGAATATATAGATGGCATTGAATGCACTGTATTGATTGCGGAGAATCCAAGTAAACCTAACAAGCCAAAGGTCTACACACCAGTACAGTACGAGTTTCCAGCGGGAGAATCGTTTAAACATTCAGATTTAAAGTTTGTGGATTACGCCGGGCTAAAAACGTTCCCAGTGCCAGACAAAAAACTTTCCAAACGATTGAAACAGGAATGTTCAGATTTTTTTGTAGCGATGAACGCCCAAAGTTTTGGTAGGTGCGACGTTCGTGTGGATATGGACGGGACACCTTACATCCTTGAACTCAACATGAATTGTGGGGTGTATTTTGAACCAGATGCGTACGGCAGCGCTGATTTCTGTATAGCACTCGATCCAAAAGGGCACGAGGGATTCACGAAACGACTCGTTGATGCCGCATTTGCGAGGCATAAAACGACAATATCAGTTTAACTATTTGAGAATTGAACCAATCAGCGTACACTATGGGCATGATGTTCACACTCTCTTTGTGCATTGCGAGTTCGCTGTTTGCAGATACATACTGCTATTCAACTCAGTCAATTCAATCCAGCATGGACAATGTCAACATTGTTTCTTTGAATAATCACCACTTGTTTACGGGATCAATCGATAGTCAGATGGTGATTTGTTCCCAAGACACGATTCATCACACTGTAACTTCGCTAAATGAATCTGTTGGCATCCTTATCAATGACAAGGGTACTGGTGCAGGTATTGGCAGAGACGGTACACTTCAAGATGACAATCTCATCATCGTTCACCCAGATGATTCCGCTCGAATTGAGCTCATCGAAGGGAGTGAAGGATGGGCATCGTTGCGAGCATTGAATGAAATTGGCTCTGTTGTAGGAAATTATTCTGGAGGCTCTGGTTCAAGCGACTGGCAAGCATTTATCTACACCCATCAAACTGGCATTCAGTTCATCTCGCCTAATTCTGACAGCAGTTATGCGTATGCACTATCTGAGAATAATCAAGTTGCGGGCTATATTGAGTATGGCAACCAACTTCGGGCGATGACAAGTTTCTACGGCATCGTGACAGATTTAACGACTGAATTAGGACTGAAAGGCCATTCGAGTGCAAGATTCTTTGATGAAAACAACAGAGTATTGATAAGTGAGTATGTGGATGGTTTTATCAATTGCTATTGGTATGACCAAACGAGTGATCAACTTATTGAGATTTATTCTTTTCCACCCGGCACGTATTCATTTAGGATGGTTGCATCCTCCTCAGGACGTGTTGCGTTTAGTTGGACGGATGCAAAGAATTCGTCTCATCTTCTGCGGTGGTCAGATGACTCTGGAATTGAAGAAGCTGCTCTGTCAGAAGAAATCATCATTGCGACAGCCGTCGCAATCTCTGATGATGGAACCGTTGCATCCCAAGGGCTCATTCACCCCTTCTATCACCAAGAACCAATTGTTTGGCACAGTGGCGAAGATTCACCAGTCTTGCTCAATCAATATCTTCCAAACTTTCCTCTATCAAGCCAAGTTGAGAAGATGAATAACAACGGAGAGATGCTCATTAAAATTGGCAGTGAATATTTTCTTCTGAACTCTCATTGCAAAGCGGACTTGAATCATGATGGATCAGTGAACGTATCTGACATTTTGCTGCTCATAGATGCATGGGGTTCGACTGATCTCGGTTTATGCTCCTCAGATATCGATAGTGATGGCGTGGTTGCAGTGTCAGACCTTCTTGTGCTCATAGATAGTTGGGGCGAGTGCGAATAACTGAGAGCGACTCTGCGATTACACTTGATGGCATCTCACCTCCAATAATTCTCAAAAAACTAGGTGATTACTACAGGACAATTTCAACTGATTCAAAAGTCCAGTGTCGATGCACTGGGCTGTTTTTTATTCCCCGACCTTCTCAACATTTCTTGCGGCTTCGCCTTGTTCGGGCGTCATCACAATTCTGAAGCCCACATGGCTCATCGCGCTATCGGGAGTTGCCGACATCCTCGCACTAGGACGGTAGCTCGAGCAATAACTCGGGTGGCACAGGAATGAGCCTCCTCGTTGGATGCGAGTTACCGGCGCATATGGATTTCGACTGTCATCGGTTTCTTGCGGACCCTGAGGATTCTTGACTGCTTCGTCCTCGCCAAGCCCCATACTACGACGCGTGTACTCATCCCCACGATATTGGTCAAGACACCATTCCCATACATTCCCCGCCATGTCATACAAGCCGTAACCGTTTGCGGGGTAACTACCAGCCGGTGCTGTACGTACGAATCCGTCTCCCTTGTCGTTGCGTGTTGGAAAAACGCCCTCCCAAATGTTTGCTCGCGAAGAATCTACTTGCTCATTGCCCCAGATAAATGGCATGTCTGAAATACCGCCTCGCGCTGCGTACTCCCATTGCGATTCGGTCGGCAAGTCACCACCGGCCCATTCGGCGTACGCCCTAGCATCGTCCCAAGCCACATGTACCACCGGGTGGTGCATCCGATTTTCAATCGAAGATTTTGGCCCCTCAGGATGACGCCAATTCGCTCCAGAAGTCCAGACCCACCACTGCGAATAGTCGCGTGTGTCCCGAACCTCGGCAGGTTGATGAAAGACGAGCGAACCTGGCAACAGCATGTCCTCGGGAGGTTTCGGCGTCCCAGGTGGAACCTGTGTTTTGATTAACTCCCAATCAACTGGTTGCTCCGCTATCGTCTTGTATCCCGTTGCATCGACGAATGTTTTGAATTGAGCATTGGTAACCTCGGTCTTTTTGATAAAAAATCCATCGAGTAGAACGCGGTGACGTGGCAATTCGTCGTGTCGAATTTCTGGACCTACGCCACCCATTTTGAATTCTCCACCTTGGATCCAAACCATCCCCTCAGGTGCCTGTGGAGGTGCTATCGGGGATGCTATGTTCAACGCAACCAAGAGGCTCATGCAACAAATTGTCATCCAAAAATTCCTTTACAACTGAAGTCCATTTTATTTTTTTGAAGCGAACACTTCCACCAGAGTTGAAAAATCCTGTTCACTCAATCCCAACCGATACCCCTCTTGAAAGACTTCCTGCACTGCATCCTGAAGCATGAGATTCGTTCCGAGTGTTTTTGCAATGGATAGCACCGCTTTATGGCCTTCTCCATATGCCTTGATTGACGCCTGTGTCTGTATTGTGTTGCCATCTCGAATTGCTTCAACAATTCTCGCCTTCTCAGGCTGTACCGTTTCATTCCCTTTTTCTGAATGTTGCAAGAAAAGATCAAGTGAGATTCCCCCTTCAAGGCAGATCGCAATGCTATTTAAAAAGCCAACAAGTTCTGAAAATATTCCAGCCATCAAAGCTCGACTAAGAATTGTGGGCTGCTTTATGTCATCGCCAAGATTCGTCCATTCAGGAGCAAGTATACGAAGGATAGAATCACAATCAGAAAGTGCATCGGATTCGCCCGCCATCAATAGCGAACTATCTTTGGTGCCAAGTTGATTCGGATAACACATAATTGCCCCGTCTACGATGCGGCCACCATGTTCTTGAATGAAGCCTGTGTTCCATGCCACTTCTTCAATAGTGCCAGTGGTAAGTTGGATGACACACTTACCTTTAAATTGTTCTTGAAGATTGTGTGCTTCGACAACCTCCCTCCATGCGCCATAGTCGGTGAGGCAGACAATAACAGACTCATTTGCATTTAGCGCATCGGCAGGACTATCACAAGCAAGCGCCCCACTCTTTGCAAGTGCGTCAACCTTCTGATGACTTCTATTCCAAACAGAAACTTGATATCCCGAATCGATAAGATAACTAATTAATGAATCAAACATTTTTTTAGAATCTGCATGAAAAATATCTTTTGATCCCCTTCCAAATCGAGGTTTAATTACCCATTCACATCCGTTTAAAGAAAAATCTTTTAGTAATTATGTCTT
>CAZVVI010000046.1:0-5781 GCA_964630505.1 uncultured Isosphaeraceae bacterium | reverse complement strand
AATGACAATCGCGAATCCTACTCCACAAGGCACAATTGCCTCGTGTATGCTATTGGCATGAGTGAATTGGATCTCAATGCCTTGCGGACGAAAATCGACGAACTGGACCATAAACTCATCGAACTGCTATCTAAACGAGCAGAAATAGTTGTTGAGGTTGGTCAATTAAAGCAAAATACAGAAATCCCAATTTATGCTCCACATCGAGAACGGGCTGTTCTGGACAGGGTTCTTCAAGCAAATAAAGGACCTCTCTCAGACAAAACAATTGAAGCTATCTATCGTGAACTAATGTCGGGTAGTTTTCAACTCGAAAAACCGTTGGCAATTGCTCATTTAGCTCCGATGGGTTCATTTAGCCATATCGCAGCGATTCGGCATTTCGGTTCAAGCGTTGAGTGCGTTGGTGTTCCAAGCATTGAGCGGGTGTTTCGAGAAGTTGCAGCAGGTCATTGCAATTATGGTCTTGTTCCATACGAGAATTCGACAAGTGGTGGAATCACAGATACCCTCGATGCGTTTCATGATCACGATGTCACTATTTATGCAGAAGCACTGATTGATATTCGGCACTGCTTACTCTGTAATGGTGACGTAAAGCAAATCACCGCAATCGCTTCAAAACCAGAAGTCATTTCGCAATGTAGGAAATGGCTTGCTGCGATGTATCCCGATATCGAGATCATTGAAACCCCAAGTAGTGCAAAGGCAGTCAACCTCGCATCTGAAGATTCAAGAATTGCAGCGATTGGTTCAGAACTTGCTGCTCATGAACATAATGTAGAAATAGCAATTGAAAATGTTCAAGATCGTGCTGAGAACATTACTCGTTTTCTCATCCTCTCAAAAGAGTCTGCAGAACAAAGCACAGATGACAAATCAACCATCATGTTTACAACGAAACATGAAACAGGCGCACTTGTTGATGTTCTTGCTGCATTTCGAGATCAAGGCATCAATCTAAGCCACATTGACAAACGACCGAGCGGACGAGTGAATTGGAATTACACCTTTTACATCGACGCTGATGCTCACCAAGACACCACAGAGCTAAAGACCGCAGTCAACAATGCAAGTCAATTTTGTAAATCAATTGAAGTGCTTGGCTCATATCCAAAAGCTGGACAAGTTTTGTAGTTTAGGTACAACTTCCCCAAGCATCAATAATCAAAAGTAAATCGCTCACTCCGACAAGCCCGTCTCCATCAATATCCTCGTTACATGTACATGCACCCCATGCATCGATGATGTAAAGCAAATCGCTCACACCAACAAAACCGTCGCTGTCAATATCTGCCAAACAATTTGAAGATGCGTTTCCAAGTGTGCCATCACTATTGACTCGTTGCCCGTAAATATCATTTGTTCCATTTCGTTCATCCTGCCATGCAAGAAGGACTCCGTCATTTGTTGATCCTATCGCAATTCGACTTTTGCTTGAAGGCGTAGATGCAACACTAACGAACTCTGGAGACCACACTGGAACACCATTGGAATTGAGACAAACTGCATCAATCACATCTGCTGCCCAAGATGGTGCCTCAGTAAAACAAAGCACCGGACCTGCATTTGTAATGCTCGCAGCAAAACTACCATATTGTGGTGTACTTGAAGTTGGTTTTATCGAAACACCACCTGCCCCCCAAACCGCATTTCCTGCAGAAGTGAATTGCTGAGCAGAAATACCATCATTGTTTTGGTTGTTATCAAGTGTTCTAAAAAACACAACAAATTCAGCGCCATGCAAAACAGCGACTGGATCAACTCTCTCCGTACTTCCAAGACCCGATGCAACTTGCACTTCACCTATTGCCCATGGCTGACCATCATGCGTAATGTGATTTGCATAACATTGCAATGGCGACACCCCATACCACGTGAAAAAACCACCTCCAACTCCATCAGAAATAAAATCAGGGAAATTTCCAAATTGCAACGAGTTGTTTTCCATGACAGCAACTTGGTTAATCCAAGCAACTGATCCATTGCTGTTGATTCGTTGTGCTTTTAATTTTTTTGCACCCGAAAATGTAAGATATTGAACTCCTGCAACAAGTACGCTCTCATTAAGTGAAGGGTGCATATCAGAAACCAAAAAATATCCTCCGGCGGGATCTGAAATAACTGTTGGTGATTTCCATTGTGGACTCCCTAACGAATTTAGTTTTTGAATCTTTGAATTGTTATCTGAAATCCACCCTACAAAGACCGACGATTCCACTGAGCAAACGACTGGAGATGCAACGAACGTACCTCCAGTTTGAACTGTTTGATTCCAACGAATCGTTCCTTCTGGGCTTACTGATGTTGCGATGATTCCATCGCCACCTGATACATTTTGGCGATACACCACGACCGCATTTCCACTTGAGTCGATATCTAAATCAAAATCCATCGTCGAGGAATAATTTCGATCAGCGATGAGGATTCCATTATCCTGCCAAAGAATATTCCCTTGTGCATCAATAGACTGCATGTACACGTCGTACCCACCACTTCTATTATCAAACCAACTTACATAACAGCCCCCGTCGGTGCGGGTTACTATTTTGGTAATCGCCTGTTCACCCTCTGCTGTGCATATATCTAGATTTGAATCAGGTGAATCTGACCATTGCCCAAGTGCTTGGCAACACATCAATGCAGATATAACAAGGAATCGCATATTGAGAGTATGACACAATTCGTGTGCAATTCCAACCAAATTTCACGTATTTGAGATTTCCATCCGATAGTAGAACACCATGATGGTGCTGTTATTCTTGTTGTTTGCTGTTGTGATGCTTCTTGCATGGTTTGGAAGAAAGAAGCCAGCAGTTGTTCTTTTTCTAATCACCATCGTGCTATGCGCTTTTTGGTTCAAACATCACGTCACGGATCCTTTGAATATCGAGTTGTAATCCATGACACCAAACTGCGCACGAAAACTCAACATCCTCTTCGTATTCATGATTTGCACGCCCTTGATTGGGGCGTACTCCATTCAGTTCATCAAAGGTGAGTTCCCCTGCCCACTTTGCTTATTGCAGCGCCTTGCAATGGTGGGGATTGCGTGTGGTGCACTTATGAATATTCGATATGGCATTCGCCCTATGCACTACGGCATGTGCATCATCAGTGCGATGTTTGGAGCATGCGTTTCAATCCGCCAGATTCTTCTGCATATTGTTCCTGCACCCGGAAATACGGGATATGGAACTCCAGTCATGGGATTACACCTCTATACATGGGCATTGCTTATCTTTGCAGCAACCATTTTAATTCTAGGTGTTATGTTCTTGTTTGACAGCCAGTTTGAATCAAAAGAAGAAACGAAATCAACCAGACCCGTACCATTGCTTGGTTCAATTGCTTTTTGGCTCATCTTCGGAATTACTGTAGCAAATGTCTGTACAACTTTTCTTGAATGTGGAATAGGACAGTGCCCAGATAACCCTATCAGCTATTTGGAACTTCAGTAACTTTCGAGCCCTTATACAACTCATACTTTAAAAGCCGGCAATCAATTTCGGCATTTGTAAATGGCGTTCGTTTAGAGACCTTTAACTTTAATGCTGCAATCAATGGTTTACCAGATGTGAATACATAACCATCCCAGCCAGCGCAATGTTGTTTCATGAAATCACCAATCCGCTTGTAGGTTGCAATGAGGTCTTCTTCGTCACCTAATCGCTGTCCATATTCTCCGTGAAAAATAATATCTCCATTCTGCGTAGGCATTGGTGTTTCTGCAAAGTCGCAGACATGAAAATCTATAAGATGATCTACTCCTGCTGTGATTGCGTTCTTTCTTGTTGCTTCAACAGCTTCTTCTTCAATGTCTGATGCAATAATTGGAGCAGGATCATCTTTCACTTGCAATTTTTTTGCATCTGCTCGTTGTTGGCTCCATGCTTTTTTATCAGCACCAAGCCATTTCGTACAACTGTAATTGCTTCTCAATAATCCCGGTGCTCGTTGTTTTGCCATTAGTGCAGCTTCAATTGCAATTGTTCCACTCCCACACATCGGCACAACCATTGGTCTCGAACCGTCGTATTGCATTTCCATAAGAACAGTTGCAGCAATTGTTTCACGCATTGGAGCCATAAATGGAATCTTGCGGTACCCGCGATCTGAAAGTTTCCGACCGGTCATGTTTAAATAGATTCTCGCTTTGTTATCTACCCAGTGCAAACTCACCACCATTCCCTCTGTGCTTGAACCAGCATCTGGGCGTTTCCCGAGCGTGCCAATCAGTTTGTCACAAATCGCATCTTTCAATCGCATGTTTGGAAACATAGAGTTCGTAATCGACTCATTGCGAACATTAGACGTCACCGACAAAAACCCATTTGGGTCAATGACTCTTTCCCACGGCAACCGCTTTGCTTCGCTGTAAAGTTCATCTGCGTTTCTGCAGTTGATGTCTGCAAATCGTTGTAAAACATGGAATGCAGTCCGGAGCCGTAAATTCAACATCATCGCATCTGTTGTAGTCGCCTCAATTTCAACACCCGTTTTATCCATCGAAAGAACCTCAAAACTCAGCTGTTCAAGTTCTTGTTTGAGATATGGTGCTAATCCGGGGGCGCATGTCGCGCGTGTTTTTCGTTTTGGTTCATTTTGAGGCATAAAAGTTCGGGTAGTATAAGCGAGCAATGCTGAAATGGTTTCTCATTCTTTTTTTCTCAAGTTCGTTTCTATGCGGGTCTGAACTAATCAATGCAACCGCTCCAATGTCGTTCGATGGTTTATCACAAGTTGTCTATTTTCAAAAAAACATCATCTCAGGCGCAAAACCACAAGGAGATGAAGGTTTTGCATCCCTGAAAAAACTTAATGTCGACACGATTGTTTGTGTAGATGGTGTTATACCTGATGTTCAACGAGCAACCTCTCATGGCATGAAAACGATTCATATTCCTTTGAAATACAATAGTCCAAGTGACGAACAGAAATTTGATTTAGCGACCGTTGTTTCAAGAGCACTTCCACACGGAACAGTGTATGTTCACTGTCACCAAGGTAAACACAGATCGGCGACAGCATCTGCGATTGCTTCGATTGCGCTGGGACTTCTCAGTATCGAGGAAGCGAAAGAGCGAATGCATGTTTCTGAAACATCTCTCCAATACAAGGGGCTATGGGATTCAGTTGAAGGGATGAAAAAAATCGATTCATCTGAGATTCAACGGAATAAGAAAACCTACCCATCAATGGTTCAACCCGAAGGGATGATTGATGCGATGATTACCTTGGATGAGGCGTTGGAGAATCTTCAACAACTGCATTCCAATAATTGGAAGCAACTTGAATCCGACTCTGAACCTGTCGGTGTAGCTGAAGCAGGAGAGATTGTTGACCTATACCGAAATCTTCAATTGAATCAAGAGTTGGATGAACTCTATACCGATATTGAAACGCATTTTGTGAACGCGATCCATAATGCAAGTGAGCTTGAAGAGGCGTTGTTGCAAAAACGCCCCGTAACTGAACTACACGTGCATCTGAATCGTATGCAACAATCGTGTACCAATTGCCATGAAGTGTTTCGGAAGTAACTTAATTTGAATTAGTTTCTTCTTGATCGTTTGAACTAGAAGATGACAGTGTTATTCCATAGACAACACCTAACGACACTCCAATAGCAACCCACATTCCGATGTCTCCAGTGATTGTGCCAACAATTAACCCAAGCGTAGTACCTACACAAATGCCCAGTACAAGGGTTGTATTGTTACTTCCTTTTTTGTTAGTGTTGTCTGTCATCTGTTAGTGTTCTAATCTGTGTGAAAGCCG
>CAZVVI010000045.1:0-6274 GCA_964630505.1 uncultured Isosphaeraceae bacterium | reverse complement strand
AGTCTGATGAAAATCAAGACCAAGAACAACAGCAAAATGGCGAACAGTCTGATGAAAATCAAGACCAAGAACAACAGCAAAATGGCGAACAGTCTGATGATCAACAACCGCAAACTGAAGAACAACAAAAAGAGCAACCTCAAGAAGGCGAGTTAGAAGCAACTGAAGAGGAAATGAACGAAAGCAAACGGCAATTAGCCACAGAACCTGATGAAGGCGAACGACTATCTGAAGAAGAAGCAAATCGATTACTCCAACTCATTCGAGACAAAGAACAACAGCGACGTAAAGATCTTGCAGCTTCAAGAGCGAGTCGCAGAGTTCCAGTGGAGAAGGATTGGTAAGCATGACTAAACTTTTTCAAACTATGATTCTTCTTTGTTGTTCGTTATTGACTACAACTACTTTCTCACAAGAAGTCCTCGTAGAAATGCCTCCGAATCAGGGGTACGTCGGTGTGCCAATGCGGTTCATTATTGTCTACCAGAACGTCGAATCAGATGAAGAACCTACGCTTCCTCCAATTGATGGATTTACAATCCGAAGGAGAAGTGGTTTAGAAACTTCTTCTCAGACAACATTTGTCAACGGAAAAATCACCTCGACGACCTCAAGAAAGTTTACGTTTTATCTCACACCTTTGCGGGTTGGGACGTTAGTAATCCCTCCACTAACATTCATCGCGGATGGAAAGGCGTTTCAAACCGTACAAAAAATGGTTGAGGTTGTCCAAACGCCTACAAGTGGCGCATTGAAAGTGGAAGTCATCGGCACATCCGGCGACGTTTATCTCGGGCAACCGATTGATATGACGCTCAACATCTATGTTGAGAGGTTTACTGACACAGCACTTGGAGTCACCCTAGATGCTCGCGAAATGTTCTCACTCATGAGCCAAAACTCCTCGTATGGCATGTTCTTTGAAGCACTTCAAGACGGCAGAGCAAGCGTCCAGACCGTTCAAGGTGAAACGAACGAAGGCGTCCCAACAACATTCTATGTGTACTCTTTGCAAGCGACAAAGTGGCCCGAAACTACCGGTCTGATGGAGTTTGATCCAATCTCGATAATTGCTAAGTATCCAATCTCACTCGCTAAAGAACGAAGTTCAGGATTTTTTGGCGGCAACTCATTGGTTATTGATCAATCACAACTTGTCAGTGCACAAGCCCAGATGCCCTCAATCAATGTATTAACGCCACCACTTCAAGGTCGTCCAGAGTGGTATACAGGCGCTGTTGGTCAGTTTGATTTTAGAGTTGTCGCTGAACCAACACATGTCAACGTTGGTGAACCAATCACACTCACTATGCGTGTCACAGATCTTTCATCAGGCCCAATCAATCTAGATTACTTGTCAGCTCCTGCACTTGATCGACTTTCAGCATTAACTGATTACTTTAAAGTTCCAGACAAACCTCTTGGCGGAATCGCAGAGGGGCGAACAAAAACGTTCACTCAAACAATTCGTCCTCGGCGTGCTGATGTTACAGAAATACCACCGCTACCAATGAGTAGTTTTGATCCGAAAACCGGCGCGTATTCTACGATATGGACAAAGTCAATTCCCGTCTCAGTTCAGGATGTCGCAACTGTATCTGCAAGTGATTTGGTTGGTGGTGACCCGCGCACTTCTCAATCACCGAGGCAAACTCTCACAGAAATAGATGGTGGGATTCTCGCAAATTACACAGGCAATAATCTTCTAGAATCTCAAACAACCGAAGTTACACCACTAGTTCTTGCAGCAGTTGCGCTACCGCCACTCGTGTTTACAGGAGTTCTGGTTGGGCTTTTCTATCAACGACGCTTAAAAACGGATGAGTCTAAATTAAAATCAGCGAAGAAACATGCAATTCAAACAATTCGCTCTGGAATTCAGCCGAACAATGATGTTCAAATTCATCACATTGCTCAAGCGCTGCGGACAATACAATCAGATGTTCCGCAACAAGCCGAGGTGCAAACATTGCTCAATCGTTGTGATGCTGCACAATTTGGTGGCTTTGAAGATGATTCGTTGTTAGAGGATGCGAACAAAATTCTGGAGACAATCTCCTGATGATTTTCTCAACAATCACCCTAGCACTGATTGCAACAACAAAGATGCATCTTTCCATGGATCAGCAACTCGCAGTGTTGCAGGAAGCACAGGTTGCGTACGGCCACGCTGTTGAATTGCAAACTGCCGATCCTGTCGCAGCAAAAGAATCGTTTCGCAGATCAGCAAATCGTTTTCAAGTTCTAATAGACGATGGCATCGAAAACGGCAAACTATGGTACGACTTAGGAAATGCACAACTTCAAGCAGGCGAAATAGGTGAAGCAATCGCAGCGTATCGTTCTGCGAAAAGGTACATCCCATCCGATGGCCGAGTGCAAACGAATCTTGAATATGCTCGTTCACTAGTTACCAACAACATCGAAGCAGAAGATGCGACCTCACTGCTTACACGACTTGCATTCTGGCATGAATCCTTACCAACACAAGTGCGACTTACGTTGGGGCTTCTGTTTTGGATTGCATGTTGGTCACTTGTTTCAATTCGACTTTTTCGCACTATTCCAGCATTCAAAACTGCATCAATTACACTCGGAGTGTTCGCGCTCGCTCTTGGAGTAAGTGTCGGCGCAGATATCGCTGACCAACATCAAGACCATGGGGTTCTAATCGCCAAAGAAGTTATTGTCCGAAAAGGTTCTGGCATGAATTACGGTGCCATGTTCAACGAACCCTTACATGAGGGAATTGAGTTTGAAATTCTTGGTACCCGAAAAGATTGGCTACACATCAAATTGCCAAATGGAAATGAGGGTTGGATTGAAAAAGATAGTGCGAAAATTGTTATACGACGTGACTGGCAGACCGAGCGAGTAGGTTCGACGTGACTGGCACACAAGAGCGAAGTGATTCTTTCGTGACTGGCACACAAAAGCGAAGGCGGAGTGACAGTCACCTTCGGTGACAGGCACCGTGTAAAGTGCCTGTCACACTGTTCGTGTGGAGACAGTCACACCACTACGAAAAAACGACCCGCCAATTTGACGGGTCGTCATGTTGCGTGGAGCTCTCCTCTCTTACGTTCCCTGAATTAACAAGGACCCCATGCAGCAATTAACATTAAGATATCACCTACACCTACAGATCCACTGCCATCGATATCGTGAGCTGGATCCGTGCCTCCCCAATCTCCAATGAGAATGAGGATATCTGAAACGGCAACTTGGTTATCGCCATCTATATCTGCGACACAATCACTTGGGCATGGCGGGTTTTCACTGCCGGGCGTGTCTGCTGATTCTGGATCGTATGGATCATACGTTCCAATCGCAAAGTTGCCACACGCAGAAGTGTACCGATAGGCGTGTGAAGGAGCATAACCATCAATCGTTGGTCCAATTTCTTCAAAACCGAGATATGTGTGATCACCGCCTGCTGGATCGATAATAAGTCGAACACCATCGATTGTATCTTGCCATGGCATGACATCAAGGGTGCCATCATCGTCAACATCTAAATCATCGCCGTATGAACCGTAGAAGTTCATTGCAAGGAAATGAGTGACATTATCACTATTCTCAAAGTTAATTCCACCTGGCAAAACATAATCTGCTTGAACGCCTAGGGTGTCATCATCTTCAGCAACGAGCAACGAACCATTTGCAGGAATTGCCATGTTTGACAAATCGATTGCACATTCGATGGAGCCACTGCCGCCAGATCCATCCCCAATCACGATGTACCACACACCTGAAAGATCCATGCTTGAATCACCGCGGATTTCAAAGTACTCATCGTTGTCGGCACCTGGTTGATCGGTGCGGATTTCTTGAAGTTGAATAAATGGAAGGTCTGTTTCACATTCGTCTGGGAATCCGTTTCCGTTATCGTCATGAAGTGTACCTGTGTCGTAATCACAAGAGTCTGGAATCAAATTGCCATTACAGTCCTGCGCTGTTCCATCTGCTAAATCGCAATCATCTGGAACGCCGTTTCCATTGCAATCGATTGTGAATGGATCACACACGTCACCTACACCATCATTGTTGCAATCTTCTTGACCGGGATTTGGAATATTTGGACAATTGTCTTCGCTGTCTTCCCACCCGTCACCATCAGAGTCGGGACCAGCAGCATCAAGCACGTGAATATCCCCAACCATTCCAAAGTTGCAATGAGGGATACAGTAGTAAGGGATGTCCATTGGTGCATCTGCTGGGACAACCCATTCAAACGTGGCTACTTTGCCATTGATGTCTGCATCAAATAACCCATCTGGGGTACAGTTTGCGCCCGAGGTCACCGTATGGTTTCCACCAGTGCGAGTCCAAATGATCGTATCACCAATTTCAACTTCGACATAGTCTGGCGAAAAGACTGAACCACCAGCAGAAATGTGGTGCGTTGTTCCGCCACCCCCACCACCGATGACAAATGTACCGAAAGGGACAACACTAGAACAAGACGCGTTCGTTGAACATCCGTCTACTGCATTGGGTCCACTGTAGGTAAAGTCTGCATCTGAGAATGTTCCACCATTGGCGGTTGTTCCATCAACACGGTATGCCCATCCATCCATATATTCCCAAGGTTCTCCATTACCATCAACATTGATATCGCCATAGACATCAATGACTGAACCTGCTTGGAATAACTCAATGGCATCATCACCGTTCACATTCATAGCACCATCAACAAAATCAGGGGCGAATCCGTAATACTCTATAAAAGCAGTGTCGTTGTTTGTGACGTAGATGAAAGAGCCAGCAGTTGCTGAACCCGTGGGAAACGTAAACTCTTCTCCATCAGAACCACCACCATTGTTTGCAGAACCCAAACCAAATTGGCTTAAATCTGGAATGTCGTTGACGACATACAGCTCAACTCCTTTCGGTACACCGCCAGATAACGGTCCGTCATACACAGAGGTAATGAGTAAATCACCCGAAACTGTCCCAATAGTGCAAGAAGCGGTTGCAACAACCAACGCAGCAATCGTTTTTCCATTCATCTCTCTCTCCTTTGTTTTGGAAAATATAATGTTCTGAACACTTAACTATAAAGAAAAAATGGAGCCAATCAAGGAAAAATAGGTAATTTGAGCAATTATTTGGTGTCTAGACACCTGGTGTCAGACACCGAAAAATCAGCCACACAGCCCCCATGCAGCGATGAGTAGCAATAAATCGCTGACCCCAACCGTCCCGTTTCCGTCAAGATCATATATGGGGTCACTACTACCCCATTCCCCAATGAGAAGCAACAGGTCAGCAACTGCGACTGTTCCATTCGCATCGAAATCTTCCGGGCACGATGGCGTGGGTGTAATCTCTACCCGAACTGTAAGCATTGAGATTCCACTTTGCTCTCCAAGTAAATTTTCATCGGAAACTTCAATCGGCATCGGAGCAATGTAGGTATCCGGAGTTACCGAATTAGTATCAATACTGAATGTAATCAGAGATGGTATTGGTCCGACAGTTGAAGTGGACATTCCCTCATACATCACTGGTGGACTAGGGGTTGAAACGTTGTCGACTTCAAGTAAAGATTGAGTCCCGTCATATCCATAATTAAACAACCAAACATTGAACGTTTGAACACCACTCCCCTGTTCAAATGAAACATCGAACGTATGCCAATCGAGATCTTCGCTAAATGAGAATGAAGCGTTTGCATGTTCGATGATTTCTCCACCCACTTTGATTTTCTCTGGAGTAGTTTGTGTTTCAGCACTTGTTGTAGTCAGAGTTAAGAGTGAATTCCAACTTGTTGCAACAGACGTGTCAACTGGCAATGATACAATCGCTGGGGCACTCATTGCAGGAACTGAAACTGATTCACTTCCTGATAAATCCCCTGTTGCAACAACGTCTACATGAAGTAAATCTGCCCCAGATGGGTGAGACACGGGTGCGTCATTTCGGATTTCAAAATCAATCGTTGCATCTGCTCCAACTAAAATACGGTCTGCCGTTGGATTCAAGCTCCATCCTAGAACAGCAGGAACTTGATAATCCACAACAAGTGGGAGATGGTCTGAGGCAATGATCAGTTCATCAGCAAGTGTATTGCCGCGTGGTGTATCACCAGGGAAATAATAATTGTTTCCGGAGTTAATGGCTTGGTTGTAATGATTCCCATCATTCCCAAGAGAACGATATGTTCCATCGATGAGTTCAAACCCTCCACCATCAAGTAAAGATGCGGAAACAAATTGAAAATCAAACCGATCATCTAAGCCCCCACCAATAAGCCCACCATTCTGATTAA
>CAZVVI010000044.1:4155-6842 GCA_964630505.1 uncultured Isosphaeraceae bacterium | reverse complement strand
AGCATGACAACAATGCCGCCAAAGAAATTTGCAACAACATCTTTTGATGCAAAGGCAATGCCAGCGCCGCCAATGCCACCAATGGTTATAACTGCGTTCATATTAAAACCAAGCGATTGGAGCGTCACAATAAAACCGACCACCCAAGTTACAACAACGCCAACCGAGGCAAGTGCTTGAATCGCAGTCGTGTCAAGATCAACAGTGTCTTTACTGTGATGCCAATTGTTTAAGATTTTTGAAAAAGTACGAATCCCTCTTGCTACAAACCAAGTTGTAAGAATGACAATAAGCCCGGTACGTGCCATCGAAAGGATAGTATCAATGGTGAACACTGCTTCGCCTGTTTCGATTTCAAATGGTGCCCATTCAAAATGCTCTACGAGTTTTTGTGCGGTAAGTGTTAGCGCGATAACCCAAATTGCAACTCCTAGTGGTGTTGGTAGGGATGAGCCAATCGCTGTGCGAATATCACCAAGAGTGCCTTCGCCACCTTTTCCGAAAAGTTTTGTTACTCCAAAGAGTAGCAGGTGAAGTACAAGTGCCGAACCGAGCGTAATTGTTATAAATGTAACCATGGCGTGCATGGTAGCAAAATACTATTTAGGATTTGTGCCAAACCACGTCACGGTGAGTGGATGATTAATTGCATCAAGGACGGGCTGGAGGAATTCTGGGCCAGGTTGCGTGTAGGTCGTACCGGGGGTTGGATTATTACCAGGTCCACCGGGGTTATAGAAGGGAGTGTACTCACCAGAAGCTGGAATATGCACATCCGTAATGCAGTGCATTGCTTCTACATCACCGCGAAGAATAATATCGATTTGATTATCGTGATCCTCAGTGTAAGCGAGCGTGTACGGATCGTCGCTTTCAATTTTGCCAAGTTCAGCGAGCCCAAGCACTTCAAGTTCTTTGCCCATGTACTCGTACACTTTGTTTGCTTCTGTAATCCAGATGACAGTGCCGTCGGGTGCTTCGCAACGTATTCTAAAGAAACGTTCGAAGTCTGTCGGTAGTACTGAAGCAACGCCATCTGGCGAGAAGCCACCAGTGGTCAAAACGCGCAATCGGAACTGGGCATCGTCGCCATACAATGCAACGCCATCATTTGGTAATGCGCCTCGAAAAGGAAGCGGGCCATTGTCGCCTGCGGTATTCATTCGGCTTATTTTTGCCGCGCAAAGTTTCGGTCCGTTGCCTGTGTCGTACGCAGTCATAGGAGTTTCGCCATCACCAAATGAAAAACCAGTTGCAATTTGTTTCTTGCCTTTCAATCCAATCAGTGTGAGAGGTATATCGCTGTCGACTATCTCAAGTTTGACTGGGTAGAGTGCACCGTTGTCCTCACTTGGATTGAGGCGGTTACCAAAATCTCCAACCAGCACAACAGTACTTCGTTCGTTGTATTCAAAATTTGGAAATATCGAAGCGCCGGCAGGTGTAACTTCCGACCCATCGTTCAGTATCACTTTAAAATTTTCTGGTCGAACCGTACTTGGTTGAACAGGCCATGAAAACTCAACAGGAAGTCCGCATTGACCAACCACCCAAGGATCGTACGCGACGCGAATCTGCAAGACAGATGCTGCAGAAGTGCGAGCACGAAGGGGCACATTGTCACCATCAACGGTGTTCCACGTTCCGCCGAATGCTCTGCAGATGAATTCGCCGTATGGTGAACTGAGCCCAGGAATACCTAGTATTTTTGTGAATCCAAGACCTGCGCCAATAATTTTTGGTTCCAAATCCCAGAGGTCCGCGTTAATAAGCACATCCCGTTGCAAAAATAATTCGTAAAGAGGGGAAGCACCAGGCAGAATTGATTGTCCGTATCCCTGTGAACCGAAACAAAGGACAGAAAAAACGACTTTTGGATTAAAATAGCGAGTAAGAATAATATAGAAAATATTTTCGGTAAGTCAAGGATTAATTGTGTAAACCGCGAATAACACGCACCAACTCTGAGGCAAGGTCATCGAGTTGGTGCTGTATTTTGTCGTCCTCTAGGGTGTTGTTTCCTTGGAGGTGGGCGTGGCAATTCGTCACGCAAAGGTGCCTTGGCAAAACGAACGTCCCCAAGCTAGAAAGCACCATTCGCAAGTGGTGCATGCCTCGGCTACCGCCTATGCCGGGAGCAGCGCACAGAATACCAGCAATTTTTCCATTGAAACAAGCGTTGCGCTCTTCATCTCCATGGCGAACAGTTGCCCAGTCAATTGTGTTTTTCAAAATGCCGGTCAGCGATCCATTGTATTCAGGGCTTGCAATCAAAAAACCGTTGTGGGTTTTCATAAGTTCTTTGAAAGAAATTGCTGTTTCTGGCATGCCCTGTTCCGCAAACAAGTCGTCGCAGTACAACGGCATTTGATAATCGTGCAAATCAACGAACGTTACTTCGGCGCCGAGTTTTTCTGCACTGCGTTTTGCAACGTTGACAAGTTGCTTGTTAAACGAATCTTTGCGAATGCTTCCTGCAAAAGCAAGAATTTTTGGCGTACTCATAAAGCTTCTGCGTGAGATGTGAGGTAATCAGAAACGCCATCAGCGTTTGGTTTCATGCCATCGTCACCTTTATTCCATCCAGCAGGGCAAACTTCGCCGTATTCTTCGGTGAATTGCAATGCATCAACCATCCGTAACATTTCATCAACGTTCCGCCCAAGTGGCAAGTTGTTTACTACTTG
>CAZVVI010000044.1:0-4055 GCA_964630505.1 uncultured Isosphaeraceae bacterium | reverse complement strand
CCATCCGTAACATTTCATCAACGTTCCGCCCAAGTGGCAAGTTGTTTACTACTTGATGTTGGACAACGCCGTTTTTGTCAATCAAGAAACTTGCGCGAAGGGAGATGCCAGCATCGTGCAATATGCCAAACGACTCGGCGATTTGGTGTTTGACGTCTGCGACCATTGGGAACCCAACTTCGCCGATGCCACCTTTATCTACGGGAGTATTTCGCCAAGCGGCGTGCGTAAATTGTGAATCAATTGAGCATCCAAGTAACTGTACGCCGCGTTCTTTGAATGCGGCAACGCGCTTGTCGTGCGCGATAATTTCCGTCGGGCAGACGAACGTAAAGTCAAGTGGCCAAAAGAATAAGACGACGTATTGCCCCTTGAATTGATCGAGTGAGAGTTCTTCGATTGTTCCGCTTGGCATTACTGCTTGCGCGGTGAAATTTGGTGCTTCTTTATTTACTAATACGGACATATGTAAGGTTCCTTTTAAATGATTTATGATTGTATCATGCCTTATTATGAAGATAATTATGTTCCTTTTTCCGTGTTTACTGTGCTCATTTGTATCTGGACAAGAAGTTGATGACCATGCGTTTCACCTTCGAAGAGTTGGGCACGATGAGCGAACGCACTTGTCATTTGAGCCGCTAGTTACTTGGACGTACCAACACGCAACCAAGGTGTTGGATGGAATGCCTAAAACAAGGGCAGTTGGGTACTACGATGTTGCTGGCGCGTGGACTCTATGGAATAACGACGAAGGCCTTGGCCAAATAGCGTATCAATTGCAAGGCAATTTTGCTGGCGGAACTCCGTATGAGCCGTTCATGGCAAGCAGTGTTGGAAACCCAATGGCAATGAATAATATTTTGTCATCGGAATCGTTTGCCCTCACTGATGTGTATTGGCAACAGTCGTTTGGAAATCATGGTGCACGTTTGCGCGTGGGCAAATTACACGTTGCGACGTACTTTGATAAGAACACCATTGCTTATGATTCTGTGAGTGGATTCATGGCGGGGAACTTTAACCAATCGATAACAAACCCAATGCCTGGGCATGGCTTTGGGATGAACATCGAGTGGGATGTTGCGGACGACTCTCTACTTCGAGTCGGCATCGCAAATTCAGAACCGGGCAACGTTACATCAAGTGGTTTTGATGGGCTTTCGCTTGAACATTTGTTTACGAGCGCTGAACTTGTTTTATCACGCAACCCCGTGATTCGCGAAGAAGAACGAGAAGGACATTATCGCTTTATGTTGTGGAACAACGGCGTTACAAATCCAAGTGGTCCAGGAAATATTGATGGCTGGGGTGGATTGTTTAACTTCGATCAAGAAGTTTCCGAAGCAGTAACAATATTCGGTCGAATTGGCTGGGGCGACAGCGATGTTGCGCCATCGGATTTTAGTGTATCGTTTGGCTTACAAATTGACGAACCATTCGGATTTAAAAATTCAAGTACTGGCTTTGCATATCAATACGCAGATTTGTCAACGGGCGGTAGCCAGAATGTAGCGGAATGGTTTTACCGAACAAGATGGCAAGAGGATTCATCATTGCATATTGGTCCAGTGGTTCAATATTACGAAGATGATGCGCTCAACGGATCGTTTATTTTTGGCTTCCGGACAAGTTACAGTTTTTGACCGACTTCAGTGCAACTCGCGCTACGATGATACTTACGCTTACGGCGATGACGAGTCCACCATAGATTGTAATTTCATGAATGAGTGAATCGCCTGCGGGAAGTTTGCCAGTTGCTTTGTACGTCTTGGCAAGGTCGGCGGCGTGTTTTGCTGCGTAGCCAATATAGGTTGTCGAAAGAAAACCGGGAATCATTGCAATGGATGCGAATGCATACGATGAAAATTTAAGTTTGCTAATCGATGCTAAGTAACAGAGAGCAGAATAGTTAAATGGCGACAAACGAAGCAAAGCAATAATTCGAAATGTAGAAACCGCCTCGTTGAATGCTTGAAGTTTTGGATGTTTAAGAAGGAGTTTTTGAACGGGTGTTCTAAGGAGATGTCTTCCGATAAAAAACATGACGAACGAAGCAATGATGCCGCCAATGGTAATCCAGAGTGCGCCCCACCAGACACCAAATACTGCACCAGCGGCAAGTGCAAGAATTGCTTCTGGAAAAAGTAGAGTTGTTCCAATGGCAAAAATTGCAATGAATAGTATGGGTCCCCAAACACCAAGTTTTTCAATATATGTATCAACTTCAACCATGTATGGCTCAAGGACATAATGAAATAAACAGAAAACGCCAACGAGTGCAGTGATTGCAATCGCGATTCGAATAATGGAATGGTGCCAATCAATCTTGTTCAAATTTGATTGCCTCTATGGAAATTAAGGTATCAGTGCCGTCTCGCCCAGGAACAGTGTCTCGTATGACATTTTCTTTTATTTCGTACTCTTCCTTTTTGCCTTGGAAAATAACGGTGTCGTTTCCTTCGCCGCCGTCGATAGTATTGTTCCCTTTATTCCCACGAAAGGTGTTGTTTGCATTGTTGCCAAGAAGGTTCGAGTTTTTATTTCCGGTGAGCGTCGCGTTCACGTAGTATTGCGATTTATGGGTGTAAGGGAGTTCTTCATCAAATTGCAGTGAAAATGTGCCGCGAAAGTTTGGGTCGATGAGTGATTCGTATCCAACCATCATTGGTGGAAGGAATGCTTCAAGCAACGCAAACCCTTTTGGATCCTTCTCTTTTATTTCGTCGCGCGTTTTTGCAATGTAAATGCCCCACATGCCCCCCGGACGTTCGTTAAATGTACACCAAAGTCCGTAGTAGGAATCGATGACTGAAGCGATGTACTCTTGGGCGAGTGAATCTTCTTCTGTAAGTTCTTCGATCCATTCTTCGACGTGCGGGTCAATAGGGATTCCCCATCGGCCGTCTTTGAGTGATTTGATTGCTTCTGTTTTTAATTCTTTTTGGTATTGCGGAAGTGCGCCGCGCATGAATGTGCCAATGCCGGTGTCGTGTACAAGATGGAATATTTCTTCAAACGCTGCATCGCGATGATTCCAATCGTTTCGAATGTACCAACGCGAACCGTCAACGGGTGTTTCGTTTTCGTATTGCGGTTGCGCTTCGATGTCGGGTTCTCTACCTTCGCTATGTTCACCTTCTGGCATCATCAGTACCGCGCGATTATTTGCCATTGCGTTTGCAACCCCCGACTTATCTTTTCCGTAAGTTGAATTGGGCACGTTCGTTAAGTAAAACGTCAATAAGTTCCTGCACCGTGCAACGGCAATGTCACGCACCCCTTTTTGTGCAATGATTGGAATTGGTTTTCCATTTGGTGCGATGATTTCTGTGAATTTCGTAAAACCTTCTTCGCGGTACGGCGAATCTTCGGGGAGTGGTTGCAAGCCAAATTCAAGTGGCGCTGTTAGGCAGAGTGCTAGGAGTGGAATCATTGTATTTCCTCTGAAGTGCAGGATACACGCTAACCATTGTGAATACGAAGAGGGCGAAGCCCCCTAATACGCAAATAAGATGGTGTTCATGGACGAGCATCGTGGAGATGGAGACTGCAACTGCCCAGATGAGTGCGGTTACTAGAACTGACTTGCTATACCGATTGCCGATGATCCATGCCATCGTGAACACATACGAAACGTGCAATGATGGTGCGTGATTCCAGCGAGATAAGTTTTCAAGTCCAAAGTATTCGTAAAAGTACGGGCCCCAAACACCTGTTGTTTCGTAGCCGGGTTCAATTGGGACGAGCACAAAGAAAATTGCTGCGACAGCGGTTTGTACGAAAAGTGTTCCAACCGGTGCGATGGCGTCGCGCCATGACTTAAAGAGAAACGGAAACAGAATGACGGCGATGTCGAGCGAGAAGTAGAGAGGTAACGCCCACCCCCTGAAAGTGATTTCACTTTCCCATGCGAAATACAGGGGATAACGTACCGCTCGCATATCGCTGAGTTCATGCGAGAGCGACCACAGAAAAAGAAATCCAATGTAATAACTCAGTGCTACCCAGAGAACACTTGCTTTGGAATTGTTCGTCACGCAGTTACAGTTGTC
>CAZVVI010000043.1:0-7601 GCA_964630505.1 uncultured Isosphaeraceae bacterium | reverse complement strand
CGGCATCTGTGTCGCCGTCAAGATCACCATCGCACGGCAAAGCGATGTGCGTTGGTTGAAAATCCATCACGATAGGAAGGTGGTCGCTCGTTACCCAATACAACGTGTCTGAATAACTGACACCGAGTTGCTTTAACTCTTGCGCACTCATTGTGTTTGTGTTGAACACAAAATTATTCCCAATAGCCACTGCACTTTCAGTCACCATAAAACGATCGAGCCGGCTTGGCTCATACCAATCACTTCCTTGCCATGTAAAATCATCGCCCGTGTTTGGGTCAATCGGCGCAAGGTCAAGCAAGCCAGTACTGTCCCAGTCACCCTTCACGTCTTGGCAATATTCCGATTCATCGATGATGTCTCCGGTAATTAACGTCAGTTCAGGTTGTGGTCCACCAACAAGATTCATGTCTCCCGTAAGAATCATCGGTGTACCAAACGGCAAATCAATGTGCCTTCCAGCGAACCGTGCATCGCCCATCCAAGTTGCAATTGCGTCTGCGCTTTTTTGTCGTTTGTCGTTGTCCCCATCGTAATCACAACACTTGAAGTGCACGCCAAGAATATACACATCCCGAGCAAACTGAGCATCGGGCAAATCCACAAGGCACATCGTTACGCCCCTCGTTGAACTCGCTGGAATCGTGTCTATTTCCCTCATCGACATTGGAAGGTGCGAAGCAACAATAGTGCGGACGCCGGCGGTCATGCCAAGATGAACCTCCCAGCCATTCGTTGGGAGGTGGTAATCAAGCCATTGGGAAAATTGCAACGCGTCGTTGTCGTTCGTTGTCACCTCTTCAAAAATAACAATATCTGGTTTGATTGCCGAAATAACTCTTGAAAAACCATTCTCAGAAAGTTGCCCTGCATCTAAATCGCCGTGCAAGTTATAGGAAAGTACACGGACATCATTTGCTTCCCAGCGATCAAATTGCGTCGAGCCACGAACCTGCGCATAAACGGCAGTCGTTCCAGTTACAACGACTGAAAAAGCGACCCTGTAGATGATGTTCTTATCCATAGAAAATTAGTATATCCCTTTTTGCTCGTAAATCAACACTTATTTAGTAGAGTCGGTTCATTATTGATAAAATACGAGCTCACTAACCCTTTTAACCATGGAGTTCGACAATGGACAAGCAAAACGCAGAATCAGCCTGTGACGACCGATACTCGCCAGCCGCAACAAAAGTAGAAGCCGCACTTTGCTGCCCAGTCGACTACGACGCAAAGTGGCTCAAAGCAATTCCACAAGAAGTTATTGATTGCGATTACGGTTGCGGGGATCCAAGTAAATATGTTCGCGAAGGCGAAACAGTACTTGACCTTGGTTCTGGTGCTGGAAAAATATGTTTCATCGCGAGCCAAGTTGTTGGAGAAACTGGCAAAGTCATCGGTGTCGACATGAACGACTCGATGCTCGAAGTTGCAAATAAGTTTGCTCCGGTTGTTGCCGAAACAATTGGGTTTGCGAATGTGGAGTTTCACAAGGGCAATATTGTAAACATGCAAGGTGTGGTCGATGACAATTCGATTGATGTTGTTGTTTCAAATTGCGTTTTAAATCTTGTTTCGAATAATGAAAAACCGGATCTATTTAAAGAACTCTTCCGCGTAGTTACTTTCGGGGGTCGTGCTGTTATTTCTGACATCGTTTCTAATGAACATGTTCCCGTTGAAATGCAACAAGATGATTACCTGTGGAGCGGGTGCATTTCTGGCGCAATGAAAGACGATGCGTTTGTACAGGCGTTCGCGGACGCTGGCTTTGATGAGATAACCGTTGTTAAACATGAAGCAGACCCATGGCAAACAGTTAACGATATTGAGTTCCGCTCGATGACCGTTGTTGCGTGCAAGGCCGACGAAGATGGCAACACCGACAGCGGGCCAACGCCAGACGAGGGTGGTGATTGTTGTTGTTCTGGCTCTGATTGTTGCTAACGCTGCACGTGAATTAATTGATCAACCGCTATTTCTGTTCGCACAGTTCTTGTTCCGCCAGGCCACGTCACAATAAGTTCATCAATAATTTTCGCATCACCTAAACCAAACTGCACATCCATTTGGTGTTGTGAAAGATAACTTCCGTCAACACCAACTTGTTTTGTGCGTACTACGTCACCAACGCGCGCCGATACTGTTGCACCCAAAGCAAAAATATTTGGCTGCGGTTGGGAGAGGTGCACGCGCAACCAATTCCCCGTTGTTTCAGCTTTATTTTCTAAGAGCAACACGCCCTCGCCAAACTTGAGCACGGCGATATCCATGTCACCATCGTTGTCAAAATCTGCATGTGCGCCGCCGCGGCCGACAAAGGGTTCGCTTAATACTGCACACGCTTGTATACCTATTTCATAAAACCCCTCACCCGCAACTTGCCTGAATAATTGCATCTTTTGTTTTTGCAACTGCGTTTGGTTCTTTTCCTCTTCAAGCGTATGTCCATTCACCACCCACAGGTCAAGCAAACCGTCATTGTCTAAATCAACAAGTCCTGTTGCCCAACCAACCATGTGCAATGAAATTTGACCCAGCCCATGATCTTCCGCAGTATCCATAAATGAAACGCGAGAACTATCTCCCCACTCCCCAAGCATGTTTTCATACAACGCGTTTTCCTGTGCAACCCAGTGTGTCACGAGCAAGTCGTCGTCGCCGTCGGTATCCACATCGCCAACTGCAAGCCCCATCGCGCCGCGATAATCTGCTGCTAAAGAAATTGCGCCGATGTCCGTAAACGTACCATCACCGTTGTTTTGATAGACACCGTTTTTGGAAACATCGTTAGCAACATATAAGTCTACATCGCCGTCGCCCTCAAAATCAAACCACGTCGCGCCAAGCGATCGCCCACCCTTGTCGTCCACTCCCGAGATCTGTGCAACATCAGTGAACGTGCCATCGCCATTATTTCGATACAGCAAGTTTGATTGAGCTGGATACGAGGATGGATTTAACGTAAAGGGAACCTCGGCACCATATTGCTTTTGCGATTCTTGTATGTCGTCATTAGTAAAAGTAAAGTCAACATAATTTGTCACATACAAATCAAGATCACTGTCTTGGTCGTAATCAACCCATGATGCGCCTGCGCCAAACTGTGCGTCGTCCACCCCAGAAATTGCAGACACGTCTGAAAATGTATTGTTGTCGTTACGAAGCAGCACGTTCTCGCCATACGCTGTGATATATAAATCCAAGTCTCCATCGTCGTCGTAGTCCGCCCACGTTGGCGCCATGCCGTACAACACAATATCGGTATTCGTCTCTTTGGATACATCCTTAAACGTTCCATCGCCGTTGTTTTGAAAAAGTGCACACGCCCCTGTTGGTTGTTCACCGAGAATGTCACCGGAAAAGTTCACGACAAACAAATCGTCGTCGCCGTCGTTGTCGTAATCGCCCCACGCTAGACCGCTGCCCATGTCTTCTGGCAGAAGTGAGTTTCGAGTAACGTTAAAGTGAGAAAAGTTAATACCTGATTGGGCGGTCACATCTTCGAACGCAAGCGTGACCATTTCAGGATCGACCGTTCGTTTAAGCACACTTGTCAATCCACTTACTGACCCATCGTCGTTTCGCGCCATTGGATCAACGCGAGAATTTTTCCAGACAAATAGTGCTGCAATTGCAACGGCAATAACAATCGTCACCACACTCCATCGCACCATAAGTTGATGACGTTTGTTAAAACGCTTCTTGCTCATTCACCCACCACGTTGATGGTTGCCGTTGCTTGCGAAACCTTAAAAATTGGCGCGCGAACGTCCGATTCGGTTCCATACACCTTGTTCAAAAACGCTGGATTCGCCTTTCGATACCAAAGCGTTGCACGAACAGTAAGTTCTCCAACCGAATCGGTATCAAAAGCATAATCATCCGAACGACTTCCGGGTCGTGACTCTCTCGCATTGTCAGCGATTCGACCGCGAGCCATCGATGGGCATTGCAACGATTCTTCGAACGTGTCGGTCACGCCTGGATACATCGATCGTTTGTAACTTGCGCCAACTAAATCCCACAAATTGTGGCGATCAATGAGTTCACCCTTGCGGTCAAAACCATCCGCTTTGAAGATGACTTGCGAATCGGTTATCTCGTCGGTTTCTTCGTCAACAGAACCAGTTCTATATACAACATTTCCTTCAGTATCCGTAACAACAAGTTCGACCCAACTTTCAATCATATCAAGTGGTCCCGTTGGATAGTCGTGCCCAGTTTTGTTGTTTGTAAGAAGCACTCTCAAATCAATCTGTTCCCCAACTTGGACACTTCCGGGGGCCTTGATTTCCATGCGCACAACTGGACCATTCGTCCACTTGTCAGCAATTTCTGGAATTTCTATTTCACCGCGCATCCATTGTTCAATAAGTTCGGTGTGTTCTTCCGCAAACTCAAGATTTTGCAAGAGTGGAATGTATTGGTTTGCGCCAAGTGTTCGGTGCCCGCGGTGCATGCCGTCGTGCAAAGAACGGTTGTAATCTGTCATGTCACCGGCGGCTGGATCATCTGAATCCACAAGCGGCATGTGGCACTCGCGGCAAGAAAGCGTTTGTGGATTTTCTTCACCGTGGTACCAACGAGAGTTTTTCCAACTGTCGTATTGATTTTGCCCTTGGACTTTTCCGATGTCGGTGTTTACTTCTTTGTCTAAGTATTGTTTGTGGCACGCGGCACAAAATTCTGCAGTTTTATACAGTGGGCGCGAGTACGAGGAAACGTGATGCTTTGGATACGTGCGAATTAAAAAGTCACTTACGAATTTTGCTGCGTCACCATCATCAAGTTCATAGACGTAACGTTCTTGTGGTTGCAACGTGTAATCCGCATTGCCTTGCACGTCTGTTTGCACAATGTTGTGACAAACTAAACAAGAGGTACCTTCGTCAATGCCAACTTCAACACCGACCGAGTTGTTGCTTGAGTTTTTTGCCCCGGCGAACAGTGAAATTGGGTCGTGGCATCCGCCGCAGTAGCGTGTGTGTTCCGGTGAGGTCTCGTCCACCATTAACGTTTGCACGTCTTGGAACATTTTGTCGAGCGAAGAATAACGATGCGCACTTGGCAACCACTCTTCGTAAATTTGTGTGTGGCATCCGCTTGTTCCGCATCGGTCAGAGCCCGACAACAATTTCGGGTCTATTGCGCCGTTGTGTTGCATCCACTTTGCGCCCTCTGCAATGATGGCGTCTATTTTTGTATTTGTTTGTTCGTCCGTTCCAACTGTGGTTGCCGCAGCGCGGATATGCGCGAATAAACCAACAGGTTCTTTTTTTGCGTCTTCGTACGCTGCGTTAAATGCCTCACGTCGTTCTGGGTCAATTAACGCAAGCACCTTTTTCCGAACGTCCTCTTGCCATTCTGAAGTGTCCGTCCGAGCAAGCGATGGCGCGAACGGTCTATCCTCACCATACTTCCAATTATATTCGTCAGCAAACGCGGAAACAGTTGGCGGATCTGCGTACATCGCCGCCCAAACCCAAGTTGCACCAAGGAATAGTGCTGTCATGCCAACGGACCATTGGCAGTACCGACCACGCGCAGTTGCAAGCGTTTGTTTTGTTTCTTTCTTGTTCACCTTTCGGATGACGATTGAAATCAGGTGCAGAATGATAAAGACCGACATCGCAAAACCAGTAACAAGGTGCACGGTGTCCCATGTTGCGCCAATTACGGGACCAACAATTCCCTGCCACGTCAAGACTACACCGCTCACAATGCAAGCGAGAAGCAACGCAACTGAAATGTACCCTAGCAATTGGTAGTGGCTTAAATTTCCTTTGCGGCGAACGACCCAGTGGCGAATGCAGTACCAAATCACTGGAACGATCATCGCTATTCCAAGGATGGTATGCAGTAGCACGTTAAATTGGTTAAACGGCGAGAATGGCAAAAGCATAATCGCTAGCCCTGTAACAGTCTCATACAACAGGAAACCGCTGGATATTCCCGTCAGCGCCGAACGCCACTCTGCGGGTGCATCGATTTTTGTCGTTTTTTGTTCCTGCATACACGTAGAATCGGCTTTTTTTGCTTGCTTTACAACACCTATTTATCTTATTATTGCGAAAATGTAAAACCTTTTTCGCATAAGGTTTTAGAAGGCGAAAAACATGTTTCGATTATTTATTATTTCATTCTTAGTAGCAGCAGGTTTTACCTCTCCAAGGGGGGAAGACTGGCTCGTCCACGAGGTGTATGGCGACCACTGGGTGATGTGGAATACCGAGAATGACGCGGCTGAATATTTATATTTATTTATGCCCGGATCGGGGCAATTGCCCGAAGTGCGAAGCGAGTGGGTGCTTGAGTCTGCAGCAGAAACTGGGTTACGTGCAGTTGGGCTCGCGTATCAAAACAATGGCTCGGTCAGTGATAAGTGTTGGACGTCCAAAGATGCCGACTGCATGGAAAAAGTTCGGATGGAGCGGATTTATGGTGTTGATGTCTCTGATGAAGTCGAGTGCGCATACGATGAGTCTGTGGTTGGTTTACTGAGGTTACTCTTGGTGGAATTAGACGAGCACCATCCTGAAATGGATTGGTTGAAGTGGCTCGACGAAACAGGAAGTCCGAGGTGGGAGCAGATTATTGTGGCTGGGCATTCGCAAGGCGCGGGGAATGCTGCGTTCATTGCAAGAGACCATGAAGTTGTACGAGCGACTATGTACGCTGGACCCTACGACCGCGACACCACCGTCAAAGTAGATTACAAAGAAAAACTGTATGGCGAAGTAAATTGGATTAGCGACACATCAGTGACACCGCGAAATCGATTCTTTGCTTTTTACCATGTAAAAGATAATTACCCATACACGTTTATCTTGGAAGACAATTACCGAAAGTTACTTGGGTTTTTGCCAGACCACAAACTCGATGTTGATTCAGTAGAAGTAATTGTTGGAACCCACCGCTACTTGTTCTCACAAAAAGAACTCAATCCAAAACAAAGCCCGCACACGTATCCCTTGCTTGAACGTTTCAATTCCGTCCACCGATATTTGTGTTCATATGGTTTACATTAACCCTCCTGCATCGATTTAGCTGCATCGGTATCAGCCACATCACTATGACAAGACGCTTTGCCTTCGGTGGTCATTGCAACCTTACCTTTGACTTTTGATGCGAGTTTGTGTACTTCTTCCGGCGTAAGCACGCCTCTTTGTTCAAGAATTTCTTTTTGCTCAATAGTCAAAGCAGCAGAAATTTTTGGTTTGTCCCATGCGTAATCGTCATCTTTTCCCGAAGCAAACTCTTGAATTTCTTTACTGATTCTAACGCTGCACCAATCGTGACCACACATAGCGCAGAAGTCGGTGTCCACATCCATGTCTTCGTCGTGCATAGCCCTTGCAAAATTGGGATCGAAACTTAGATCAAAATGCTTTTGCCAATTTAGGGCAGCGCGTGCTTTTGTAAGTTCATCATCGTTGTCACGGGTTCCCGGAATTCCCAAAGCAATGTCTGCGCTATGCGCCGCAATTTTGTATGCAATACAGCCCTGTTTCACGTCATCTTTCTTTGGTAAACCAAGATGTTCTTTTGGTGTCACATAACAAAGCATCGCCGAGCCATGGTACGCCGCAGCAGTTGCC
>CAZVVI010000042.1:0-8255 GCA_964630505.1 uncultured Isosphaeraceae bacterium | reverse complement strand
AAACAAGAATGGTTTTTTGCATTTACTACTACTATCATGAACTTGTCAAAGAGCGCGCAGACCTAAGTCTGCAACGCCGAATTAGCTTTCCAAAACGGCGAGCCGGTGATTTTACCCTAACCAGAGCCCCCGTCAACCCACCTTCAGGGGGGTTTTCATCTTTTTTAGCGATTCACAGTACTTATTGATAAAAAGAGAGTACAAACTGCTATGGACGACCGCCACCACCGGCAGGTCCACCACCACGACCACCGCCGCCGGCAGGACCGCCACCACGTCCACCGCCACCTGGCGGATCACCGCCTGAAGGATCTGGGGAGGAGTCCTCGTCATCATCATCAGCATCACCTGTTGAGGATGATTGTTCTCTCATCTGTTGAATCAGGTGTCGAAATTGAAGTTTATCGACTTCTAAGTGTGGTCTCTTGGTATCAAAATCACCTGAATCAATTTCTTGTAATAAAACAATCTCGCCTTGGACATCCTCAACAACATCAAGGACGAACCACCCGATCTCATCCTCTACGCCTGCTTGAGCAATGGGTTGACCGACGTGGACATCTCTTGATTTTCTTGTCCACGCTCCATCAGAAAACTCAAAGACATCAATAGAAATGTACCCAGTATCAAGCAAGTTCATTGACTCTGATTGATGCACAGGCTTGGCATCTTTTACGAACCACTGTTTTGTCTTTTCCACTTTAATTGGCGATGACCAATCACTTTGTGTTGAAGGCATCACAACTTCGTTTGCAAGAGCGTGTTGTCTTGGATACAAACTTGGTTTGTGTCCAAAAAATGGATTTGCTAACTGCACATGCATTCGATATCGATAGACTTCACCTGGAACAACGTTCGTATCATGTCCCCAAACCCAAACTTCACCACTGAGTACTGATTCGCCTTCTTCAACTTCCATTGTTGACGTTAGTTCTTCAATTTCTAAAACCAATTCGGCTTTCGAATCATTTAATTTTGTAAGTTTAGTTTGTTCACGATCTAGTTTTCTTTTCAGCCGGTCGAGTTTGTTACTTCCACCACCTCCTGAACCACCCATGCCGCCACGTCCACCACCCCCGCCCCCACCACTGTTATTCTCATCTTGAATTTCTTGCTCAACCTTCGCAATCACTGCTTGTTGATCAAGAATTTTTTCTTCGACCTTTTGCAAATCTTGCTGCAGAAGTTGCAAGGGTGTCAATTCGATTTCTATATCGGTTGACCAATTTGCAGGATCTTTCAGATCTTTCGGTGTTAATCCTTTTAGTTGATAGAAATCAGGATTCATGATTGCATCTTGACTTCCCTTGCGAAGAGCGCGGACGATTTCGTCTCGTTCAATTGCATCAATCGAGCCATCTGAAAGTTGAACACGATATGACAAATGTCCTGGCAACACTTCTACAATTTCTGGTGAAGTCCAATCATCATCCACCTTGCGTTGCCGTTGGATTTCTACGTCAAAAATGTCAATCGCACCGTCATACCACTGAGAAGGAATTGCAGATAATTCTCCGCTGGCGTTATATGACTCTAGCACTGCTTCAATGTCTACGGTTGCAGCAACCTGCACCCACATCGTATCGTGAGGTGGTCCCTCAATAGATTCTTCTAGACCTTCAACGTCTGAGAATACTGATTCATTAATTGTGCCAAACCATTGCCGAGTTCGCATGTTTTGTGGTTCTGGAATATCAGGCGATACATACTCCCGCAACTCAGTTTGAACATCTTGATTCGTATCAAGTTCTGCTGTCATATCTACTGATGCAAACACCACCCTATCTTTTGGTGAGATTCGCTCAGTCAGTAGCCGTAAAAATTTATCATTAAGAGGCTCAGGCGCTTTGATATCTATCGGAGATTCAGTCCCGTCTTTAATTTTCCTCTCAAGTGCGTTCGCTGCTTTTAGCAACTCATCATCGACTGTATCTGCATAGACAGTAATCTTCCCTTGTCGATATTCAATCTTTGAACCAAATGCACCCCATGCGAACCATGCCAAGATTGCAATTGCAACAATAAGTACGATGTACTCTATATATTGTTCCCATGCACTCGTTGCTTTCGATTTCATCGTGCTTCGCTTCCTATTGTTAAGCAGTTATTTTGCATCGTGAGCAATTCCTAAAATACCCTTCACTTCATTTGGCATATATGTAGTGGTCCAAGACCGAAGCCAAATCGATTCAAATACGACTGTAAGTTCTGAAACTGATGCCGGTCCATAATCATAACCTTGGGCAAGTGCAATAAATTTATCAACTGGAGTAAGGTCTAAATCAACCACTGTCAAAAAGTTGTACTTTGCAAAACTCTCTAAAATCTCAGGAATTCGTTGAGTGTCTACAACACATTTCAGCCGAGATTTCACGACATCGTACATGTCACCGCTGGCTCGAGAAGTGAAGGATTCACCTGCAATTGGTAGACCCTTGGGTGGATTACTTGAACCACCTTGCGAACCCCCAGAGCCTGAACCACCCGGTCGGCCACCGCCTCCGCCACCACCTGGTCGACCACCGCCACCACCAACAGGACCACCTCCTCTACCACCCCCACCCCCAACAGGTCCGCCACCGACTGGACCACCGCCACCACCACGAGCGCCAGAATCATCACCAATCGGAGGAATAGGCGGGGCACCTCTGCCACCACTTTCATCTGTATCTTCTTCGTACTCTTCACCAACAAGTGCTGGGATGCCTACCACATTCAATGAAACCACTCGTTTGATTGGCGAGGTGAGCACCGATTGACCTTCGTTGATTGATGCAATTGCACCAATCGTATCTGCGACAACCCAGTATCTCCATTGCCATCCAAAAAGGATTTCAATCGGAGTGCTGTTTTTCAGATCAAACACTGGGATATGCAATGTAGATTCACGCATATACACACTTAAATCTTCTGCGTTTGTTCGAAGGCGAGACATGCGGAGATTTGAAAGGTGTTTGGTGAGTCCTGCTTGTTGCTCTTTTGTCAAATCTGCATCTTGCTTCGTGCTTAAATTCGTTTCCATAAATCGAACTCGAGCATCTTCTAAATATGATGCTAAATCCACTTTTGAAATTGGAGTTCCTGCACCAACGATGTCTAACAACGATTTGTAATCTAATTCTAATTGTTGGTAGTACTGTTGAGGCAACGTCTCCATTTGAGATTTAGTTGGGGTAGGGAATAAGTCGTTGGGCGTGTCGGTGAACAGCACGACATAATCTTTTTGATTTATCTCAATTGCTTTTTGTACGACTTGCTCTGCATCCCCACGAAGAGAAGTTGTTACCGTAATGTACTCATCAAGCAAGGCTTGGTTCACAGGGACCTTTTGTGAACTAAGCGTTCCAGGTGGGGTAACACTGGTTTTTGTGAGCGAGTCAAGTTTGGAAAAACTTTTGGATCGTTGACGAAGTGAATCCTCAACTTCTTGAGTCCAACTTGCTCCAAGTCTTGGAAGACCAACAATCGCGCCGATGCAAACGAGAATAAGAATCACAAGAACGATATTTGCTTTACACCAACCAACAACCTTTTGCGTGTCGATATTGAGTCCTTTTTTCTTACTCACGATTGACCCCCATTTCCTTCAGCAGATGCTGTACGTGGCTGTTGTAAGAGCTCAACTTCAAATGTAATCTTCATCCGATACCAAGGAAGATCTTCAGGATGTAATTGGATTTCTGTATGCTTTGGTAGAGGGGCAAGTGCGTTCATTGTTCCAACACTCACAGGAATTGCAGGGACCAAGTCTTCGTCTGGATTAGCATCACCTAAGCCACCACCACCGGGAGGGCCACCAATTCCACCGCCCGGCCGACCACCACTTCCTGGGCGACCACCTGTGCCACCGCGACCACCACTACCTGGGCGACCACCTGCACTTGGGGATGGCTGATTCTCAGGACCAGTCATATCAATGCGGGTTTCATTTTTACAACTCACCGAATCCTGAAGAATCGTATACGGCACAAGCGAACGTGCATCTACTGGCTCTGCATGATCCTTTAACCATTTCACAACATATTGGTGAATAAAATTGACAGGATCTTTATGGCTTAAATCAACTTCCATCGTGACAGCGATTTTTGGTTTAGTTTTATTCTTTTTTTCGCCTGTACTTGGGATATACATTCCTGACAATTCGTGAAGTTGAATTAGAGGTCGCTCTTCGGGTTCTGGATATAGCGTGAGGAAATCAGCTAAATCCATCGTTCGTGGATTTGGACCTGCCGAAGCAAGTGAATCTGCTGCATCTTGAACGATGTAAGGCCATACATCTCGGTACGTAAAAATTGAAAGTAGCCGAGAAGCTTCGTTTCCGATTTTCCCATTTTCTTCTGCCTTGGAAAACTCTCGCTTTAGTTGTTCGCCCTGGCGAATGACTTGTTCTACTTTTGAAGGGATGCCATCTGCACCAAGTTTTCTCTGCTGTAAAAAAGGCCCAAGAATTGATAATGCACTACCAAGAACAATAATACACGCTGCAGCGACAAACCATTTTGTTTTCGAATGCCACATTTGTTCACGAAGAATCGCAACAGGAACCAAATTGATATCAATCTGACCTTTGCCAATCCCTTGCAACGCCAACCCATACGCAGTTCCCATATTTACGCAGTGCTCTGCGAACGAAGCTGCTTCCTTACCTGCAACATCGATTCGTTTGAATTCATCAAGCCGTGTAACATTGACTTGTAGTTGCTGACCGATAAATTTTCTCAAGCCAGGAATCTTAAATGTTGAACCAACACCAACCATGTGGTTAAGTTCACCTGAAGATGACGCGTAACTCAAGGATCGTTGCAATTCCTGCAATAAGTCTGCAAAGACTGGTCGCATAGCCTGCATAATTTGTTTTGCATATTTACTACTTGCTGCTTCAAGTTTCAATCGTTCTGCTTTTGCATATGAGATTTTAAATGAAGAAGCAATCGCATCAGTAAAGTGTGTACCACCAAGTGGAAATGTACGTATCCAACAACGGTTTCCGGTTGCGATGATGACATCTGTCGCTTGTGTTCCAATATCAATAAACACAATCGGTTTACTAGACTCGCCTAATTGCAAATCATAATTCATTGCATTAAACAAAGAGACTGGACTTAACGTGAGTGTTTCTGGGCTTAGTCCAACTTCACCATATACATCGAGTCGTTCGTTGACTCTCTCACGAGTAATTGCAAAAATTCCTACCTCGACAAGTGGTGAACTCTCGTCACGGAATGCTTCGTAATCCCATTCAACATCTTCGATAGGGAATGGAATCTGCTGGACTGCTTCATACTTCACAATTTCAGGAAGTGCTTTTGGTTCAACCGGAGGCAACTCCGCAAATCGAGCAAATGCAGAATGACCCGGAACAGAAATGACGAGGTGTTCACCTTCTAAATTCTTGTCACTAATCAGTTGCCCTAAACTTAAGCGAGTTACCTCAGCGATATCGATATCGGGAGTTGACAAAACTTTTCTATGAGGGACTACAGCAAAGTCTGTGACATTGACTTCATCACCACTACGCTCAAGGCGGATTGCCTTGATTGCAAATTGACCTATTTCGATGCCCCATGCAGCTGAGGGATGTGCCATGTATATAAGGTTCCTAAACGTTCCTGAAAAGATATGACGCCGACTTTCGGCAGTACGCACGATGATACACGATGCGTGCATTTATTTCCGCAAAGCGACGGTATCAAAATGGTACGCATCGCAATGATTTTGATGGCTCAGAGCCGTATTTTTATTTCATCTGTGGTGTACGATGTACAAATGGCGAAAAAACCACAAAATGAAGACCTTGAAGCCGAAATTTTCGCTGCGATTGGTGATGGAAGTTTCGCTGACATCGTTGATGAACCAGCGAAATCGACCCAAGGAAATCGCTCAACACGTGCAGGAATTGTGGCAGCAATTCACGGCAAAAATGTCCTCGTCGAGTTTGGACCTCGCGAGCAAGGTTGTTGCCCAAAGTCTCACTTTGAAGAATTGCCACAAGTTGGGGATTCACTTGAGTTTATCGTTGAGCGAGAAGATCAGGATGGCATGTTGGTGTTGTCACGAAAAGGTGCTGTTCAGAAAGCAACGTGGGATGCCATAGACCTTGGTCAAGTCGTGGAAGCCAGATGTACTGGGACAAATAAAGGCGGATTAGAGCTGGAACTTGCTGGGCACAAAGCATTTATGCCCGCAGGTCAAGTTGCCTTGCACCATCTTCCTGATTTAGATGTCATGATCGGTGAAAAGTTTGCGTGTGAAGTCATTGAACTCGATAAGCGAGCAAATCGAATCGTGTTGAGCAGAAAGAAAGTCTTGCTCGCCGAACGAGAAATCGCCAAAAAAGAGATGGTGAACACAATTGAAGTCGGAGACACTCACGACGCAACCATTACTTCTGTTCAACCATACGGTGCATTTGCAGATATTGGAGGGCTCGAGGGCCTCATCCACAAATCTGAAATGACTTGGGAAAGAAATATTAATCCAGCAAAATTTGTCAGCGTTGGCGATGTCGTCCGAATTCAAATACTCGACATCAATACTGAAGAGGGCGAACCAAAACTTGCCTTTGGTATGAAACAACTCATCGAAGACCCGTTTGTTTCACACATTGCAAATGTTGCTGTAGGGGAAATGGTTAACGGCACAGTCACCAGACTTACAGATTTTGGCGCATTTGTGGATCTTGGTTCTGGCACTGAAGGATTGATTCATATTTCAGAACTTGCCGATCACCGAATCAAGTCACCAAAAGATGTCGTCAAGGAAGGTCAAGTGTTAACTGTAAAGGTGCTCTGTGTCGATGCAGCAACACGCCGAATTGGTTTGTCGCTTAAGCAAGCAATCGGCGATGATGATGCACAGCCCGCTCGCGTTGAAGATCCCGCAATGCGAAAGTTGCGAGAAAAGTTTGGAAATGGGCCTTTGAAAGGAGGAATCGGCTGATGCGAAAACCAACCATAGGCATCACGATGGGTGACCCTGCAGGCATTGGACCTCAAATTGTTGCAAAAGTGATTACGGACAGGAATCTTCTGCAAAAAAATCGCTTCATCATTTATGGTGCAAATGATGTTTTAAATTTTCATGCTGACAAGTGTGGATTGAAACCGAACTGGTTCCGAGTCGAGAGTGGAACTGAGAGGGCAACAAACGACTTATTAGAAGGACCAATCATTATTGATGATAGCGATGATTCTCTATTGCAATTACCTCACGCCCCAAGCAAGATTGGTGGAGTTGTTTCAAAACGTTGGGTCGAAGCAGCAATTCACGATGCAATGTTAAGCGATGACAATCCTAGAAAAATAGATGCAGTTGCCACTGCACCAATATGCAAAGAAAGTTGGAATCTAGCAGGGTATAAATGGCAAGGACACACGGACTTATTTGCAGCAAGAACTAAAACAAAGCGGCATGCGATGATGTTTGTTGCAAAAGAGTTGCGAGTACTACTGGCAACTTGCCACATCCCGCTGATGGATATCAGAAATGTTCTGACGATAGGTAAAATTCATGATGCGATTGAACTCGCACATCAGGGATGTGTTCGACTCGGTATCAAAAAACCGTCAATCGCAGTCACAGGTCTCAACCCACACGCTGGCGAGAATGGGATTCTTGGTGATGAAGAACAACGTCTGATCAGTCCTGCAATAAAATTGGCAGTGAACAATGGCGTTCAAGTTAAAGGACCCTTCCCTGCAGACACCATTTTTGCAAAAGCAAACCAGTACGATGCCATCGTCGCAATGTATCACGACCAAGGGTTGATTCCAGTCAAACTCCTTGCCTTTGGCGCTTCAGTTAATTGGACAGTCGGACTTCCTATGATTCGCACAAGCCCCGATCATGGCACAGCATTTGATATCGCTGCATCTACCTCTGCTAACGAACAGTCGCTCATCAAAGCAATCGAACTCGCTCACACTCTAACTTCTGCACCTCTGATAAAATCATCATCATGACAACAACCACCTATTCAATGGAAGAGCTAGTCTCTCTTTGTAAAAGACGAGGTTTCATTTTTCCCGCGAGCGAAATTTACGGCGGAATCAATGGTTTTTGGGATTACGGTCCGCTTGGAACTGAACTAAAAAACAACTTACGAGATGCGTGGTGGCATGACATGGTCCACTGCCCCCCGAAAGGTCCCGATGGCCAGCCACTGAGTATTGTTGGAATCGACTCTTCGATCATTCAGAACCCAAAAGTGTGGGAAGCATCAGGACACGTTGGTGGATTCAACGACCCAATGGTTG
>CAZVVI010000041.1:0-8684 GCA_964630505.1 uncultured Isosphaeraceae bacterium | reverse complement strand
ATCCACCAAAGAGTAGGGCATTTGTGATTTGTTTCATTCGATCTCCTTTTTCTTCAGTACTCAATGATATCAATAGTAACGATTGAAACAAGTTTTTTCTAAGAACATATTGGATCTACTGCATAAAACGATGTTTTCATAGAAAAACCCATTCGCACTCACTGGTTTACTTTTTAAGAACAACCCCTTAAGAACTGGTATGCCGACCAATCGCAATTGAAATAAGCGTGATGTCTGCCGGTGTAATCCCAGCAAGACGAGATGCTTGACCGAGGGTCGCGGGTTTGAATTCTTTTAAGACGTCGATTGCTTCGTTCCGAAGACCGCTGATTTCACTTGGATTCAGTTCTGGGGGAATTTTTCGATTCTCTGTTTTGGCTTGCCGTTTGATTTCTGCTTGTTGACGAACAATATAACCTTCGTACCGAAGATCAGAAACGACACGGTGCACTAGTCGGGGATCAAACTCAGGCAACTTCAATTGCAGTTCTTTTACAGTCGTATCTGAACGTTTTGCAAGTTGGCTGAGTTTTCGTTTTTTAATCTCAGCTTTAATGGTGTAGAGTTCTTGCTTGCGCTTTTCCCACGCTTGCCATCTCTCATCACACACCAAACCCAATTCACGTCCCAATGGTGTTAATCGCTCATCAGAATTATCTGCCCGTAACAACAACCGATGTTCCGCCCTGCTCGTAAACATTCGATACGGTTCGCGTGGCAATGTCGTCACGACATCGTCCATCATGACCCCGATATATGCCTGATCGCGGCTAAGTGTGATTGAGTCCTTTCCCAAAACCTTCCTCGCTGCGTTGAGCCCAGCAAGAAGTCCTTGCCCCCCTGCCTCTTCATAGCCACTTGTCCCATTAATTTGTCCAGCTAAAAAGAATCCTCTTACACTTTTCGTTTCACACGTAGCGTCGATTTGATGTGGCCTAACGATGTCATACTCTACTGCGTATCCCATTTGCAAAATTTCAGCATTCTCACACCCTTCCATCATGGGAATCAATTGTTCTTGTATGTCGGCAGGCAATGATGTACTAATCCCATTGCAGTAAATCGAATCGCCTTCGACTGTTTCTGGTTCTAGAAACACGTGGTGCGATTCACGTTCTGAAAACCGAACGACTTTGTCTTCGATTGAGGGACAATACCGAGGACCACTTTCAGCGTCTATTGCACCGCTGTACATGGGCGCTCTGTCAAGATTATCCTTGATGAGTTGATGCATTTTGGGAGTGGTCGCTGTAATTCGACAATCTGCTTGCTCCAATGGTGGAAAATTCTTTGGTGGCAAATCACTAAATGGCGTTGGGGTTTGATCACCAAGTTGCGAAGGAAGGGAATCCCAGTCGATGCTTTTTTTTGATAGCCGAGGTGGCGTTCCTGTTTTCAAACGACCTAACTCAAACCCAAGTTTCTTCAATGTTGTTGAAATCCCCTCAGCGGTTCCCTCTCCTACACGCCCTCCCTTTTCTTGCGTATCGCCGGTGTGCATCAACCCTCGCATAAATGTTCCAGTTGTGAGCACAACTGTTTTTGCATACAACGGCTCATCAAGCATCACGCCTTTGATTTCACCATCTTCAACGAGAATATCCTCAACTGTTGCTTCAATGATCTCAATGTTTGCTCTTGTCGCAATCAGTCGTTGCACTTCATCTCGATATGCGTCTTTGTCCGCTTGAGCGCGTGGTCCCCAAACTGCTGGCCCTTTCGAAGTGTTGAGCATTTTAAACATGATGCCAGTTGCATCAATCGCCCTTGCCATGACACCACCAAGAGCGTCTATTTCCCTAACGATTTGTCCCTTTCCAAGCCCACCGATTGCAGGGTTACAGCTCATCACTGCTATGGTTTGGGGGTCCATTGTGATGAATGCTATTTTTCCATTCGGCAACATCGAAGATGCAGCCCATGCTGCTTCAACACCAGCATGTCCACCACCGATGATGATGACATCTACAGCCCGAGTCACTGTGCTACTCAACAGTCCAAGTATTTGTGCCTGTAACTAATTTTTGCAAATCGCCATCGCCCTTGCGCTCTACAACTTCATCGACTTGTTCAAATAGTTGGTCGTCATACGAAGGACGAGTATCATCAAGATAGAAAACACCAATTGGTTCTGGGAACTCTGGGTGATACAACTGACTTAACAAAAACGCCTGAGCAAGGTTGTGTTCATCATGCACAAGCAAATCACTCTCGCTGTATTGATCTCCAAGATCGACCACTTCAACCGTATCTCCTGTACGACGAATGCCTTTGCTGTTTTCTTCACCAAAGACGAGTGGTTTTCCGTGCTCAAGAGCAATGGTGTTTGAAGGACGCGTGTCTTTTTGAGTTGCATAAAACCATGCTTGGTGATTGAACACATTGCAATCTTGGTAGACCTCAATGAACGAAGTGCCCTTATGTTTTGCGCCTCTGTCTAACAACGCAGTTAACCCCTTCACATCAACATCGAGTGAACGTGCAACAAACGTCCCTCCACTTGCAAGTGCAAGTGAAATTGGATTGATTGGTTCATCGAGCGAACCATACGGTGTTGATTTCGTCACTTTTCCAACTTCACTCGTTGGAGAATATTGGCCCTTCGTTAACCCGTAAATTTTATTATTAAGCAAGATGATGTTGATGTCGATGTTTCTGCGCAAGGCATGCATTGTGTGGTTACCACCAATGGAGAGCAAATCACCATCTCCAGAAACTAGGAAAACTTCTAATTCTGGATTTGCAATTTTCACACCAGTTGCAAATGCCGGAGCACGACCATGAACAGTATGTGCTCCATACGTTTCCATGTAGTATGGGAACCTTGCAGCACAACCGATTCCTGAGACGAAGACGAAATCTTCCTTCTTTGAGCCAAGATCTGCAGCCATCTTTTTCATCGCAGTAAGGACTGCATAATCACCACATCCCGGACACCAGCGAACATCTTGATCGCTTGCGAATTCTTTTGGCTTATATGTTGGAAGGGATACGTCAGTCATTCGCTCCCTCCTTTCATCGCTTCTTCAATTTTAGTTGCCAGTTCATCAGCAAAGAATGAGCGACCATGTACATTTGAAATTTCTATTGCATCAACGAGGAACTGGCTTCGAATAAGCATGCAGAGTTGCCCTGAATTTAATTCAGGAATAATAACTCTTGAGTACTGTTGTAAAACTTCACCGAGATTCTTCGGGAATGGGTTAATGTAATGTAGGTGTGCTGTTGCAACTTGCGCTCCTCGCTCTCGCAACTTTGTTGCAGCAGTCAAAATACTACCCTCAGTTCCACCCCACCCGAGCACGAGCGTGTCGCCTTCACCGTGAACTTCTAATTCAGGAATGACTTCTTGTAACTTTTGTATTTTCTCTGCACGATATTTTGTCATTAACGCGTGGTTGTCATGATCATACGAAACCGCACCAGTACCGTCTTGTTTCTCTAGTCCGCCAACTCGATGTTCTAGCCCAGCAGTTCCTGGGATTGCCCAAGGTCGACCACCGGTTTCATGATCTCGAAGGTAAGGCATAAACTCTTCTTCAGTTGCAATTGGATGTTTGACTTCTATTTCTGGAATAGTAGAGATGTCTGGGATACGCCACGGTTCAGCTGCATTCCCTAAACCCCCTTCTGAAAGGAATATCACTGGACACATTGCACGAGTTGATAAACGAAGCGCTTCAATCGCCATGTTGAAACAATTCCCAGGACTTGATGCTGCAATAACAATCACTGGGCATTCGCCCGGCCTGCCAAACATCGATTGAAGCAAGTCTGATTGCTCCGTTTTTGTTGGCATGCCGGTTGATGGACCTGCACGTTGAACGTTGACCACAATCAGTGGTAACTCCATCATCACAGCAAGCCCGATGGCTTCAGATTTGAGTGCAAGCCCAGGCCCAGAAGTTCCGGTCACTCCTATTTGCCCAGCAAACGAAGCACCAATTGCAGCCATCACTGCTGCAATTTCATCTTCCGCTTGGAAAGTACAAATACCATATTGTTTTAATCGGGCTAATCCGTGCAACACATCTGAAGCTGGTGTAATTGGATAACTTGCATAGACTAGTGGCTTCTTCGCCTTCAATGCTGCAGTTGTTAATCCGAGAACAATCGCTTCATTCCCTGAAATACGTCTGTACTCTCCTGCTTGTAATTTTGCTGGTGCAACTTCATATTGCGAAGGAAAGAACTCTGCTGTTTCACCGAAGTAATATCCGGCCTTAATCGCACGTTCATTCAACTCTGCAATTTCTGGCTTGTTCTTAATCGTTCCAAAATAATGTTGCAACTTATCAATTGTGGATTCAATTTCTCGTGAGTACAACCATGAGATTATTCCAAGGGCAAACATGTTGCGACATCGGTCAATATCTTTCACCGAGATATCTTCATCTTCTCGAACGAGTGATTCGCGAGTCAGTCGTGACATCGGCACACGGCAAATTTTGTATTGTGCATTGATGACTTCATCCTCTAATGGGTTGTAACCATCTTCATATCCACATTTTTTTAGATTGCTTTTGGTGAATTCGTCATCATTCACGATGACAATGCCACCTGGTTCAACATACTCAAGGTTGGTCTTGAATCCTGCTGGGTTCATCGCGACCATCGCATTCACGAGGTCGCCGGGGGTATGAATTTCACTGCTTGCAAATTGGACTTGGTATCCAGAAACTCCAAATGTCGTTCCCCTAGGAGCACGAATTTCTGCTGGAAAATCTGGGGCTGTTGCAAAGTCGTTCCCAGCAAGTGCAACTTCGTCAGTAAAGTGCGATCCTGTGAGTTGCATCCCGTCTCCACTGTCGCCACAAAAGCGAACGGAAACCGATGGTAAAGATTCGACTTTTGAGCCCTCAGAGGGGTTTGTTGGAGATTCTGGAGGTATTTCGGTTGCCGTCATGGCGACTGATCCTTATGCGTGCGTATAAGTCCGGTATTGTACTGAAACCCCAGTAAATTGCCCCCCATTTACCTGTTTTATGAAGAAAATCAGTAACCCTCTAAGTCGCGTCCTCGCGAAGGCGGGGGTTTACTTCAAACTTCAAGATTGTTACAATGCGAGGCTCGATATGGAGTCCAACATGGCTGACGCAAAAGAAGCAAAAGAAGAAAAAAAAGCAAAAGCGCCTAAAAAAACGCAAAAGAAGAGTGACCCTTCAATCACTCCGAATGCGACATTAACATTCACAATCAAAAGTGAACCAAGGCGACCTGCTGCACGCAAAACAATCGAACGATTGATGTGGATGCAACCACATGCCAAAAAGGATTTATCCATGTTGCAACGCCGTCGAAAACAAAAGGATATCAAATACACCATCCGAGCTGGTCGTGTGTGGTTTGATCGTCCTCGTGCGACGCGTACAGTTCGGTGCGAAAAAGGTGCGTCCTTTACGCTCCAAGTCACTCCTCAAATCGTGAACGATTTAAAGAGTGTTGAAAAGTACCTCACAATTACAGCCGCTTAAGTACTTCAATATGGCAGCAGGTAAACATATCGCTGAATTTGTTGGGACATTTGCACTGACTTTTGTTGGCGCTGGAGCAATTATCGTAACCAATGGTGAGAATTTACTTGTCATCTCTCTCGCCCATGGAATGATTCTCGCAGTGATGGTTGCTGCACTTCTTCATACAAGCGGTGCACAATTTAATCCCGCCGTTGCGTTTGCTCTTGCACTACAGGGCAAACAACCATGGTCACAAGCAATGAGTTTTGCTTTGTTTCAACTTCTTGGGGCAATCGCAGCAGCATTTCTACTCAAAGCGACAATGGTTCCCGCATTTGAATTTGCAAATAATCACATTGGTGAAACACTAGGAAAATACAGTGGTACAGCAGGACCCGAAATGATCAGCGCATGGAAAGTGCTTGTCTTAGAAGCAATCGCGGCATTCTTTTTGATGTGGGTGATTATGGGTGTTGCTGTTGATAGCAAAAATAAACAACACGCAGGAATTGCAGCACTTGCAATTGGAGGCACAGTTGCAGCAGATATTTTGTGTTTCGGTCCGTTGACAGGGGCATCAATGAACCCAGCACGTTCTTTCGGTCCAGCCCTCGCCATTGGAGAGTGGACTTTGCAATGGTGTTATTGGGTAGGACCAATTGTTGGTGCAAGCATTGCAGCGATTGTCTATGACTTGACAATCAAAACAGAACATTAGAGCAACGATTTCATTTGTAATGCGGGTGGTGACATTGGCTTTGGTAGAGATTTCACGTCAAACCAGTCAAGTTTCTCGTACTCAATTCCATCCGCCTGTGGTGTTCCAGTTGCCTCTAATCGGTAGACAATTTCCCACGTTCGTGCTTCTTCATCGTTCAAAATCGCAATTGCAATTGGTGGGGTTTGACTTAGCATTGTTGTTTCTTCGGTGAGTTCACGTTGAATTACTATTTCAGGAGGCTCGTGAGGCTCCACCATTCCACTTGGTGCAAACTCCCACATGCTCGGATACGTTCCAACCTGATCGCCACGAAATCCACAAAGGAATAAATCGTTCTGTACACATATTCCTTTCACGCCAAGTGGTCGTATTCCTAAATCTCCAACTGCGTGAAATCGAAAGGATGTAGGTGCAACCTGAATGGTTGCTCCTCCATATCCATTGCGGTGTACACCAAGAACATGCAGGATATCGCCATCAAAATATGCTGGATTTCCCTGACATAGTTCAGCCCACCTTGCTTCGGATTCTTCAAGGGAGTTCTTGGGAACAAATCGCTCTTCTTGAAGTTGAATAACAGGCGGTCTGCGAAGTCGTATCAACCGAATTCAATTCCTTGAGCAAGTGGCATTTCATCGCTCCAGTTACTCGTACAAGTTTGGCGCCGCATGTACGCTTTCCAAGCATCAGAACCAGATTCTCTGCCACCACCAGTATCTTTTTCACCACCAAAGGCGCCCCCAATTTCCGCACCACTTGTTCCGATGTTTACGTTTGCAATTCCACAGTCTGACCCTTCTGGGGAAAGGAAGCGACCCGCATTCCTCATAGAGTTTGTAAAGATTGCACTACTCAGTCCTTGATCGACGTCGTTGTGCATTGCAAGTGCTTCATCTAGATTGTCGATTGTGAAGATGTACAGAATTGGAGCGAACGTTTCTTCTTTTACTACTTCTGGCATCATGCCTTTTGGAACTTTAATAATTGTAGGTTCTACAAAATGACCGGGTCTGTCTGCCCACCGTTCGATTCCTTCAACACCACCACAGAGCACTTCACATCCTTCTGCCACGGCTTGTTCAATTGAAGAGCGCATATTTTCTACAGCCTCTTCATTAATCAGTGGTCCCATGAGTGTAGATGCTTCAAGCGGGTTTCCAATTGAAACTTGAGTATATGCATTGAGTAAACCCTGGGTGACTTGATTAACGACGGATTCGTGACACAGTAATCGCCGTGTAGATGTACACCGCTGCCCTGCTGTGCCAACCGAACCAAACAATGTCCCTCGGATAACCATATCAAGATCTGCATCTTCCATAATAATGATGGCATTGTTTCCGCCAAGTTCAAGAAGCGAGCGTCCTAGCCGACCACCAACAACTTCACCAACACGGCGACCCATTCGACATGAGCCGGTAGCTGAAATGAGTGGAAGGCGCTTATCTGCAATCATTGGTTCGCCGATTTCTTCGACTGTGCCAATGATGAGGCCAAAGACATCACAAGGATCACCGTTTTCGGGAGTGAATATATCTTGATTTCGCATGACTTCGTGTGCAACATTTGTCATTGCAATCGCAGTTAATGGAGTAATGTCGCTTGGTTTCCAAATCATTGTGTCTCCACAAACAGCGGCTAGCATTGAGTTCCAAGCCCAAACGGCAACTGGAAAATTGAATGCTGAAATAATGCCAACAGTTCCAAGTGGTTGCCATTGTTCAATCATGGCATGCCTCGGTCGCTCGGAGGCAATCGTTAATCCATACAGTTGTCGAGATAAACCAACAGCAAAGTCTGCAATGTCAATGCATTCGACAACTTCGCCAATTCCCTCGGCAAGGATTTTCCCGCATTCCATCGTGACAAGTTCGCCAAGTTGTTGTTCATACTCCCGAAAGGCATTACCAATTCGGCGAACAAGTTCACCACGTTTAGGTGCTGGAAGCATTCGCCATTCTTTAAATACTGCTTGGCTCTTTGCGACTTGTTCGTTGTACTCTTCTGTTGTCTGTCTTCGTACTGCAGCGATTGGCTCGCCAGTTGCTGGATTGTAAGAAATAATGTGATTATCAGATGCTTCTGAAGCATCAATAACCAATGGGTGTTCAATCAAGTTTGTAAGTGTAATAGTCATCTCGGTATTCTAGCACACCAAGAGGTGGTATTATTTAAGAATGCCACTTGATAGAAACGGAATTGCAAAACGTGCCGCCCAAGAACTCAGAGATGGATATTACGTCAATTTGGGAATTGGGATGCCAACGCTCGTCGCGAATTACGTCCCCCAAGGGATGACCGTCTGGCTTCAATCCGAAAATGGCCTTCTGGGTATGGGGGAATTCCCCACCGATGAGAATGTTGATGCTGATTTAATCAACGCCGGCAAGCAAACTGTGACTGCTGTGGCTGGGGCAAGTTATTTTTCATCTGCAGAATCATTTGAAATGATTCGAGGTGGTCATATCAATCTTGCCATCCTTGGAGCGATGGAAGTTTCACAAGAA
>CAZVVI010000040.1:0-9513 GCA_964630505.1 uncultured Isosphaeraceae bacterium | reverse complement strand
ACAGCCCAGTGCATCAACACTGGACTTGTACCAATGGGCCATACAGGACTCGAACTATGTGCAAAAACCACAGGGAATACGCCACTTTGTGAAGAGGGCGGTGCAGAATCCGGTGCAGTCGTTGCAGATGAAGTGTTGGAACATCTAGTTGCCAATTGGCATCAACTTCCAGAACACATCAAGCTGGCAATACAAGCATTGGTTGATACGGCATAATGAAGAAATCGACGATAACGGAATTAATGGTAGAAAGACTGTAATAACGAACTTAAAAATACGTTGAGAAAGTTAATGAGACAAATATTAGTTAATTTCAGTTGCTTCGTATTAGCCTTGCTTCTCTCATCACAAATATATGGTCAAACACCACCAGGTTCCAACGATGGCTCCCTAAGAGACACACGTTTGGATGAAGTTGATGCGAAGAAGCAATTGCAAGCAGTTGCTTCTCGGACACTCACATGGCTGACAGGTTCTTCAGAACAGAACGCCTATGTTTCTGTTGGTCGATTGGCAAACTTTTTTGGCTTTATTAAATTCAGAGTGGCTAGTGGTCATAGTTTGACCCGTAGCTCAGCAGGACAAGAAACATACGCGTTGTTGACGGAATCTCAGAGGAAGCGCTTAGTTGAACTTCATGCAGAACAAATGGAGACGTTGCAGAGTGTAGTGCTAGCTAGACAACAAGTTAATCATTCGCTCGAAAGTATTCTTGTTGGTGAGCAATTAGACAAAGAACAATTCTTGACAATTGCTGAAGACTATAGTGAATACGAAGCGGAACTAGGAAGAGTACTTGCCATTGGTCTTGGCGAGATCGCAACAACTTTATCTAAGTCACAGATAGAAGAAATGCGAGAGATGCGATTGAGATATCTCAGTGGCAAGTCGGGGAAGTTTAAATTGCCTCGCGACGAGAAGTCACTTCTTAGAGGAATGGACAAAACTTCTAATCAAGAGTTTTGGAATTTAACTTCACGTCTTCTGACATGGGTAACCGGCACACCTGAAGACAATGATTTTGAAACCGTAGGAAAGCCGAGCCAGCATTTTGGTTTTGTGAGTTTAAGAATGGAATCAGGACACAGTGTGCAGCGAGGAGTGGTAGCAAACGAAGTACAAGAAATCTTAAGAGAGGAACAAATCACACTTTTAAAAGACTGTGTATCAAAAGAGATCAAGTTTTTCGAGGAATTCCTTCAGAAGAGAGGGCAGTTATTACGAGAGTTTGAGCAATCACTTGAAGGCAAGCAGATTGACAAAGAAAGAGTGCACCAACTTGCACGGGTGGTTGGACGCATTGAAGGAATAATGACACTCGGTCAAGCCACGGCTATTTTGTCTGTCCGTGACCTTATGACCAATAAACAAGCTGAGGAGTTGCTGGCATTGCGTAAAAAGTATGTTCCAGTTGATTCGCAGATAGAGCCAACTATAGACACTGATTTTGGTTCTGCTAGTGCTTTGTACTTGCGAGGACAGCACATTTTCGCCCAGTGTGCACTGTGTCATATATCGCAAGGAGGTGGAATTGCAGCAGGACCTAATCTTGACAACATCGTCGGCAAATCTATAGCAACAGATCGTCGATACCCTTTCTATTCGCCAGCAATGAAAGAACTTTCACAGCAAGAACAGTCATGGTCAATTCAACTGTTGGACAAATTTTTGGAAAAACCTCGAGACATTGTGCCAAGCACGACAATGGGTTTTGATGGTTTGCGTTCAGATTCTGATAGGCAGGCACTAATTGCATATCTTCAGGCACGATCAGATGAAGACAACATTCAGCAAACTTTGCCAACCAACCAAGTTGTCCACTCTGGCACTAGTGGTTTGAACTCTGGCAAATCAATAAGTCCAACTCGGGAACTTAAACAAAAAGCAAACATCATTTTATTATTGTCAGATGATCAAGCATGGAGTGGGCTGTCTACGCAAATGCATCCTGAATACTCCAAATCAAAACACGATTATGTGGAGACTCCGCGTATTGAGCAATTAGCACAGGAGGGCACTCGGTTTTCCTCTGCATATGCACCATCTTCGGTCTGTTCGCCTACAAGGGCAAGCCTGCAAACTGGAAAAAGCCCTGCTCAAATGCATTGGACAAAGGCAGCAAAGTCCATGACAGCTGATGATGGCTATCGAATGATTCCACCTGTCAGTGAAAGAAATATCCAGGATTCAGAAATAACAATTGCAGAATTCCTTAGTGATGCTGGTTATGCAACAGCTCATTTTGGCAAATGGCACATTGGTGGTGGTGGACCCGGTCAACATGGATATGACGAGCATGATGGTGATATTGGTAATGAGTATGCTGAAAATTTTAAAGATCCAAATCCTGTAGATATTTTTGGCATGACTGAGCGTGCAGTCGAGTTCATAACAGCAAATGTGGAAACCAAAAAGCCTTTCTTCCTTCAGATGTCTTACCACGCATTACATAAACCAGAGAATGCAAATCAAGCAACAATGAGAAAATATGAGTTAATGGGCATTCGTTCAGCGAAGCAAATAGGGCGTGCTGCGCTTGCCGAGAATCTCGATACAGGTGTAGGCATGTTGCTAGATTCTCTAGAATCATTAGGTATCGATTCTGAAACATATGTCATCTATATGTCAGATAACGGTGCGGGTGGTAGTGTTGAAGTGTTGCGGGGAGGCAAGGGATCACTTTGGGAAGGTGGTGTACGTGTCCCTTTCATTATTCGAGGTCCCGGTATAAAGTCTGGCGTATGGGATGACACTCGAATAGTTGGAACAGACCTCTATCCCACATTTGCTGAAATTGCAGGTGTTGAAGAGAAGGTACCAAAACAAGTCGAGGGTGGAAGCCTTGTCTCAGTCATCCATGGAATTAATGATACTGTCTTGCGATCCAGAGATGGTTTGTATTTTCATTTTCCACATTACCAGGGGAAAGATGGTCCTCAATCTTCTATTGTGCTTAATGATCTAAAGTTAATTAAGCACTACGATTCATCTGAAATTGAGCTTTACGATTTGCTTAATGATATTGATGAAAGCAATAATTTATTTATGCAGCGACCAGAAGATGCAAAACTTCTACTTGCCATGCTTGATACCTATCTTCTAGAAATAGGCGCAGAACTTCCAATCCAGAACCCGAAGTTTGACCCTTCTAAATTGCTCAACGAAGGAAGGTCTAAAGGAGGCAAAAAGGGCGGGGGTGGCAAAGGGAATAATTGATTCAACAAAGCGGTGCAAAATCCGGTGCAGTCGTTGCAGATGAAGTGTTGGAACATCTAGTTGCCAATTGGCAACACCTGCCTGAGCACATCAAGCTAGCAATACAAGCATTAATAAAAGCAGGGGAGCATCAGAATGAATGAACAGACAGATAACGGGAATAACGGTCGAGACAAGCAAGGGCGTTTTATTGTTGGGAACAAGGGAGGGCCTGGTAACCCACATGCAAAACAAGTTGCTCTACTACGTGGTGCGTTACTTTCAGCAGTGACACCAGAAGACTTACATGATGTGATCCGTGTGCTGATTGAGAAGGCGCTCAGTGGCAATGTAAGCGCAATCAAAGAACTCTTAGATAGGTTGTATGGCAAGCCTAAAGTCGCTGTAGAGATGAAGCAGGAACTTCAAAGTACAGGTGAGATTAGAGCACGGTTGCGTGCATTGATTAGTCAGAACCCAAGTTTGTTAGAGACGATTGTGATTGAATGTAATAGAGAAGATGAAACGAATGAGTAGATAGGGGGGAGACCCCCAATCGAATCGCTTATCTATATAGAAGATGCTTGTCCATGTTCCAGCCGAATTTTAAGTCGCAGTGTTACAATAAAAACGAAAATGAATAACTCAAGTGTTCCAAGATTTAAAGAGTACTTTGCCAATGTTGGCATGATGAGTGCAGAGCAACTGCAGTTTTTTCAAAAGTGGTTGTCTGCTTGGCAAAATGGCGAAGCAATTGATGTTGATGGTCAAATTAGTTACCTATTTGTTTACGCCTACCAGGCACTTGATAAACCAGAAGAACCCGCTAGGACTTTGGTGTTATATAAGCTTTCCCAGGCATACAAACATGAAACAATCTTCAGCGATTTTTGCATCGGCTGGATGGCAGATTGCTTGCTAATACGGAATGAACTTCAGCAGGCGTTAGATTCATACTCATTTCTCAGCAAGCCGGGTAAATATATAGACCGCATTTTAAGTTTGAAACTAAAGCTGGGAGTTAATATTACATCCTTAGAGCTTATGGCTCTCGCTGGAACGAAGTTGACAAAGTGGGGTAGAGAACATGCTGATCAGATTAGTGAATGGTTAGATATTTACATTGGCCAGGCCGGCAATCCCTCACTGTTAGATTGGGTTAATGATTGGTCGTGTGATCATCACAAAGATGAACATGGTCGGTGGATACCAATTGAATCTGATTGGGAAACAGATGTTGTCAGGCATGCTAAAGACGATTTCTGGAAAAGCGTCAAGACCAGTGACTCAGGCGAGTCAAGCACCACTTTTAAAACTGAGAGTGGTGTATCAATTTCAATTTCTTGGTCTGGCGCTCAGAAAACATCTGAAAATGTGAGTGAGGAGCCATATACAGGAGTTCGATGTATAAGCATGTTCAATCCGAAGCTCAGTAATCTGAAGTTGTACAATTTTAGTTGGTCAGCTACTGTCAAGAAAGACTTATCTCTGTTGATTCGGGAAGCAGAAAACACTGTAAGAGAAGAATGTGGTATTCCTATGGTTGGTGAAGGTTGGGTTTCTGAGACAACACTCTACTATCAATTGCGGGAGTATTTTGCAATGTATGAAGTCATTCATCATGCAAGACCAAAATGGCTCAAGCGGCAGCATTTAGATATTTTTATACCGAAACTAAAGGTGGCAGTTGAATATCAAGGTCTACAGCATGATAAGCCTGTTGACTTTTTTGGAGGCGAAAAAGCTTTCAAGGCACTTCAAAGGCGAGATGCAAAAAAGAAAAGGTTGTGCAAAAAACATAAAGTGCGCCTTATTGAAGCTAGATCGGGCTATGACATTAATGAAGTTATCGAAGAGATAGAAAGTGCTCTGTAATACAGCCCAAAGTCAATTGGTATTATGTTAACTATGAGAACAATTCGTAAGTTCTAGGCGTGTGGACAATTGTCGACATTTACTAATCTGTGCAGGCATTGCTACCTAAATTACAATCACGTATTCGGCATTGTCAATCAACTTGCACGCCAATCATTCTCCAAAACTGTCTGTCTCGGACAATTCTGATGCCCAGTTCTCTTGCTCGTTTCGCTTTTCCTGACTGTGAGTCTGGATCAGCAACTACTAGTAAGTCTAGTTTTTTAGATACACCACTTTTAACAATCAGTCCGTGTTGTTCAGCTAGGCGTTTCATTTTATCTTTAGATAGTTTCTCGCCTTTTCTTGAACAGGATGAATCTCCCGTAAAGCAGACAAGACATCCAGTGAAGTCTTCTGCGTGAAGCGACAAACCAGAATCGATGTTTGGGAGAGAACGCCAGTCTTCAATTCCTAGAAGTTGTGCAATTCTAGATAGGTCTCTTTCTTCATCTTCAGTAATCTGCTCATCATGTAGGTATTCTGTATGAATGGCAGAAAAATAAGCATGATGTAGAGACGCTAATTCATCCTCGGAAAATTGTGCTTTAGCAGCAAGATTTTGAAGCTCTCTTTTCTCTTCTTCATCAATATTGCGATCCTCAAGCACTCCATCTAATGCATCTAAGTACTCCATTGACTTAGGTTTGGAAAGCAGGTCATCCACATCTGAAACAGGGGCCGTGTATTTGATAGACAGAGTCCCAATGCCAGTTGGTAGTTTGATATTTTCCCGCGCCATCCCTCTATGGATTCTTTCAATGTCATTTAAGTTTTTATCTACAAGCCTATCGCTCCAGCGGATATCTAACTCATCAGCAAACAGAGAAATGAGTTTAGAAGTGGCAACGGTGTCTGCAAGAGCTCTATGAGCCGATGGGTGGTCTATTCCAACTTCTTCACAGCAGTCCTCAAGTTTAAGTGGCAGTCCGAGTCGTCCAGCAGCCTGCATTGTGCAGGTGCCTTTCCATGGTTCTAAATCCCATCCGGCTCTTTGGAATTCTGCTTTTATAAAACGAATATCAAAGGAAACATTGTGCCCAATTGTGATAGCGCCCTCTATGTGATGCCAGAGTTCGCCAGCAATAGCATTAAACTCAGGCGCTTCTAGTACCTCGCCTGCAGTAATGTGGTGTATATCTGTTCGTCCAATATCTCGTTTTGGATTGACAAGAGTTTCCCAGCGTGCAATCTCATTAAATTGTGAGTCTAACCGTACAACTGCAACCTCAACAATACGATTAGTCTTCGTCGAGCGCAGTCCAGTTGTTTCCGTGTCGATAACTGCGTATTCGGTCATGTGGTTTAGATTAGCTGACTGTTAGCTGTTTGTAGAGCTAGTGCTATTCTCTCGGTTGCATCATCATCTGAAAAATCTAATGAGGAAAGTACTTCGACGAGTTGTTCTTGGAGAAGGGGAGAAAGTCCTCTATGAAGCTCAGTACATTCTCCAAGCAGGTACTGGTCTTCGGCTTTCCTGCCCGAATCAGAATTGATATTTGATTTACTTATTTGGCTGTGTAGATTTTTTAGCAACCTTCGTGCTAATGTTAGAGCTTCGCCGTGAATGAGTTGACTGGTATCAAGATTCACCCAGTGCTGAATTCTGTCTAATAGAATGAGTTGCTGTTTAGTCCACAGACCCTTGATTCTTTTTGATACTAAAATGCCAAGCACAGTGTCATCATTTGCTCCCAGGTACAGTCCGACAACTTTTGCACGTAGCGATTCCAATCCGGAGGTGTGCGAGTTGTACGAGACTGCAGTAGTAATAGAATAGTCATTGCTCCAATCCCTCCATCGCGTGTATCCGGGTCCTGATATGCGATCAACGCTCTCAATAGAAAGCCATTCATTCGGCAATACTGGTAATGGATTTAGTTCAGAAGTTATCATCTTGGGTTCTAATCATAACATCGAATGGTATTGCTGTACCCGCTAGTACACCGTGCTAGGGGGAGACCCCAAAACGCATCTCTTACCTATATAGAAGATGCCTGTCCATGTTCTAGCCGAATTTTGGTTACATACAAATGTGTACAATTGTACACATTGGTGCGCTTGCGATTAATTTGAAGAAACCCTCAATAAGTTGATTTATTTACCAATAAATGTGGTATAGTACTGCATGTTAGGGTATTGTTAGGCAGTGAAAGGTGCCTGTTATTAATGGGGGTAGTGGTTCCTTTTTTAGGAGATTCATATGAATCAAATTTCAATTCCAGCATCGAAAGTCGCCGAGTTGCTGGCAATTAGTGAGCGACATGTAAGAAAACTCAACTCAGAAGGGCGCATTCCTCGACCTATCAGCCTTGGGAGATGTGTTCGGTGGAGTGTTGAAGAACTATCGCGTTGGCAAACTGCAGGTGCACCGGTTCGTGAAGTTTGGGAGAAAATGAACTCCATTGCTGTTAATCCGATTCCAAATGACACAAGAGACGAAAGAAACATATGACTACACACGATACAAAAGATATCCATTATTCTCATGAAATTCAAGAAGCGTACGACGCACATATGCGAACAGTGACATCTGTTGATGTGCACATGCTATTTAGGCAACCCCATGGCAAATATGATGAAGTAAAAGAAGCAGTAGTTTCACTGAATGCGTTTTCCGAACAAAATTCTTCGCGTGTAGCGGAAGCAGTTTGCCATGCGATCCCTACGCATCAAGGAAAATTTCATTCGATAGTGTTTAAGTTCGCAAGGTGTTTGAAATCACTTGATTTTTTAGAAGATGCTACGCTAGATGTTCTTCGGAAGTTAACTAGCATTTGGGCTAAACAATCTACTTCTTTGCTAAAAGACAAAAAAACAATTGATGTATGGAGTGAGTTTATCTGTGGGTGGAACAAGATAACGACCCCTTCAGACGTTGATTATATGGAGAGTTCCTTGGCAAAGGCAGCAGAGTTAAATAGGATCAGGCGCGATGAAGAACATGAAAATGGTCCAGAGGAGCTCCTTTTGATTAAGTTATGTTATGTGTTACAGTTGCAATCAGGGAAAGATACTTTTTTTCTAGGATGTAGAACGGTTGCTAAATTGTTTGGAACAAACAGAAACAGTGCAAATAAATGGTTAAACATGCTGGTGGCTACTGGTGTCCTGAAACTAATTTCTAAAGGTGTCTTATCAAAAGCAAGTGAGTATTTATATTGCGGACCTGTTTGTGATGAAGATGAACTTGAGAAAGCAGGCATTCAAATTCAAAAAATGGAGAGTCAAGATGGCAAGCATCACCAAATCAACTAATGGTCGCAAAACAATTCAATTCACTTCGATTGATGGGAAGCGATACTCAATACGACTAGGAAAGACATCACTGCGTCAAGCAGAGGCAGTGAAGCATAAGGTCGAAGACTTACTATCATCAAAATTGACTGGCTCTACGCCTAAGAGAGAGACATCAGAATGGCTCTCAGAATTAGGTGATGACATGTATGACAAGTTTGCTGCAGTTGGTTTAGTTGAAGGTCGATGCCGTACCTCTCTTGCGAACTACATTGACGCATACATTAAAGAAAGAACAGATGTCAAGGGATCGACTCGCCTTGTGTATGTGCGTGCGAGACAGCATCTTGTTCAATTTTTTGGAAGTGACAAAAGATTAAGAGACATCACTCCTGGCGATGCGGATCTATGGAGGCTTGCCTTGCTTGAAAGGGGGCTTGCTGAAAACACAGTTCGCAAGAGCTGTGGCATTGCAAAGCAATTCTTTAATGCAGCAATTCGAAAACGACTTATTACTGAGAATCCATTCTCTAATTTAGTCTCAGTAGCAACAGCCAATACGAGTCGCATGTACTTCATTACAGAGAAAGAGTCCCAGAGAGTCCTAGAGGCTTGCCCAGATGCTGAATGGCGTTTGCTCTTTGCACTTGCACGCTATGGCGGTCTACGCGTGCCCTCAGAAGTTCTTGCGTTGAAATGGTCAGATATCGATTGGGCAAACGAGCGATTCACAGTAAGTAGTTCAAAGACCGAGCATCATGAAGGTGGGCATTGCAGAGTCGTGCCAATGTTTCCAGAACTGAAGCAGTTATTCATGGATGCATTTGTTCAGGCAGGTGAGGGGCAGATTCACTGTATCGCAAGGTACAGGGATAAAACATGTAACTTGCGTACACGTCTCACCAAAATAATTAAACAGGCTGGTTTGTCTCCATGGCCTAAACTCTGGCAGAACCTACGCTCAACAAGAGAGACAGAATTAGCGAACGAATTCCCTATACAGGTGGTGACTGCTTGGATAGGAAACAGCATGGCTGTTGCACATAAGCATTACTTACAAGTCACAGATGAGCACCATAAAAAAGCGGTGCAAAATCCGGTGCAGCGTGTGCGCGCAGGGGGGTGTTTTGAGCGGAATAGGGTACAGGGCAAAAACAGTAAAAGTAC
>CAZVVI010000039.1:0-10607 GCA_964630505.1 uncultured Isosphaeraceae bacterium | reverse complement strand
ATAGTCGGGTTCGCAGGCAATTCTGCTTGGGCGATTTCCGCTCTGCGTTGCACAATGATGGCCAAATCACGATGCAATAGCGCATCATGAGCAACAGCATATGCAATTGCAGCGTCGATCGTCAGTGGCTCACTAGCATTCCACATGAGGGTGGAGTCAACAGTGACAGGAAGATGCACGCGTGCGAGTGCATGTGCCGATTGCACATCTTTGGTGGCATCAATCGAAGCTGCACAACCTGTGAGCAGAAGAGCACATGACCATTGAATTGTTTTAAGCAGGGGATTTTTGTAATTCCTGCGATTGAAAGATACCATGTAAAAAGTCCTTACATAATGACAAAACACTTGTTTACAAAACAAGAAGAATACGAAATGTCAAAATGTTAGACTTCGAGGATGAGCGTGCCACGGATCGGTGGAGCGCTGCTGAATCCTAGAATATGTGGGTCGTACTTTGGTGGGCCATGTGCGAATGAAATCGCATTTTGCTCTATAGCAAGGTTGGCATTGTCAACAAAGAAGGGGGCTGGTGTATCTACGCCAAAGAGATCGACCGGTGGTGACCAATCTTGCACATAGACTGTGCCCTTTACAGTGCAGCCACAATCGCCATCGCATGGTGCTGAATCAGAATCTTCATCTTCGCCTTGAGTCATTTTTTGGCAACAAGATTGCTGCACTTGCTGGCAACACGAAGATGACACTTCTTCTTGAACTGAAACTGAGCAGCAAGAATCAGAAGCACCTGTTGCCGATTTGACTATGCAACAACACAGTGGCATAGTCAAGACCAAAACCACTGCAATGATGTTCGTAAAAATGCTCTGTCTGCTGTACATTGCGATTATTCAGTATACCTCTAACGGCACTACGGGCAAGAGTCTTGCCTAGTTTTACAGAAAATATTGGCTTTGTCCAATAATAGCATCGATTATTGTTTTACTATGCTTGAATGATTGAATTAGCAATGTCGACGGTGCTCGCCTGTTCGATGCTTCAAGAACAAAACCCAAAACTCGATTGGTGGCGAGATGCTCGTTTTGGGATGTTTATTCATTGGGGCTTGTATGCGATTCCTGCAGGCACATGGGAAGATGAGACTTGGCATGCCGAGTGGATACGAACATCAGCACAGATTCCAATCAAAACATATGACCAATTCGTACAAGAGTTTAATCCTGTGAACTTTGATGCGGATGCATGGTGTGCAATGGCAAACGACGCTGGCATGGGCTACATCGTGATCACAAGTAAACACCACGATGGATTCTGCTTGTTTGAATCAGAAGAAACCGATTTCGACATTATGTCAACGCCCTTCAAGCGTGACATCATGGAAGAACTTGCAGAGGCAGCACCTAAGCACGATATCAAAATGTGTTGGTATCACTCCATCATGGATTGGCACCATCCTGATTATGTACCAAGAAGAGGTTGGGAGAAAGATCGTTCAAGTGAAGGCGCTGACATGCAACGATTTAGAAAATATTTGCATGCACAAGTCACCGAATTATTAACGAACTACGGACCAATCGGAATTATGTGGTTTGATGGAGAGTGGGAGTCGACTTGGCGAGGAGCTTATGGCAAGGAGTTGTATGAATTATGCACTTCACTGCAACCAGAAGTTATTGTGAACAACCGTCTAGGCGCTCGCGGGGGGATGTCTGGCTTAACTGGTATGGATGGGTATGCTGGAGGGTATGGTGGAGATTACATGACGCCCGAGCAAGAAATTCCAGACGCAGTTGACAAAGGCATCGACTGGGAAACGTGTATGACAATGAATGATCGTTGGGGATACAACATTCATGACGAGAATTTTAAATCTACAACAGACTTACTTCGCAAGTTGTCAGATATCGCATCTAAGAGCGGGAACTTTTTACTAAATGTTGGGCCAAAACCTGACGGTACATTCCCTCAAGAGTCTATTCAACGATTATCCGAAATTGGAGATTGGATGGATGTTAATGGAGAAGCGATTCATGGAACTGTTGGGAGTCCATTTAGCGAACTTTCGTGGGGCCGAGCAACACAAAAGTTTCATGATGGCTCGACAACAATATATTTGCATGTTTTTGATTGGCCAGATGATGGCAAGTTGATAATCCCAGGGCTTGCCGGAAAAGTGAAAAGTGCAAAGGTATTAGGCGGAAATCATGCGACGTTTACAAAGGGAGATGGCGAGGTTATTGTGAATGTTCCGAGCAAAATGCCAAATGACCATATTGGAGTGGTTGCTATCGAGGTGCAAGGTAAGCCGGTGGTCTATGAAGAGCCACGTATGTCAGCCCCTGCGGATGATTTTGTGACTTCCCTCGAAGTTACGCTTAGCGTTGGGTCTGATGAATTGAACATTCGATATTGGCTGAATAACAACCGGAATCTAATGACCTATTCATCGCCGATTGTTTTGGACGAGACAACAACAATTCATGCGCAGAGTTTTGATGGAATAAAAGCAGTAAGCACAGTTGTTACTTCTACGTTTACAAAAGTTGCACCTTGGCAACCAAGTGTACTTGCGAATTACTTAGGTGGCTTGGTTCTTAAAACATATGAAGGCAGATGGGACGAACTTCCAGAATTTTCAACACTGACACCTGTTTCCCAATCGCAAGTAGATTCAATTCTTGAAGCTCCAGAACAGGAGTTTGTTGCATGGACATTTGAGGGATTTTTGAATATTGATGAAGATGCAATGTATGAGTTTGCATTAACAAGCGATGATGGTTCTAAGCTCCTAATCAACAATAGAGTGGTCATAGATAATGATGGCCTGCATGGAACTCAAGAAAAGAGGGGCTCTGCGCCTCTTGCAAAAGGCTTGCACAAATTCCAAGTTCAGTGGTTCAACAAGTCGGGTGGCGCTTCGCTCCAAGTGAAAATGGGATTACTCGGTGGTGTTTTGAAACCAGTGACAGCCTCATCTTTTGCAGTGAGCAAATGAAACTTTCATTCATCATTCCAGCGTGGAACGAAGAGGTGTTAATTGGCGCAACAATTCAGTCAATTCAAACATCGGCAAAAGAGTTCGATTTTGAAATTATTGTTGCAGATGATGCGTCAGATGATCGAACCCCCGAAATTGCAAAAGAACATGGCGCAATCGTTGTAACGTGTAACAACAGGCAAATTGGTCCAACACGAAATGATGGGGCAGCACTTGCAACGGGTGAAGTATTTATCTTTGTAGATGCTGACACGATTGTTTTTCAAGAGGTTGTTTATGAAACCGTCGATGCGATTCAACGAAATTATGTTGCGGGTGGAAGTTTCCCTAGATTTGATGGGAAAATTCCATTGCTTGCAGTCGTGCTTGGGAAAGTTTTAGAGTGGATGTTTATCGTAGGGAGAGTATCAGCAGGCGCATATTTGTTTTGCACAAAAGAAGCGTTTGAAAAGTCAGGTGGATTTAACCCTAAGTTTTTCGCTGCTGAAGAAGTTCACTTTTCAAAAAGTTTACATAAGCATGGAAAGTTTAAAACACTCAAGAGTCGTGTTGTTACTTCAGGTAGAAAGTTCAGAACGCATTCAGCGTGGGAAATTCTTTCTACGCTGTTTCTCGTATCGATTCCAGGCGTACGCAATATCAAAAAACGTAAAAATCTCTGGTATGGACCTCGAAAACAGGGTTAATTCGGGTTTTCACTTAAAAACCTTCCATTTTTTTTTTTTTGAAATTCACAGGTATCTAGCACCTGAAATATGCGAAACTATTAAGTAGAGAAAAAACAAAAGGAGTAATGGATATGAGGAATCACATACTTTTCACAGGTTTTGTTTTAGCAATTGGTTCGGCCCTTGCTACTGCAGATACGACGACATTAGCACCCGCTCAAGCAGGCAAACTTACACATAGTTTTTACTGTTGTGGGTTTAATACTTATTTCAATTCTTCAGATGAGCAATTTTGGACAGGCTCTTGCAACACCAACCCGTTTGGTTGTGTGAGCAGTGATCTTGCTGGCGTTTGGCGTTGGGATTTAAGCGAGTTCCAAGGTGCTGAAATTCATTCTGCAGAAATTAAGTTTTATACAAACTACTGCACTGACGGTGCCGATTTTTCCTTCGGTCCAATTTCAGGAGAAATGAACTCATCTCAAGCACTTGCATTGCAAAACAGCGGTCAACAATCAGGCATGGCATCGGTAGCATGGCCACTGGCAGTTGACCCGTATGTACTCATGCAATCCCACAAAATGGGTTCACTTGGCGCATACGTGTTTTCAGACACGAGTTGTATGGTTTTATCTTCAGTCGCGACAACAAAACGGTCGCCGGTGGGGGAGATGGAGTTTGCATAATTTGTCGAGTTTGAAATCCACTGCTCCCAGTCAGTTTCATTTGTGGCATCGAATTCATACGAAAGAAATTCATTTGAAACAACAAAGTTTGAATCTAAGTTTGCAAAAATATATTTTGGATTTTCGATGTGCAATTCGGTTTTGTGTTGTGTTCCATCAATCAGTTGTACTGAAGTTAGTTTACCGTCTTCATTATTGAAAAGGGCTTTTGTGTCGCTTGGCAAAACATACACAAAAGAATCAAATGCGATGGGTCCAACAGTTACAGTTTCTTGTGTTGGTACATCTGTGACGTGAAGAATAGAAGAGTCGTCAATCCAAGCAAGGGTATTGCTGTTGTTGCCTAGTGAAATCGAGTGAGCATTTGGCGTATCGATGGTTTTTGAGGTTTGGTTTTCTTTAAACGAAGCAATTGTCGTTTTAGATTCCGTAAGCCATGCAATTGAGAGTCCATGTTGCGTGGTACACATGCTTATCTCAGTGCTTTTTTGTGCATGCAATGGCTCGATTAGGGTTGCACCTCGGTGTAACTGATGATCTAAATAATTCCATTCCCAACTTCTGTATTCACTAGGAGCCGAATTCAATGCATGCTGTGATTCTTCTAAATTACCTACAGTTTGCGCTAAGCCAGCTGATTGAATATCTGAACGGTACTTTTCAAACAGCGTTTGCTTCGTTTGTTGTAACAGAGAAGCGGTGTATGCTTGTGTTTGGAAATATGAATTCACAAACAAACCCGATGAAATTGCCAAAAGCAGAATTGTGACTGAGAATAATGCAGCGACGAGTGGTTTTCGTTTTGCAAAACGCATTGCTCGATATAGAACAGTTGGCTTTCGTACTGAGATGGGTTTGTTTGCAATACACTGTTGAAGATCGCTTGCGAAATCGCTTACAGTTTTGTACCGAATTGTTGGGTCTTTTGAGATGGCGCTACTGATGACGAGTTCAAGATCAGAGTTCACGGTTGCATTTAACTTTGAAAGTTTAGGTCGTTTTGAAGTTTCCAGTGTATGCACTGCCTGGCTCAGTGCCATGTTTTCGATGCCATCGGGCGATTTGCCACCAAGAAGTTTGTACGCAAGTACGCCTATTGCGTACACATCAGTAGAAGCGTTTGCATTGATTATGTCACTTTGAAGAAGTTCAGGCGCGAGATATCCAACCGTTCCAATGAGCGTGCCTTGCTGAGTAACAAGCGTTTCTTCTTCTCCATGCTCTGTTGCGATGAGGCGGGCAATACCAAAATCGAGAATTTTTACTTCAGGTTGATTTTTGTTTGGTGTATGAACAAGTACATTGCTTGGTTTGATATCACGGTGAATGATCCCTTGCTCATGTGCATGTTGCATTGCATTGCACACTTGAATGATCAACCTTATGCAATCATTACCTTCAAGATGTTTTGCTTTTGCGTAACTGATGATGTCAGTGCCATCAATATGCTCCATCGCAATCCAAGGAACAATGGTGCCGTGCACTTCTGAAGCGCCTGCGAGGTAGATGTCCGCAATATTTTGATGCGAGACCCTTGCGAGTATTTTTGTTTCTCGAATGAACCTAGATACAGCGTCTGATTCTCTCGACCACCCAAACAAACATTTCAAAGCGACTGTTCGCTGAGGCGATTGTTGCAGGGCTTTATAGACATTACTTGATGCGCCTTTGCCAATTTTGGATTCAATTTCAAAAGGACCAATGTGATTTGGTATTTCTGGGAATGTCGTACTTTGCCCAAGCAGTTTGAGCATGTCACCTCGTTTGACTGGGCCAATGGATTCATCGTCTGGATTTGCGTACGCAAGGTGCAACAAAATAAGAACATTTTGTCTTGTCTTTGCATCATCGCAGTTGGTATCAAGCCAAGATTCCCACTCTTCTTTTGGCAATTCGCAGCATTGCCAAAACAACTCGTATTCTAAAACTTGATTGTCACTCATCAGGACAATTCTCGTTGTAGCCACGCCTTTGCAAATGACCAGTCGTTTCGAACTGTGCGTTCGCTCACATCGAGCATTGTTGCAACTTGTTTTTCTGGGAGTCCAGCAAGAAATCGAAGTTCAACAACTTGCGCGGCACGTGGTGCAATACTATCGAGCCGTTCAATGGCCTCAGCAAGATCGAGCCAATTCGACCGTCCATCGTGAAAGAAAACGGTGTCTTTGTCTTGGAGTGAAATGGGTCGGAGTTTGCCACCTCGTTTTAATGCGTTCTGTTTTCGCCCAAAATCAATAAGCACAAAGCGCATGATGCGAGCAGCAGTGCGATAAAAATGTTTTCGGTCAACCCAATTCGAATTGTCTGCTTTTGTTATTCGAATCCACGCTTCATGGAGTAGTTCTGTTGGTTCTATTTGATGTGCAGGTGCATTTACTGTTGCTGCATTTGATAGTTTCGACAACTCTTCGTAGACATGCTGTAATGTTGCACTATCTGGCAACTCGATTCCTAACTTACGTAAGTGCGTTGTAAGGTCATCAGTTGGATGTTTTGAAAGTGTCGAAGACATTGCTATGATTATCGTACCGAATAAACTAGGTTATTCGTAGAGCAAAACTAATTTTCTAGTTTGGTTTGTAGCCAATCAGCAATATCGTCGGAGTGCCACCCAAACGTGGCAAACAAACCAAGGTGCCCACTTGGATAGACCCAGCGTTCTGGCTTTCCCGCTCGCTCGTACAGCAAGTCGCCATTTTCAGAAGGCACAACCGTATCCCATTTAGCGTGGATGATAAGCGTGTTGTCTTTTGGTAGTAGAGGAGCAAGAAAATATGGATCACGTGAAGGTGTTTGCAAGTATGTTTCGTTCATCTTTTCGAGTTCGTATTTCGAGAACCGTTTATCGTTCTCGCCAACGAATTTCCAATTGGTAAACGCACCGTCTTGCACGATGTTGAACATATTTGCACCACCCGCGATAAGAACGACCGCGTCAATTTCTTCTTGTAGTTCGTTGTAGACAGCAGGGGCGTTTAATGCACCTGCACTGATTCCAATGAGTGCAAGAGGTGCGTGTTGAAGAGATGGCAGTTGCGATTCCATACGAGCAAGAACAGCTTTAGTCGCATTGATTACTTCGCAATACTTAGACTCAAAAATATCGAGGGCACTAGTGGTTGGATCATTCCCGTTCAGTTGTACTTCCATGCTGTACTCGGGGATGTTCAGCACGGTATACAAATACGCAACGGCCCAATCATCCTTAAGGAGTGCTCTGCCGAGTTTTGTAGAAGAATATTGCATACCGCCTAGGCCGCAAAGAATGATGGCTAGACCTCGAGGTGATTGCCCAATGTTCCACGATGCTCGGTAGACCATACCGCCGTCGGACTGAATATGGACTTCATGAAGTTCATTTGGCAAGAGTTCTTTTCTAGTTGGAATCGGATGTGGAATGAACAAAGTCATGTTGCCCGTACTATCTTCGTTTTCTTTCAAATCTACAATTTCTATCGGTTTCCCTTCAACCCAACAACACCAACGGCCGAGTGATTCTTGAACACCTCGAATGGGTGCGTAATTCAAAAAATAGTTTACGCCATATTCGTTTGTTTCTAGATTCACTTCTTCGATACGCTTTCCAGTCTGCTTACCGAAAAGTTCGCCACCCTTGTGCGTGAATTCAAACTCCACTTCTTCTGGTGCAAGGTCGTGTGCGACTTTACAATCGATGAGCCGAATATTCGGAAGTAGCGAGATGTTGTCCACTGGGAATGAGTGAAATTCACATGTTGGGAAGTCATACTGATGTGCGACGGGCACAGTTGCATTCGCTGCAGGAATGCGCTCCATCGAACAACCACAGCAACACAGCGAAAAGAAAAGAATGTGCATGTATTTCATTGCAAGGCATCATAAGTGCTACACTGACATCATGTGTACCCATGAACAGTTCATGAGAAAGGCGATTGAACTTGCTCGAAAAACCGCTCTAGAAAATAAAGCGGGAGGTCCATTTGGATGCGTCATTGTGAAAGACGGCGAAATCGTTGGAGAGGGTGCCAACACTGTGTTGTCGGAGAGCGACCCAACATGCCACGCAGAAATGAACGCAATACGTAATGCATGCAAACAACTTGGCACTCACGATTTGACGGGATGTACTGTGTACTCAACAGGCGAACCTTGCCCGATGTGCTACGGAGCGTGCTGGTGGGCACGAGTTGAGCACATTTATTATGCATCAACAATTCAAGATGCCAAAGACTTTGGTGGTTTTGATGATGTTTCAATGTATGAAGCCATGAATGATTCAATTGAAGATCGCCCAGTTCAGGGGATTTCGATGTTACGCGAAGAGATGTTGCCGCTTTGGGAAGAATATCGTTCGTTACCAAACAAAGCCCACTACTAGTCAACTTCGGTTTCTACGAACGGCCAATACTAGTACAGTCAATAACAGAGTAGACGAAGGTGCAGGCACTTCAAGTTCAATCATTGCATAATCATTCGGATTCATACCATCTGGAAAAATAGTGTTCGCGTTGTATCTTGCCGCTAACCAAAATGCCGACTCCCAATTTTCTAAATTTGATAAATCTGCGTTTGAAAAATCAGCATAGAACATGTTCGCTTCTGCAATGTTTGCTGAATCTAAGTTTGCGCCAAAGAAACTAGCATACGCCAGAATGCTCTCCTCTAAATCTGCATTCGTTAGATTTGCAAAAGATAAATTTGCAATTTTGAAGTTCACTCCGTATAAATTTGCAAATGAAAAATCAGTGTTGGTAAGGTTTGCATGATGCAAATTAGCGTATGGTAAATCTGCCCACCAAAGTATCTGACCACTCAAGTCAGTAGATGGCTGGGCAATGGAATCCGAAAGCCAAAGCGAGCCATCCCCATCACCGTCTGTCCATTGCCAGATCTCAGCAACACACAACGGTGTTGTGAAGCAAATCACAAACACAAGGGAAATCCATCTCGCCACGTAGGTTTATCGAAGGATTGGTGAGTCTTGCTCTACGAAATTTGGTTGAGTTTTTGGTGTTAATTTAGAGAATCTGGAGCGTGGGCTGTGCAACCGTTTTACCTGCTTGAACTTGCGTCACTTTTGCTTCCACAATGGATCCGATTTGTTCAGTTGACTGCAGTGAAATTTCTACGTAATGGTCACAGCGCCCCTTCATGACACAATCTTCTGTAGGTTGTTCTAGTAGTACTCGTACCTTCTTGCCGAGAAGTTGTTTTCTGTAAGCAAATGAAAGTTCTTCGTCAAGCGAGAGTAATGATTGAACGCGTGCTTGAACAATTTCTGGGGGGAGTTGGCTCCAACGAGCCGAGGCGGTACCAGTTCGTATTGAGTAAGGAAATACATGCATGTGCAAGTACTTTGATTCTTTAGCAACTGCTAACGTTTCTTTAAAATCTTCTTCTGTTTCGGTAGGGAAACCGCAAATGATATCAGTAGTTATTGCAGGGGGAATCCCGTCAATAGTTAATCGTTCATTCACCATGGAAAGCATCTCTTTGTACTGCGCAATGGTGTACTGACGATTCATTTTGCGAAGCACGGCATCACTTCCCGATTGCAATGGTAAATGCAAGTGGGGAACGATATTCTCGTTCGCATGCATCGCATCGAGCAATACTGGTGTAACGTCTCCAGGTTCCATTGAACTTAATCGTAATCGCTGAAGCCCTTCGATTTGTGCAAGCGTGTCGAGTAAATCGGCTAAATACTCTGCGTCTGCATGTTGCTGTTTCCTCCGTAAGGCAGTTTCATGTCCAAACGCGCCGATGAATACACCCGTTAACACTATTTCTTTGTGACCAAGTTCAACTAGGCGGGTAGCTTCAGCAACACAATCTTCAATTGTTTTTGAACGGAGGGTCGTTCTGATTTTTGGAATGATGCAGAACGTGCAATGCGCGTCGCACCCATCTTGAATGCGAAGTTCAGCCCGAGTATGTTCCCCCCGAAATAGGGGTAAAGTTGCAATTGGTAGTGAAGTTGTTTTTGTTTCAACTTGTTGTTGCGGAAGTTCGAGCCAGTTGTCCACTTCAATGGCAAATCGTTCAAGCATTGGCAGTTCGCCTGCTTGTGTGACGACTGTATCGCCTAGTTCTTTTGCGACTTCTAGATCAGTTCCTGTGAAACAACCTGTGACAAACACGTGCTTTCCATTTCGTTTCGCACGTCGTATTGCATTTCGTGATTTCGCTGCTGCTTGGCCCGTCACGCTGCAGGTATGCACAATTTCAAGATCGGGTGACTGTGAAGATTCTTTCATTCCCCGCTCTTGCAAAACAGATTCCATTTCGCGGCGCTCCGCATGATTCATTCTGCATC
>CAZVVI010000038.1:0-11474 GCA_964630505.1 uncultured Isosphaeraceae bacterium | reverse complement strand
CAACTTTTTGAAGGCCTCGTCCGAAAGGACGAGGCCTTTTCTAATTGTTCTTCACTTTTTCAGCCCCGCAACCGAAAGGTTGCGGGGCTGTCTGTTCTAATGCCCGGACTAGAATCAATGTACAAAAAAGATAGGGCTTTCCCTGTAAAACGCTAAAAACGCTGTTTTTTTAAAAAAATCAGTTTTGTCATAAATTACACAGGTTTTTATTGGACTTGGGGGCGGTAAAACTATTACATTAGTGGGGTTAGTTTAGAAACGACGCCAACCGCATGGTGCAGTTGGTGGTATACACCGCATTTTTGAGGGGACAAGAGGAGAGAAGAGAATGAAATCTCATTCATTGTTAGGACTTGGACTCGTAAGTTCGCTAGTTTGTGGCTCTGTCGTAATAGCTGATTTGCAAGGACTTGATTATCGTGTTGTTGCCAACAATGCTGTTGCTGGCGACAACAACTGGACTGTTGAAATTTACGCTGTACTTGATGAAGGCTCGCGCTTAGATGCAGTTGCTGGTGATGGCAAGTTAGACAAGAGACTTGCAATCTCTGGTGGTGGATATTTTTACCAAAACCTTGTTGGTGGAAATACTTCAACAGCAATCAACCCCGCCTTGTATTCAGCGTTCCCAAGTTTGCAGTATGACAGTTGGGTGACCATCGGTGCAATGGATCAAACAGGGAATCCGTACTCAAACAATAACTTGCTTGATATTGGTATCGATTGGTCTGGTTTCGAAGCAGGCGGAGATGTCTATACCGATAACGGCACATGGTTTGTGACCCCTGATGATGATCAAGGCGAATACATGGTGTTTACCAATCAGAACTGCGAAGATCGCAATGGTGTTCTTGTTGCACGACTAACAGTGATGGATCCCGACAACGATGCGATGGTATTTTTAGGTGCATTGTTCCAGGGCAAAGATGAGGTTGGAAATACTTGGCAGCAAACTGCGACAATCGAATTCGCATATCCAACAATAATTGACTGTAATAACAATGGTGTTGATGATGGTTGTGATATTGCAAATGGCACAAGCAATGATGACAACGCAAATGGTGTTCCAGATGAATGCGAATTCACCGATTGTAATAACAACGGTGTAGCAGATGAAGATGATATTGCAAACGGCACATCAGATGACTGCAATGGCAATAGCGTTCCAGACGAATGCGATCTTGCTGGCGGTGACGGTACCGTTGACTGTAACGACAACGGAGTTATTGACGAATGTGAAAAGTTTGATGACTGTAATGGCAACGGCATTCCTGATGAGTGCGAAGAGTTTGGTGATTGTAATGACAATGGTATTCCAGACGAATGTGAAGATCTTCAAGACTGGGATGGCAATGGTGTTCCAGATGCATGTGAAGGTTTAGTTGCATACAACACGACTCAAGGAACTGGCTATAGCTGGATCGATGATGCCATCCACGATTCAAATGATAATGACATTATTTGGGTTACTGCAGATCATATAAATGCCAATGTTGATATTGATTACTATGGTAAATCGATTGATATTGATGTTCGTATTGGTATTACGGATGGCACTTCCTTCTATATGCATTCAGGCGCTAACCTTAATGTGAATCCGGAATCGCATCTAAATGATTTACGATCGGGCACATCAGGTACCGCAACAGTTTCAACTGAAGAACATCTTCATGTTGATGGTTTAACGACTGTGTATAGAGAGTCTGCTCTTGAAATTCACTCGGGGCCACATGCGCATCTGCATGATGTCAGCCTTCGAATGAGCAGTGAACTGGGCACCTCCGGAGATTTGGCAGGCGATGGAAGTTGGACATGTGCTGAAGGATCAACGATTTATGCCAATGAGTTGACAGTAGATGGGACTCTTACTGGTACAGTGGATATATATGGAGATTTGGAAAATCGTGGTACAGTTCGTGCAACCGATGACTTATTAGTCAGTAATGATTTGACTAATGATGGTTTAATTGCAATCCACCGCGGTGTTCTCTATGTCCTAGGTAATCTCACCAACAACGGCACCATTCTTGGTGAGGTTGATGGCGGGCCAGGTGTGCGTGGCGGAGAAGGCCCAGAACCTGGCGATGGCATGAAAGTAATTGGAAATTACACTGCCGGTGAAAATGCAAGCATCTTAATGCCACATCCAAACTGGCGAATTTCTGTCGGCGGCAACTTTGATGCAGCTATCAATGACAGTGCGATGTTCGTGATGAACCAAGCAACACTCAAACTCAATGGTCATTCAGGTGATCAGTTTGTTGAAGTGATGAGTGGTGACTACGGTTCGACCGAAGATGCATTAGACCCAGCGTTTGGTTGCACGTATCCAATCGGTTCAGTAGAAATCGCAAGCGGTGCACAAGTTGTGCTTGTTGATAATCGTGAGAACGATTGCGACGACATGCTTGCTGAAGTGATTTATACTGAGAATCTCTACGTTGCTCCAGGTGCAATGTTAGATACAAATGGATACATCATCTATGCTTCTGAAGTTGATAACCAAGGTACGATTATTGGTGAAGATGATGTCATCATTATCAATCCTCCTACTCCTGGTGATGCAAATGGTGATGGACTCGTCAACATTCTCGACATCCTTGTCGTGATTGCAGACTGGGGTCCATGTGATGGATGTGCTGGTGACCAAAATGGTGATGGTCAAGCAAGTATCCTTGATATTCTGCTCATCATTGCAAACTGGTCCTAATCCAGTTCTGAATCTTTGATTCAACGAACCGGCTCACCCTTTGGCGAGCCGGTTTTTTTATGAGGTCTGCTACGGGGTCTGGTACACATTGCAAAAATACAATAGTATTGTTTCAATGTGTACCAGACCCTTGAAATACAAACACACTCAAAACGGCACACTCATCAAATGGGTGATGGGATTGACAATTGCGCTCTGTCTGTTTATTTCTGGAAGCAATGGTTGGGTTTCACCGGTCTCCTATTCCTTGTATGGCGTAGTACTCGTGATGGTCATATTACTATGGCTCTTCGGTTCACTCACAGTTGAAGTGACTGACGATGAATTGATGCACTGGTTCGGTCCAAAATTTTGGAAGAAATCGTATTTGTTGCATGACATCGAATCAGTTGAAATGGTGAAAAATTCATGGATCTATGGGTGGGGGATTAGGCTTACACCGTATGGATGGTTGTACAACGTGTCAGGTTTCGATGCAGTACAAATACAACTTCGTTCGGGAAGGAAGTTTCGAATTGGGACGGATGATACAAAGGGGCTTGCATCCGCATTGCAAATACCTTCTTGCTAGAATGGTTGACCGTGGACAGGTGGCAGAGCGGTTGAATGCGCTAGTCTCGAAAACTAGTATACACTTCGGTGTATCGAGGGTTCGAATCCCTCCCTGTCCGTTCCGTGACTGTCACACACAGAGTGTTTAATGATGGAGGTTACAATGAAATTTAATATCGCAGCAGCAGCAATCGCAGGTGGGGTAGGGTTCGCAATAGCGCTAGGTGCGGCGGGTGTACTGAATATGCTCGTTGAGGGCTATGGCAGCCTTTTTTTGGAATTAATGGCCTCTGTATATCCTGGCTACAAAGCGACCGGAACCGCTGGTGACTTGGTCATAGGGTGCTTTTACGCAGCAACTGATGGCATCATTGCTGGCGGTGGAATAGCACTGCTCTATAACATCGCAAGTTGTTGCGGAAAAAAGAAATAAAAACCTTTTTTTTATTAGGTCTTTAGGTGTTCTCGCTTTATAGTAAACATGTCTAAATCGAGGAGAGAGATACGATGATTAAAACTATTTTTTCACTTACTGTTATGGCGTTTACTACGTCTTCATTTGCTGACACATTTATCGTGACTGCGAACTCAACTTCGTGGTCGCCATCTGAGGCAAATGTTGTACCCGGAGATGTGATTCGTTTTGAATATGGAAGTGGGTACCCACACACCATTACTTCTGGTTCTAGTTGCACATACGATGGGCTTTACTTTAACGCAGAACTCAATAGCCCAGGAGACTACTACGAGTTTACGATAACTGAGGATCTGCCAAGCGAAATTCCATTCTTTTGCGATCCACACTGCAAGATGGGCATGACAGGAGTGATTTATATAGACAATCCTGCCACTCAGGGCAATTTGGAAGTGGGAATAGTTGACATCTCTAATTGTGGCTACAACTATTCACTCATTAAAGGCACATCGAACATGTGGGTCTCAGGATTTACAGCGAGTTCATTTGTTTTTGGAGTCGAGATTGGTACAGTGGATGAATTGGTCGAAGTTACTGCTTTAACAGAGGGTAATGCAACTCTTTCTTTGTACGATCCTCAAACTGAAACTTCTTCACCACTTGTTACAGGCACATATACTTTAGAATCGGGCAAAAGATATATGTTCCAAGGCAATAGCACATTCTCTGGAGACCACTTTGATTTTAATTTGTCTTGGGCAGAGGGTTCTGATAACAAAGAAGTGCTCACAATCAAATCAATCTCTGGTGGTGGTGGCACGTTATCTTCTATAGGAGATACGATTGTCATGCGCTCAGTACAATATGGAAATTCAACAATGTTTCTCTCAGTAAATAAGGAAGTAGAAGTCCCAATGACTGTCATTGCGAACGTTGAATGCGATACTCTGACGTTGCCAGAAAGTGGTGTTGAAACAAACGTTATTCTTCCCGTAGGTGACCACCTGATTTGGGTTAATCGTTGGGGTGAAGAATTGGGAATGCTCTCAATTCAATTTGGTGACGGCGGTGATGGAAATGGGATACCAGCAGATGTCAATGGCGACTGTGTTGTCGACGTTACCGACCTTCTTGAAATCATTAGTGCATGGGGCACTACCTGTCCGTAACATGAGTTACCATAGGTGCAATGGCACCAGAAATACCTCATGATCAACCATCCATCGAGTCGCCTCTCTCAGGGGAGCGACTCGATGTTTTAGCAGTTGAAGTTGCGAACTCAATCCAAGAAGACCAGAGAACTCGCCATCTCACTACAGAGTATTTGCCTAGCAGACGAGAAGTCATTGGAGTTTTAGAGCGACTTCAATGGTTATTGTTTCCTGGTTTTGACGGCCCAAGGGAAATTGATAACGAAGGGTTGACTGAGCATGCTCGGAAGTTGATTGCAGGAATTGCTGGTCCATTGTTCCATCAAATTGCAGGTGCACTTCGGTATGCGAAAGCCACCGAACCAATTGCATTCGGTGAACATTGTCCAGATTGTGATCAGCGAGCCAGAGAAATTGTTGATACTTTCTTGGGTGGGTTACCAAACATTCGCCAAGCGCTTTCACTTGACGTACAGGCAGCGTACGATGGCGACCCTGCTGCGCACCATACTGATGAAACAATTTTTTGTTATCCGGGAATCCTTGCGTTATGGATGCATAGAATTGCACACGAATTGTACATGCACAATGTCCCACTCATCCCAAGAATCATTGCAGAACATGCACATAAACTTACAGGGATTGACATCCACCCTGGAGCGACGATCGGAAAATCATTTTTTATCGATCACGGAACAGGAGTGGTCATTGGTGAAACAACAATTATAGGTGACAACTGCAAGGTGTATCAAGGCGTCACGCTTGGAGCAAAAAGTTTTGAGAAAGATGAGAAGGGGGATTTGAAACGTGGGACGAAGCGCCACCCAACGTTAGGCAACCATGTGACTGTTTACGCAGGAGCAACGATCCTCGGGGGAGATACTCATATTGGCGACAACTGTGTGATTGCAGGCGGTGTTTTTCTCATGCGATCGGTTGAGGATAATCATACTGTTCGTGGGCCAAAAGCCGCAATGCGATTGAATGAAAACCGTGGCGATTTCAGTTGATTTGAAATCTGCTAAAATACGCTTCTATGATTACATCACAAGCAAGCGGAAGTGAAACAATTCAGACACCATTGGGAGAACGCACCATCTATCGACTCGATTGTGCGGACTCAATTCCTTACTCTATTCGAGTCCTACTTGAATCATGCTTAAGACATTGTGGGAAGGGAATCGTCACAAGCGAAGATGTACAAGCACTTGCTTCTTATGACGCAACTCAAGTAGGAGAAGTTGAAATACCATTTACCCCAGGAAGGGTGGTTCTTCAGGATTTTACAGGTGTTCCTGCAGTTGTTGACCTTGCGGCAATGCGAAATGCGGTTGTTGCATTAACTGGGGATGAAACGAGCGCGACAAAAGTGAATCCTCTGGTTCCATGCGATCTCGTTATCGACCACTCCGTGCAAGTTGATGCATTCAACTCAAATGTTGCTTTGACGATTAATAGTGAAAAAGAGTTTGAGCGAAACAACGAACGATATGAATTTCTAAAATGGGGTCAAGGGTCTTTTGATAATTTCAGAGTCGTTCCGCCTGCAACCGGCATCGTGCACCAAGTTAATTTGGAGTTCCTTGCGAAAGTGACGTGGGATGACGGCGAGACGTTGTTTCCAGACAGTTTAGTTGGCACAGACTCACACACAACAATGATTAATGGGCTTGGAGTTTTGGGGTGGGGCGTTGGTGGAATTGAAGCTGAAGCTGTCATGCTTGGGCAACCAATTTATATGCTAATCCCTGAAGTTGTTGGAATGAAATTAACCGGCAAGTTACAAGAAGGCGTCACAGCGACAGATCTTGTACTGTGCATCACGGAGTTACTCCGAGAACATGGAGTCGTTGGTAAGTTTGTTGAGTTTCATGGAGAGGCCTTATCTACAATGACATTGGCAACTCGTGCCACACTTGCAAATATGGCTCCTGAGTATGGAGCAACAATGGGATTCTTTCCTGTGGATGAACAAACAATCACATACTTGCGAGGAACAGGTCGTGATGAAAAACTTGTTGAAACGGTCGAGCAATATTGCAAGTTGCAAGGACTTTGGCGTGATGAAACGAAAAACATTACATATACATCGATTGTGAAACTCGATTTGTCAACTGTTCAGCCATCCTTGTCTGGTCCAAAACGACCCCAAGACCGAATCCTACTCTCAGAGATGAAAACGAAATGGGAAGACGCCCGAAACGATTTGTTTAGTCATCCAACTCCTGCATCAACAACTGTTGAATGTGACGGAGAATCATTTGAGATGAGAGATGGCAATGTTGTCATTGCAGCAATCACCTCTTGCACAAACACTTCGAATCCAAGTGTGATGATTGCAGCCGGTCTTGTCGCTAAAAAAGCGCACGCACTTGGGCTCACAAGAAAACCATGGGTCAAAACTTCCCTTGCACCGGGAAGTAAAGTTGTGACGGAGTATTTGAAACGAGCTGATTTGCTTGATGATTTAGAAGCGCTTGGTTTTTGGGTTGTGGGGTATGGATGCACGACGTGCATTGGAAACTCAGGGCCACTGCAAGAGCCAATTAAAGAATCTATTCTGCAAGATGATTTGGTTGCGTGTTCAGTATTAAGTGGGAATCGAAATTTTGAAGGTCGGATTGGACCTGAAATTAAAGCAAACTATCTCGCTTCCCCTCCATTAGTCGTTGCGTATGCGATTGCTGGGACAGTTGATATTGATCTCACTACTGAACCAATTGCAACAGTAGATGGCAAAGAGATTTTCTTGGAAGATCTCTGGCCTACAGATGCCCAGGTGCAAGAAGCAGTAGATCGTTGTGTGAGCAAAGATGAGTTTGATGAGCAATACGCGAACGTCTTTGAAGGTGGAGATGAGTGGAAGTCAATTCAATCGAGCGATAGCCAACTCTACCCTTGGTCAGAAGAAAGCACGTATATTCATGAGCCACCATTCTTCCTTGGGATGACGATTGACCCTCCAGGTATTCAAACAATAGAAGGTGCAAGAGTCCTTTGCAAGCTCTCAGATTCAGTTACGACAGATCATATTTCACCCGCAGGAAGTATTAGTGCTGCATCACCTGCTGGAAAATATTTGGAAGAACGAGGCGTTCCAATCAGTTTGTTTAATAGTTTTGGGTCTCGCAGAGGTAATGATTTAGTGATGACTCGAGGGACATTTGGAAACGTTCGAGTGAAAAACCAGCTTGCTCCTGGAACAGAGGGTGGCTTCACAAAAGACTTTACCGATAACAAAGTAAAGTCGATTTACGATGCAAGTTGCAATTACAAAGAGGCAAACATTCCATTGGTTGTTCTTGCTGGCAAGGATTATGGAATGGGTTCCTCCAGAGATTGGGCTGCCAAGGGCACTTCACTTCTGGGCGTGAAGGCAGTGATTGCTGCAAGTTATGAACGCATCCATCGAAGCAATCTGGTTGGGATGGGCGTTTTGCCACTACAGTTCAATGAAGGGCAATCTGCAGATTCATTGGGGCTTGATGGAACTGAAACATTCTTGATTCAAGTTGATGAATCATTGAAGCCAAGAGACATCCTTGAAGTGACTGCAATGCATGAGAACGGGACGATGACCTCGTTTGAAACGGTTTGCAGAATCGATACACCTGTAGAAGTGGAGTACTACCGAAACGGTGGAATTTTGCATACGGTTTTACGAAAAATGGCAACTTAGGGTCTGGAACACGTAATAGGTGTACCAGAACCCGTACCAGACCCTAAAAAAACCCCGACCAAACACTTCCAGTGCTTGATCGGGGGGTGTGTCGCTATTGTTTGGAGAGAGATGCGACACGAGGGGTATGGAGAGAGACTGTATTGTTCTCTGGGAGGAGGCGCCTTGACTATGTCGGCTTAAGCCTGTTAAGAGCCGATGGCCTCAAACTCACCAGTGAATGACATGTCATTTATGGGGTTGTACCCATATGCTGTTTCCATTGATTCTTGTTCTTCTAGCTCACGATGGATGTGTTGCAAAAGTTTGACGCGAGCTCTGTTTTTACTCATTCTTGCTTCTGCAGCGAGTTGTTCACGGTCCAGTGAGTCGGTGTTCGTATCTTGATGTATTTTCATATTCTCACATACCTTGGCTTAGGGTTTCTCTTGCCCCCCACATTAGGGCAATAAATTGGGTTTTAGCGACTAAAATGCTACACAGTCCTGATAATCGCCCTCTTTCAGAATCTTTTCACCTTTTTCAAAACTTTTTTTCGGTGTCTTTTGGTGTCTGACACCAAAATTCAAAAGGAATATTGGGGGTAAGAGTTGTCTAGAGGTATTATGGAAAAACAGCGGACAATCATCGCAGAATGGCTTTCTGGGAAGTCAAAGAAACAACGAAGCAATATTCTTGGCTCGATGGCTGAACAATTTTCAATTCCAGAATCCTTGCCGATAGATGGGGTGATGGAGCAATTGGCAGCGACCATTCTTGCTGCTTGTGCAAAAGACTTGGGACTCTCTACGATGGAGTTATCTGGTTTATTGAGGGAGCCGAGAAAAGACGCTCTCGCTGGATTAATCACTGTTGTACGTGGTGAAGAATCCTAAGAAAAAAGGCAGTTATTCACGTGTTTTCAGAATCCTGTGGTAGAAATCACCGGTGCAATTTTCAAAGAATTGTGTGCTTGAGTTATTCGACCAGGTCATCGAGGACTGGATGGGGTTGGTTCTCCCGAGGCCTACTGTGGCGATGCAAGATTTTGTGCAACAGGATGGATGTTCTTGGTGTGGCGAAACGGTTCGAGAACATACAACTTGCCCATGCGCTGAACGACGCTTGAAGTGGAATCGCGCCTTCCGCCTAGGTGCATATCAAGAGCCCTTGTCATCCTCGATCGTGAGAGGTAAATATTCTGCGTGGGTTGAGATGTTGACCCTTCTTGGTCAACAACTTGGGAACCGTATTCGAGGATGTGTTCCACCTCATTCCCTACTTGTTCCAGTTCCAATGCCCCTCATGCGTCGTTTTTTTAGAAGAATCGACCATACCCACATCATTGCGGTTCATGCATCAATCGCCTCTGGTATTCCAACTCGGAAGGTACTCATTCGAAAAAACACTGTACCCCAAGCGGCAAAAACAGCGAGTGGGCGAGGCGCCTTGCCCTCTACTGCAATGAGGTTGCGTCCATGGCCTAGAATCAAGGATAAGAACATCATTTTGATCGACGATGTTCTCACAACTGGAAAAACATTGGAAGTTGCTGCGAACAAACTTTGGCAGGGTGGCGTATCATCGGTTCAAGTTGCTGTTTTGGCAGCGACAGAAATGCCCCGAAAAGGCAAAAAAAACTAGTTTGGGGGGAAAAGACCTGTTGACGGGTGTATTGGGTGGTATACAATAGTCCTCCTTGCCTGTTTCTAAAGCAGGCAGGCTTTTTTACGGCTTTTTTTTTTGGCCTACAAAAGTGCTCTTTGAAAAGTGAACAGTTGGGAATACCGCGAGGATGTGTCCAACATTTTCCACAACACACGATGTGGTTTATGTTTGGATATCAAAATTCGGGTACCGTGTTTCACAGCATCGGTATCCTCGAACATCCTCGTGTTAAGCAATGCAATACTTACCCAAGTATTGCAATGTGTGATGTAAGAAATTAGCAAGTAAGTTTAGCCGCTTACTTGCCTTCAACTTCGGTTGAAGTGACCTGGGGCTTTTTCATCTGATGACAGCAATGTCTGAAGATCGGAAAGTCCTGCCACGGTTAAACGATCATTTGAAGTTTTCATGTTTCTTCGGAAACATGTTCAATGAACAACAATTGAAGAGTTTGATCCTGGCTCAGATTGAACGCTGGCGGCATGGCTAAAACATGCAAGTCGAACGATTAAAGCTTCTTCGGAAGTGCATAAAGTGGCGTAAGGGCGAGGAATATATTTCTATGTACCCCTAAGTTGAGGATAGCCCAGAGAAATTTGGTGTAATACTCAATGTGGTCTCCGGATCAAAGATTTATCGCTTAGGGAGCAGGGAATATCCTATCAGGTTGTTGGTGAGGTAACGGCTCACCAAGCCAAAGACGGGTAGCGGGTGTGAGAGCATGACCCGCCGCATCGGGACTGAGACACTGCCCGGACTCCTACGGGAGGCTGCAGTAACGAATATTCCGCAATGCGCGAAAGCGTGACGGAGCAATGCCGCGTGTGGGATGAAGCTTTTCGGAGTGTAAACCACTGTCAGAGTTTAGGAACTCAATGACCAGACTCAAAGGAAGGGCCGGCTAACTTCGTGCCAGCAGCCGCGGTAATACGAAGGGCCCGAGCGTTAATCGGAATCACTGGGCTTAAAGCGTGCGTAGGCGGACTTGAAGGCGCCTTGTGAAATCCCTCGGCTCAACCGAGGAACTGCAGGGCGAACCATGAGTCTCGAGACAGGTAGAGGTTGTCGGAACGATAGGTGGAGTGGTGAAATGCGTTGATATCTATCGGAACGCCAATGGAGAAGTCAGGCAACTGGGCCTGTTCTGACGCTGAGGCACGAAAGCGTGGGGAGCGAACGGGATTAGATACCCCGGTAGTCCACGCCGTAAACGATGCCTACTAGGTTGTGGTGGTTCTGACACCAGCACGGCCGAAGCAAAAGTGTTAAGTAGGCCGCCTGGGGAGTACGGTCGCAAGGCTAAAACTCAAAGGAATTGAC
>CAZVVI010000037.1:0-12444 GCA_964630505.1 uncultured Isosphaeraceae bacterium | reverse complement strand
GACGTGTGTTGTTGACTGTTTCGGCACGGGAGTTCGATTCTCCCCGGCTCCATTCATTTGCCCACACACATGTGCTCCAAAAGTTTGTGAGAGTCACACCGTTTACGTCTACATAGCAGGCCAATCTCTAAAATTTCGCAAAGGGGACACCCACTGGCATTTTCGCTTCGCGAAAATGTTGTGTGGATGTCCCCGCAGCAAGGTTGCCGGAAAGCGTGTCGTGACTATCACCACACTAAGTGGCTGTCACCGAAGGTGACTGTCACACCGTTCGTGTCTAAATTGCAGACCAATCTCTAAAATTTCGCAAAGGGGACACGCATTGAAAATATCGCTTTGCGATATTTTTGTATGCATGTCCCCACAACAAGGTTTTCTCACAGATGTGACCGTCACACCAGACCCTGTACAATATCCCGAATGCCCACGAAGAAGACAAAGAAGAAACGAGCAAGAAAACAACTCGCCCTCCTTGGTTGGCGTGAATGGATTTCGTTGCCTGATCTTGGGGTGGATAAAATTTCTGCGAAGGTGGATACCGGCGCGCATACGTCTTCTTTGTACGCAACGCACATCAAAGTCTTCGAACGTGATGGCAAAGAGTTTGCAAAGTTTCGGGTGACCTATGGCAAGCCGGGAAAACGAAAATTCTCTACTTCCGAAGCACCACTTATTGGTTTCCGTAAAGTAAAAAGTTCAACTGGTGAAAAAGAAGAACGCCCTGTCATCAACACATCTATTTGCATCATGGGGCAGTGTTGGAAATCCGAAATCACACTAACTTCAAGGCAGTCAATGCAGTTTCCTATGCTGCTAGGTCGAGCGTGTTTAAAGAAACGCTTTATCGTGGATCCAAGCAGAGCGAACTTATCCGCTGAGCAAGAGGTAGTTGTATGAAAATCGCACTACTCTCAAGAGCGCCTGAATGCTATTCGTCTCGTCGTATTATTGAAGCGGGCGTCCAAGTAGGTCACGAAATGATTGTGCTTGATTATTTGCGTTGTCGGTTGGATATTGTTGCCGGTGACCCAGCAGTTTTTTACATGGGCGAGCGCGTCAAAGTCGACGCAATCATTCCAAGAATTGCGGCAAGTTACACCTTCTACGGTGCCGCCGTCGTTCGCCAATTCGAAATGGGCGGAGTTCTTACTGCAAACTCTGCACTGGGCATAAGCCAATCACGAGATAAACTGAGATGCCACCAACTGTTGTCACGAAAAGGTGTCGACATGCCAATCACTGGGTTTGCACACAACATTCGTGACATCGACTCCCTGTTAGAATCTGTTGGAGGCACCCCTGCGATTCTCAAACTGCTTGAGGGCTCCCAAGGCAAAGGTGTTGTGCTTGCAGAAACAAGAAGATCGGCTGAATCGATTATTGCTGCCTTTAGTAAACTCGACGCAAACTTTCTTGTTCAAGAATACATCGAAGAAGCAGGTGGCTCTGATATTCGAGCGCTTGTCATTGGCAAGAGTGTTGTTGGTGCAATGATGCGAACAGCGGAGGAAGGCGAGTTTCGAGCAAACTTACACCAAGGAGGAAACGCTGAGGTTGTTAAGTTGACCAAGGAAGAAAAAGCGCTTGCGCTTCATGCAACTCAATCAGTGAACTTAAAAATCTCAGGGGTTGACCTCATTCGTTCAAGCCGCGGACCACTCGTTCTTGAAGTAAACTCTTCTCCAGGTCTTGAAGGAATCGAAACTGCAACGGGTAAAGATATCGCGGGTCGCATCATCAATTATCTAGAGAAGAAAAGTAAACCTAAATCTCAGCCAGTCCAAGCAATTTGATGTGCGGACGATTTGCCAACCAGCAAGAAAGTAGAGAAGCGTGGGAGCAATATTTTGATACGCCACTGCCATCTGAATTCTTTGATGAAGTCGATGTTGGGTACAACGTCGCTCCGACACAAACTATTCCGGTTATGACAAACGATGGTTGGGTCGCTGCGCGTTGGGGAATGATTGCACCGTGGGCAACAGAAATCTCAACGAAGTACTCAACCTTCAATGCTCGCAGTGAGACAGTAAAAGAAAAAGCAACTTTCAAGCATGCTTGGAACCATAATCAACGATGTCTCATTCCTGCTATTGGGTATTTCGAATGGCAAACAACTGAAGATGGCAAGCAACCTTATTTTGCAACGTTTAAACACGCGCCGTTCTGCTTCGCGGGCTTGTACGAACCTGCTAGGAAAGACATCCCCTGTTCTTGCACAATCATCACTTTGCCAGCAAGTAGCAGCATGTCCGCTTTACACCACCGCATGCCACTGATGTTCGGCACCCTAACCACTTGGCTCGAATCTGATTCATTTTCTGGTCATCTCGACTCCCTTTCATGGCACGCAGTTGATAAAGCGGTCAATAACCCTAAAAATCAGGGTTCTAAACTGATCAACACCCAATAACGTTTTGAATTTAGTCTATATGTGTTACACTACGTAGCGGTAGTAATTGAAACTCATTCTCATGACTGATGAAAAAAACAACCTTCACGTCTCAAAAACGGCAGTTCCTGATTCAATCCCGCATTCGGGAACGTTATTAAGTTCTTCAAATACTGCCGCTGAAGACACACAACTTCTCAAAGATACTTTTAATGAGAAATACAAATGGGGGTTTGTCACAGACATAGAAGCGGACTCTGCACCCCCCGGACTTGATGAATCAACGATTGCATTTATTTCAGCGAAAAAAGAAGAGCCTCAGTGGTTGCTTGATTGGCGATTAAAAGCGTACCGACATTGGCTGACTATGGAAGAACCAGAATGGGCGCATCTTGAATATGAAAAACCAAACTACGATGAAATTATTTTCTACTCTGCTCCAAAATCTATGGATGACGCGCCAAAGTCACTTGATGAAGTTGATCCAAAACTGTTAGAGACGTACGAAAAACTTGGCATTCCACTCGCAGAACACGCAGCACTTGCTGGCGTTGCAGTGGATGCTGTGTTTGACTCTGTTAGCGTTGGAACAACCTTCCAAGACAAACTCGCTGAAGTTGGGATTATCTTTTGTCCCATTTCAGAAGCAGTCCATAAACACCCCGAACTTGTACAAAAGTACCTCGGTACGATTGTCCCTTATTCTGATAATTACTACGCAACATTAAACAGCGCCGTCTTTACCGATGGTTCGTTTGTATACATCCCCAAAGGCGTGAAGTGCCCAATGGATTTGTCCACGTACTTCCGTATCAATGCTAAATCAACAGGGCAATTCGAACGAACACTCATTATTGCTGAAGAAGGCGCAAGTGTTTCGTACCTTGAAGGGTGCACTGCTCCAATGCGCGATGAAAATCAATTGCACGCAGCAGTCGTTGAACTGATAGCACTTGATGATGCAAGCATTAAATATTCCACAGTACAAAATTGGTATCCGGGTGACGAGAATGGCGTTGGTGGAATTTACAATTTTGTCACGAAACGTGGAAAATGCCAAGGCATGAACAGCCGAATCACGTGGACGCAAGTTGAAACCGGCTCCGCAGTCACATGGAAATATCCATCTTGCATTTTGCTGGGCGACGATTCAGTTGGAGAGTTCTATTCGGTTGCATTGACAAACAATTATCAGCAAGCAGATACTGGCACAAAGATGATCCATATTGGCAAAAACACTCGAAGCACAATCGTCAGCAAAGGTATTAGTGCTGGTCACGGGCAAAACATCTATCGGGGTTTAGTCCGAATTCAAAAAGGTGCTACGAATGCACGCAATTACACGCAATGCGACTCTATGCTCATGGGTGATGAGTGTGGCGCACACACCTTTCCTTATATTGAAGTCAAGAACAAAACTGCAAAAGCAGAACATGAAGCCTCGACTTCAAAAATTGGTGAAGACCAGCTCTTCTATTGCAATCAGCGTGGCATCTCAACCGAAGATGCCATCAATATGATTGTGAATGGTTTTTGCAAAGAAGTGTTTAGAGAATTACCGATGGAGTTCGCCGTTGAAGCACGGCGACTCCTTGAAGTGAGTTTAGAAGCAAGCGTTGGATAACGCACCCAAGAGAGAACAACATGACAACACCACTACTTGAGATTAAAAATTTACACGCCAACGTCGACGGCCACGACATCCTCAATGGCGTTAACCTGACTGTAAACCTTGGTGAAGTGCATTCCATCATGGGACCAAATGGTTCAGGAAAAAGCACGCTTGCTTGTGTTCTTGCGGGTCACGAAGCATATGAAGTGACTGAAGGTGAAATTTACTTTATGGGTCAAGATTTACTGGAACTCGATGCAGACCAACGTGCATGCGCTGGCGTTTTTCTTGCTTTCCAGTACCCAGTTGAAATTCCCGGAGTCTCGACTAAATTCTTTTTGAAGGCGGCAGTCAACGCAATGCGGAAATACCGCGGTGAAGAAGAACTTGACGCGATGGATTTTCTTGATTTGGTTGAAGAGAAAGCTGCGTCGGTAAAATTAAACACAGATCTTTTAGACAGAGGTGTCAATGAAGGATTTTCTGGCGGAGAAAAGAAACGAGCTGAGATTTTCCAAATGGCGATGCTTGACCCGATGTTATGCGTCCTCGATGAAACTGATTCAGGGCTTGACATTGATGCTCTAAAAATTGTGTCTGAGGGAGTAAATGACCTGCGATCTGATCACCGTGGCTTTGTGATTATTACACATTATCAACGGCTGCTTGATTACATCGTTCCAGATTTTGTACACGTCCTTTTAGATGGCAAAATCGTGAGAAGTGGCGGCAAGGAACTTGCACTCGAACTAGAAGAAAAAGGGTATGCGGCATTTGAACCTTGTTGCTGCGATGGAACTTGCGGATGACAACCATGACGTTTGACCAAGCCATTTTTGACAAACTTCATAAAAGTGAAGCGTGGATGTACACAAATGTCTCGCCACTTGCAAAGGTAGATTTTGCAATGGCTGCAACGTACGTCGATGACTCCATCATCCAAGAATACGACATTGCTCCAACAAAACCATTTGTTGTATTCGTCAATGGGCAGTTTCATGCAGAGGGTTCTAGGGTACCGTCGGGTGTAGAAATTAACGCAAATCATGAACTTGAGGGTTCCATCACAAGCAAGGGGGATTCCGTGATTCCTCAGATTGATTGCGATTCTGTGACAATCACGAATAGTGACCAAACTGTGCATGTGTTGCAACTTGTTGTGGGCGAGTGTGATATTGCTGCAAATAGTCGAGTGCTCATTGTTGCAGAGGAAGGGGCGTCACTATCAGTTGCAGAAACTCATGTGTGCATTGGACAACAGACGCATCTCTTTATGCCTGTCACAGAACTCTGTGCTAGAGCAAATGCTCATGTCACCCTCGTTCGTGCGATTCGAGGGTCAAACACCGCATATCATCTTGGTCAACTTCATGTTGAGCAACATGATTCAAGCAATGTTCAAGCACACACCATTACACTCGCTGGAAAATTAACACGCAATGAAGTCTACGCATATTTGAATGGCGAGCTCATCAATTCTACTTTTGATGGCATGTATATGCTTGGTAAAGATCAACATGTTGACAATCACCTTCGCGTAGAGCACAACAAACCAAATTGCAACAGCCGAGAGTTTTATAAAGGCATCCTTGACGATAATTCGAAGTCTGTTTTTACAGGACGGATTTTTGTCAAAGAAGGTGCAACAAACACAGACGCTAAACAAACAAATCAAAATATTGTTCTTTCAGACGAAGCGGATGCGATATCAAGACCTCAACTTGAAATTTACAATGATGATGTCGCTTGTACTCACGGTGCGACCACAGGTGAAATTGACGAAGAAGCAAAATTGTATCTTCGCTCTAGAGGTATTCCTGAAGATGCCGCAAAGACACTTCTCATGTACGCTTTCTTAAATGAATCCCTTGAAGACTTGGCTGATGATGAGTTTCGCAAAGCCCTCACAGACGAACTGCTTTCAACCATGCCCGGCGGTGATTTCATTCGGACACTGTAAATGACACATACGGAAGTTATCTCAGATGTTTTTCCTGCACTTCAGCAATCGATTGGTGGGCATCGCCTTGTGTATCTTGATTCAGCTGCAACAACACAAAAACCTCAATGCGTTATTGATGCGGTTACTTCCTACTACGAAAATGACAACGCAAACATACATCGCGGAGTCCACACATTAAGCCAACGTGCAACTGCAAAATATGAAAATGCGAGAGTATCGATTGCAAATGTGCTCGGAACTCATCGACTAGAGGAAGTTATCTTTGTTCGCGGTGCGACAGAAGCAATCAATCTTGTCGCCCAAGCGTTCGCTCGTGAACAACTTCGTTCTGGTGATGAGATTCTCATTACGGAGATGGAACACCACTCAAACATCGTGCCGTGGCAACTTGTTTGTGAACAGACTGGAGCAGTGTTGAAAGTCGCCCCTGTTTCTGATGATGGGTCGCTGGATATGAAAGCATTCAAGGCGTTGCTTACGGAAGATGTTTCCATTGTTGCATTTGCTCATGTGTCGAATGCTATAGGGACGATTAATCCTGCCAAAGAGATCTGTGCCCTTGCAAAAGAGGTTGGCGCAACGACTGTAGTTGACGGTGCACAAGCGGTTGGGCACTTAAAAGTTGATGTGTCTGAGATTGGTTGCGATTTTTATGCAATCTCAGGGCACAAAATGTTCGGTCCAACTGGCATTGGGTGCTTGTATGGAAAATATGATGTGCTTCAGGAGATGGACCCTTGGCAAGGAGGCGGAGATATGATTCTCAGTGTTTCTTTTGAAGAAACAACTTGGAATGAGGTGCCATTTAAGTTTGAGGCGGGGACACCAAATATTGCTGGAGCAATTGGGCTTGGTGCAGCTGTGTCATTTATTGAAGAGATTGGATACCCTCAAATCGAACAACATGATCGCACTTTGCTTGATTATGGCAGAGGTGTTTTAAAGGGACTCGATGGTGTGAATCTCATTGGAGCATCCAATCAAAACGCTGGGATTATTTCATTTACTGTTGATGGAGTCCATCCTCACGATGTTGGAACCATTCTTGACCACAACGGAGTTGCAATTCGAACTGGCAATCATTGTGCCCAACCACTGATGAACCGATTTGGTTTATCCGCAACATGTCGCGCATCATTTTGTATTTACAACACAACCGATGATGTCGATCGGCTTGGCAGTGCTGTTCAAGATGCGATAAGGATGCTTGGATGATGGCAGACTTGCGAGAACTTTACATGGAGATGGTCACCGACCACGCAAAGAACCCCCGAAACAGAGGAAAGGCGGAACCAAGTGATTGCATCGGCACAGGAAACAATCCACTTTGCGGTGACAAAATTGTTGTCACGGTGAGTCTCGACGGAAACACGATTACAAACGTTAAATTTGATGGCGAAGGATGTGCCATCTCTACTGCATCTGCTGATCTTATGGCAGAAACTCTTGTCGGAAAAACGACTGAAGAAGCAAAATCATTGTTTCATGAGTTTCACAGTTTGGTAGCCGGCGATAACGATTCAGAAACAGTTGTACCGAGAAAACTTGAAGTCTTTTCTGGGGTGCGGGAATTCCCAGTGCGAGTCAAGTGCGCAACCCTTGGATGGCACACTCTAATTGCTGCTCTTGATGGTAAGGATGAGGTGACGACAGAATGAATGGGCTTGAAGAAAAAGTCATCACTGCGATTAAAAAGGTAAAAGATCCTGAGTTACCAATCAACATCTATGATCTTGGATTGATTCGCAAGATAGAAATTCATGATGGCAAGGTGCAAATCGATATGACACTCACAACGCCGAATTGCCCAGTCGCTGATTTAATGCCAAGCCAAGTCTTTGATGAAGTTTCAAAAATAGAAGACGTTGTAAGCGTTCGGGTCGAACTGGTGTGGGAGCCATCTTGGACAGTTGCGGATTTAACAACTCGTGGCAAAGCAGCGCTCGAACTCATGGACATTGATATTAACCACATGCTTTCAAAGTTGCATGACAATACCACAGGACTGACCATAGACAAAGACACGTAGTGAATCGTGACTGCGACGTGTCTGACACCAATGCGCCCGATTAGGGTCAGACCCCTTGGTAAGTCAAACGTTGTTGCACTCAACAGAGTACGATTAGACGAAAGACGTTCCACTCAACAGTTTAGGGTCAGACCCGATGCAGTCATTGATGTTCATGGACAAAACCCAAACGCTGAAATAACGCGCAAGACATCCGTCATGTTTACGACGCCATCGCCTGAGACATCTTCATCACATACGGGATTACAAGCAGATACACATGTTGATGCTTCGCCTTGATACAAACCACCTGCCTCCCAGCATGCGACCGAGGCGGTTTGCACGCACACACCACGTATGCAACAGGCTCCTGCGGGACTATTCGTGTCTCGCACTGTTACCATCTCTCCACTTTCCCACCCAATAGAGTCGCCAGCAAAAATACACGCTGTGAGTTCAGGGCGTGCGTGCTGTGCCCAAATGCCATCACCCTCCTTTGCATTGTTGAAAGAAAACACACATTGATCAAACACTGGATTCCCATTTTGAACATAGACCCCACCCCCCTTTTTTGCCGAATTAAAATCAATCATGCACATTCTGAATGTCGGGGAAACGTCCTGTAGGTAGACCCCTCCTCCTAATTCTGCTTCACCGCCACGGATTGTAAAACCCTCGATCACGAGTGCATTTCCCGAATAACAAGTCACCGCTGTTCCACGCTCTCCTGCATGAATCACGGTGTCTTCCGCTCCCTCAAGACTATGGATATACAACTCTTTTCCAACTGTATTGACTCTTTCGTGCCACACCCCTGCTGCAACTTGTATTTCGTCCCCATCACTTGCAGCATCAATCGCTGCTTGAATCGATTCACAATCAGCAGGGACGTGCCAGATTTCCCCAGCTTGAAGAATAGAAGAAAGATAAAACAAAGGTATCAAGATTACATATTTCATGTGTTTCATGGCGGGAAGCATATCGCTATATTTTTTGATTCCCTTAAGAACTGCCTTTTTTCGTCACATTTTTTTAGCGGTATCATATGTGGCTTGGCACTACCGCTTCACATCCTGAATCAGGACATTCCACCGGTTTCTCCCAAAAACGCGAGACAGAGTGGAGAGTTGTTCGATGCCCATGGTCGGCAAATTACAGATGTCCGACTTTCTGTGACTGATCGATGTAATTTTCGATGTGTGTATTGCATGTCACCCGATGTTAAATACCTTCCAAAAATGCAGTTGCTGACACTCGATGAGTACATTCGACTCCTGCAACTCCTCCAAGGAATGGGCGTGAGTAAACTTCGCATCACAGGGGGAGAGCCAACACTTTATCCCTATCTTGACGACCTGCTTGAACGTGCCGGTCAAATGGGATTTAAGGATATCGCACTGACTACAAATGGCTCAAACATTCGTGGAATGTGGGCTTCGCGCTGGAAGGAACTTGGACTGAACCGAGTCACTGTAAGTTTAGATACGCTCAAGCCTGAAAGAAAAGACGCAATCACTCGATCTCAGACATCATTGGATACCGTTATTCGCTCAATTCATTTATTGAAAGAGGCGGGGCTGAAACCTGTAAAGGTAAATGCCGTCATCATGCGTGGTGTTAACGATGACGAAGTTGTTGACTTCGCTGAGTTCGCAATGAACCATGAGGTTGATATGCGGCTTATCGAATTTATGCCGCTTGATGCAGGAAGGCGTTGGGAAAAACGACATGTCGTCACTGCAAATGAAATGCTTGAAAAGATTCGCAAGGAACATCACGTCACTCGGGAGGACGATCCAAAGACAAGCACTTCTATGAACTATCGTTTCAAAAAGGGTGAAGGAAGAATTGGTTTTATCGCTTCAGTCTCGCAACCATTTTGTCAAGAGTGTGACAGATTGAGAATCATGGCTGATGGTACAGTTCGCCCATGTTTGTTTAGCGATGACGAGTGGTCAATTCGTCCACTGCTTAGGAATAAGGCAAGCGACGACGAAGTGCGCCAATTTATTCGAGATGCGTGTTGGGCAAAATCTGCTGGGCACAGCATGAACGATGAAAATTTTCAGCGACCCAAGAAAACAATGTCGACAATCGGTGGTTAACTACATCATTTCGAGCACAAGCCAACCGACAACAACCACGATGCACACAATAATCGTGATGAGGTTGAACCATTTTTCGATAAACAGTTTCGCAGGTTCGCCAATCCACCAAACGATTCCTGCTTCAATACCATACCGCAACGTTCGTCCGATGACGCAAGCCGCTAAAAACATTCCGAAATTCAATTCAGCAACACCTGCGGCTGTTGTTAACGCGAAAAAAGGTACGGGAGTTAATGCTGCAACGAACACATATGATGTGCCTCGCTTATCAAACTCCGAAACAAGGTGTACGATCCATTCTGAGCCAAATGCCCATTCAGTACCACTTGCAATCAGCCCAGCAATGACGAAATAGCCAACCATCGCACCTGCGATACTTCCCACAATTGCAATGCACGCAAAGAGTGCAGATTTGCTGCGTTTTTCAAGGCACATCGGTATCAACAATGCATCGGGAGGAACGAATGGGAAGAAGGCCTCTACAAATGCAATCAGCAGAAGCACAACAGGAGCAACGCTCGTTTGAGCGAAACTCAACGCCCATTCATATAGTCGGCGGTGAATTGCCCAATTTGGTATTGCTTTGTGCTCCATCTCTCGCATCATATACGCCATGTGCATTTACAATGTTCACATGCACCATGTTCAAGTGAAATATAAAAAGTTAAGAGAAACTGCAACCGTCCCAGAATATCAGTCTCAGCACGCAGCTGGAATGGATTTGTATTCTGCAAATACTGAAGACATCGCCATCGAGCCGAATTGCATCGAAATGGTTCCACTTGGATTCGCAATGGCATTGCCTGATCATTTCGAAGCACAGGTTCGCCCTCGAAGTGGGCTTGCTTCAAAGTTTGGAGTCACCCTACCAAATGCACCCGGCACAATTGACGCTGATTATCGGGGCGAATGTTGTGTCCCTCTCATTAACCATGGCAAGGAAACATTTGTTGTTGAACCGAATATGCGAATTGCTCAAATGATTATTGCCCCTGTGGTACAAGCGCATTTTGAAATTGTTGAGGAGCTCGATGAAACAGTTCGTGGAGTTGGTGGATTTGGTTCAACGGGGCATTAAGTTTTTTTCCTCGCAAGAACAATAATGGAGCGAGATAACAAGAGTGGTTTTGAATGAAGAGCTTTTGAGATTGATTGAAGATTTTTGTTCTCGCCATCTTCCCTTCGACGATGCTTTCTACCTAATAACCAGCCAATCCAAAATATTGGAAACAAGAATGGCAAAAAATGTTTTTTCTTTGTTCGATCCCCTCGAATTTCTACTACTTCTGCATCGAGAGATTCAAGCAGATACCTCATACGTAAATAACTCATTGGGTTAATGTGCCCACGGTCAATTGCTTTATTCTTTCGAACATGTTGCATCGCATGTGGGGGGAATTGAAATGGGTACCCATATAAAAAATACCAGAAACGGCTATACATATTCATCGTATTCGGCGTGGAGATAAGCGCTGTTCCTCCTGGACGAAGAACGCGAATCATTTCTGATAACAAGTGATACCCATCAAGCACATGTTCTATTCCCTCTAAACAAGTCACGACATCAAAAGAAGCGTCGTTAAATGGAAATGGTTCTTCCATGTTCACGCGTTCAAATCCATCTCTTGCATCATTAATATCACCACCTATTGCATGATGGCCAAGTTCATTCAAGCGGTCAACTACTAAACCATTTCCTGCAGGCACATCAAGAATATCTAAATTTGAACCAAGGCTATTGACACATTCAATAGTAATATTCATGTAGTCAGTCATCCCATCTACATGTGTAAAATCAGCATAACCCAAACGCGTTGTTGACATTGTTCCGAAACTCCTCCTAGATAAGTCCTGCGATCCCCTGAAGACCAATAGGTTCGCGAGAATAAAATGGTTCAGCGGTCTCAGTTCGCAATCGACCTCCAAAATATTTGTCTTGGGCGTCAATCCAATCAACGATTGCTCGGTTATTTTCAGGAATCACAAATTGTGACTCATACGCAACAATTGCTTCTCGTTTCTGTTTTGCACACCCCGTCGTGTCGATCAGAAAACTTGGGTTTGGGACTATTCGCAGATGAGTGCAGTAATAGTAAAACAGCCACCTTGGATATATCGGTTCTCCAGCGATGTCAATTTTTGTTAGTTTTGCGTCAAAGCGAGCATCCTCAACAATTTTGGTTGTTGCAATATGGTCTGGGTGAGCATCTTCAAAATATGGAGTGAAAACTATTTCTGCTTGGTGCTCACGAATGACTGCGGCAACTGCATGGCGAGCTGCAATCGAATGCTCTACGTACCGATTAGGTAAATTTACAGTCGTTCGACGTACACCAAGAATTTCAGCAGCAGTGGCTGCTT
>CAZVVI010000036.1:0-12962 GCA_964630505.1 uncultured Isosphaeraceae bacterium | reverse complement strand
GAGTCGTGACTGTCACACAAAAGCGAGTCCGCGAGCGACAGTGACAGTCACACCTACAAACTAATGCGGAGTTATTCGCATGCTCCCCATGCATCAACAACCGCGAGCAAGTCACCAACATCAACAGTGCCGTCACCGTTCACATCTGATGCGCCACCAGAAGTGCCCCAGTTGCCAACAACTTCAAGAAGGTCAGTGACATCTACCATGTTGTCGCCATTGATGTCAGCAGCACATGATACTTCGTCACAATAACTACTCTTAATAGAAACCGCATCAACACCGGCCTCAATGATTGAACCAGCGCCCAAGTCACCGCAGACGAATCGGACTGCAATGCTACCTGAACCTGATAGTACATTTTCTACGTCATACCATCCACCGCTGGATTGATCAACTGGACCAACTGTTTCAAGGTTCGTCCAAGCACCGCCATTGATAGAGACGTCTACGTAGAAATAATCATTGTTTGGATCAGCGCCGTTGCAACTTGCACCGTTGTTATACCAACGGGAGTAACTGAGGATTGAACCATCTGTGAATTCCATTACTGGGGAAGTCAAAGTGGTCGTACCATCATCAACGTCTTCATCGGCTCCGTTGCCTGTGACATAGCACATTCCTGAACCATCTGCATCGGTTGGAGCATCACAGCGAACACCACCACCAGAAGGCGTGACTCGCGTCCAGTTTCCAGTTCCAGCTGAGGCATCAACTGTCCAACCCATATCAGTTTGGAAGTCATCATCAAAAGTGATTTCACTTCCGCTGTATGCCATCGCACTCCAATTGTTGCTTGGAGCACCAGTTGGGCTATACACAGTTTCACCATCTACAGAACCAACTGAAACATACCAGTTAACAGAAGCACCACATTCAAACGCAGGGAAAGTTGCGTCAAACGATGCATTCAATGGTGTGGAGTTCCAGCCAGAACCATCATTGAAGTGAAGTTCTCCTGTCGTTGGCTCAGAAGTGCCTGCTGCTACATCGATAGCAACAGTAGTTCCACCGTTTGGATCTACCAAATCTGGACGTCCATCTGGGTATGTAATCACAAGTACTGGATCAGTTTCGCAGCCATCACCAGGACCATCAATAAATAATGTTCCACTACCTTGGCTACTACTATCCCAGCCACCAACGCGAATCAGATAGTGTGCACCTTCGTTTACATTAAAAGTAACGATTGATGAATAACCATCACAGCCATCACCATCGCCGTTACAAGCAACTTGGGTCATTGCATCGCAAGTTCCCTCGTAAATCACGATATCGCTATCAAACGAAATGAGATTACAAGTACTTACTGTCATTGAACCATTTTCACATGCGATGTAACTAAACCAAACATCTGATGCCATTTCGCCAAGATATGTACCTGAACATTGTGCATCGCTATATGCATCGCCGTCAGACAATGCTCCAACAGTTGAGAAGTTCCAGTCACCATCTGTGACGTAACGTGCTGTTGAGCAGTAATCATTATCAAGCGGCTCAGGAAGTTCATCCATGTTGTGCATGCCGAAACCAATCAAGATTTGTTCAGAGTGAGGCGTGCCGTTACCAATATCGCCATCATCATCGTCAAGAGTTAGCCAATCCATCGTAATTGTTGGATCAATGCTACCACCTGAGTGCATCATGATTGAATTGACAGCTAATGATGAAACGATGCCGTGACCTGTAACAGGATATGCGGCTTCCATCGCTTCAAGTGTGTCCCAAACACAACCAGACAATAGTTGTCCGCAATAGTGGATTTCTCCCGAGCATGGATATTGAAGGGTGTTAATCGCATTCCGGATTCCATTTGTGCAATCGTTACTGTAGAAACCACGAGCAAGTTGGTTATCGCCTGTAATCAGAACGCCCATGACATCGCCCAAGCCCTCGCCATATGCATCTTGACCACTGCCTGCAACAGCAACGAGGTGATGACCATATTCGTGATGAACAATAACTGAGAATGCTGTGTTGCTACAACCACCACCTGAGTTATAGAAGTTTATTGACGAGTAGTCGTAGTATGCGTTGCACGTTCCACTTACACCAGTGTTCACAGGAAAGCTATTTTGATTTCCAATTGTTGGAAAGTTTGGTGCATATTCAAGTGTGAAATCTCGTACAACATTTGAGTGCAGATATCCGTTCACTTGAGCGCGGACACCTTCGCTGTTGTTTGCTTCATTATGCATAAAGTTGGGGTCGCTACTGTTTTGAGATAGCGATGCATCAGAGCCAGATTGATTGTTTACGTTAAACCACAAGCCATCAAGAGTTGAAGTGATTGTTCCTGAACCATCGATTGTGAAGTCGCCATTCGCATCCGCATATTCAGTGCTTCCACCCAATGTTACTTTTGCGTATGGCATGCCCATTGCAGACTCTGATTCACAAACATCAGCTCCTGAACTTTCAGTTGACATACCCGAGACATTTCCATCTACATGGAGAATCAAGTTTTTCTCAAAAAGAATTTCTCCTGTTTGTGCGTTAACGATTAACTCAAGTTTTCGATAATTATCAAAATCCCAATGTCCACCTTTAGTCGCTTGGAAAACAAGCGCTGCAGTTGGTTCATGATGTTCTTCTTCACTACCTGCATACACCATGAGTTCTGGCTCTGTGATAGTTGTGCCTTTGCCTAATCTTGTTGCTGCTGCCATAAGCGCAATTGCTTCACTTTGGACTAAGCGCTTAGGTGATTTATACCCTTTGACATCTCGCAAATCTGTTGTTGCGCTTACTGCAGGAAATCCATCTGCATTTCGGACTAAGACCATGAGGCGTGTGCCATACACAGGCAAACCATCTGCTGTCTGCATGTAGTAAACCCCTGTGAATTTATACTGACCAGTTGCTTTGTTGTACATGAGTTCATGTTCAACATGTTGGTCAGGAAATGGCCCACGTTGGACAAACTCGTGTGCTTGCACATCAAGTGCACGCGACCATTTATTAATAAACGCTTCTGCGGTAGCCATTGGGCTTGAGCCAGAAGCGAGTTCTTTGTCGTACATTTTGTGTACTTTTCCAAAATGATCCATCGTTCGCAAACTAGGATGTTCAGCACGAAGTTCGTTCATTGCAACAGTAGATGTAGATACAGAGTCAGCAAACGACATTGCACCAACAATAAGTGATGTGACCGACGTGGCCATAAGTAATTTGAATTGCATAATGATTTGGTTCCTCTCCAATTAAAGTGTGATTACACAATATATACTGTCATGGAACCGATGTGGTTGCTATAAAAAAGGCATAGGAAGGGTTAAAATCTTGCTTAGTTGTGAATTTGGGGAATTTGAAGAGCGGGATACTGTGTTTTACGCCATTAATCGCACTCACCCCAATTTGCAATGATAAACAGGATGTCACCATTGCCAACGATTCCATTGTCATCCACGTCATATTGAATGGTGGTCTCGTTCCAGTGGTTGATGATTGCCAGTAGATCAAAGATGTCAACAATCGAGTTTGCATCAACGTCACCAACGCATGGAACATCTGGTTCACAGTTCATGCCACCTATGAGTAATTGTCCATGTCCTGTATTGTTTGAATTGAATCCACCCACACGAATGAGATAAGACTCACCCTCATACACTGGTAAAGTCACTTCAGAAGTGTACCCTCCGCATCCTTCACCATCACCATTACATTCAACTTGCACCATGTCATTGCAAGAACCGTGATACACGACGATGTCGGAGTCAAAGTTGACGATGTCGCAAGTACTCACTAAGAGTTGACCCGATTCACATGCATCATATTTGAACCAAACATCTGAAGAAATATTCCCTAGAAATTCACTTTCACAATCTTCATTGTCAAAATCTTCTTCACTATCTAAAGCCCCGACATTTGTAAAATTTGTCACCCCTGTTGTCACGAGAGTTGCGGTGTCACAAAAATCGTTTACAAGAGGATCACAGCCACCTGTTGCACAGGTCGTCCCAACACCAGCCCATGAACCACCTGCATTTTGGCAATCTGTCGCCGTCATCTGCGAGCATGAATCATCAATACAACATGCATTTTCTGCATCTGCATCACACCATCCTTGAGAACATGCTGACCCAAGCCCGACAAACGTACCCCCAATATTTGTGCAGGTCATTGAATTCAAATCAGCACAATCCCCTACTACACCCGTGCAGCATGCGCCTACTTGTGCAGTGCAAGAAGCAATCTCGCAAGTTGTTCCCGTACCAAGGAATGTCCCCATTGCAAGTTCACATTCAAGCGTCGTTGTCTCAGTACACGTATCTTCATGGCAACAAACACCACTCAATGTTTGGTCACATCCAAGTGAACAGTTAATATCGTTTGCTAAAAAGTTTTCTATCGTTGTTTGCACACGTTCATGAAAAGAAAGAACGATGTTTGATATGCCGCCACTGCATAAATGGCAATAACTCATAATCGTCCCACCATATGCTTGAGAACAATCGCCATTCCCACACCCATCAATAACGGGTGAGTAGTCGTGTGTGTGCCATGTCCCGCAATTGTGCCCTGTTTCGTGAGCGACAACGACGATATCCCAATTGTTTTGATGATTGCCTTCTAGTGGAAGCGGAAACGAACCATTCAAATTTGCCGAAACTGCATACCCTAGGTTCGTACATACAGCCCCAACATACGCGATTCCACCACCAAGGGATCTTCCGCTTAAGAGGTGTGCAAGATGGCGAGGAATTCCATCCATCTCTGTTTGCCAATGTTCTCGAAATTCAGGGAGTTGAGAACCCGTAGAACTTGCACTCCAAGGATCTGAAGATGTATCCCAAATTCGCAAAAAAGAAACCTGAATTGCTACATCCACATCTGTGTAGTAAATTGTAGACATCCCAGCCATGAGCGTTGTTGCATATTCGCTACTTGCTGAAATATTACCTTCAAACAAACTTAAAGTAAATTCTGAATCTGTATCAACAGCAACCTGAAGTGCTTGGCATTCACCGAGCGCTCTATTTGTACGCTTCCGTTTTTGTTCGAGAATCGGTTCAGCTGCGTCTTCAACACCACAAAGAAAATCAGCCCAGTTCATTTCTTCTGGATCTACATTGGAAAGGTTATAAACTGTTGTCCAACCTTGAGTTTTGTCCTTCGCTAACACATACGTTTCGCCATTTCGTTCAATTAAACCATTTGAAGTGTGCTCGCCGATTGCAATAAACACTCGTGAACTAGGATCGCCTTCAATTGCACCTCGTAACAATACAAGGTTTGGTCTTGGAATCTGTCGATGAATCACATCACCATCGATGTTAATTGCAGCCGTTACAATTTCAGCGTCTGGGGCAAGGACTTCAAATCGTTGCAATCGTAATGTGACCTCATCTTCTTCCCCTAGAGGGAACTCCTTCATCACGACAACTTCATGTTCTAGAACATTCTGCAGTTCATGATTCTGCAATTGAATAGTCACGCCACCGAATTGGGATACTTCCTTAGGTGTGAACTCGTCCTTGGCAATTGATAACTCTTGTGGCGATGCCAGCAACGCAATTGTTAGAATCGAGGTTACAATCATTTGAATCACTCCAGAGTTAAGGCAATATGCCTTATGTCTAATAATGGCTGATTATTGGGCTAAAAGCAAGTATTTACTGCCAATTTGATAGTCCTAATTATGGGCAAGCTCCCCAAGCGTCAACGATCGCAAGTAAATCGCCAATTCCGACAGTACCGTCTTGGTCTACATCGCTTGCGCCACCTGATTGACCCCACGCATCAACAACAGCAAGCAGGTCGCTCACACCAACACTTCCATCTTCATCGATATCTCCAGTACATTCAGAGGGAGCATCGCAATCAGAAGGACCATCTAACAGCAACGAACCAGATCCCTCACTTGAATCACTCCATCCACCAACTCGAATGAGATATTGGTTTCCTTGGTTTACGTTAAATTCAACTTCAGAGGAATACCCCGAGCAATCCCAATCGCCATCACCGTTACAAGCAACTTGTGATTTATTTTCACAATCGCCTTCGTAAATCACGATATCAGAGTCGAAATCAATCAAGTTACATGTGCTCACCAGCATTGAACCCGTTTCACATGCTGTGTACGAGAACCATACATCTGCATGCATTTCTCCTAAATATGTTCCACCACACTGGCTGTCATTATATGAATCAGTACTGTTATTTCCACCGATTGTTGTAAATGCATGCGAACCATCACCAAGCACACGCGCAGTGTTGCAGTCATCATTGTCAAGTGGCTCTGGAGGTTCTGGGAAGTCATCCATATTGTGCATCGCAAAACCAGCAAGGATTTGCACTGAGTGAGGCGTTCCATTTGTTAAATCGCCATCATCATCATCAAGGGTGAGCCAGTCATACGTGATTGAAGGACTTATGTTGTCACCTGAGTGCATCAAAATTGAGTTCACAGCAAGTGAAGAAACAATGCCATGCCCTGTCATTGGATATGCCGCTTGCATTTCACCAAGTGTATCCCAAACACAACCTGAGATTAATTGACCACAGTCATGGATACCACCACTACAAGGATATTGTTTGGTGTTATCAGCATTCCGGATACCGTTCACACAATCATTGCTGTAAAAGCCACGAGCGAGTTTTGGATCACCGGTAATTAAAACACCCATGACATCACCCATGCCTTCTCCGTATTGACCTTGCCCACTTCCCCCAACGGCAACAAGGTGGTGTCCATATTCGTGGTGGACAACAACTGAAAATGCAGTATTGCTGCAACCGCCACCAGCACTATAGAAGTTGATGGACGAGTAATCATAATATGCGTTGCATGTATCACCAATATTGACATTGACTGGGAACGAAGTCTGATTAGCGATTTCTGGGTAATCTGGATTGTAACTCAGCGTAAAATCTCGAACGATGTTACTTTGAAGATACGCATTCACTTCTGCTCGATATGACTGACTTGAGTTTGAAGCGTTATGAAGAATATCTGGGTTACTTGAATTTTGAGAAATTGAGCTGTCTGAACCTGAAGAGTTATTGACATTAAACCACATACCTTCAAGTTTGGAGGTTAGAGTTCCTGAGCCATTGATTGAGTAGTTTCCATTTGCATCAGCGTATGAAGTACTGCCACCAAGTGAAACCTTGGCATATGGCAAACCCATCGCTGATTCTGGATCACATGTATCTGCACCTGAACTTTCAGTTGCAAGACCTGAAACATTTCCATCGACGTGTAAAATTAAATTCTTTTCAAAAAGGATTTCACCGGTTTGAGCATCGACAATCAATTCTGCTTTTTGATATTCACTTGGATTCCATTGATCGCCAACTTGGGCTTCATAGACAAGTGCTGCACGTGGTTCCTTGTGTTCTTCTTGCGAACCTGCATAGACCATAAGAACTGGCTCTGTTGTTGTTACTGCAGACCCGAACCTTGTTGCAGCAGCCATCAATGCCAAAGCACTGTTATTCAACATTTTTCGTGGCTTCTTAAATCCTACAACGTCACGTAAATCTACAGTTGCGTTGACGATTGGATTCCCGTCTACATTTCTTGAAAGAACCATGAGCCGTGAACCATATACAGGTAGACCATCAATTGATTGTTTGTAATACACACCGGTGAATTTATACTGACCAGTTTCTTGGTTGTACATAATTGGTTGAATTGCACGACCATCAGCGAATGGCCCTTCAAGAATAAAATCTTTTGCATCAGCTCCAAGAGCGTTCGACCAAGTGTCGATGAAATTTCGGGCTGAATGAAGCGCTGTTCTACCTGTCGCTAATTCTGGGGCAACCATTTTAGAGATTGCACCACTTACTTCAAGCGTTCGCAATTTTGGGTGTTGTTGCTTTAGTTGCTCGAGTGAAAGTTGGGCGCCTTGGGTTGCGGAAGCAAAAGGGGTAGATAAACAAATTGCTGCGAAAACAAGTGACATACGGTGTGACAGGTTCATGAAAAATCCTCTTCTAATGAGTTTTTGAAGGAAAAAAGCAGAATCCACACTCTGCTGACCCCTTTATTCGCACTATAAAGGTGCATGGTTTCCATTAAAAAGCAACTGAAAAGGGAATAATCCCATTTATTTTTACACTTTTAAGTTGGTTATTGAAACCTAAAAAACGGTATTACGAATATATGGGCACATTCTGGGCTACTTAGCTCCCTCCCTCCTTGCAGGTTCCACCTGCAATACCCATTACCCCGATCGTCGCCTCGTGCCACGACGGGGTTTTTCTTGGTGTCTGACACCATGATTATTATTACCTTTTTATCTCTTTTTCGCAACTTACCCCTTGCAATCTACGAATAATCGGTCATATTGCACCTATAGAACTGACTCTACAATCGATTTCAGTTCGTTCAAATAGTTCCCTCCCTTAGTAGATGCTTCTACTAAGTACCCTCAAAAGACCCGTCGAAGTTTAAACTTGGACGGGTTTTTAATCATAAATCAATCAAATTCATTATTCTAGATATCTTTGTCCTTTTATAATACTCGCCTAACAATATACAACGGAGTCGCCCATGACAAATCAAATTGAAGAAAAGAAATATGAAGTATTAAGCCCATTCGAACTCAAAAACAAACTGATTGAAATGTCGAATGACAACAGTGAGATTGAAATGTTAAATGCGGGTCGAGGGAATCCAAACTGGGTTGCACTTGAACCACGCCACGCTTACTTTCACTTGGGCCAATTTGCTTTAAGTGAATCAGAAAACAATTTAATCAGAGAAGGTTTTGGTGGAGTCCCAGTTGCTGAAACGATCGAAACTCGTTTCGAAAATTTTCTCGTTGACCGAGAAAGTCAAACAGGAATCAACTTGCTTCGTTCATCAATCTCTTATGTAAACGAAAAACTTGACATCACCCCTACAGACTTTCTGTTAGAAATGGTCGACGGCATCCTTGGAGACCACTACCCTGTTCCTGATCGTATGCTCAATTGTTGTGAAAAAATTGTAAACGCATACCTTGCTGAAGAAATGGGTTATGCCCAGCATGATGATTGTGAATTCAACTTCTTTGCAACCGAAGGTGGCACCGCTGCAATGGCGTACGTTTTCAACTCCTTAATGGAGAACAAAATACTCAAGAAAGGTGACAAAATTGCGATTGGCACTCCAATCTTTACACCTTATTTAGAAATTCCTCACCTTAACGATTTTGAATTCGTAGAACTCGATATCGAACAACAAGAAGATCTAGGTTGGAAATATTCCGAAGAACAAATTGAACAACTTGCTGATCCTTCAGTCAAAGCGTTTTTTATCGTGAACCCATCGAATCCAAACTCGTTTGCAATTCACCCAGAATCACTAAAAGCAATTCGTGAACTCATTGAAACCCGAAGAAAAGATTTAATCGTACTTACAGATGATGTGTATGGCACGTTTGTGAACGGATTCCAATCTGTCGCATCGGCAATTCCACAAAACACCATCCTTGTCTATTCTTACTCTAAATTCTTTGGAGCAACGGGCTGGCGACTTGGTGTCATTGGACTTGCAAAAGATAACATTTTAGATGTCGCGATTCAAAATTTACCTCAACATCAAACCGATGAACTCCATCAACGATACGACCGTGTCTACCTTAATCCAGATAAAGTAAAACTCATCGACAGAATGGTTGCTGACAGCAGAACTGTCGCACTGAATCACACAGCAGGCCTTTCAACACCACAGCAAGTTTTTATGACGATGCTATCACTCTTCAGTTTGAACGACCCTGAAGGTGTGTACAAAGAAAATGCGCAAGATATCGTCATAAAAAGATTCAACTCTCTTTACGAAGCACTCGGAACTGCACCACCAAGTTCGCCATATTGTGCACACTACTACACTACTATTGACGTCCCACTTCTTGCAAAGGATCGCTATGGCGAAGAATTTGCGACTTGGATGACAACAAATCATGAGCCAATCGATTTTGTCTGGCGACTTGCAGAGGAGAAATCAATCGTTCTCATGGACGGCGGAGGGTTTGATGCTCCAGAAATGTCAGTACGAGTTTCACTAGCAAACTTGCCTTTTGAGTCATACGCAATAATCGGCAAAGGCGTAAGCGATCTTCTTGACCAATACCACGCCCAATGGAAAACAAAATAATGGATTGGGTGCACGACATTTTTGACTCCGCCCCACTTGCAGGATTGTTTCTAACTGTTGCTCTTGGATACATCATCGGAAAACTTAAAATTGGCAAGTTTATCCTAGGCGGAATTGCTGGCACGCTCATCATGGGCGTCATCATTGGACAACTTGGGATTGAAATTCATCCAAGCATTAAAGGCATTTTCTTTGCCCTCTTTATCTATGCAGTTGGGTACCAAGGCGGCCCGCAGTTTATTCAATCGTTGAATCTGCGTTCGCTCAATTTACTGACTTCTGCCTTCTTAATGACAGTGGTTGGACTTATTTGTGTCCTCATTGCTGCTTGGTTATTCGATCTCGATCGCGGCTCTGCAGCGGGACTCGCAGCTGGTGGATTAACGCAATCCGCAATCATCGGTACAGCGGGCTCTGCAATTCAGGCATTAGAAGGTGTTACCGCTGAACAAAAACAAATTATGGAAACAAACATCGCAGTTGGGTATGCTGTTTGTTATATCTTTGGTTCACTTGGTCCAATCATCGTAATCAGTTGGTTCTTGCCGATGCTGATGAAGTGGAATATACGTTCTGAAGCAGTCAAACTAGCAAAAAAAATGGGTGGAGGTAATGCCGAACTTGAACCGGGCGAGTTTAACGCTGTTCGAAGGGTGAACACTCGGTTCTTTTTAATTGATTCAAAAAGCAGCGCAGTTGGTAAAACAACAATTGCTGTTGACGCCGAATTAGAAAATTCGGCTATCGAAGCAATCATCAAAGAGAACAAAAAAGTTGAGTTCGATGACAGCACAACATTGGAAGCTGGAGACATCATTGCACTTACTGGAAGGATTCCAACACTAGAAAATTGCGCTACTTTCTTTGGAAAAGAAACTGAAGCACCAGAAGGTATTCAACTTGTCGAAGAACGACGGGAATTGATCGTTCAACATAAAGAAGTTGCAGGAAAATCTCTAGGTGAAATGCATAAATTGTTCCCTGTTGAAGTAAGCCACGGCATTTTCCTTACTGGATTAAAACGAATGGGACACGCCCTACCGCTTCTTGCAGGGATGAAATTGCATAAGGGCGACGAAATGGAGTTCATTGGAAGACCTGCTGACCTTGATCGCGCTCAGCAACACATCGGTTATAAAATAACTGCTGCAAAGGTGACAGACTTCATCTTTTTTGGTTTTGGGATGTTTGTTGGTTATCTGCTTGGAATGATTAGTTTCGAAATTGCTGGTGTTCCAATGACAATTGGAACTGGAGTTGGTTGTTTGCTTTCTGGACTGTTCTTTGGATGGTTGCGACATGTACACCCTCACTTTGCAGCAGTACCTACTGGCGCATCAAACTTTTTGCGGGACTTCGGGCTTGCCGTATTCGTCGGGGTTGTTGGAATCTCCGCAGCACCGAGTTTCGTTTCAAGTATTCAACAGTACGGTGTAAAATTGTTGCTACTTGGCGCATGCGTCACAATCATTCCACAGATTGTTGTCTTTTATATTTCATATTATGTGCTTCGCATCAAAAACCCAATCGACGCACTTGCGGCAGTTGCAGGTGGTCGTAGTGCAAACCCTGGCTTTGCAGCCTTGCTTGAAAAAGCTGGCAACAACACACCCGTTGCAACCTTTACGATTACGTACGCAATCGCAAACATATTCTTAACACTTTGGGGACCCGTCATTATTGGCATCATCTCTAAGAATCCCGCTGGGTAAAGAGAGAGACGGGAAGTTATTTTCTATTAAATATATTGTCTAACTTCGAATATACTTCCGCTATTATGAAAATACACCTAAAAATAATAGGTGACGAAGTTGGACTAGTTTTTGACAAACAAACACTAGATGAAGTCAATTTTACTGGTGACTGTGAATTCGCATCGACAGTCGAAGACGATGCACTTGTGATTAAACGTGTCAATAACTACCGAATAAAGGCTCTTGATGATTCTGATAATATAGATTGATGCTCTTCACCTGCAACATAATTTCTTCGTAGATTCAATGCGTATAAAAACAAATTCCGAACAACTTGCAAAAGCATTTGCGACTCTTGAACACAACGAAAGTTTCCAAGAGATAAACGCTATTCTTAAAAAAGGTGGGCAAGCGCACGACATGGTGACTGCCATGGCGATGTATCCCCCACTTCTTGAAGCCATGGAGACATTAGGAAACGCTGTGTATCCAGGCGGCTCTCTCCCTCGCGAACTCAAAGAACTCATCATCTTGCAATCTTCAATCAATAACAGTTGCCAGTTCTGCACGAATAGCCACATCGATATTGCCAAGGGTTTAGGCATCAGTGAAGATCCTGTGAAGATGCTTCAAAACACGAATGACCTCAAGCCAGATTACGCTTGCGCGATCGATTATCTGAATGCTATTTTCAAGGATTCAAACCGCATTCCTGACTCGATGTTTGAGAAACTCAGAGAACACTTTACTGAAGCAGAGATCGTCGAACTTACCTTCCTCTGCGGTTACATCAACATGCTCAATTGGTTTAACAACGCCTTGCAAGTGGAGTACCGCGGCGAATTGCGACAAGTCCTCTAGTGACTGTCACACCAAGCGAGTCCGCGAGCGCAAGGTGACAGTCACACCTGTCACACCAAGCGAGTCCGCGAGCGTAAGGTGACAGTCACACCTGTCACACCTGTCACACCAAGCGAGTCCGCGAGCGCAAGGTGACAGTCACACCTGTCACAAGAATCGATTCTGGTGTCACACCTGCCCCAATTATGGTAAACTTCGCCTCCGCAGTAGTCGATGATTATTGCCCAAACAACACCTTTGCGGGTGTAGCTCAGCGGCAGAGCGTCACGTTGCCAACGTGAATGTCGGCGGTTCGAATCCGCTCACCCGCTTTTTGA
>CAZVVI010000035.1:0-13649 GCA_964630505.1 uncultured Isosphaeraceae bacterium | reverse complement strand
AAGCCTACGCATCGTTTGATGGTGGAAGTGTATTAGTTAACACTCTGGTCTAGAATTACTTTCCATCTCGTTCTGCAGAATGCAATAAGTAGCTTTAACATACGTATGCTACTATGGTTTCGATGGTTCCATTTTATTTGCTACTCCTCGTTCTCATACACGTGCAATCAAGTGGTGAGAAAAGATTTCGTGCTTTAGACACAAACAATGACAACAAACTTTCTTATGCAGAAGCTCCAGAATATTTTATGCTCGGTATGGATGAGAATAAGAATGGTGAGATCACTGCAATCGAAGCGATTACTTGGGTGAAAGAAGCAAGGAAACAACAAGAACATTCAATGAAAGTAAGTCGGGAGTTAGTAATCTCTAAAGATGTTGTGTACGTTGAACATCCAGAAAATAAGAAAGAGCAATCGCTTGATATTTATGGACCAGCGAAGAGTGAAGAAAAACATCCAGTCCTTATCTACATTCATGGTGGTGGATGGACATTGGGTGATAAATCAAACGGTTTAGGAATAAAAGTTCCATGGCTCGCTGAAAGAAATTGGATGCTCGTTTCAATCAACTATCGACTTGCACCTGCCGTGAAACATCCTGTGCTTGTTGAAGATGTTGCTGCAGCAATTGCATGGGTTCATACGAACATTGGTAAGTATGGTGGCGATCCAGACAAAATCGTAGTGATGGGTCATAGCGCCGGTGCGCACCTTGCTGCACTTGTTTCAACTGACAAGCGAAAACTCAAAACGCACGACAAACCCTTGTCAATAATCAAAGGAATCATACTGCTTGATGGTGCGGGGTACGACATACCAGCATTGCTTGAAAACCCGTTGATTTTTAAAGCGGCAGGTCCAACATACGAAAAGTGGGCGACTGATGATCCTATGGTGTGGAAAGACGCTTCGCCAGTGACACATGTCGCTAAAGATATTGGTATTCCTGAGTTTTTGATTCTGCATACCAGCCGCCAACGTGCTGTAGAACAATCTGAGAAACTTGCAAAATTATTACAAGAGAATGGTGTAAACGCAACGGTAATCCACTGTGGAGAAGATTCCCATGCATCCATAAATCAAAAAATTGGCGAGCAAGAACATTGTGCAACAAAGGCAATTGACTCATTTTTGCTCTTGTTCTAACAATCTGTATATTCATATAGATTTGGCGGTTATCACCAAGTAAGATAGCTCTATGGCAAATATTTCAGTACCAGACGACCAGAAAAAAAGAACCGAATTGGATGATGAACCGAACGCATCACTAGCATCGCTTTCGCATTGGTCATTCCTTATCGCGTACGTTGTTCCGTTTGCGAACCTTATCATTCCCTTGGTTCTCTATAACACCACTGGCAAAGAAGATGCATTTGTAAAAGCAAATGCAAAAGAAGCGTTGAACTTGTTTATCTTTACAATTCTAATGATTTGCGTCTTTGGTATGCTTGTCCTAGTTCTTATTGGAATCCCTCTCTTGATTCTGCTTGCCCTTTATGTTTTAGTTTTTCCAATTATTGCCGCAGTGCAAACGATGAGTGCTAAGAAGGGTGATGCAGCGTATCAATACCCAATCATTTTCCGATTGATTTCTTAAATATTCAAAAGTAACTCGTTTTTTCTTGCTTCAATTGTGTTTCAATGGTAGTTTTATCGCATGCGGTGGATTGCGTTATCTCTTTTTTTATCTCTTCCTGTTTGCACAGTTGCGAAAGCTGATTACACCCTCGAAGATTTTATTCTATGGGATTACCGAGATGGCGCTCCAGTCCGGGCGAGCGATCCAACAACAGTGACGCTTCCAAAATACCATGAATGGCTGTTGCAATATTGCCAGACAAACACACCACCTCGACTTGTGCTGTATGTAACAGACCCTTGCAATCCTGATAGTTCGGGTACTCAAGGGTGGCTAAAGTTTTACGACCCAACTGCAGGGGTTACAGATTCCGATGGAAACATGACGTTTGTTGGGTTTCTTAAACAATTGCAACCGACTGTGAATGATGTCGAACTCTTAATCGATCTCGCTTCATTCTCTTCAACAGTTACGCCAGACCCTGCAAATGGTTGTTGGAATGGTTCACCATCGGGAACATCTCTAGAACCTACGTGGTTACCCGATGCATTTTCTCGTTTACCGAACACAATGGGATGGCTTGAAGCAATAATGGCAAATACGAATTTGCAAGGCGCAAACCCTGTGACGGCACTCGCACTTGACCCCGAGGGCTCGGGCGGAACTCCAGCATATGTAAACATTTTGCTTTGGCTTGATAAGTACAAAGCAACCGTTGCAAGCAGTGCAGTGAATAATCTTGATATCTCGATGACATTTGCTTTTGAAGCGCACACAGTTGTAAAAAATGTTGTTGCAGAGTTGCCAACTCCACTTGATGGAAGTTCTCTTTGGCCCGCGAGTTTATGGACAAACATGAAAACAAACTCTGGTGTCGCAGCATATTACGCGCTAATTGAACAAGGCAATGGGTATTTGCCATGGCGTTCGACAACTGAACCGCTTTTGCAACGGGCGTACTTACAAGTGTATTCAGCATGTATTGCTCAACGAACACCAGGTGCTGAAACAAGTGAGTTTTGGAGATTTGCGACAACGAGTTCAGATTGCGATTGCAGTGAAACGTCAACATACACAACGCATAACGCAGCTTCGATTGCTTCGAATCTAGTTGATGTGATGCAACGTACTCCTGCAGCATGTGGAATGGGCACAATCGAAGCAAGTGTGTCAGGAAAGACGATCACGCTCACAGGTACGCATTCAATCATGCCCTTTATGGAGGGGTACACACGATTGTTTTTAAACACATCAAGCGGTACGATTCCAGCGTCTGGTGTTTGGAAATATATGGCGAGTGATCCACCCGCGACAGATTCTGCGAACGTCTCTGGCCCAGTGGTAGATTCTGGTGGGCAAAGTTTGCCTTATAACTACACCGAAATTTCGATGGACTTCCGAGCGCCTGCAATGACAAACACATCTCCTGACCGAATCATTCTGATGTTTAGTGCCGAAAAAGAGGGCTTGCTCCCATTCTTTGGCTGGGGAACTCCAGCGACGTTTTATTCGTTTGTCGAAAACTTTTATAGCGCAACACAAGCGACCTCAGATACGACGACCGTGTATATGGGCGGAAGTGGCGGGCTTCCTGTACCTCAAAACCGTTTTGGGTTATACGACTTGAAACAAATATGTACAAATTGGAATTTAGGTCCTTACGGAACGACAACTTGCGCCGGAGATGGCACACAAGACGGAACGGTGAATGTAGCGGATGTTCTGCATGGAGTTAGCCATTACGGTTCAACTGAAAGCAGTGCAGACCATGACCTAAATGGCACAGTCAATGTACTAGATTTACTATTAGTTATCCAAAACTGGGGTCCATGTAGTTAGAATAGAAATTTAAAGGAGCATTGTCATGCAACCACATCGCGGAACAATGATATTAGTGTTTGGAATTTTGGGCTTGGTAGTGTGTATGCCACTTGGCATCGTTGCATGGGTCATGGGAAGCACAGATTTAAAGGCGATGGATGCTGGAACGATGGATCCAGAAGGGCGCAGCATTACACAAGCAGGGAAAATCATTGGCATGATTGCAACAATCCTAAATATTATTGGCCTCTTCTTTGGTTTATTGATGCTTGTACTCGCTATAGCCTTGCCCGTTGCTGCCGGCGTTTCTGCAACTTCACTTTTGATTTGAGATTGTGTGTGTAAACAGTTCTTCGCCAGAAGCATTAGTGATTGTCATAGATAGCGATTGCATTTCGTCATTGTTTGTTGCCTGAAGAAGCAAAAAGGAATTGATTTCGCCAACGCTAAACAAGTCGCCTTCATGCGGTGCATTGGCAGTTACAATCAACTTTTCATGTATTGGGCTCGTTATGAATTCGATGAGGTCGTAGCCAATTTTCGATTTCGTGTCATGTTGAATGACTCGCGACCAATGGATATCGCCAGATACAAGTGACACTCCGGAAATTGAATGACGTTTGAGAATGCTGAGTAAGCGGTAATACTCGGTGGGATATGCTCCCCAGTGGTCTGTTTTGCCAGGTCTTGTTGCGCCGTTGAAAATCATGCCACATGCAAGTATTTTGAATGGTGACGTAGATGCCTTGAGTTTTCGTTCAAGCCATTCCCATTGCTGGTTGCCTAGAAGAGTCGGTATATTGTTTTCGCTTACCTCAGTTTGTGCGAACCAGCGAGTATCGAGTAGAAACACTTCCACTGGACCCATCGAAAAATTTGTATAAATGCCTTGGCCATCTTCTCCAACAGTGGGGTTTGGGCGGTGTTCAAGGAAGGCTTGCCGGCTATTCTCTTTGCCTTCTAGGTTTCCATCGGTATCATTCTTTCCGAAATCGTGATCATCCCAAGTGGAGTAGACGGGAGTATTCGCAACAAGCGTAGCGAATGCTGGGACTGCGCTGAATTCTTGATACCGGGTTCGTTGCACTTCCAAATTTGTAGTATCTATATATGGCGTATCACCGAGCAGTACAAGGGCGTCAAGGCGCTCTTTATGCATTCGTTTCCATACACTGGACGATCCTTCTTTTTCGTTTGCGCACGAGCCAAATGCGATGCGTACCGAAGTCTCTTTCATTGGGCGGGTAGTAAACCACCACGAGCCCTGATGCTCGCCATTTATTGCGTATCTATAGGTGGTATTTGGCTTTAAATCACATAACTGAACGACAGTGTCTTCAGTGGAAACAGATTGGTTCGTCCCTAGTAGCGACACGGTAGCGCTTTTGGATGAAGGGTTCTGCACGAACAATTTCGCACTTGACGAAGTAACGTCGCCCAGCATCGGATTGGGCAAGGTCGCATCGGATGAGAGAGAATGAAGAATCAAAATGAGCGAAAAAGCAAAAACCATCATTCCGTTTGATTGTATCATTTAGATAGAAATGGAGGCACACATGTTAGAAGATAGAGAAAACGCATTTGAAGCGAGGTACGCTCACGACCAAGAGTTACGATTCAAACTTGTTGCAAAGCGGAACAAGATGCTTGCAATATGGGCGGGAGGAATCCTAGGCAAGGAAGGGGATGAGATGGAAGCATACGTTCTTGAGGTTATAAGAAGTGATTTTGAAGAAGCGGGCGATGATGATGTCATGCGAAAAGTCGCAGGAGACTTAGCGAGTACTGAAGTATCAGAGTCCGGTGTTCGCGAGAAGATGGATTCGCTACTCGCTGAAGTCATGGATGACGAAGGCTGATTGAACATCGAAGTGTGGTAAACGAGAAGCGCTTTTGGGTTAAATTTGATTTTTTTGGGGATGACATCCGATGAATCACAATATAGGCGATAGTGTGTCGTTCTTATCTAGTACTGAAAGGATCCACCATGCTTGCAGCACTTTTCTTCTTGCTTATACTTGCCACACTTACTTTCTGCTCAATTTTTGGAGCATTTTTAGGTCGACCGCCCGCGAAAATGAGGCGCCACAAAGCGAAGGAGTTTCAACTTTTTGCTCGGCACTTACGAATGGGTTAACAACTTCGCCTCAGTCGTTCTCATATTGATATTAACGGTAAATCTGCAACGAACCTATTCCGTGGTAACGAGACTACGCTTTTGAATTCAAGCATTGTTTCTCAAATTGATTTTGGAAAGGGTGGTTCCCCAATTGCACAAGTAACCTCTCAAGTGATCAAGGAAAAACTAGGGGGAGATGTTCTTGTCCGCCCATATGGTGTTATTGCCGCAATAGGTGAAAATGCTATTTAGTCATGGCTAGATGATTTGCAGCGCTAGTGACACATTGCATGGGAGTGTTTGATTACTCGCATACTCCCCAGTCACCTATTAATGTGAGTAAATCAACAATATCGACAGTTCCGTTGTTATCAAAATCAGCATCGCATTCACCGGGACATGGACCCCAGGCATCAATAAGTGATAGTAAATCAGTAACGTTAACAGTGCCATCACCTGACAAATCAGAGGCACATTCGGTAGTATCACAGTAGGCACCGCTGAGCAATAATCCATCAATGCCAGCTTCGATTACTGAGCCATCATTTAAATCTCCCACTATGAATCGTATCTGGAATTGATTTGTTGGTACAAATCCAGCAACAGTTGACAAGTCAAATTCCTTATCAAACCAACCTCCACTAACTTCAGGGCCATCGGGACCGACAGTTTCAAGGTTCATCCAAGTTAAACCATCATCGCTTGAAAATTCAACTTCCATAACATCGTTCATCGGATCTGCACCATTGCAATTGGACCCATTGCTGTACCAACGTTCTGCATGCTTGATTGCATCTTCACTGATGGGTGCAGTAGTCTCATCACCAAATAGTCTTGACGTTGAAGCGCCAAGTGCTGCGATGACGGTCGCATTTGCAAGGAAGGTGCGTCTAGTTTTTAGTGAATTCAACATTTATCAATAATAACCGGCATCGATTAAGTAGGCACCTATTAGATTCTAATTTACAATTAGTTTCATGATGAGGAAGCAGTTTTTTATACTTTTTATGTGCGTGTCTTTGGTGCGTGTTGCAACTAGCGCGTTCTCAGATCAACTTGATAGGAAGATAATTAGAGCAATTGATTCGGCGATTGTCGAGGAGATGCGCAAACAGGAAACTGTTGGTCTTGCTATCGGCGTTATTCAAGATGGAGAAGTTGTTTATACGCAAGGGTATGGATATGCGGATCTCAGCAAGAAACGAAAGGTAACTGATAGCACTTTGTTTCGTTGGGCATCCATTTCTAAGCCGCTGACCGCGGCTGCTGCTATGCAACTTGCTGAGGCTGGAAAACTGGACCTTGACGTGGATATTCGCACCCTCGTTCCTGAATATCCTGACAAAGATGAAGTCATAACAATGCGTCAACTACTTGGACACCTTGGTGGAATGCCACATTATCAAGATGGAATCATCAAGTCCGAAGTTGAGTACAAGCAAAAACACCCATTTGAAGATGTCGTTGTTGCGCTTGATACATTTAAGGAGACGCCTCTTGTTTCAACGCCGGGATTAAAATTTCACTATTCGACTCATGGTTTCATTCTTGCAAGTGCAGTAGTTCAGCGAGCAGGGGAGCAGCAGTTTGTTAAACAAGTAGAACGACGAATTGCAAAACCGCTGAGGATGTATTCACTTGAACCTGATTATCAATGGAAATCTAGATCTAAGAGAGCAAAGGGGTACAAGAAGGTAGACGGAGAAATTGTTGAATCCACAGATACCGATGTTTCATGGAAACTCGGTGGAGGTGGATGGATGTCAAATATTGGTGACTTGGCGAAGTTTGCAGCTGGGCTCATGGGCGATGAACTTGTAAGCCAAGAAAGCAAAAACATGATGTGGGAACAACAAAAAGATGCTGATGGAAAAGGAACTGGTTATGGCCTTGGTTTTGGCATCTCTATGCAAAACAATTCGTTGAAAGTTTCTCATAATGGAGCTCAAGAAAAAACTCGTACTCGAATGGTGATTTATCCGGCGGGATATTCTCCTGCGGGTTCAAAAGATCATGGTGTCGTCATCATGACAAACTCAGAGTATGTAGACCCAGGGATATTTAGCACGTTAATTTATACAACATTGGCAATGGAAAGCAATCCAAGTTCATCAGTAAATTCTCAGGAGCAATAATTTAGATCCAAGTTCCACTTGTTGTTTGCTCTGTCTCTTCACCATCTCCAGTATTGATTAATCCAGCAGGCTCAACCAGCATAACTGAACATTCAGACTCGGCAACAGGTCGGTGTTCCACTCCCTTAGGTACAACAATCATTTGACCCTCTGCCAGTTCAACGGAGCGGTCCCGAAATTCCATCGTAAATGAACCTTCAATGACGAGAAACATCTCATCTGCGTCAGCATGTGAGTGCCAATTGAATGAACCTTCAAACTTTGCAAGTTTTACTTCTTGGCCGTTAAGGGAAGCAATGATTTTTGGAGACCAGTGATCTGAAAAGGAAGCAAGTTTTGATTGAATGTTGATGGAGTTCATGGCTTCTAGTGTACCAATCAACATCTTGTATGCGATTGGCTTCCGTTGATTTCTTCTGATAAGACGAGGGGTGCCTTTTCTTACCAATTGTTTATTCTTACCCACTCAAGATCAACGACGAGTGCTCCATGATCGGATGGAAACTCGCGGTCAACGATGGGAATAGATTCATCCTCCCAGATGAGAGGTAGCACATGTCCAGCTACAGGGCGAAGTTCCCAGTGCGTGCCATGCTGTGATGGATTCTTTAAATATAGTCGATCAATGCGTTCAAATCCTTGTTCAACTTGTTCGTCACCTTCTCCCTTGATGCGAAACATGGGTGACCATGTAATACCCGGGTGTTGAACGGGATTTGGATACAGTTCCCTAAATGTGTCTGTGAATCCAGCAGATTGCATTGCAGTGCTGACTGGTAACGGTAAAACTCTTCGGCGTTTGTAAACACGTGCAGCATCAACCGTCCAATCGAGGTGGGAGGGGCAATTCCAATCCCCACCAACAAGCAATGGAATGTCTCGCTCCAATTGGCCCTCATCACGCAGATGCTCAATAATTGCCTCGGCTTGTTGCTTTCGATTCGACCCCACCCATTCACCAGCAATTAGATCTTCATCACTAATGTCGGGGTTGCTCCGCAAGGTGTAGGTTATGAATGATCGATAATCAATCCAAATGCTCCATGCAAGTAGCTCGCGTCCTTGTGAATCTCGCAACAAAGCGCCCACCCCATGCCATTCGTGGTGAAAGAAGGTGGTTTCAATATCAAGCGGTGTTAGCACGCATAAATGCGTGCTCTCTCCTTGATGTTGTTTCCATCCTAGTTCTCCGGCGAGCCATTCACCGAGTTTTGGACGTTCATCATTAATGTCATAGCTCTCTTGGAGTAAGACGATGTCGGGCTTGACTTCGCGAATAATTTTTAGTGTTTTTTCAGCGCCATTCGTCACATCATTAGCGCCATGTAGCACATTCCAGACCATGACACGTAGGGCATTGCTCTCCGAAGATGTACCGATGGATTGGGGTGTGACTGCGTAACCAATTCCTGCAGTGCAAAGAACGATGAAGACAATTGTTAGCAGCAAGTTTGAATATGACTTTAAAATACGTTTATACAATATATACATGATTACTAGTGTATTCTAAATGTTAGGTTATTAGGAACGTATGTATATGTTGATTATTATTGACTTATACATTCCATTGCGAGGGGAATCTTAAGGCAACTTTCTTTCTGCTTCTCGGCCAACAACATCCATTTTGTGTTTTGCGATTTGCCGATCTGTCCATACTTTATCCGCTACCCAAAGTGGTTCAACCATTTCACTTTGCCACACATTATATAAATCGAGTAATTGTTTCACCTTCTCAGTTTGTTCTTCAGCGAGGTTGTTTGTCTCACTGATGTCTTCTTTCAAGTTAAACAACAGAGGGGGTTGATTTTCAACACAGATGAGTTTCCAATCGCCCTGTCGAACTGCTCCGGCGGGACCACGTCGCCAATACAAGACATCATGTGGTGCTTTTTTGTTTTTATGAGTAATAAAAGGTATCAAATTTATACCATCTAAATCACTCATGTTTTCCTCAGTATCTCCAGCAAGTGTCAACGTTGTTGAAGCAATATCGAGTGAACTAATTGGACTGTCATAGCGACTTGGCTCCAGATGATCAGTCCAGCGAATGACATATGGCACGCGAATACCACCTTCCCATTTTGAACCTTTCATGCCTCTGAGCACACCGTTGTCTGAGGCATTGGTTGTAGCGCCACCATTGTCATTCAGGAAAAAAACTATGGTGTTGCTGTCAAGACCCTGAGTTTTTAAAGTATCTAAAATCGACCCTACAGCTGAATCAAGTGACAGTGTCATGCCCGCCAATTTTTGACGTCGTTGATTTTTGATATCGGGAAATTCTTCAAGTAACTCAGGAGGTGACTGCATTGGGGTATGGACCGCATTGAACGCGACATATAAAAAGAAAGGAGAATCAGTGTGGTTTTTGATAAATGTATTCGCTTCTTCTGCCATCCAATCAGTTAAATATCTATTGTCATCCTCCGGAACGATTTCTCTGTTGTGCATCAAGGATTGTTGGTCGATTCTATCTTTCTTCGCTTTTGAATAGTATGTCCGGGAACCAAGAAGAAAACCATGAAACTCATCAAATCCTCGAGAAAGGGGGTGTTGTTCTTCATTGCCGCCTAAGTGCCACTTTCCGATTGCACATGATGTGTACCCGACATTGCCAAGTCGATCTGCAAGAGTTCGTTCAGAGAGTGGAAGCCCAACATCCTTACCGCGTAAATTTGTTTCATGCCCAAATCGTTGTTGGTATCGGCCGGTCAGTAAACCCGCACGTGATGGGCTGCAGACTGAAGCAGTGACATAGCCCTCGGTGCAAATTACGCCTTCGCTTGCAAGTTGATCAATTCGCGGAGTTTTTAAATCATCAGTACCGGTAAAACCAAAATCCATATAACCGGCATCATCTGCAAACAGGATGACAATGTTTGGCTGTGCACTGCAAACAGTGCAAAGGAAGGTCGCAAGGATTATCGTTATAGCATTCTTAATTGGCATCATTAAACTCTCTAAACAAGTAAGATAACTGTATTACATCAATTTTTAGTGTATTCTAAACATCAGGACATTAGGACAGTATGCATATTTTGATTATCAATTTTAATTTACACGAAATGAGCCAAAACCAATACTTGGAGGTCTGTGATGAAGTGGCTTCAGCTTTTGCTGATGTCCCAGGGCTAGTTTCCAAACATTGGCTTGCCAACGAAGAGACGAATACTTACGGGGGTGTTTATCTCTGGGATGATCGGCAGGCAATGCTTGATTACAAAGATTCCGAACTTTTTAATCAACTTGGAAGCAACCCAGCTTTTATCAACATTACAGCTACAGATTTTGATTTATTGAATGGCCCATCTAAGGTCACTCGAGCAATCGTTTAGTGAATGCCTTGACATCTTAATTCTGAAGTGTATGATGGAAAGCACATCAAGAGCAGGGTTTAACCCTCACCAACCTGCCAGCCTAGGCAAGGTGGTGTTAGAAGAATTGTCTTCTAGATGTGGCAACTTTAAGTTGCAAAAGAGTAGGCCTTGACGATATGTCAGGAGGTTTCGGATGACAGCAAAAACGAGATATGGCGCATGGGAGCCCTCATTTGCATCCACGTATGTTGGATGCTGGAGGTTGAATTATCAGGGAGTTGGAGAATGGACACTTCATTATCGAATGCCTGGGCAAGCTTGGGAAGAGAAGGAATGCGGAGATGTCAATACATTATCTCGATGGGCTAGAACCATGGGGACACCTCCAAGATTGGAGAGTATTCCGCTTCACTTCGATATTCACAAAACGGGTTCTTATGAAAAGAGATTATTTCGCCTTCGCGATTCTTTAATCCTCATAGGGTGGGAGCAGCGATGTACAACGGAGGGGGGTATTGGAACAAGTTTTGTCTCTGAATCAGAGGTTACGTTATACGCAGAACAAGGCGTACAAGGTGGTGTTGATGTATGGGGCAGATCTACTGAACGGTTTGTAGGTGGGACTAATTTCAGTATTGCAGAGGATTGTTCGTCGTTAGAAGAAATAGAATCAGCTATAGAAAATTCAGGATATTCAACGGCTCTTCTAAACATCTCCCAACTTAATGACCTGCTCAAATGCAGTTGGACGTCATTATGAGACTCAGAAAGCCAAAGATGAGTTAACAAAGACATAGACATTTTAAAAAACAAAAATCAATAGGAGATATGACAATGGAACATAAGCCAAAAGATTCCACGCCAAAGAGTAGCACTGACTCCAACAAGCCGGAGTCAAATCAGGAGACCAAGTCGCCAGTGGGTCAATGGGTGACATGGGAAGAATTTCAGGGTATATCCGGCCACGGCCAGAATATTTTCATTTCAACCCGTGCGAATCAGAGATCGAAGCCGAACGAAACGACGGATATAAACGAGTACGTGGAGTAAAGTTCACTGGAGTTTATCTACCCCATCCACAGGGGGTGAGTTCTTACGAACCCCCTGTGGATGGGGGATGAGAAACCCTTTTCAAAGGAGCAACAATGCAAGACTGGACAATTGACATTCGAATTGAAAAAAACCATTTGATTACTGAAATCGACGGACAACTACTGCTTCTAGACACAGGAGCACCCCATTCTTTTGGCCTCTGCTCAATTGAATGGGAGAGCGAACATGTTGATTTATCAACTCAGATGCCTCCAATACCATTTTCGATTCTTCAAGAGCGAGTCGGTTTACCGCTTGATGGTTTAATCGGGTGTAACCATTTATTGCACAGAGGGATGCGGCTTGATATACCGAATTCTACGTTAACGCTTCATGATGAAGTTCCATGTGATGCAGATGCATGTCCCTTGTACCCCATTATGAATATTCCAACTGTAACGATCGATGTCGGCGGAGTGCCACAGAAGATCATAATTGATACGGGGGCAATGCAGACCTTTATTGATAAACGGACTGCAGAAGGGCTCCAGAGAGTTGGGAGTGTGCGTGATTTTATGCCAACAGGGGACGTGTTCACCGCGGCGCTTGTAGAAATGGAAGCAATTGTTGATCAAAGAAGAGTTGCGATTCAGCCTGCGGTAAGTCCAGATGCACTGGATCCATTGCTTGAAGGCGTGGCAGCTGCTGGCATCATTGGTTTGGACGTCTTAAGGACACAAGCCTTTAAGTTTGCTCCAACAATCGGATATATGTCACCAGCAATTCGACTCAACAGAATTCCTAGTGATGAAGCGGAAACATTCATTGGCGACTGACGACATCATGTCACCAGGGTTCCCCGAAAGTGAATTTATAAAAATTTTGATGGGGGCTTGACAGGACAAAATATTTCGGTAATGGTAAAATACACATTGGTCATCGGGACCAAATACAACTGAATAAAAAATTGGTGTGTAATGTCAGGCCGGACGATGTGTCCGTGTACTGCCTGTAATGAGAACTCAAGACGTCAAAGGAGGACGCGTATGAAAAAAAATCGAGTTTCGGTAGGAATTGCACCTGAAGACCTCAAAGTAGGAGATTTTGTTGCGGTGATTCAGCCGAAACAGCACTGCAAACCCAAATTTGTGTTGGGACGTGATCCAGATGGTGATCCAATGGTCATGCATATGACAAAGGAGCCCTCGCCTGTAGAAGGTATCCCACATCAAGTTTTGGGAATCTCTTGGCCTTGGATTGTATTTGGTGTCCTCATCCCTGGCGGTGATGTCGATGGACCAATCATTCATGATTTGCGAAGAATCAAATGCATGAAATTAGACAGGAGCTTTGTCGAAGCAATCAAGTCATTCGAAAAGACAGAACAAACAGAACAACAAGAACCTGAAATGCCATTTTGAACTGAAAGGAGAATTTACAATGATGAATAAAAAGTTACAACACTTAGTGGCAACACAATACGAAGCAGTGGGCTTCAAAACACTAGCGGTTGAAATCCGCAAGAGCGATGGGGTGGCAGGTGTCCGAAAGGTCGCCTTAAAAGTCATCAGCAAACTTTGTGCCTTAGATCCATCGGGGTTCGGGCAAGACATTCAAAACATCAGTAGCAAAGGAGACAGTACA
>CAZVVI010000034.1:3376-14296 GCA_964630505.1 uncultured Isosphaeraceae bacterium | reverse complement strand
ACGGTCTGCGTAGAGCGATGCCCAGTTGAAGATGCCATCACGATGGAAGCGGGGCATCCTGTCATTGACGAGGATATCTGCACAGGATGTGGTGTTTGTCTTTACGTGTGTCCGGGACCGCCCAAAACCATCGAACTCAACCCAATTTAATTAACCCGCGGTTAATTAAATGCCCTTTGACCCCTAATTAACCCGCGGTTAATTAATTCCATGGTTCAATTGGGGTGCCTTCTGGGAATTTGCCTTTTGTTGTCGAGCCACGCAACCGAGCGACATAGGCAGAGAGTAAAACCATTTCATTATGGCTCAATATGCCTGAAAATGGCGTCATGCCTCTTTTCATGTTTCCTACAGAGATTGCATCAAAAATATCGGGGAGTGCTTTAACTACAGTGTAGGAATCATCACAAAGATTTGGACCCGCTATCCCAGTTCCTTCAACGCCATGGCAGGTGGAGCAATGTTGGATAAAAATAATTCTCATTGAATCCATCAACTGTTCATTGTTCATGTAACCAGAGATGGTGCTTGGAGTAGGTTGTAGCTCCCCAAGATTCGCAATCGCTTGTTTTTGAGAGAGGGTAAGAGTAGTTTTCACTTCCTCTTGTGACGTCTCGTCATATAAAACAAGAAACACAATAGCAATGATAATCAAAAGTGGAACGATGAAAATCCAAGAGTTCTTCATGAAGTGTATTATTATATGTTGATGGCTACAGCAACGCGATTAGAACATTTTGGCGAATCTGTTTTTGCAACATGGAGCCGGCTTGCAGTAGAGCACGATGCAATCAATCTTGGGCAAGGCTTTCCCGATTTTGAAGCGCCAGCATTTGTCAAGGAAGCTGCAATTCAGGCAATTCAAGATAACGAGAATCAATATGCACGTTCTGCTGGTCACCCGAAGCTAGTTGAGGCAATCGCCGATACTTTTGAGTTGCAAATTGATCCGTTTGAAGAAGTCACTGTTACCTGTGGAAGTACTGAGACGATTGCTGCAACGATTCTTGGTCTCATCAATCCTGGTGATGAAGTGATTGTGATTGAACCCTTTTATGATTCATACCTCGCTTGCCTTTCAATGGCAGGGGCAATTCCAAAAATTGTCACTCTGCACGCTCCTGAGTTTACGTTCAATGAAGATGAACTTCAAAGTGCTTTCAACAAGAATACAAAAATGATTGTCATCAATACCCCTCACAATCCAACAGGTCGGGTGTTTTCTAGAAAAGAGTTAGCCTTCATCGCTGAACTGGCAATTCAGTATGACGCGATTGTGTTAAGCGACGAGGTGTATGACAAACTTGTGTTAACAGGTGAGCACGTCCCAATCGCAACCCTCCCAAAAATGCAAGAGCGAACCATCACACTTCGGTCACTTGGAAAAGTTTTCTCTGTGACAGGATGGAAAATTGGGTGGTCAGTTGCTCCGCCTGAGCTCTCAAACGCAATTAGAAATGCACACCAATTTTTAACATTCTGTGCAGCAACTCCACTCCAAGTTGCAGCAGCAACGTGCCTACGAGCACCAGAAGATTATTTTGGAACTTACACGAATGAATATAGAGAACGTCGAGATTTGCTCGTTAGTGGACTGCAAAACGTGGGATTTAAAGTGACGAGCCCTCAAGGCACATATTTTATTCTTGCAGATCACACGCCTTTTGGGTTTGAAGACGACCTTGCATTCTGTATGCATCTAGTGAAGACCTGCGGTGTGGTGGGCATCCCCCCAAGCGCGTTTTATTCAAAGAGCAACGAAGGAATGGGGCTTGTTCGTTTCGCCTTTTGCAAGGGCATAGAGACCCTAAATACAGCGGTTGAGCGTCTTAAAGGCCTTGGCTAGTGGAAAATTTTTGCTAATTTTGCTATAATGCCACGTTCCCCAAACGGCAGGAGCAATTAGATGTACGCAATCGTAGAAGACAGTGGAACTCAAATCAAACTCAGCACAGGTGATGTGCTTGAGGTAGACCTTCGTGATGTACAAGATGATGCAATCACTCTTGATCATGTATTGATGATTGGTGGCGGAAAAGGCAAGCCAAAAATTGGCACACCCTATGTTGAAGGTGCTTCTGTAGCCGTTGAGGTCCTCGAAGAAGTCAAAGGCGACAAAATCGATGTCATTAAATTTAAACGTCGAAAAGGGTACCGCCGAAAAACTGGGCATCGACAACGGTACTTAAAAGTCCGTGTCGGCGAAATCACTTCTAAGTAAACTAGCGTTTTTGTAAGAATTACCGGAGGAGTTCAACAGCAGTTGCGATTTGACGTGCAGTTGTGCTGTCAGGCACACTTCTGACTCGTCCATTCATCGTTGCTGGGGTCAGTAAATCTAGGAAACCACTTGACTGCTCTTGAATTGCAATTGTTGCGTCTTCGACATATACATGCATCCCTTTTTCTGGATTTCCAGACAGCCAACAGAAACCGCCACCGCCATATATTCCAACCGTTCCTTCTGCAATAATGACGTGTTCAATCGATAGGTTCGTAGAAGTAGCAGTTAATGGAGTTTTGCCAGCAACAGGAGTCCAAAGAACCTGCAAATGAAGAATTTGACCGTCGCTGAACGTTCCTTCACTGAGTTGGTCAAGCGGGATATCGGTCATCCAAATTTCACCTTCGTTTGCAAATCCGTTTGTGCAGACAATCGTGGTGCAATTCGGCTGTAGAACAACTCTATCAAGCCCCATCGAATAAACCTCTAGTGAAGAACTATGGTTTGAAATCGTACCCACCGAAGTACAGGCTTGCATGCTCAAAAAGATGGGCAAAAATAAATTACGAATCATGACTTGTCACTGACTCTACCGTAGGTTCTGGTTTTGCTTCTCTAGTTGAGGTCGCAATTGTAGGGTGGTCAATACCAAGACATTTCAATGCATTTCGTTCGACAATTTCTTTTACTCTCGCTCTTGGAATCGGTGGAAGCGGAGTGCCTTTAATCGAAACATTAACGCTGTAAAGAGATTCGATTGCTTGTTGAGGTGTTGAAACTGGAAAGCCAGAACCGAAGAGCAATCGGTCAATGACATCAAGGCTCCAAGCAGTCGATAGTGCGTTGTACACCTGCCATGGTCTGGTCGCAACACTTGAGACTTCCGCAAAAACATGTTGATGTTTGCCTGCTAAGACGAGCAACTCATCAATCCATGGGTATCCCATTTGGGTAAAGAGGATTCGTAAATCTGGATATGTTCGGGCGACCTCATCCCAGTGAATTGGTCTTGCAAACTCAAGTATCGCTGATGCTGGGTGTGGTTGAGGCATAGTGACAATGACTGGCAAGTTGTGATCACAACATCGTTCATAAATCCTCATTGCCGATGAATGTGTTGGGTTGAACCCAGCGAATGATGGTGAAACTGCAATGCCGACTAATCCTAGATTCACGGCCATTGCAAAGTCCTGATCGACTGATTCAGCCAATGGGTCGATGCCTGCTATACCAAGCCTGTGTTGTGGATCGCGGCTTACAAAATCAGCAATCAATTCGTTGGGCACATGGGCACCCACTAAATCTGCTCGATGTCCAAAAACAAGGGAACAATCGACACACGACATCGCGCGTCCATGAGCCGCTGCATCGCCGCATTCTTCTGACCATTGTTTCGGGGCTCCTGAGGCGAGTGTTGTCGCAGATTCTGAGCCTAGTTGTCGTGCATCAGACCATAACCGTGTGTGGCAGTCAATAATCATAAGTCTCTCCGTTGCTTGTGTATTGTATCGGCATACGAGGTGCTTGGACTAGGGGTATCATTGCATATATGAGCGTTCCTGATGAATTATCCTCAAAAAAGCAGGCTTGGAGCCGCGAAGACCTCAAAGGGAATCCGCATGGAATTGATGATAAGCCAAGCCGAGTTAACTCGATGTTTACGTCTATTGCACGCGCTTATGATTTCAATAATCACCTCCATTCCCTTTGGTTAGATCAAATGTGGAGGCGTCGGGCTGTGAAGATAGCGAACTTAACAAGGGATGACGATGTGCTTGACGTTGCGTGTGGAACGGGAGATCTTGCCATGGCATTCCAACGAGGGGGCGCGAAGTCTGTTCTGGGGATTGATTTCACGCTTGCAATGCTTGATATCGCAGTGACGAAGGCGAACAAAACTCAATTGCCAATTGAATATAGGCAAGGGGATGCAATGAATCTCCAACTAGAGGACCAATCGTTTGATGTTGTTTCGATTGCATTTGGAATTAGAAATGTTCAAGACCCCTCAAAAGCGATCGCAGAGTTTCATCGGGTATTGAAACCTGCAGGGCGACTTATTGTTCTGGAATTTTCAACACCTCCAAATCCAGTGATTCGCACATTTAATAACTTATACACGAAGCGGATTATGCCAATCACAGCATCTCTCATTGCTCGGGATCGTAGTGGTGCCTATGACTATCTGCCAAAAAGCGTTGATACATTTGCCGAACCAAAGGAGCTCGCAGAGTTGATTGCCAAAGAAGGATTCAAGGATGTTGAACAACATCCTCAATCGTTTGGAGTTTGTACGATTACAAGTGCAGTGAAACGTTAATTCTCTTCTACATCATCTTCTTTTGGAAGAAACGCCTCAGCTTGTTTCATACTCTCTCTTACGATGTCGTATTCTTCAGGGTTTGTTACTGCAAAACCTGAGCAACCTAGTTCCCCTATGACTTGTTGGTTTTCGAGCATTAATAAGGACTCAGTAATTGCTTCGCAAACATGCTCAGGTAATGTACTGCTTGCAACCCATGGTTTTGTGACGTTCGAAAATGCTCGCACGACAATGATTTCTTCAGGGTCACATAACTTTTTATACGTTGATGATTTTATCGCTCCAGCATCATGAGTTTGGGTCATGACCGCTACAGCGACCTTGTCATGTCTTCCAAGAAAATCATACGATGCAAGCATGTTTGCATCAATCCCGTGTTCGACCATGAGAGATTGAGCAAGAAACCGACCGATTGTTGAATTCTCATCACCGAAAGCAAATGATTTACCTTTTAAATCTTTCAATTCTTTAATCTTGCTTTCTTTGTGTGCGATGATTAAGCCGTTGAACCGTTTTAGACCTTTTCGTAATTCCATTGCAAGCAGTTTAATGTTTGGGTTGAGTTTCTCAGCAAGAATGTATGATGATGGACCGAACCGGACGAAATCAACTTCTCCGTTTGCAAGGGCTTTGATTCCTGATTCATAATCCTCAAAAATCGTCATATGAATATCGACCTCTCGGTCTAATTGATTTTCAAGGGGTACTCTGATAGCTTCGATAATCGGAGAAAATTTCCGATACATGACAGTCGCTCGATCTGATGGGTAAACGCCAAATTCAAGCTGAAGAGGTTCACTTTGCCCATGGCTTTTAGTGGCAAACGCCAACGTCAACAACAATACAATAAATCTCAACATCCCTTCAGCATACCACTTTTTGAGTGACAGTCACTACTTATCCACAAGTGACTGTCACCTTTCTAGCCGTATTTTGAGAGTTGCAATCACCGTTCTGGCAGTAATCTGCACGTGACAGTCACTACTTATCCACAAGTGACTGTCACCTAGAGTGACTGTCACTTTTATAAAGGGTAAAAATTAGAGTTCAGAGAGAATTGCGTTTACATTCTCGCCAGCGTCACCGAAGAGCATGGAGGTGTTCTCATGGAAGAACAGGGGGTTCCCAACGCCTGCATACCCAGTTCCCATCGAACGCTTCATCATGATGACATCTTTTGCGTTCCAAACTTCAAGCACAGGCATCCCTGCAATAGGGCTGTTTGGATCGTTCAGCGCACTTGGGTTCACAATATCATTTGCTCCGATGACCATAACGACATCAGTGTCATCGAATTTGTCATTAATTTCGTCAAGTTCTAAGACAATATCGTAAGGAATGTTTGCTTCGGCAAGAAGGACATTCATGTGTCCTGGAAGGCGACCGGCGACTGGGTGAATGGCAAACAGAACCTCAGTGCCATTCTCTTTTAATTTCTTCGTGATTTTTGCGATTGTATGCTGTGCTTGAGCGACAGCCATTCCATAACCCGGCACAATGATGACTTTCTTCGCATTCTTGAGTAGGTTCGCCGTTTGTGTTGCTTCAATCGAAGTCACATCGCCATCGGGTGTTTCAACTGAAGTACCACCACTGTCTCCAGTTCCAAATCCACCAAGGATGACACTCGGTAAAGAGCGATTCATTCCACGGCACATAAACAAACTCAAGATTGCACCACTAGACCCAACGAGTGCGCCAACAATGATGAGTAAATCATTGCCGAGCATGAATCCTGCTGCAGCTGCAGCCCATCCAGAATAACTGTTGAGCATTGAAACGACAACTGGCATGTCTGCGCCACCGATTGCCATTACAAGATGAATGCCAAGGATTCCCGTAATGACCATTGCAATCAAAAGATATGTGAATGCACTTGCGTCATGCCCAACGAACAAAATGCCAAGCCAAATTGTTGCGCCAAGCGTAATGAGATTCAAGGCATGGCGAGCAGGCAACAATAACGGTTTGCCTGAAATAATTCCTCGCAATTTTCCGAATGCAACAACTGATCCTGTAAATGTAATTGAACCGATGCAAACACCTACAAAAATTTCAATCGCATGGATCGTAAATTCAATGCCTTCAAGAGGTTTTGCTTGAGTATCGAGTTGTAAACCAAGCCCTACAAGAACTGCAGCAGCACCAACAAAACTGTGAAGAATTGCAACGAGTTCTGGCATTTCTGTCATTTTTACTCGCATTGCGAGCGTACCACCAATCAGAATTGCGGGGAAAATTGCAATAGCAAGAATGCCATACGCAGTGACTTCACTGCTCGCTGTGACTGCAATTAACGCGATGAACATTCCGATGATGCCGAACCAATTTCCGCGGCGAGCGGTTTCTTGATTTGACAACCCACCTAAACTTAGAATGAAAAGAATTGCTGCGACGATGTAACTAATTGTGATGAGACTATCTGACATCATTAGCGCCTAAACATCGCAAGCATTCGATTTGTGACAAGGAATCCACCAACAACATTGATGGCGGCAAGTAAAACTGCAGTAGCTCCTAAAATTGCAGTTGCGTTTAACTCGGGTTGAGTGATTTGTAAAATGCCACCAATAATGATGATTCCTGAAATTGCATTTGTTACGCTCATCAATGGCGTATGCAAAGCAGGTTTCACATTCCAAATAACTTGCCATCCCACGAAGCACGCAAGAATGAACACTGTAAAGTGGCTTAGGAATGATTTTGGAACATTTGTTCCCACATAAATGATGCCGATAGCTGCAGCAAGAATCAATAGCAATTTAAGACCGATTAAAAATGGGCATTCCTTGCTCTCTTCAACTTCTTCAGTCGGTTTTTCATTAGTCTTTTCTGGACGCGATCCTGTATCTACAGAATATGCAGGTCCAGGATTCTTCGGTTTAGGTGGTGGCCAAGTAATGTCCCCGTTCTTTAAGACAAGTGCTCCTCGAATGACATCATTATCCATATCGATGGTGTATTCTTCCTTGCCGCCCATTTCTTCTAGAAGATGCACAATACCAGCGCTATACAATCGACTAGAAAGTGCAGCCATTCGACTTGGTAAATCTGTGTAGCCAAGAATCGTAACACCATGATGAACAATTTTCTTTCCCGGGACAGTGAGCATGCAGTTTCCGCCTTGCTCTGCTGCTAAATCTACGATTACAGACCCTTCTCGCATGCTTTCCACCATGCCGGCAGTAATCAGTTTCGGCGCTTCACGACCAGGAATTAGTGCAGTTGTAATAATGATGTCAACTTCAATTGCTTGCTCAGCAAAGAGTTTCATTTCTGCCTTGATGAACTCGTCGCTCATCGTTTTCGCATATCCGCCAGTCCCTTCACCATCTTCGTCAGGGAAGTCGAGTTCAAGAAACTCTCCACCTAAACTTTCAACTTGTTCGCGAACGGCGAGCCGAGTATCAAATGCTCTGACGATCGCTCCGAGTCCTTTGGCAGCACCAACTGCTGCAAGTCCTGCAACTCCGCCTCCAATAATAAGTACTTTTGCTGGCTCAATCTTTCCAGCGGCAGTGATTTGTCCAGTAAAGAAGTGTGGAAACTCATTTGCTGCTTCGATGACCGCTCGGTATCCAGCGATGTTTGCCATGGAACTGAGAGCATCCATCTTTTGAGCACGAGTAATTCGAGGGATGCAATCCATGGCCAGTGCCGTGATATGTTTAGCACTTAATTCTTGGAGTAATTTTTCATTCGTTGCTGGCCAAAAGAAGGAAATAAGGGATCCACCCTCTTTCATCAATAAGACTTCGTTGGGCTGAGGTTCACGAACTTTGATGACAATGTCACTTTTTGCCCAAACATCTTCGGGGTTTTTGGCAATTGTCGCACCGACCTCTTCATACTTTGCATTCGAATAATCAGCTTTTTCTCCAGCATTCGATTCAACAATGACTTCAAAACCCATCTTTCTAAGGGCATCAATACCTCTTGGTACGAGTGCGACTCGCTGCTCGGATGGATAAGTTTCTTTAGGTACGCCAATAATCATTGAGGGGAGATTCCGATGGGTTGAGCCCCGTATTCTATCTGAAAATGGGTTTTTTTGCAGTCACTACAATATGCAAGAGATGGCTGAATTAAAGACTAAGAAAACCAAGAAGAGTGTTGCGAGCTTTATCAAAACGGTTGAGAAGAGTCGCCAAGAAGATTGTGCGAAACTCGTTCAAATGATGAAATTAGCAACTGACTCAGAGCCAGCGATGTGGGGGGATGCGATTATTGGCTTTGGGGATGATCATCTTGTCTATGCCAGTGGTAGGGAACTCGATTGGTTTAAGATTGGTTTTTCGCCAAGAAAAGGCAAGATTTCACTGTACATCATGTGCCCACATGGTGAATTTGGAAAGTTAATGCCGAAACTAGGTCCACACAAATCAAGCAAAGGATGTCTGTATATCAAATCGCTTGAGGAGATCAATATCGACATTCTTCAAAAAATGTTCAATATCGCAGCAGATTAATTAACCCGCGGTTAATTAATCTGTGAAATTCCGTTAATTAACCGCGGGTTAATTATGGGATTGAGGGGCAATTAATTAACCGCGGGTTAATTAATTTGGGTGTGTTTGTAACAGCACCATTTGGTGATACCGTTCACTGCGGGACATGAGTTCATCGTGTGTGCCTGATTCGATGATTTGTCCCTTATCCAAAACAAGGATGCTATCGGCGTCGCGAATCGTGCTTAGCCGGTGGGCGATGACGAAACTTGTTCTATTTTGCAGTAAGGTTGAGAGGCTATGTTGAATGAGTCGCTCAGATTCTGTGTCCAAATTACTCGTTGCTTCATCAAGAATCAAAATTTTAGGATCAGCAAGGAGCGCCCTTGCAATCGCAATACGTTGACGTTGCCCGCCACTAAGTTTGACACCACGTTCACCAATCTCAGTGTCATATCCATCGGTAAATTCAGAAATAAACTCATCAGCAGCCGCTTGCTTTGCAGCAGATTGAATCTGCTCAAAAGTAGCGCCTCGTTTTCCGTACGCGATGTTGCTTGAGATTGATCCCTCAAAGAGAAATATATCTTGCTCAACAATCCCAAGAAGTGTTCGATACGAATCAAGATCAATCTCACGCAATGGGGTGCCATCAAGTTTAATCTGCCCACTTGCGGTGTTGTAAAATGCAGCAACTAAATTGCAAAGTGTAGTTTTGCCTGAACCACTAGGTCCTACTAGGGCAATTGATTTTCCGGCGGGTGCAGTAAAAGCAATATCGTGTAAAACATCTATGTCGCTCTCTGGGTATGAAAATGAAACATTCTCAAATTGAATCTCGCCATTTGTAGTCTCACCTGAAACAAAAATGCCACCTACATGTTCATCTTGCTCTGTTTGTTCTTCAAACAAATCAAGAATTCTGTCAAGGGCAGCAAGTGAGTTTTGTAACTGTGTTGCACTTTCTGCAAGAGTCGCAAGTGGTCCCATTAACATCGCAAGATATGTAAGAAACATCACCAAATCACCAGCAGTGATTGCTTGAGAGGCAGTGATTTCACCGCTTGCGATGAGTTCTCGGTCGTGAAGGACTTGCCACCCTCCAAACCAAAGAAGGGCAGCGGTTGCTACTGGAATCAAAACCGACCATGCAATGTCAATGCCACGTGAGAGCCACCAAGCAAGAAGCTCTTTTCTAACTAATAAATGGTTTGAGCGAATCCAGTTTGATGCTTCTGTCCGTTGTCTTGAAAAACTGCGAACAACTCTCGCTCCTCCAAACGATTCCGTGACCATCGCGTCACAATGTTGGCGAGTTCCACGGATACTTCTCCACAACGGTCGAATCCGACTAATCCATGTGCGGTGCGTAAAGAACACGATTGGGAAGAGGACGATCGAAAAAAGCATGAGCCGCCAATCCACGACTAGCAAAATCAGAAGAATGCCAACCAATTGAATGATTGCCCGCCATGGGTTGTAGCAAAGGCCAAATACAAGATCACCAATTGCTCCAGCATCCTCTCGGACTAGTGAAGCAGCACCACCTGAACGAAGTTGGTGAATGCGTTGTAATGGTAAAGAGGTCGCATGCATAAATGCTTTTCGTCGAATAGAAACTTGAATTCGCTTTGTTGTCCGCGTTGCAATCCAACGGGCACGAACACTAAATCCCAAACCAATGAGTGCAAGAACAACCGTGCCAATTGCGATGGCTGCTAGTAAAGTCATTTTGTTCCCAAGCGTCGGGAACCAATTCAATATTTCAGCGGGAAGTGGTTGATCATCAAGGATATTGTCAAAAACTACTTTTGTTGCTGCGGGTGGAATCAATCTTACAATTGACCCACAAGTCAAAAAGCCGAGAGCCCAGAAAATAGCACGGCGATTATTCCCTACGATGCAGAAAAATTGATGTAATAATT
>CAZVVI010000034.1:0-3366 GCA_964630505.1 uncultured Isosphaeraceae bacterium | reverse complement strand
GATCGAGATCGTTCCAGCGATTTTCTCCCAGCATCTAGTGTTGGGAACTCTCCTTTCTTGACTGGTTCCTTCATCCGTTTTCTGAATGACTGAAATCGTAATTTGCTCGAAGCGTTTTTTGGCATGTGGTGGTATTGCTCTTTAGATGTGATCGATGAGTTTCTTAATTTCTAATCGAATTCCGTCTAAGCCACGATTTAACTTCACTCCAAGATCGCGATTAACGTTTGTGGTGTCAAATGAGTTCTGCGGAAGTGGTGGGCTGCTCAAATCAATTTCTGCTTCAACACCCAGTTCATCAGCAATGATTGTCGCCCAGTCTGCCCATCTCGCATAACAATCAACAAGGTTATACACGGCAGGCGATGCAAGTGGATTTTGAATTGCAGCAATTGTCGCTTCGGCAACATCTTCAACATGAACGAATTTGCCGCCACCAGTTTTAGTGTATGGTTTGTTTGCTTTTAATAGTTCTATGACTGGCCATCCAATGCTTCGTTTTAGATTTGGATCAACACCATACACAGCACACGGTCGCATCGCGGTGACAGGTTGCCTGCGACTTGCATTTGCTGCCCAAAGGTGCGCTTCAACGCTTGCTTTGCACGCGCCATATAATGAGCCCGGACGGGTTGGATGTGACTCTTCAACATTCCCTTCCCATTTTGGATGCATGTGATGATGAACTGCAATGCTGCTGATATAGATAAAGTGCCGTTGATCACTTGCTTCAAGAAGGTTAATTGAACCCTGCAAATTTCCTTTGAGATGTGAATCGAGATTTCCATTTTTGAGTGCATCCCAATCAAAACTATTGTGAATCACAATGTCTGCATTCTCAAGGAACTTTTCTCTAGCGGCTGGTTCATCATGTGTTCCTGTCACAAATGTTGAAACGAACGGTTCGATATGCCCTCGGTCACTGGATTCGCGAACCAATGCAGTCACAGAATGACCATGCTCAACAGCTTTTTTTGCGATGTATGAGCCAATAAATCCTGATGCACCAGTGAGAGCAATATGCATGAAAAGGAATTATACTAGGGTGATGGAAGACTATGAAACTCAATTGAACGACGAAACAATTTCTCAAGAGAAAAGTCCTACAGGTAAAAAAATATTTGGGGGTTGTGGGTGTGCAACAATTGACAGTTCACGGGAAGGTCATGGGCGAGATTACTGGGGATATTCAGCAGACCGTTAACCAGACACAGGAATAGTCAATACTGGTGCGCCTGTTGTAGATGCGCCTGATTGCATTCCCATGAGAACCTGCATAAGCAAGAATGTTGCTTTCGATTGCAAGTCATCATCGCGAACATAAAACCAATACCCTTGGTATGGAATGGCAACAGCAGCATTTCTGGGTTTGCTGCGAGCGTTCCGAATATGAAGCAACCTATATCCATCTCGATCGCTCCAGCCCGAGGTGCGAGTTAATGCAATATCTGCAAGTTCATCTGGAACATCGACATCCATCGAAGCGAATGACATAATGTCTTGAACTGAACGAGTCCCAAAGACTATTGTTGTTTCATCTTTAGGTTGTAAACCGTATTCAACAGAAAACTTAGTTGTGCCTTCTTTCGCTTTCTTCAATCCTAAATCAGCAACAAGTTGTTCTGTTAACTTCTGTGTTTTTGGATCTTTCGGCCTATTTAACAGAATTGCAAATTCGGTCGTTACGTTTGCTGCAGCATTTCTCGTGACCGACCACTCTAAAGTTCGCTGGGCGTCAAGTTGTTCGATGACTTGAGTGAGCGCTGTAAAACGTTGATGTTCCTTTTCAGCATCTACATTTAGATTAGGATTAATTGGATTCCAATTGTTATTGATGTTGTTAATCTCATTGACCGCAAGTGGAAGCACCATATCTGCAGGCCAACTTTGGAGAAGAAGCACGACCGTTTCAGCAGGAATTGGCGATAACATTTGGGTCACATATTCAACCCCAGTTAATTCTTCATATGTAATTGTTGGGTTGTCCTTCCATGTAAGTGAAGGATTGACAGTGGTTGCGAATTGAGTAGATTTGAACACGTCTGGAGTAGACGTTGAGATTTCTGTTTGAAATGATAAGTTTGAAGTCATTGAGGTGACGCTGAGAAATACAGGTCTATCCAAGAATCGCATCTTCACGATATTCAACAACATTTGTTCAGAAGCACTTTGCCCAAGGGCTTTGTTGTACTCAAGCCGACCTGCCCGAACAGAGTTTGGCCCCATCGAAGAACACGCAGGCAGGATAATCAAAAGACTCAAAATGCTATATATAAGGATGCGTTTATTCATAGATTGCATCATACGACCCAACCCAATTCTTTGCCACAAAAGGTAGAATGCCCAAACTTATGTCAGACGAAACTTCTACTGTGCCGATGCCCGTATTCCCTGAGGTTCAAATGAACCTTGTGACGCCAAAAAGCCCTGCCATTGGGACAGTTGTAAAGTCAGAGGTTTGCCTGAAAGGTGGTCGAAAATCGGCGAGTTTTGTACGCCACGTTGAGATAGACATCAGCGGAACTCCTCTTGAAGGCAATTGTGTTGCAGGGCAATCCTTCGGCATTATTGCTCTAGGGGAAGATGAAAATGGGAAGCCACATAAGGTTCGGCTCTATTCATTAGCAAGCCCATCTTGGGGTGAAGATGGTGAGGGGAAAATCATTGCAACCACGCCAAAGCGAGTCATTGATGAATATACACCGCAAAAAGAGGGTGATGATCCAGAGCGGCATGATTTGTTTTTGGGCGTGTGTAGCAATTACATTTGTGATTTGCGAGTAGGAGAAAAGGTGCAAGTCACAGGTCCAAGCGGGAAACGCTTCTTGCTTCCAATTGACCACAACAAACATGATTACATTTTTATGGCAACTGGAACAGGCATCGCCCCATTCAGATCGATGTGTAAGGAACTGTTTGAACATCCTGATGGACCGACAACAAGCCAAGTGCATGTCGTGATGGGAGTGCCGTATACAACTGATTTGTTATACGATGATTTCTTCTGTGCATTAGCAGAGAAACACGACAACTTTCATTACCACACTGCAATCAGCCGAGAGCGTCAAGAAGATGGTTCCCGCGGTTTGTACGTTGGTCAACTTGTTGAGCAAAAGTATGATGATTTGTTTGCATCAATTCTTTCGAGCGACCGCGGTCTGATGTACATGTGCGGGTTAGTTGGCATGCAGTTTGGCATTTACCAGTTGTTTGCTGAAAAGGGAATTGCTGAAGCATATATGACGATTAAAGACGACCTGCAAGACATCCCATTTAACGAGTGGGATAAAGAACAAATGCGACGGTACATTAAGCCTACGCATCGTTTGATGGTGGAAGTGTATTAGTTAACACTCTGGTCTAGAA
>CAZVVI010000033.1:12571-19362 GCA_964630505.1 uncultured Isosphaeraceae bacterium | reverse complement strand
ACCCTCCCTTCCCCCTCGACATGACCCTCAAATGAAGGTGTACATATTGTTCTTCGACTGGTCACAAAGGCCGGCGCAATTCCATGGTTTAATTGCTTCTTTGATGTCGTATGGGTTGAACGTGCCTCCGATTACCTTAGTATAGAAGTCGTCCACCAATTCGCAGAATCTAGCATCATTGCTGTTGAGGAAACCGTTTGACATGCCCATTCTGCGTTGCCGTTCGGTAAAGTCAGCACCGGCAAAATAAAGCATGGCGAAGTTTGAGAGTAATTCGAAATCATTGAAACATTGGTAACAACCATGAATAATCTTGTCGAGTACATGCACTTCGTGAAAGGTAGTTGCCTGATATTCCTGGAGTAATTCTTCGCGTTCTTCAGCGGGTTTGCCAAGAATCGGCATTAACCGTTCAATGCCGCAAAGCGTGTGTGCGTTTCCTGCACTATGTAGTGGGTCTAGAAACGCTGCAGCATAAGGTAGCATCGCCCATTTTTCTCCAACCATCTGCGTTGCACAACGTTGCATTCGACCAGTTTGAACAAACGGCATCGTTGGCTTGGCATTTGCAAACTGTTTCTGGATTTCTGGAAACTCTGCCATCAATGAATCCCATGTGTCGTTTGGTCGATCCTTACAATCAAGCACAAAACCAGCACTTGTGATTCCATGATCAAAATGAAGCACATACATCCAACCCCCTGAAAAAACATGGTGTAGTGCTGCGTCATGACATGGGTAGGGGTGGTGCGTCTTGCCACGCAGTTCACCCCACGGCGTGACTCCAGTAAAATGCGAATAAATTACACGGGAGTTCGTGCGAATTCCCGAGTTATCCTGGGGTATGCCAAGTGGGTTTGCTCCGCCAGTTGCATCAATCAAAAAATCAGTTTCACATGACAAAGTATCAGAGGTGAGTTTCCAACAATCGCCTTGTTCGATACAGACCTCTGTATTGTCGAAATAGTCGATATCCGCTTCTTTTGCTTCCTCTACTATAAACGCATCTAAATCTGTTCTATACCACTGGCTATCACAATCATATCCATTTGGACTTGCTGCTACTAATAATTCTTGTTCGATGTTCGGGTGATGGATGTATGTGAAACCACGCTTTGGTCCACAAGCAAGTTCGGGATATGTTTCTTTCCACAAGCCATACCGTGTGAGTGGTTTTAAGCGAGGTAAGTTGTATGTTTCTGCAATGTTTGCAAGTGCAATATCAGCTTGTGGTGTTGATGATTCTCCAATAGCAAACCGTGGATGAGAACGCTTTTCAATCAATACAGGGTTCATACCCATCTGTTTTGCAATGAGTGCGGTAATGGAGCCACCAAGCCCTGAACCGAGAATCGCAAGGTCATACTTCATCCCACGTATCTCCAAAGACTCTACCCTTGTTTTTTGCAAGTCCATACGCAACAACTTCATCTAGCGCATTTGTTGATGAAGGTTCAAACGTCCATTCAAACCGTTCGTTTTTTCTAAGGGGAATAACAGTGCAACACTCTACGCCGATTCGGTGAGCAAAGTCGATGGATTCCTTTGCCCAGTAAATGCCCTCTTCTTCTGAATGCCATGGTGTGCGTAACAAAATGAATGCTCGAACAAAAATGTTATGTTCAAGCATTTGTGTTGTTGCCCGTTCAAAATCATCGAGCGTCATGTTTTTATTGAGTTTCGGCAGAACGGATGGGTCTACGGTTTCAAGCCCCATCGCTACTTCAAGCTCTGGTTGAAGGTACTCTGCGAATTCAAAACAAGGCGTACCTATAAGTTTTGGATGTGCTTCAACAATTAACGTTTCATATTCCGAAATCATGTCTGCAATATCAAATGTGTCTTGTTTTGGAATTGATTGCCTGTCAAAAAAACTACCTGCGTTGTAAATTTTTAAATGCTTTGCTTCTGGAAGATTCTCTAGCGCATCGCAAACCTGTTTTGCAATCACACCCTTTGTAACACGCTCATCAAGCGTGTTCTTCCACAGATCACACATAACACATTGAAATGGGCATTCCTTATTGGTGGTGAGAATGATGTTGTGGTCTTCGACAGTCCCATTACGCGTGAGCTCTGGCTCTGAAAATACACCATACGCTTTTGTAGCATCGAGTTTGTTTTTAACAATCAAATGCATTGTGGAATGCTTTGCGGTAGGGCATAGGTGCATCACCGAATGCACGTTTTTTTGCTGCGCCATCTTGGAATCGGCGTTTTTCAAAGATGGGCATGTGCATACCTGTAGCAGCTTCGATTCCTTCAGCGACAACTTTGCCTTTGAGTGCGTAGAGTTTTTCATGGTCCCAGTCGGTAAGTTCAATGAAGGGAATACCTTCAGCTATCTCAATGACATTTGGAAGCATGAACGGGCTGAAACCTCGGAAACCGAATGCTTGCATTGGTGCATAGCCGCGTGTGCACGCTCTGCTTAGTCCACCGCTAAAGGTGAGTGAATGTTTGATTGCATCAACTCCCCAACCCTCTTGGTAAAGCATCTGGTTACTCAGTACGCTTTTGATAGTAAGTTCGGGATTTTCCTCGATTGGGTAATCCTTCATATTTTCATCTCCACCATCGCCATCAATGAGGTACGTAAAGTCCGGATATTGTTCACGGATGCCACGGCAAAGCGCGAGTGTCATTGCACCTGCTTGGACGTCGAGCGGTTTGTAATCTTCAATTGTTTTCACCGCCTCATGCAAATTCACCCAACTATCGGGTGCGTTGATGACTTCGTGAAAGAGTTCGAGATCTAGGGAAGATAAAAATTCATGTGCTTGTGTTGCATCTTCACCCTCATCATCGACTGTGAGCGTGAACGCTTTTAACCGGGCGAGGTTCATCGCACGAGTTTTCATCACATGGTACGTTGCAAGGAAGACAGCACCGGAGTCAATTCCACCTGAGAACATTACGCCAATTGGTTCCTGTTCTGGAACAGTGTCGAGCCAATTAGAAACTACACGAACAAGTTCTTCGATATACCGTTCAGCATAATTACCACTTTGATTATTCAAGGGTGGATCGAAGAAGCGGGTACACACGGGATTTGGATCTGGGCAGCCAACGAGTGCAATTTCTGTCAGGTGATGCGCAGGAACCATGCGGGTGTATGAAGGGTGAAATTGGTCGCCAAATCCATTCTTTTCAAGCCACCCTTGGATGTCATCGATTCTATCTGCGACGAGAAGTGCTGGACCTGCAACTTTCTTCACGATGAAATACCGTAGCGGAAGTTGAAGTGAACGAGCCATTCGAATGATGTGGTTATGCCGAGCCATAATCGCAAAGTGGCCTTCTATTCCCCGAATGGCTTCAACGTCGCCAGAAGCAACTTTCTTCGTTGCCTCTTCAAGAGTCATATTGAAAATCATGTTTCTGCTGTGATCAGTCAGGTCTATGACTTCATTGACGATGTCTGGATAATGTGGCTTTAAATTTGTTAAATCTTCTCGTGTTCGTTGCATGGATTGAATCATACATTCTTGCTCGTCTGTGATGGAGCGTGAAAAATCGAAACTATTCGATGTTCTTGGCACAAATCCACGGTTTTTTCATTGCGGTATTGCAGTGGGGGGATTTGGTGGCAAGTTTTCCACCGTTCATCCACCAACTTGGAGGTGACTTGCAAAAAACTGCTCGGCGCGTGATAACACACATAAGCAATACGCTTCGTTGACATCATGTTCGTCAACAACGCTCTTTGAAAACTTGGTGATATACATATCAGACAGCAATACGTGTATGAAACGCAAGTGACAGAACGGATTGCTCGCCAGCCCCACCATCTGCAGATGGAGAGTGGGATTCCTGCTCTCCCCATCTCTTGGGTGTGGGTCATTGACCCGTATTTGGAAGATGGGAATAGAGAAGGGATGTGGAAGTGAAGTGTGAAAGCACGATGCGACCCATTCTGGCGGTTTCAAACTTGGCGGAGATTGTTGGATTGTGAAAGCAAGACAGCGATGAACGATCAAGAGTCTGAGGGCTGGGTGTCCACGCAAATCGTCGAAAGACGGTTTGAGTGGATGACCCAGCGACCCGCCCACGCAACCAAGTTAAGCGGGAGTGATGTTTCGAGATCGGAACGAAACGGAACCTGTAAAGGTTCACGCTCTACAAGACTTGCCAAGTTTGCGCGGTGGCCGGTTTTAATGGTGGGATGTGGCTTGTCACTGTGACGGCAGGCAAGTGAATCCGACACAGTCCAATGCATTTAAACCAGCTCGGAAGGATAGGAGTTACGAAGAAGAACACACGGCGAGTGAGCCGAGTGAACAAGTAGCGGTCTATTCGGGAGAAGGTAAAACTAATCCATGAAATACTGATATGCCCAATGTGCACTGGGTAAGGTGGGGTCGCCCATCGAGATCACCAACAAAGAGAGTGGCGGAGCCGAGAGGTACCGCAAGACGAGCAGTCAACAAGCAAATGCTGGGACAACGCAACGAAAGTTGCGTTGTCTTTTTTTATTGAGCCGTTTTACTCCAAGCCACAATTGTCTGGATGTCCTCTGGCAGCATTTCTGCTTCAGGATGAAGTGGAATGTAAAACCAAAGAGGCATTTCACCTTCTTCAACTTCTTCGCCACATTCTTTAATTTTGTGGTTTCTTCGCCTTTCGTTATACGTGTCCCACTCAGAAAAATTCATATGTTTTCGACCATCATTTACATCATTACCAACAAGCCAAGAAACTGGAGCGACATATGAATACCATGGCCATTTAGTTTCGTTGGAATGGCAGTCAAAGCACGATCGTTTAAGTATTGCCATCACCTTTTCTGGGGCTTCGATGGTGCCTGTGACAGGAGGATTTGTTCGTTTTATCTGAACAAATTGGCAAAGAATGAAAATGACGATGAGAATCCAAAACCCTTGAATGATTATCTTTTTCATGACTTCATATCCTTTTGAATAAAAAAACAAATGCTTGGGGAAAGTTTAGGTGGCAGGAAGCGATGCAACAAGAGTAGCATGCGGTACATAATCGCAGAACCGAAATAATAAGCGGGGTCTCCACAGTGGTAATACCATTTAACATTACAACCAGAAAAATATTTTTGAACTGCGCGTGGTGAATTTAACTTATAAACAGTTGGGAAGACATCTTCTTTTTCGCGGTTAGGCTGTGCTCTTGAAAGAAATTTTTTGTGCAGTGCATTTGGAATCATGCGGGATGCGAGTGCTACATATCCCCAAGTGTTTGGAGTTCGTGCACAAATCCATCCGCCTTCCTTTGTGATTCGGACAAGTTCTTTTGCAATTTCACTTGGATGATCTAAATGTTCAAACACGAAATCAATCACGATGACATCAAATGTGTTATCTTCAAATGGTAACGGTTCTTCGAGTTTGAGGACAACTTGTTGATCAGAGCAAGGGTTTTCGTTCACGATTTCATCTATATCCGCTGCCCATACTTCTGCGCCGGTTGTTCGTAAATCATGTAACCAACTTCTCGCCTTTGAAGATTGATTGTGAAAGAATGCCCCACGACCCGCACCAAAGTCAAGTACTTTCGCTCGCGATTTTGTTTTCCGAATGATGGCTTGAACAAAATTAAAGAACAGAACAGTGCCATCGTATTTTGTGAACGAATCAATGTCGAATTCAGAATGTATTTTTCCGATGTTCATTTACACATTAAACAGAAAATTGACGACATCCCCGTCCTGCATCGTATAATTTTTGCCTTCACTGCGGAGTTTGCCGGCTTCCTTAATCGCCTTTTCTGAAGAGAGCGAAAATAAATCTTCAACGTGGTAGCACTCCGCACGAATGAACCCGCGTTCTATGTCGCTATGGATGGCGCCTGCTGCTTGGGGTGCAGGAGCACCCATTGGAATAGGCCATGCACGAACTTCTTTTTCTCCGGCAGTATAGAAGGTGCTTAATCCGAGGAGTGAGTTGAGTGCTCTTGCTAGTGGTCCAACGGCTGGTTCAGTTAATCCCATTGACTCCAACATTTCAGATTGATCATCATCATTTAATTCTGCAATTTCAGATTCGAGTGTTGCACAAACAACTACACACTCACCACCGTGTTCTACAGCATAGGCTGAAACATACTTTGCGCCATCAGATTCACCATCGACATCATCTTCAGAGACATTCGCAACATAGATTATTGGCTTTGCTGTCATGATGCCGTAACTTTTGAGAACCGCTTTGTCGTTGTCGTCCCATTGACCATCCCGAGCTGGTTTCTCTTCTTCTAGAAGTGTATTGACTTCAGTCAGTACATCAACACGATGTTGCGCTTCCTTGTCACCATGCTTCGCTGTGCGATTCGCTTTTTCGATCGCACCTTCAACAACGACCATATCAGCAACGATGAGTTCGCTGTTCATCGATGCGATGTCATCTTCTGGTTGACTCCCAGGGTCGAAGCAATTTACAACTTGGCATAATGCATCAACATTTCGAATATGTGCGAGAACTGTGTTGAGGTTGGAACCACCCGATGGAACACCCGGAAGATCGACAACTTGCAGTGTGGCTGGAATCACCTTTTTTGCCTCGATTATGGCGTTAATACGGTGAAGACGGGGGTCAGGAATCGATGCGATTCCAACGTTCGGTTTCATTCCACCGATTTGCACAGCGACACTGTGGCTCGTTAGAGCAGTAAACAACGTTGTTTTTCCAACGCCTTGCAGTCCAATAAGCCCACATTCCATAAGCAAGGCATTATAGGGTCATGTGGGGGGGGTGGCCCACGACAAGAACCACGCCAAGACCCACCGGGATAATGAGGGGAAAGATTTTTTAAATATTTTTGTGGGG
>CAZVVI010000033.1:0-12561 GCA_964630505.1 uncultured Isosphaeraceae bacterium | reverse complement strand
CCCCCCCCCCCCACACCCCCCTCGACATGACCCTCGGGTATAGTGAGGAGAATGATTTTAGAATTATTGTTGGCGTCAATCGTAGGTAGCTCTGAGTTTCAAAAACAACTTGATCTTGCCGGTGATAATCGACTTGAGATAGAGCAAGCGATTCGCGAAGTGCCTGAGTCGCAAAAAGCGGGAATGGAATGGCTCATCACCCATATGCCCGAAGATGATTTGAAAACATTAACGGGCGAGTTCCTTTTGTCGAATTGCAATCTTGCGTACGAAGCGTGGGAGAACGCTCCTTGGAAAGAACAGATTACAGAAGAAGTCTTTTTTGATTGCATACTGCCATATGCGAACGTGAATGAAAAACGCGAAGATTGGAGAAGTGATTTTAGAAATCGTTTTTTAGGAATCGTGAAAGATGCAGATTCACCAACTGAAGCGACGGTGCTACTAAATCAAAACATATTTAATTTGGTTGATGTGCATTATTCAACAGATAGACCCAAAGCAGATCAATCTCCATTCGAGAGTATCGAAGCGGGCATGGCATCATGTTCTGGGTTGAGCATATTACTCATAGATGCCTGTCGAAGTGTTGGTGTTCCTGCTCGGTTCACTGGAACCCCACTTTGGTACAACGATAGTGGTAATCACTCATGGGTGGAATTTTGGGATGAAGGGTGGCACTACACAGGAGGTGCTGAACCAACAGGTGATCGAGTAGATGAAGCGTGGTTCGAAGGTTCAGCAGCAAAAGCAACAAAGGGTGACCCAGATCATGCTATTTTTGCTGTGACTTGGAATAAGAGCGATACGCACTTTCCACTCGTTTGGCTACCGGAGGTTACAACATATGGGGGAGTTGATGTCACAGATCGATATACAACATCGCAAGAGCAAACTCTTGTGCCTATTCGAGTTCGAGCAATCAGCCAAAAAGGGAATAGGCAAATCGTAAAGGTCATTGTTGCAAATGAGCATGGTGAGTTCCTGTTCGAGGGTTTGACTAAAGACGATTCATCAGACGCAAACGATCACTTGACATTCATGTTAAATGAGGGAGAAGTTTTCACTGTTTTTTCTAAACATGATGCGCAAACACTTCAAATCAATGAAGAGACCATCATCGATTTAGAACCAGAAGCCCTCACGGAAAAGGGCGCGGAATATTATGCGAATCAAATTTGGCATTCAAAAGTTAGAAGAATTACTCAGCAAAATGCAAAAGAAATGGAAAACAAAGTGATCTCACATGATGGAAAAACGATGCCATTTTGGTATACCACGTATGGTGACGCGCCGTTTGGCGAAAAATCATTATGGATTTCATTGCATGGTGGTGGTGGTGCGCCTCCAGAAGTAAATACAAATCAATGGGAAAATCAAAAAAATTTGTACAAGCTTGACGAAGGTGTATATGTGGCTCCAAGAGCCCCAACAGATACGTGGAATCTTTGGCACCAAAAGCACATCGATCCAATGTTCGAGCGACTCATTGAAAACATGATTGTGTTTAAAGGCGTTAATCCGAATAAAGTCTTCATTGTTGGTTATAGTGCTGGTGGCGACGGCGTCTTTCAACTTGCGCCAAGAATGTCAGATCGCCTTGCTGGTGCTGGAATGATGGCAGGGCATCCAAATGAAACGAAACCCGACGGCTTGCGAAACATCGCGTTTGCATTGCATATGGGAGCAGAGGACGGTGCGTATGATCGAAACAAAAAGGCGCACGAATGGAAGCACGCTCTAGAAGATTTGAAAAGTATTGACCAAGAGGGGTACAACCATCAAGCGATTATCCATGAAGGCAAGGGGCATTGGATGGATAGAGAAGAAGCAAAAGCGTTGCCGTGGCTAGCGAAGTTTGAACGAAATCCGTACCCAAACAAAATTGTTTGGGTTCAAGACGATGTAACACACCATCAGTTGTATTGGCTTGGTGTTGATGAACCAAAAGAACGAACCAAAATAGTTGTATCTATTGATGGGCAAACAATTACTGTTCATGAATCAGATGTCAAAAAATTAACATTTTTCCTGAACGATGTTCTTCTTAATTTGGACGAACCTGTTCATATCAAATACCAAGACCGAGATCTTGTCACGTATGAGTTGGTCCCTCGATCTCAGCAAACGATCCAAGAGACCTTCCGTGACCCGACAGATTGGTATTCAGCATCAGTTACGGTAGAATTGCCATGATGGATGCGATTTGTAAATTGAAACCCAAAGCATCAAGTAAAGTGCAATTGCTTATTGCAGCAATGTTATGGTCGCTTGTTGGATTCGGATTGTTGGGGTTTGGATTGAAATGGCTGCTCAGTTCAGAATCAACATGGATCTGGTTGCTTTTGATAGCAGCGGTTATTATTGGTGGCTCCAAGGGATACTTTATTTTACGCAAAACAGCAAATAGGGCAATTGCCAGAATTCAAAAACGAGGTGACGGAACCTGTATATTTGGAGTTTTTTCTATTTGGTCTTGGGTGCTCGTCGCCATCATGATTGCTGGAGGTAGATTTTTGAGAACAAGTGGACTAGAAGACGAATTGTTAGGCACAATTTATGCAGGAATTGGGATGGCTCTCATTATGGGTTCCACATACTCGTGGAAGGCATATCTTAATTCGGCTTCTTCAACTCACTAAGTGCTTTTTCTAATCGGTCAATCGCCTGTTGAATTTCTTGCAAAGTTGCAGCATAGTAATGTTCTGTGTAATAGAAATACTTTGCAACTTCGGCATCGATGATATGAACTTGATTTACATCGGTATCTGGAATAAGGACATATTGTCCAACTCGGAATTGATCAAGAGCAAGCGCCTCTGAGCCGTTGTTTAATGCAACAAGATCTTTGAGGGCGACTGCACGTTGGAGTCTTATGAGATCATCTGCATTATGAATCGCAATCGCCCACCGTTTCGTTCCAGATGGAGATGATTGATTGAGCGTTAGCAGTAGGTTTCTCCACTCTTCTTCGTTCGCACAGCGAACTGCTTGAACGTGTGGAACAGCGACACCTTCCTCAAATGTAATCGTTAGCGCTTTATGTTGGTCTTCATCGAAGAAACGATTGGGATCTGAACTTCCAGCAATACTCGCAAACGTCTGTTCGATGAATTCTACGCCCATGCCATCTGCTCGTTCTGTTCTGAAAAACGCGAGGCGTTGTGGAGGAATTGCTTCAGCTAAATCGAGGCGTTTGATAATCTCGTACACCATTCGCGAGACTAGAATTGATTCGCCAGGAAAATGGCCATCAGCAAATGCTGCAAACGCAGGGTCGTCCCGATACAAATAATTTTGGTCTATTGTTTGCTGTGCGATTTCCCTGTACATTTGGAGAGGTTCGTTTTGTTCTAAGAACGTAAGATCAAAGACATCGTCTTTTCGAACTCGATATGAATCTCTGAACAACTCGTTGCCTACACTGTCAAAGCGAGGATCATCTTTTGGCATTGCACTTAAGAAACGGTTATTTTCTGGAAGGACATGAGGCGTTAACACAATGATGACTTCAGTACGATCAGTCGTCGACCGTTCGGATTCAAAAAGCCCACCAATAAGTGGTAAATCTGAAAGAAGTGGAACTCTGTCCAAAATCTTATGATGTTCTTTGTTGACTAATCCACCAATGATAAATGGAGTATCGTTTGGAATCCGGCCGTACGTTTGCACTCGACGACTTGAAATGGTTGGTGCAGAAGCAAGCAGCAAATTATTGACATCACGAATCTCAAGATCAGCACCTGGGACAGTAGATGAAACGATTGTGTCAATCAACATACTGACTTCTTCGCCATTTTCAGAGATACGTGGGCGAATGTTGAGCATGATTCCAATGGGTAAGTATTGGAAATTAAAAGAGAGAGCATCAGCATTTGTAATACCAGTCGTACTTGTTGCGATTGGTATATCTTGACCAACGCGAATGGTAGATTGGCGGTTGTTTAGCGTAAGGACGCTAGGGCGAGAAAGAACCTCGGCTTTACCATCACGTAGGAGAGCGCGTATTTCCATGCCTAGTAACCAATTGCTTGCGTTGCTAAATGGTCGACTTAAGTCAATTCCCTGCAGAAGCGCATCGAGCGTGTCAGAATTAGCGCTCGGGTTGAGTTGGCCAGCACGAATGGAAGTGATTCCGTTAGGTGTATTTGATAAGTTCCAATCAATCCCCAAATCTTTCAGGCCATCTTCGTTAATTTCAAGAACCATACCTTCAATAAATATCTGCCGTGCTGGTCTGTCGATGTAAGTATCGAGCAATTGTTGAATTTTGCTGAAGTGTTCTGGGTGTGCTTCATCGAAGAAGATAAGAAGTTGTGTTGTCGGCGAACCAACCATGTTGGAACTGAGTGCTGTCGCAGTGTTTGGAACCATCGTTAATCCAAATGCACCACCGGTAACGGTTCCGCCCACAAGCCCTGTGTCTTCACTCGAAGGGTCAGGGATAAGGACAACGTAAGGGAGTTTTGTCCAATCAATATCATCTGGGATTTCAGAAGGTGTTGCATATGTTGTCACACCAAAACCTTTTAAGAGTTCAATTGCAGTTGGTGCATCTATATAACTGAGCTGGACGACTTCACTTCCTAGATCGCCGATTAGCAAACTCTCCCTTTTAGCCGTGAGGGTTGCGATTGCTTCAGATACAAATTGTTGTAGTAAGTCGATGTCATTATTTCGAACGATAATATTTCCATCAATTTGTAATCCTTCAGCCCAAATATGAGGAGGCTGAGATGAATACAATTTGTAACCGAGTCTGATGATATGTGCTGAACCTCCAAATTTTTTGGCAATTGAAAGGTGTTCAACAACTCCATCGGGTGGAATCGAGAGTACCCCATCTAGAGTTCCGTTGGAGTGGGAATAACCGCTTCCATTAAACTTCGTTGCAACCAAGTCAATGAGTTCAGCAATTTCGATCGTGTTCATCGCATCAAGGGCGACGAAAATATGATTTGAAGAAGTTGCATCCTGTTCAGGGATCAATTGTGCAATTTCTTCTGGTGAAATAATTTCAGGTTCAACCGGCTCTGGAATATCTTGTGAGTACATCACAAGCGAAGGTTGACCAATTGCTTCATCAATTGCCTTTGCAAGTGCGTCTAAATCAACTGTTCCTTCACTTTCGAAAGTAACGCCAGTACTCCTTGGTTGTTCTAGAGCGACCATGCTTGTTGTCGTTGTTGTTGTGCAACTGGCAATCCCAAGTAGGACAGCAGTCGCAATGAAAAAAGAGCCAAGTCGTGAAGTTTTGATGGAGGGGTGTTTCATAGGTGTATCATCTGTTAACTGGTTACTTGTGATGTGTTTATGGTCTAGTGTAACAACACGTTGGACAAGTTGAAGGATTGATGGATCATGGGTGACTATTATGACGGTTCTGCCTACCATATGGTCTAAGACGTCTTTGATTATTTGTTTTGCAGCTGATGCCTCGATAGATGCGGTTATTTCATCAATGATGAGTGTTTGAGGATGACGAACCAACGCACGTGCTAAATTAATACGTTGTTTTTGACCATGTGAGAGTTCAACACCCTGACCCCCGATTCTAGTGTCATAGCCGTTAGGTAAGCGTTCAATCACATTGTGTGCGCCTGTGAGTTTACATGCAGAAATGATTTCACTTGTCGTGGCATTAGGTCTTGCATACCGTAAATTATCGAGAATTGTTGAGTTGAACAAAAACGCATCTTGGAACGCGACTCCAAACATGCCACGAACATCTTGCAGCCTCATGTCTCGGATGTTGTGACCACCAATAGTAATTGTGCCTGAAGTTGGGTCGTTGAATCTTGGCATCAAACTAACTAACGTACTTTTGCCGCCTCCACTAGGACCCGTAATCGCAATGTGCTCGCCCGCATCAATACAAAGATTGATGTCTTGGAGTACTTCTGTATCGTCATCGTATATGAATGACACGTTTGTAAACTCAATTGGGCCTACTAAGTGAATGGTTTGGGTTTTTGTTCGCATGTCATATACGATTTCATCAAGTGGCTCGTCCAACATTTCTAGCACTCGATCAACGCTTGCCGAGGTTCGTGAGAAGTGACCAGTGCCGCTAATAATCTCAAGAACAGCAGGGTACAGCATGCGAACGTACCAGAAAAACATGAGGAACAAGCCAATTGACATGCTGCCCGCATACACTTCCCACGCACCGTACGCGAGAAGTAAAACCGTTCCGGCTCCAACTAGTAAATCAGCAACTACTTTTTGTGCAAACTGGAATCGCTTGGTTTTGATTTGTACATCTCTACCTGCACGAATTGTTTGTAAGAACGATTCGGATTCTCGTTTTTCGGCAGAAAACCCTTTAACGACTTGAGCGCCCATAAACGTTTCAACAAGGTTTCCATGCGCTTCTGCTAAATGCTCTTGCGCGAGGTGGTGACTATCACGGATTGGAAGGTAAAACTTTTTATACGTCCACAAATGCAAAGGCAAGACGATGGTGCTAGCGAGTGCGAGTTTCCAATTTACAACATAAAGTAATATTAGAATGATTTGGAATTCAATTGTGTATCTTAGAAGAGTCGGTAATTTGTCTTGGATAAACGTTTGAATACGGAAAGTATCATCCATAACCCTTGAACTTACTTTGCCCGGTTGGTTTGCTTTGTAAAAATCAAGCCCAAGTTGTTGCATATGATCAAACAATCGTTGTCGTAAATCAAAACAAACGTGCTCACTTACCCTTACAGAAATCATTCGGCTGATAAAAAACAAAATGTTTCTCAACACATAGATGACGCAGAGTGAAAGAAGAAGGATGGTAAGAAGTTCCCAGCCACCTTGGTGCGTTGCAAGTGCAGGGAAAACGTCATCGACAAGCAATGCAAGTGCCCACGGAAGCACCATATCTGCGAGCGCTAGAAAACCAACTAAAAAGACTACGAAGGTGAGTTGGCCTCCCCATGGACGGATGAGTTGGCCAAAGCTTCGTAGTCCTCTTCGCTCTGTGTAACCTGACATGAGCAAGTATCGTATCAGGTGAGTACAAGCAATCCTATGATTATTCGCCACTACCTGCTCTGATGTCTCCATAATGGGGTTTTCCGCCCACCCAGACCTTAGTTGCGTCAACGATAAAGTTCCCATTCTCGTTGATGTCATGGACCTTGCCTTCAACGACAACATACTTTAAAACCTCAAGACCACCATCGCCTTCGACAGTAAACGGGTAGACATCACCATTTGCATCCATAAAGCGAACGGTTCCGAGACCGGCTTTGTACAAATCTGGGTCTTCGCAACAGTAATCTTCTGGAGTATCGCAGTGATCTTTTTCATCACTCATGACTTCACAAGAGCGAAGTGCAGGGTCAGCAACAATCATCATTGCAAGAGTTGGAATAAACGAAGCATTTTTACGACCTCCGACTCGAGCGAGAAACGTAACGTCGTCACCTTTCTTCGCAGTTTTTTTTACGGCAACTAAATCTTGCACGTTTGCAGGTCTGTCGTTTGTGAAAAATGTTGATGGTAATCCAGTTGCAGTTTGTGTATCTGTTGTTTTGTTTTCTGTTGTACCACCGCATCCAATAAGGATGAATGCGAGGATTATTGTAAGTAGTAGTTTCATGTGAACTCCTTTTCTAAAATTATTCTGAAGCGCGCAGCGCTTCTGGGATTGGTAAACGTAGACAACGCATGGCAGGGGCGACTGCGCCAATGACACCGAGTAATAAACCCGAGCCAATTCCAAGCGCAACGATGCCAGCTGTCATTGAAAGTGTGAATGTCCCCATGGAAAACCGTACGGTAAATCCATCAAGGAAGAGAAGTGAAATGGTACATGCAATGATGGCACCTACGGAAGCAGAGAGGACGGACTCTTGCACAAGTGACCACGCGATTGCGCCACGTTGGTAGCCAAGTGTTTGAAGTGTTCCAACTTCTCGAACGCGGCTTGCAAAGGCAGCATAGGTGGAATTAAAACCACCGAGCATGCCACCAACCGCGATCATGATGCATGTCACGACAACCATAAGTTCGATTGGTTTATAAAAGTTTGCAAGTGCTGAGAAATATTCATCTTCAGAGATAGCTGCAAGTTCTAAATCTATTCTGCTCGCTGCAAACATATCAAGGTCGCTCGGTTTTGCTGAATCAAGCGCAACAATGACACAAGAGAGCGTGTCACGTTGGCTTGTAATGAGTAAGTCTGTGAGCGATGTCCAAATTTCGCCTTCAACAATTCCGCCATCTGCTGAAAAGATGCCAGAAACAGTGTATTCATCATCATCGAGCATGATTTGTGCTCCGATAGCGTCGCTTGCTTCTTCATATCCAATGGTGAGTGCAGCAAGTTTGCCTACGATCATTTCATTGCGTCCGTTTCGAGGTGCAGAACCATGTGTAATCTGCACCCTGTCGTGCACAAGAAACGCTTCAGGGCGAACACCACGAATGAGCACGAGGCGATCTTCGCCATCAACTTGAAGTGGCATTTGAATATGCACTTCAGGTGAAACACCCTCGACGCCAGCACGGTTTCGGAAGCCGTCGATACTACCAGCAACGATACCCGCAGTGTCCATTCCGACTTCACTTCGTTCGACGCTTTCAACACTGCCAGCCCCAAGAAGCATAATGTTTTGTTCTGCACCACTGACAGCTAGTGTTGCTTGCATGCCAACCATAAACGAGCCAGCAATCATGATTAGTAAGACAACCAGCCCGCTACCAAATACGGTAAGCACAAGTCGCATTGGAGAGCGTCCAAGGTTTCGAGTTGCGTATTCAAAAGGTAATAATTTCATTGGGTACTCCTTTAGACAGCTCTGAAACAAGTTGCGATGTCAGTTCGTGCTAGACGCAAAGCAGGCAAGAGAGCTGCAAAGAGACCAAGACCCAGAGCGAGGACAACTCCTATAACAGCAGCTGCGGGGCCTGTTGCCATTTCAATGTTGACGCCCTCCATGGTCATAGTGAATTGTCCATATTGAACAGTGAGGTACGCGGCAATGCCCCCAACGATGCCACCGATGACTGCAATGAAAGCGCCTTCAAGAAGCACCATCCAACCGATAAGCCAGCCGGTGTAGCCAAGTGTTTGCAAGACGGCATGATCACGAACGCGGTCACGCATTGCAAGGACAACAGCATTTGCAACAAGTGCGAAAACCGCTGCGAGTGCGCCCCATGCAAGGATGCCTGCGACTTCTGCAAGATGCACAATGTCGCGAGCAGCACGACCCACAAATGCTTTTTCAGGAAAGGTGGATGTTGGATGTTCGTCGTGGGCGAATGCTTCGTCAATAGAAGAGGCAACAAGGTCAAGGTCATTGGGGTCATCTACTTGAACATTAAATTGGGTCACGATTGTGCCAGTGCCACCTTTGCGTGCTGCTTCTTGCAAGAAGGGGAGCTGCACGATTGCTGCATTTTTATCTTGTGCTTGATCGGTTTCTTGAATGCCAGCAACAAAGACTTCGATGCCTGCAGCGGAAAAACGGTCACCGACTTTAATGCCTCGCCGTTTGGCTAGAGCCGAGCCGACGATGGCGCCGTCACCACGCCGCTCCCAATCAGAAATCGACCCCTCGGAGATTACGCCATCTTTTGCAATCGCGTGTTGTATTGAGTCTCGAGGAACACCACGGAATGTCACAACATCAAGCGATGCGCCACAATTTGATACGTGAATTTGAATTGGAACAACACTTGCAACACCATCGATTTGTTCGATGCGGTCTTCGTAGTATTGAGGCAAACGACTTGAGAAGGGGCAGTATCTGTTTTCACGATACACAACAAGTGTCGTTTCGCCTGCTGTCATCTCAGTTGCTTCTTTTACGCCCGTCTGCATCGATTCAACGACAACAAACAGAAACATAGCAATAGAAATTCCGCCAAGCGTGAGGGTAGAGCGAATAGGCGAACGCTTAATCTGTTTGAGAACAGTTGGGATAACTCGAAAGATTCTCATGTCGCCACCTGCTCAATGAGTTGTCCTTTTTCAAGGTGCAAAAGCGTGTTTGCCCACTCAGTTGTGCGGGGGTCATGTGTCACCATCACAATTGTTTGCCCTTGTTCTTCTTGCAACTTCTGCAAGAGGTCCATAATGGCAGTACCAGTTTCACGGTCAAGGTCTCCAGTTGGTTCGTCTGCAAGCAGAATCGTTGGTTCAGTCACGATTGCACGTGCAATTGCAACTCGTTGTTCTTGCCCACCAGAAAGTTGCCTTGGGTAGTGGTCGTACCTGTCGCTAATCCCAACAACATCAAGAGCATGAGAAACACGTCTGTGCCGTTCCTTGCGAGAGAGATTATGCAAGAGCAAGGGCAATTCAATATTTTCATACGCAGTTAATACTGGGATAAGGTTGTAGAGCTGAAAAATGTATCCAATATGGTCCGCTCGCCACTGCGCAAGAGCATTACGCCTTAGCGTATGAATTGGAGCACCATCAATAATAAGTTCGCCTTCACTTGGACGGTCAATGCCAGCAAGCAAATTTAACAGTGTTGTTTTGCCTGATCCAGATGGACCCATCAACGCTACAAACTTGCCTCGGTCAATTTCTAGGTCTAAATTTTTCAGTGGAGTGATTTGCTCAGCCCCACGTCTGTAATGTTTTGTGAGTTTTTTACATTCTATGAGTGTCATCACTAATGACCTCCTTCAATTTGGACAACATCGCCGTTTGTTAATGCGATATCACTTGTAATAATTTTGTCGCCAGTTGAAACACCAGAAAGCACTTCAATCCAGCCATCGAATTCGTTTTCGCCTAAGGTTAATGTGCGGCGTTCTGCGGTGCCTGACCCCTTATTCAGGTTTGATACCACCCAAACAACGGGGCTGTTTCGGTCTTCGATGACTTCAACAGGAATAAACGCATGTTGCTCTGTCCATGTTCCAGATTCGTTCGCTTCGCGTTCTGGTTGTAGTATTTTGACCCGCGCTAGCATATCTGGTTTTAACAGTTCTGATGGATTCAGAATCTTTACTTTTGCTTCGATTGTATTTTTTTGCTGGTCAGCACGGTGGACAAATCGCAGCACTTCGCCTTCAAAGGTTGTGTTTGGTAGGACGTCTACAATGATTTTTGCTGGATGCCCGACTCCAACCTGCGAAGCATCTGCGAGAGGAACATCTGCACGCACTTGCAATTGCGTTGGGTCATACATGTGTGCAATATGCGACGAGTGTTCACCTCCTCCAAGCATCACCACAGAGCCAGGTGAAGCGATGAGTTCAATCACAACACCGTCAATTGGTGAAACAACAGTACAACGGTCATACGCAAGTTGCGCAGTTTCCCTAGCAACGCTTGCATCGTGAAGTGATGCTCTTGCAATCGCAACATTTGCTTCCTCAGTTAAAAGGCGTAATCGCAATCGTTCAACTGGACCTTCAGCGAGTGAACCTGAATCGACAAGCGGTTTCTTTCGAGTGTATTCATCAGCCAATTCCTGCATTTTTGCTTCAGCAGCATGGACTTTGCCTTCCCAAAGTTGTTCTTTAGCAATTGCCGTTTTGAGTGCAAGAAGGTTGTCTTCATCGACGAGTGTTGCGATTGCTTGTCCCTTTGTGACGGCGTCACCTTCAAGAACGAGCACCTCCTCTACAACACCCTCAGTCAGGGCACCTGCGTAGATTGCATATGGTTCAGCTTCAACCCATCCTGGAGCTTGCACAACTGAACCCTGATCATCGTTAGTTTCTTGAGGTTCGTCGGTTTCAACGTTCCGCATCACAACGGTAACGGCTTCGACTTTTGTCGAGGATCGAATCGATTCCCAACTTGCAAACAAAAGCACGCCTGCAGTGATAACAATGATGATAATTGGAATACCTAATCTGGTCATAAATCGTTTTTTAGGTTGTGGAATATTCATTGGTTCATTCCTTTAATAGAGCCACCAACCGCTTGTTCAAGTTTGATTGCGTTCGTGGTTACTTGGAGTTGGTCGTTTAAGACATGTTGTTTTGCCTGTACGACACTTCGGACTATTGGTAAAAGTGACAGTGGATGGAGCTCGCCCTTACTGCTCGCGTCTTGTGAACGCGCTAAAGATTGCAATGCAGTTTTAAGCACTTGTTCATCTACATTCAGTTTTTCAACAGCAGCGGTATATGTTTCATACAACACGCGGACGTCTTTAATGACAGTACGCATTTCATCGACATATTGAAGTTCTGCTTGTTTGAGTTTTGCATCAGCAGCCGCTTCTTTTGCGTCGCCATCAAGCGCAATGGTGATTCCTCCGCCTGGAAGAATCGCTTGCCTGTCATTAAAGTTTTCATTGAACATAACACTGCCAGTGATTAATGGAGGGTTTGCTAACCCCAATTCAGCGGAACGCTGCGCAATCATCGCACGACTAGTTGCTAAATCAAGCCGATTGTCGATTGCATATACAAACAAATCTTCTTCAACCTGCTCTTCGAGTACGCCCGGTTTGGTTGAAACTATCGTAAAAACAGTCTCAGTTTCTGGACATCCCATCGTGTGCAAAAGATTTAACATTGCGATGTCAAATTTTTCTTGTGCCTCTACTAGATTGTGCTGGGATTGAAGAAGTGCAATTTTGGCGTTGT
>CAZVVI010000032.1:0-19474 GCA_964630505.1 uncultured Isosphaeraceae bacterium | reverse complement strand
TGAAAATATCGCTTTGCGATATTTTTGTATGCATGTCCCCACAGCAAGGTTGTCTCACAGTCAGACATACTCAGAAATGGCGAAACCCGGACTTGAACCGGGGACACCTGCATTTTCAGTGCAGTGCTCTACCAACTGAGCTATTTCGCCAAACTCTAACGTTGCAAAGGGTATCCGACTCTCAGCGGCTCATCAAGGCGTAATGTGACGAACCTTAATATTCCCAAGAAGTGAACGGTTTGTGTCTTGAATTGCCTGAAACTCACTCCGCCAAGATTGCGAGGGCTCTTTTTCAAATGTAGCACTCACGCAAGTTTCAGAACGTGTGTCTGCCTCAGCGAGGGTAACGCCTTCTTCAGAGAGTGCGATCGAAGAGCCTCCCCAAGTCGCGACTTCATCTTGACCGACTCTATTTGCTCCGATGACTTGGGCTTGATTTTCAATTGCACGAGCAGTGAGAAGCGAAGTCCAACTGTGGATTCTCTTTAAAGGCCAGTTTGCAGAATTTGTGAAAATATCCGCTCCTGAAAGTGTAGCAAGGCGCCATAACTCGGGGAATCGCAAGTCATAGCAGATCAACGGGCAGATATTCCGGTCATTAATTTCTAAGATGACAAGTTCATGACCTTGGTCAATAATATGATTTTCACCAAATGGATTACATGTAAATATTTTTTCATACGTCGCAATTGAATCGCCAGCAGGGGAACACACTGAAATACAGTTCGTCGCACGAGACCCATTTCGATTTGCCCAGCCTATCTGGAGCCAAATGCCAAATTGTTTTGCTTTGGAGCACCCCCAAGATACTGCATCACCTTGACTTACAACATCAATATCCATTGAAAATCCAGTGGTTGTCATTTCAGGGAGAACAACAAAATCTCCCGAACCAACATTCGCTAACTGAATGAGTTTCTCAATACGCTCTTGAGTTGCATCTGTGTTATTTGGAATGACATCATGTTGGATTGCATGAAATCTCATAATTGAATTGTATCTTCTGCTAATGTCCTCACATGAAGGTTTTCCATCGGATACTCATTATTCTTGGAGCATTTGTCTGCACGGTAGGCGTCCTTGTGGGAATGAATGTCCTCATCAATATTTCTGATGGTTCGACTATTTCTGTCCAGTGGGAAACATGGTTCATCACGGCATCTGTTATTGTCGGAACCCAAACTATTTTTATATTGCCATTCGTTAAGCCTCCCCGTCATTCAGTGAAGGGGAAGTCCCTGATTTTGAGTACATGTCTTGCGAGTTTCATTGCATCTGTGTTAACCATCGGATTGGTTTTGTTGGTGTACTCGATCGTGATGTCTTTAATCATGGATTTGCCTAAAAAAGACGAAATTCAGGAAGAAATTTTCTTCACTATTTTGTTGTCTTCGTGGATTGTGTGGTCAATCCTTTTGCTTATCTTTGTTTTCCGGAAGAAACGAGATCCACATTCTCTTGTCAAAGTTACCAGTTGGCTGTTTGCAGGTTCACTCATAGAGTTTTTGTTGTCGATACCACTTGCGATTATCGTTGCACGGCGGTCAAGTTGTTACTGCGCTACGGGTTCGTTCATTACACTTTCCCTTTCATTTCTCGCATCTTTGTGGCTCTTTGGACCATTCATGATTATTCTTCTTGTTTGGAGAAAGCGCCCGTGGACGAAAGATCATTGCTTTAATTGTGGATACCCACGGAAAATTGCGGATTCTGAGAAGTGTAGTGAGTGCGGGGTTGAAATGTGAGAATGAAGATGTGACTGTCACCACACTAGTGACTGTCACCGAAGGTGACCGTCACACTGACCGTGAGGTGACAGTCACGACCCTAAAGGGCGACCGACGGGACTTGAACCCGCGACATCCAGGATCACAACCCGGTGCTCTACCAACTGAGCTACGATCGCCATTGAAGGAGGTGCAGAATATCCGCACTCGAATGAGGGGTCAATAACGATCACGTATTTGGTACATTTTCTCGGGTGTAAAGTATTCCATATAACGCGGCGGTCGAGTAGAATATGCGGTTTCGATTCAACCACCTCAAACTTTCTATTTAGCAAGAGAAAACCCATGAAAACTGCAACTCAAACGCTCGATTTTCCAGGTGTTAAAGTCCACTCCAATCTATCTACTGCAACACTCGTTGAGACCTCACTGAAGCGTGGTGAAGGTGTATTAGCCTCAAATGGCGCACTTTGTTGCGATACTGGCGACCGTACAGGTCGTTCACCGAACGACAAGTTTGTTGAAGATTCAGAAGGCATCCACGATGCAATCGCGTGGGGAAACACGAACAGACCTATTAGCCCAGAGAACTTCGCAAAAATCGAAGCAAAGGCGATGGAATATTTGAAGCAGAAAGAAGAACTGTTCAGGTTTGATGGTTTTGCAGGTGCTGATGAACGGTATAGGTTAAATGTGTCAGTCGTCACCGAAGAAGCTTGGCAATCTCTGTTTGCCTCTACGATGTTCATAGGCGGAGCAGATGAATCGAATTTTGAACCAGATTGGACCATCATCAATGCGTGCAATTTACTGATCGATGATTATGAGTCTTATGGTTTAGATAGTGGGGTTTGTGTTATCCAATCATTGGAGCAAAAAAAAGTCGTCATCTGTGGCACTCGATATGCTGGCGAAATCAAAAAATCAATTTTCTATGCGATGAACTTTGATATGACAGAAGTTGATGTATTCCCAATGCATTGCTCTGCAAATGTTGACAAAAATGACGAAACGAATGTTGCACTTTTCTTTGGATTGAGTGGAACTGGAAAAACAACGCTTTCAGCAGACCCAAATCGCCCCCTTGTCGGTGATGATGAACACGGGTGGAGCGATGATGGAATCTTCAATTTTGAAGGGGGCTGCTATGCAAAATGCATCAAACTTTCAAAAGAAGGGGAACCTCAGATTTGGGATGCAATCAAATTTGGAGCGGTTCTTGAGAATGTTGTACTCAATGAAACAACTCGAGTGCCAGATTATGATGATGGGTCAAAAACTGAAAATACACGTGTTGCATATCCTGTTGACTTTATTCCTGATGCAAAGATTCCAAGTGTTTGTGGGCACCCCAAAAACGTTATTTTCTTGACAGCGGATGCATTTGGTGTCCTTCCACCTGTGAGTAAACTCACTGCTGAACAAGCGATGTATTACTTTATCAATGGTTATACATCTAAACTAGCTGGCACAGAAGCAGGAATTACAGAACCAGTGCCGAACTTTAGTCCTTGCTTTGGCGGACCATTCCTTCCACGTCCTCCGATGGATTATGCTATCTGGCTTGCTCGTCGTGTTGAGGAGCAAAATGCAGATGTTTGGCTGTTGAACACAGGCTGGACAGGCGGTCCTTATGGCACTGGTGAGCGATTCAAACTTGAGTGGACGCGAACATTTGTCACAGCAATCCTAGATGGATCGCTTGCTCAATCTGAGTTTATTGCTCATGACATCTTTGGTTTGCATATCCCAACCTCTGTCGCTGAAGTGCCAACTGAAGTCCTCGACCCTTGCAAGACGTGGTCGGATCAGGATGCGTATGTTGCTATGGCACAAGAACTTGCGGCAAAGTTTAGAGCAAATGATCAGAAATACTCGATGGACGAGCAGGTGAGAGCCGCTGGTCCAAACGCCTAAGCCCTTTACCCATCTTTACACACGATGACGTTATCGGTCGCAAGTATTGCTAAATACTCGCCACCGAACGTTTTTTCAGCATAATCCTTGCCCTTGGAGTAAATGGAGCCCTCTGCATTGTCGAAGCCACTGTTGTCGTCAACCGCGTGGAACGCGGCTCTAAATGAACTCTAACTGAAGGTGAACGAGGCAATGATGAATCCGTTCGAAAAAGATGTACTTACAACCGGCGAAGTTGCAAAAATATGTAACGTCGCAGCTCGCACAGTCAGCAAATGGTTTGACTCAGGTCAAATCGAGGGCTACAGAATCCCAGGATCAAAAGATCGTCGAATTCCTGTACAAGCACTGATGAATTTCATGCAAGAGCATGGCATCCCATTTGATGGCTTAATGTCTGGGAATACTCGAGTATTAATAGTTGATAGTGACAAGGAAGTGTGTGACACATTGAAACGTGTGTTCTCCGAGCAAACCGAATATGTTGTTCAATCATGCAGCAATCCATTTACTGCAGGAGTCGAATGCGAACGATTCCGCCCACATGTCATGCTGTTTGACCTTGAGTTCTGTGGTGACGACTACACCTCGTTTACGAACGGGCTTCGAAACAGCGAAGACATGCAGGCAACAAAAATTATTGCGATGAGTGGTCGCCTGACAGATGGTCAAATGACAAGACTCACATGCAGTGGCTTTGATGGCGTGCTTCGAAAGCCATTTACAGTGCGACAAGTGATTGACTCAATCGAAAACGCCGTCGCAGTTGTGTATTAACCCAAGACTCCTTTCCTTTCTGGTTTCTCTAAAACCAGTATGAGACCCGCGAGCCCGTCTTTTGGCGGGCTCGCGTTGCGTTGGTACTATATGCATCTATGCGAATTGGATTGCTCCAACTTAACCCGATAGTAGGCGATATTTCTGGAAATACTCAGAAACTTATTGATGCAATTAGCAGGGTAGAGGCTGATCTTATCGTGACTCCAGAGATGGCAATTTGTGGATATCCGCCAAGGGATTTGTTAGTGAACAAAGAGTTCCTTCAAGCGTGTGAAGAGTCAGTTGCGAACGTTTGTCAGGAATGTAGCAATTCTTCAAACACAATAGTCATTACCCATCCAAGAGTGGACGTGGTGACAGGCAGGGTGCGGAATAGTGCTAGCGTCCTCCAGCACGGCGAAATTATTGCGACAAGCGATAAGCAGTTGTTACCCAGTTACGACGTGTTTGATGAAAAAAGATATTTTGAAAGTGGCGACGTTCCCTGTGTATTTACACATGGCGAACATACGATAGGAATTGCGATTTGTGAAGATTTCTGGAGAGGATTCGATGCAAACGTTGCGTCAATGTATGACATTAATCCACTCGAACAGTTGGTTGCTGCTGGTTGTAACATGATTCTTTCTCCATCCGCTTCTCCTTTCGTCACTGGGAAAAGAGAATCGCATCTTCAGTACGCCATAGAGTTCTCCAAAGAATACGGAGTGTTGGTTGCTGTTTGCAATCAAGTTGGAGGAAATGATGATCTTGTATTTGATGGGGGTTCGTTTGTCGTGTCGCCATCTGGGATACTCGGCGAGTTGCCAGTTTTTGAATCAGGGACGCTAAGTATTGAACTCACTGATAAGCCAGTCGATGTGAACGAAAAGTGTGCTGAGGAAGAGCGCTGGAAAGCACTTGTGTTAGGAACAAGAGATTACTTTGTAAAGACTGGTCACACCAACGCACTCCTTGGAATTTCAGGTGGGATTGATTCAGCGCTCGTTGCGACTATCGCAACAGCTGCATTAGGCAAAGATGCTGTCACTGGTGTATTGATGCCATCTAGGTTTTCATCACTGGGATCAGTTCAAGATGCGGAATTGCTTGCATCTTCGCTTGGCATTGAAACGATCACCTTGCCAATCGAACATATGCATGCAGCGTTTGAAAGAACATTGGGTGAGAGTTGTCTCGATGCAACTGGAGTTGCTAGCGAAAATGCTCAAGCGAGAATTCGGGGATTGCTTTTGATGGCATTGGCAAATGAGCAGGGTGCACTTGTCCTTGCAACGGGGAATAAATCAGAGCTAGCAGTAGGGTATACCACTTTGTATGGAGATATGGATGGAGCAATTTCTGTCATTGGTGACATTTACAAAACAGATACATGGGCGCTGGCAAAATGGGTGAATTCCCATGTTGAAATTTGTGGTTTTGATTCACCTCCAATTCCAGAGTCAACAATTTCAAAACCTCCCTCAGCAGAACTACGCCCAAATCAAGTCGATCAAGACTCCTTGCCTGATTATTCTGAACTCGATAAAGTCCTTCGATTGCATGTCGATAGCGATCTTGGAATTGAAGAGATTGAAGATCAGCTTGATGTGCCAAACGAACTCATTGAACGAATTGTAAGAATGGTAGACATTGCTCAATTTAAGAGAGACCAAGCAGCAGTTATTTTTAAAACATCTCCTCGTACCTTTGGCAGGGGTCGCAGAATGCCAATAGTCATGAAGAGATCATGGACGTCTACTAGAGAAACAACATGACGATTCGCCGGTTATCTGCCATCTTGATTAACCAAATCGCAGCAGGCGAAGTGGTTGATCGACCAGCAAGTATCGTGAAGGAATTGGTGGAGAATTCGATTGATGCAGGAAGCACCCAAATTGATATTCAACTTGAACATGGTGGTCGGGAGTTTCTTAAGGTAAGTGACAATGGATGTGGAATCTCTTCTGAAGAAATTGAACTTGCTGTCACCCCACATGCGACAAGTAAGATTATTGAAGAAGCAGATCTCGCAGCAATCGCATCACTTGGTTTTCGCGGTGAGGCATTAGCGTCGATTGGTTCAATCAGCCATCTTGTCTTGACAAGCCGACGAGCGTGCGATGAATCGGGAGCCTCTATCGAGGTAGATGGTGGGGTGATGTCAGCACCCAAACCAGTTGCAAGTAGTTTTGGTACAACTGTAGAAGTTCGACGATTATTTTTTAATACTCCTGCAAGACGTAAGTTTTTGAAATCTGATGGTGCCGAGACAACACGAGTTCGTGAAGTGGTTCAGCGCCTTGCTGCAGCTCATCACGACGTTTCATTTACGTTGAAAAGTGGTGTAAAAATACTCCTCGAATATCCAAAAACGTCTACCAAAGAGAGAATCCTCGCAATTTTTGGAGGCGAATTAGAAAGTGAGATGCTTGAAGTAGATGGCACGGGAGATGGAATCTCACTGTGGGGAATTGTTGGGACTCCGAGCGTTGCACGTCCAAGTTCAAGGTACATCCGCGTGCATGTAAACGGACGGGCAATCAATGACAAATCGATTACGCACGCACTTAAAGAAGCGTTTCGAGGGCTCATCGAACCTAAGCGGTGGCCAACTGCCGCTCTATTTCTTGAAATTGAACCATCACTTGTGGATGTCAATGTCCATCCTCAAAAAAGCGAAGTTCGATTTCGCAATCGAGATGTCATTTGGCGAATTGTCAATTCATCAGTTTCTAGTGCTTTAGCAGCGAAAGAAATCGTGCCCGCGTTTCAGCCCACCTCACAGGCTTCTAGTTGGAATGGTGAGCAGCAACGAGTTGCATTTGGTGAATCAAATACTCCATCCTTTCGTGTTGAAGATGCAAAAAGGGCAGTTGCAGGAATTGAGTTGCCGATGGCTCCTCCACTTCCAACAATCCTTGGTAGTGATGCAGTACTACAAGTGCATAAGTGTTTCCTTGTAACACAAGATGAACAGGGACTCATCATCATCGATCAACACGCGTTGCATGAACGAGTGATGTTTGAAGAGTTTATGAAACGACTTTCAGCAGGGCCACTTGAATCTCAACGACTCTTAGTTCCTGACGCAATCGAAGCAGATTCAAACCAACTTGAAGCCCTTGAATCAAATGCAGAGTTGCTACAAAAATTGGGAATTGATGCAGCGTCATCTGGGCCAGCATCAATTTCTGTCTACGCCTTGCCAACACTTCTAGTTTCAAGAAATGTTGATGGCGCCAAATTCATTCGAGAACTCCTAGACACAATTGGAGCGAGTGATTTTCCAAGCAGTGAAGAAGAAGCACTCTCTACAATTGTTGACATGATGTCATGCAAAGCTGCAATCAAAGCAGGGGACCAACTCTCAGCAAGAGAACTAAGTGATTTGTTAAAGAAACGAAAAGAGATCGAACGATCAGGAAGTTGCCCTCACGGAAGACCAACAACTTTACGATTGTCATTAGAAGAATTGGAACAAAAATTTGGCAGAAGGTGAAATACATTTCAAAGTTCTGTTTTTCGGTTCGGCAGCAGAGATTTGTGGGTGTAGCGAGACGACACAAAGTATGTCGATTGGAAGCTCAGTCGATGCTCTTTTGAACAATCTTTCAGTTGATTATCCTGAGTTTGCTTCACTACAAAAGCACTGTGCAGTCGCGATTAATACAAAATTGTGCTCATCTTCAACTGAATTGTACGACGACTGCACTGTTGCAATTTTACCTCCAGTGAGTGGTGGTTAATGAACACACTTCCTTCATATTCAGAAGCACTGCAAAAAGCACTTGACTCTGTTGAGACATCAAATAAGACAGAAATAGTCTCCATGAAAGATGCGTTACATCGAATTATTGCAAAGGGTATTGTTGCAGATCGAGATTTTCCCCCGTTCAACCGTGCTCAAATGGATGGATATGCAGTCGTTGCAAGTGAACTTTCAAGTGGTGCATCGATGGAAGTTATCGCCCATGTTGCAGCAGGTGAAATGTTCAAAGAAAAAATACCACCACATTCTTGCGTTTCAATTGCGACTGGAGCGCCAGTGCCAGATGGTCTTGATGCAGTTGTAAAACATGAATTGACAGATTGTGGAACTGAAACAGTAAAGTTTCAGTGTGATGAAGTGAATATTGGCACGTCAATTCACCCAGAAGGGGCAGATGCCAAAGCAGGTGAGGTGCTCATTGAATCACATACTGTGCTCACTCCTCAGCACCTTGGAATAGTTGCGAGCGTCGGTGAAGATCAACTAGAAGTGGTTGCAAAACCAAAAGTGATGTTACTCACAAGTGGTGATGAGGTAGTGGATGTTTCAGAACAACCATTACCACATCAAATCCGAAATGGAAATAGTGCGATGATTGAAGCAGCATTTTCATCCATGGGTTGTGATGTTGTTGAATCAAATCATCTTTTTGATGATGCGATATCGACTGAAAACGCTATCCAAGAAGCACTGAACAACCAATGCGACATCGTGGTGACAGTCGGTGGGATTAGCGCAGGGAAAAAAGATTATTTTCCAGAAGCATTCGCAACGGCTGGTGTTGATCTTCCTGTACAAGGTGCGAAGATTCAACCAGGCAAACCGATAATCGTTGGAAAACATAAAAACACCACAGTTCTTGGATTACCGGGCAATCCAGTGTCCGCACTTGTGTGTTCATGTATTTTTGGTTGGCCTATAGTAAGAAAAATGCTTGGCTTTACATCACCGTTGCCTTGGCAAACTGCTCCACTTGCTAAACGTGTAAAGCCAAACCCCAGCAGAGCAGCATTTCGGCCATGCTTGCTCGTAGATGGCACAGTTAACGTCCCTCATTGGCAGGGTTCAGGAGATGCAATCCACATGGGGAACACAAACGGTCTAGCGCAACTTCCTCCAACTTCGAATGAACTTGAAACAGGGGAAAACGTGTTGTGCCTTGCCTATCCATGGACAAATTAATTAACCCGCGGTTAATTAATTAGTTGGAATTGGGTCGTGAGCCCGCGGTTAATTAAATGAGCGAGGGTCGTATGCACTATTGTTTTCGCTGAGAAAGCCTGAGGATTCGTTTTCGTCACACGAATTAAAGCGGTCGTTAACAGTCGAAACATGTCCATCGAGCCACGCAACTACACTGTTTCCAACATGCCTGAATGATTGCATTCCAGCGCACCGTGTGTATGGATCGGTGTACGGATCATAGATTGAGTCAGATAGGGGTGACCGCATAAACTTATTGTTACTTGCATCACCGAACATGGCACAGTGGGAAGGGTGTGCACAATCGGATGGATGAACACCCTTGACAGCAATGCCAGTGATATACCCTTCTTCACCAATGAAAGAAGTGTTGTAGTTATACCCTGTTGATGAGTATTCAAAGTGAGTATGTTGTGGGCATGTCATGGAATGTGCATCTAGATCCAGATACTGCCAAAGTATTGATTCGTCATCCCACGCAGTGAAATCACTTGTAAATGCGGGAGGGTATGTTGCATGATCGTTCTGATATGCAACTGCAGCAAGCACAAGTAGTCGTTGATTGGTTTTGCAAACTGTAGTTTGAGATAAGGAGTGGGCACCTCCGATTGTTGGAATCATGATTGAAATTAGAATTCCAACAATCGCGATGACCACGAGTAGTTCAACGAGTGAGAATGCTTTTTTCAAGACCAGTTCCCAACAAGGGCGAGTAGGTCAGTGACATCCACGACAAAATCACCATTAAAATCAGCGAGTGGTCCACCAATTTCAAGTGGACCGAAGTTCGCAATAAGCAGAAGCAAATCTTGGACATCAACGACTCCGTTCACATTGACATCGCCAACGATTTGCTCTGTCACATCGACGATGCCATCGAGTTCCACAGAAAGTTTTGAATCGCTCGATACGGAAATGCGAACATAAGAAATTTCATCGAGCCCTGTTTCAGAAAGGTCTATTGGAGTACCGCCGCCAGAATTTCTGTAGAGTGCGATGAGTTCATCGTGATTGAGACCCATGACATCTTCAAGTGTGAGTCTTGGGTCTACTGGCATAGAGAAATCAGTGGGTTGCGTCCCTTCAACAGCATCGTAGGGTTGGCTATCCATGAAACCACGAGTTGGCCATAATCCATCTGCGAGTGTAGTTGTGATTTCAACCCACTCTTTCCCATCAGTGGAAACCTCAATCATGCCACCATCGTCACTGAACATTCCACCGACAACACCAGTTGGATAAGCGTTGTCTATCAACCCTGTATTTCCAAATACGATGAAGTCAACACTCCAAGGATTGTTTGGGTGGTTTTCAATTGGTTCATCAAACGTCAAAACAATTGAACCACCCATCCCAATTGAGACAATCTCATCAGCAAGCCAAGGTGCATTAAAGGGACTCACAACTCCAGGCCATATCCCTTCGCCCGTGAACCGGCTTGGTTCACCAAGAGCGCTCTCTGAAATGTTGTATCCGGGCGATCCTCCAACGCCTTCATTGAATTGAAGAACACCATCTGCCCATGGGTTTGTAAAGAGTGAAAAAACGATGATTGATAATGGCGACATGCGCGATCTCCATAAACTAAGCCGCGCGAGGGTGGTGTTGTGGCTGCATTGCCAACAGCGCCGTGGCCCGATTCGCGCGGGCAACACTGAATATCAGAGGAGGTTTTCCGGCTCCAAGAAGATCCTTATCTGCCTTCCCACTTACGTAGTGGCATTCCTGATAAGAATTGCCAACATAGGCAATCTTGTTACGGCGGCGCGTCCGCGGTGGATTTTCACCACCTTCCCTTTGGTGCTAGGCACCAAATAGCCAGAACAACAGGCAAACGCCCTGAAGTGGGGAGTATAGGGGAAATTCCTACTTCAAAGAACGCAAAAAGAGGTAAGATATGGGTACATTTCTCATACGACAATTCTGTCGTGATTAGGCCCCCGTACGGAGCAACTAGATGTTCAACCTTCCTAAACGTTTTATTCTCATACTCGTCGCAACTCTTATCGTGTTCATTCAGCCTCACTCGTATGCACAAGAACACGATGCTGTGACAGCACTTGAAGATTTCATCCATTACTCGCTCGTCGCGAACGTTGAATTCGCAGAAGAGTTCGCAATGCAGTTGGTCCGCGATGAAATGTCTGATGAAGACTTTTACAAAATGGTGACAGAGACTAAGGAGCGCAATGAACGATTTGATCGAGCGATTGGCTGGGCGATGTTTGTATCAGACCTCGAACCCCTTGCTGCTCGATTGGAAAATCGATTCGAGAATGGAAGAACGAACTTAATTCGAAATGCTGCACGATTACAAGAATCAATTGAATTGCTTCAAGGGACTACAAGACAAAGAATTCTTGCTGAAAAACGACTGAAAGAAGCTGGTGAATATGCTGTGCCTGCTCTACTGGAGACTTTGCGGAATTCAAACGATGCTCAGACTGCACGAACTGTCAGAGGAATGCTCGTTTCAATTCAACGAGATGCAGTCCTCCCACTGTCAATTGCTCTGCCTCACCTTGACCTTCAGTCAAAAGTTCTTGTCATTAAAGTTCTTGGCGATATTGGATATCAACATGCATCTCCAGCACTCATCTCACGATTGAATGATGCACAAGAATCTCCTGCCGTTCGTCAAGCCGCGTCTCAAGCATTAGCGAGAATTGGCGTGAGCGAAAACTCAAACCTTTCAGTGATGAATACTGTTGTCGCAAACCAATTTTTCGATGGACAAGAATCTGTGATTCCAGTTGTTGTTGGAGGAACAAACTTGTTTTGGGAATGGGATCCACAGCAGCAACTCGTTCCGCTTGATGTCCCTCAAGAAGTGTTTGGTGATGTCATGGCAATGTACTTTGCTTCAAAAGCATTGGGTCTGAATCAAGAAAATGAAAATGCAATGAGTGTATTTGTTGCTGCAAACCTAAGGCGATATCGCGAACTCGCTGGTCAAGACGATTTAGTGTATGGTGATTTGCCATATAGCCCAGCGTTTTACGCGACCGTGTTTGGTCCAAATGTTGCACAGCTCGTCCTTGCAGATGCGATGGAGCGAGGCGATACGACGTTAACACTTGAAGCGATTTCAGCACTTTCAGAGACTGCAGGCGCTCAATCTCTCCTCTCAGGAGAAAAGCCCTTAATGAGAGCGATGTATTACCCAGACAAACGAGTGCAGTACGAAGCAGCATTGACCCTTGCATCGACTCTGCCACGAGAAAGTTTTACTGGCAGTTATCGTGTTGTCCCTCTTCTCGCTTCTGCCGTGAGAAGTAGTGGTGACTCCTTTGCAATTGTCATTGGTGATGATGCAGACGAACGACGTGATTTGGCAACATTTCTTGAGGGGAATGGCTGGATTGTTGCAGGGCAGGGCGTTACTGCGTCAGAAGCAGTACAGGCAGCAGGGGTTGTACCTGGGATTGACTTGGCAGTTGTTCTTACGAGAAATGCTGATAAGGGAATGTCATTTGCGAACGAAATCGCTTCACTCCCTGAAACTACAGTCACACCTACCTTTGTGTTAACAACGGGCGGGGATGCTCAAATCATGGCGAATTTGATTGGCGATCGAGACATGGTCGAGACTGCAGATGCAGACATTTCTGACTCAGCAAAACTAGGTGTGATCGAAGACTTGCTTGCCAAAGCATCTGGCGGAAGACTCAGTTATGAAGAACAACTTGCGTTTTCTAACAGGGCGCTTGAAGTTCTTCGTGATATTGCCTTGGCAGAAACCGTTCTAGAAGTTGATGATGCCACAGGCACACTCATCGATGCACTTGCAGTTGCGGACAGTGACTCACAAACAATCATCGCTCAAACGTTGTCGATGATTGATGACCCTCTTGCTCAGAGAGCATTGATTGATGCTTCTTTGGAAGATGGAGATTTAGATCAGCGTGTGATGTTGCTCGATGAAGCTGCAAGTTCTGTGAGACGGTGGGGGAATTACGCCGGCCAATGGCAGATTGAAATGGTTGTCGACCTTGCAGAGAATGCAAATGGGTATCTTGCTGACGCGGCTGCAAGACTCAACGGTGCTTTAGATCACCCAAATACATCAGTCATGATGTTCCTCCCATAACTTTCGCCGCCCTAGCTCAGTTGGTAGAGCGAAGCTTTCGTAAAGCTTAGGTCACGGGTTCAAGTCCCGTGGGTGGCTTTGTATGTGTTCTACCGCATTGCGGCAGAACACATACATAGCCAGTACCGTGCAAGTACGGCACTGTGTATGGCTCTATAGTGACTGTCACCACACATGCAGTGTGACAGTCACACCCGTTCACCGAGCATGAAAAAACCCCGTTCATTTGAACGGGGTTTTCGTGTTTTTTAAATACAGTAGATTTCGTTACTCTTCTTGTGAGTTTCCAACTGCGCCGCCGATGAGAGCACCTGCTCCAGCACCGATAAGGGTTGCTCCGGTGTCGCCACCGATGGCTTGACCTGCAAGTGCACCGACTGCTGCGCCGATTCCAGCACCTTCTTCTGTTTTCGTACATCCCATTAAAGAGAATGAGATAATTGCTGCGACTGAAAGAGTTGTAAGTAGTTTTTTCATTTGTATTCCTTCTGTTTCTAAAATTAGTCTTCGAGGCCTGTATAGCCATCACTTGTTTGGCTTGATGTCGTTGTTGTAGTGCCAGTTTTAATCACGTTGCCTTCTGAGTCAAGTGTTTCATGAATCGTTGTGCGGCGGATTGTCGTGCCGTTAGCATCTCGCTGCTGTGCTTGTTGCCTTGCTTCTTGCTCTTGGCTATTCCCAATGGCACCGCCAACAAGTGCTCCGACTCCAGCGCCAATCAATGTGCCTTCAGTGTCGCCACCGATTGCTTGACCAGCGAGCGCGCCAATGCCTGCACCCCATCCTGCTCCTTCTTGAGTCTTTGAACACCCAAGAAGAGTTGTTGTTGCGAGTGCTGTGAGTGTCATGCTTACAATTGTTCTGTTCATAGTGAACCTCCTATTAACCAATGATGGTTTCGTCATTTGTGATCTTCTATTTCAGTAGAACGTCCTGATTTGCTTATTTGTTTCAATCACATATTCATCATACGAGGATTGTTCACTTTGTGCGGAATATTTGAGTAAAAAAGAAGACTGGGGCGGCTCCTCTCGTATGTCCCCAGAAACAGGTTTCTGCTGAACCCGTGTTACCCTGTAGGGGGTATGGTGTAGGAATCGTCCCAGTCTGGGAGTCCGAAGTTGTATATACGTAGTATGCGCCACTTTTCGAGAGTGTGTAGAAAAGTTGCGGTTTTTCTTTCCAGAATTACATTTTCCATTTGATATTGCATCCTATGGATGGCTGCTGATGCTCAGGTGGTGAATCACCTTGGAGCATGGATTGAATCGCTTTTGTCAGATCTACACCATCTGCAACCCCACTAGAAGGGCGAGAATCATCGAACTGGCCTCGATAGTAGAGTTCTCCATTTTGGTCATACAGGAAGACATCAGGTGTGCAAGTCGCTTGAAAGGAGGTTGCTACAGTTTGGTCAGCATCAAAAAGGTATGGGAAGGTCCACCCAAAACAACTGGCAGTTTCAATCATCTGTTCTGGGTTATCATCTGGGTATGCATCAATATCATTGGAATTGATGCCTACCATTGTTATTCCGCTCCTCTGGCACTCAGTATGAATGTCTTCCAAGATGTCTGCCACATGAATGACAAATGGGCAATGATTACACATGAATACAATGAGCGTCCCCTTTGTGTTGCTAGGTAAGACGAACGGTTTACCGTGCGCATCTGAAAGTGAAAATACAGGCATCTGGGTTTTTAACTCCACCATTGCTGAGGGTGTTCGTGCCATGACAAGTCTCCTTTTGTTCCTCTATAATAAGCGATTCTATGAAAATACATGAGTACCAAGCACGTCAACTTCTCGCTGATGCTGGCATACCAGTTCCAGAGGGCATGATGGTGCAATCTGTCGAAGAGGCGAATCATGCTGCGAAGACATTGTTTGAGCAAGGCTCAACGCTCTTGGTCGTCAAAGCTCAAGTGCATGCTGGTGGTCGAGGTAAAGCAGGATTTGTGAAACTTTGTCGAACACAGGAAGAGGTGCATGAAGCTGCTCAGTTTATGTTCACCAATCCAATGGTTTCTGTACAAACAGGAGCAGAAGGATTAGAAGTTACTAAACTTTTGATCGCAGATGGTGTTGATATCAACAAAGAGTTTTATCTTGCAATCACAACCGATCGAAGTAACGGTACCAACGCACTTATCGCTTCAAACGAGGGTGGTGTTGAAATTGAAACTGTCGCACACGAACATCCTGATGCAATACGTACTCTACCAATTTGCCCTCTCATTGGCTTGGAGCCATTTCAAGCGAGACAACTCGCTTTCGATCTTGGTTTTACAGGTAAACAAGTCAATCAAGTTGTGAACATCATGTTGAAACTAGTAGACGTAGTCAACAATACCGATGCGTCACTTGCAGAAATCAATCCCCTCATTCTTACCCCAGCAAGTGAAGCGTATCCCGATGGCGAAGTACTTGCCATTGATGCAAAATTTAATTTCGATGACAACGCTCTTTTTCGACATCCGAACATTAAAGCGATGTTCGACCCCTCTGAAGAGAATGAAGCAGAATTGCGTGCCTCAGAATTTGACTTGAATTTTATTGCGTTGGATGGAAACATTGGCTGTCTCGTCAATGGAGCTGGGCTTGCGATGGCAACGATGGATATCATCAAATTACATGGTGGAAACCCAGCCAACTTCCTTGATGTAGGTGGCACAGCAACTTTAGAAACTGTTACCGAAGCATTCAGAATTATTTTATCTGACGGCAAGGTAGAAGGAGTTCTTGTAAACATCTTTGGAGGAATCATGCAATGTGATGTGATTGCGGAAGCCATCGTTGCTGCAGCGAAGGAAGTTGGTTTCACAGTCCCTCTTGTTGTTCGACTTGAAGGCACAAACGTTGAGGAAGCGAGAGAGATTCTCATAGCAGCGCAGTCAGAACTTCCAACCATGCAAACAGCAATTAATCTTGAAGAAGCTGCAGCAAAAGTTGCAAATGCAGTTGCAACTTGTGCGTAAACGAAGGAGTTTTTCCTTTGACCATTGAACAATCTAACCCAGTAACAGGCAAAGAACGGATTGTCTCTCTTGATGTCTTGAGAGGTGTAGCGGTTCTTGGAATCTTGCTCATGAACATCGTTGCGTTTTCGATGGTGACTTCTGCGTATGATTTACCAACGGTGTACAACGATATGGCAGGTGCTGATTGGTGGACGTGGTTAACTCTCCACTATCTTGCAGACACGAAGTTTATGTCGATTTTCTCTATTCTTTTTGGAGCAGGTGTTTGTATTTTTATGGAGCGTGCTCAAGCAAAAGCACATGCATCATGGCGTTTGCAAACTAGCCGAATGTTTTGGCTTCTTTTGTTCGGGTTGATTCATGCCTATGGATTCTGGTATGGCGATATTTTGGTGACGTATGCATTCTGCGGTATGGCGATTGCACTGGTGCGGAAGTGGAAACCATGCACTCTGTTTTGGCTTGGGATTGCCGTCATGTTCATTATTCCAATTGGTTTCTTTTTGCTGATGCATTGGACTGTGCAATTTTGGCCTGAAGAAGAGTTGAACACTTGGAAACAAGCTGATGTGCTGAGTTCCCTCCAAGTTCAAGAGGAAATCGCTGCATATACCGGCTCGTGGTTCGATCAACTTAGACATCGAGTGCCCATGGTCTTGATGATGCAACTACTCATCTTGCCGTTCTTTCTGTTTTGGCATGCTGCTGGATTGATGCTCGTGGGGATGGCTGCGTACAAGTGGAACATTCTTTCAGCATCAAAGTCTGTTCGTTTTTATAGTTTGCTCGTGATTATCTCAGCGTGCATAGGGTTCCCTCTGATTGCAATTGGTGTTTGGTTCAAGCAACAACACGGATGGGACCCGATTCTTTCCCGTTTTGTTGATGGTAATTGGAATTTGGTAGGAGGGGTGTTTGTCGCGTTTGCATGGATTGGGCTTGTGATGCTCATGTGCAAATCTGGCGTTCTTCTCTCAGTACAACGAGCACTCGGTGCTGTTGGAAGGATGGCGTTGACCAATTATCTCATGCAAACCATCATCTGCACTTTTCTCATTTATGGTCATGGGCTTGGCTGGTATAACTCTTTTGGGCGGTTTGAATTGTTATACGTTGTCTTTTCAGTTTGGGCATTCCAGATTGTCTTTAGCGTTTTGTGGCTAGAGTGGTTTAGATTTGGACCGTTTGAATGGCTCTGGCGAACCCTCACGTATTTCAAACTCCAGCCGATGAGGCGACAGATAAGTTTGGTATCATGACAACGTGAGTCAATCGTTTGGAACATTTTGTAGCGACTTTTATGTCAACCAAAAGATGATGCTCAGTATGGATTTGCCAAAGCTGCAAGAGTCTTCTTCTGAGTTGTTTGATCGTGTTCGTAGGGAGATTCCAGAGTTTGAACGAATTCGGACATTCGAGCAAGAAGTATCGCTAGAGACATCGGAATTGGAAGGGCGGTATCAATGGGTGGGTTTGCGACCTCGCTGCATTAGTTCTGGAGTGGTCAACCCAACGCATGTCGAAAAAGCATACGATTTGCACCGTCTCATACTGGAACTCGCTCCTTACTATTTGTCGTTGAGTCCGTTACAAATTGAATGTATCGAACTTGTTTTCGGATTCGACTTGCCAGCAAGAGAAAACCGAAACGAAGTCGTGATGCAATCGCTCTTTGGGAATTCGCCTCTAGCATCGCTCGCAGAAGATGGCATAGAGCAGTTACTTGATGTACAACCTAGAATTGGCTTTGCTCTGAATGAATCGTGTGATTTACAGGCATTTATTGAAGTGAAAACGAGGACCTCCGCTGTCGAGACAGCGACTCAGATTTTTCAAGACGAACCAATCAGTGTGTTTTTAACTGTTCGCAAGAATGGCCCTATTCAAGAAGTAGAAGAACTTGGCGATACCTTCAAACGGCTTTCAGGCCATATTGAACACATCGCAGAGCAACGAGTGATTCCTGATATCGTTGTGCCCCTCCACCAAGCGATTGGCATATAGGGTCATGTCGAGGGGGAGCCCCACGCCATGACCCGATATATAAAAAATTTAAAGCACACGGCGTGGTTGTTGTGCCGCGCCGGTTAGACAACTCAGCCGAGCAGCTTCGCATAATGCAAGTACGCGTGGAGCATCAGCCATCGTTGCTTCACTTGAGTGGATGCCATCGGCGATGAGTTGGGCTGGCGAGGTATCACCATCACCAAAGGTAATGGAATGATCGTCGCCAATCATCTGCATTTCGCGTTTCCAACTTGATTGATCACTTAAAAGAAGTGTCGCACATCTTTGCTGTTGGAATTGTACGTTTACGGTCATATGCCCTAATAAATCACTAGGTTCATCGGGCACTCGGCTACTATGTAAAAATGCTTGAACAATTTCTGGTGTACCAAACAATCCATTGATGCTATCCATGGCATCGAAGAGTCTAGACCAAAGGGTGCCTTCAACGTGAGAACAAGTCATAGTGCAATGAGCTGAATGGGGTTGCCCGAATTGCTCGATATCATCGGTTGCTTCTCCATACGAAGATGATCGTCTAAACAAAGGGATGTATTTTGCTGCGGGGGTTTTACCAGATTCGACAACAAGTTCATCTATATTTCCAGAAAGTGGAGTGGTGGTTACGGTTGGCATTTCACGATGTCGAAGCAGTTCGCACAATGAAATATCATACGCCCTTGGTTCAGCAATCCAAAAAATGGCATCCTCAAATTGAGTCGTCATCGATCGAATATCGTCACACGTTTCGGCTTTAAGGGTTTCACCTAGACCAACGACATTAGGTTGATCACTTGTCCCAACAGCAACCAATTGTAGATTCGCTGCTTTGGCAACATCTTTTGCTAGGGTTGCTTGCCGAGGTGCAATCCACGCCACGAGGGGCTTTTTGCTTTTTGCCATGCAAGCAGTGTACCCATGACGTACAATGTGCGTGTGGACAGACGGTCGCGGGTTTCTTTAAGAAACGCGAGGAAAGTCCGGACACGACAAGGCACGGTGGTGGATAACGTCCACC
>CAZVVI010000031.1:0-21882 GCA_964630505.1 uncultured Isosphaeraceae bacterium | reverse complement strand
ACAGATGATTATTAACTGTGCAATGACTCTAGGACTAGCTCCGATTACGGGTTTGACGTTACCATTCATTAGTGCAGGTGGCTCAAGTTTAGTCATTGCTTGGTTGATGGCCGGAGTTTTGTTTGGTATTGCAATGAGGAGAGATCCCCTCATGACCAGAGAAGGTTTCCAATTTTCTAATGAAGGACTGATGTAGTGAACGCAATCGAAAAAATCCCAGAAGGTTTTTATGATTCTGTTGAGGATTTGAACGTTGTCTTTGATGAAGGAGATATTGATCGGCTTGGAGGGTTCATCGATTTACTTTTGGACACAAACCGATTGTTCAATTTGACTGCAGTGAAAGACAGTTCGAAAGCGTGGACCAAACACATATTAGACAGTCTATCTCTGATACCTCAACTTGCGGAAGAAGGGGTTGAACATGTTGTTGATATTGGAAGTGGTGGCGGTTTGCCCGGTATTCCTCTAGCAATCACGATGCCACAAGTTACATTTTCGTTGGTTGAGTCTACGAAAAAGAAAGCGGTGTACTTAAACGAAGTTGTTTCTCAACTTGGATTAGATAATGTGACAGTTCTTGCTGATCGTGCAGAATCTTTAGCCACCACAGATGGCGGTTTCAGAGATATCGCTGACGCAGTGATTGCTCGCGCTGTTGGTCCATTGAATGTGTTGCTCGAACTGACAATTCCATTTGCGAAGGTTGGCGGTGTTGTTATCGCTATTAAAGGAGAGAAAGCTGAGCAAGAAATTGAACACGCGAACAAGGCGTTACATGTACTTCATGCAAAAGTTGAATCATCTAGAAGAACAACAACTGGCACAGTAGTTGTCATCCGTAAACTTAAGCCCACACCTAAAGAATATCCTCGCGTTGCGGGCGAACCAAAGAGATCGCCGATTGGAAACAAGGGCGGTAATTCTTGAGCGTAATTGATTCGATGTTGATAGAGGGTGGTGAACTCAGCAAAGCCCTTAAGGAATGGGAGCCACGTCAACAACAAATTGATATGTCTGTTGCTGTTTCTGAAGCACTTGATTCTAAGGGACAGTTGTTAGTCGAGGCAGGGACAGGTGTTGGCAAATCATTTGGTTATTTAGTTCCTGCAATTCGAAGAATTCTTGAACATGGTGAGACGGTCGTTGTTGCAACAAACACAATTACTTTGCAAGAACAGATTGTCTACAACGATATTCCTGTATTGCAGGAAGCATTTGGCGGTGGCTTTAATACTGTGCTTGTAAAAGGTCGTGGGAATTACATTTCACTTCGAAGATTAGAACGAGCACTGTCAAAGCGGGGTTCTTTGATGAGCAATGCGGCGGCAGTGTCTGAACTCAAGCAAATTGAGCAGTGGGCAAATACAACGAGCGACGGTTCAAGAGCATCTCTTTCGATGTTGCCCCGAGGGGATGTCTGGGAATTGATAAAAAGTGATGGCTCTCGTTGTCTGGGAAAGAAATGCCCAAATCATTCAACATGTTTCTACCAAATCGCTAGGCGTGAGATGGAAAAAGGCAATTTGCTCGTTTGCAATCACGCGTTATTCTTTTCAGATTTGGCTTTGAGAATGAGAGGATCAGGATTTTTGCCTAGATACGATCATGTGATATTCGATGAAGCCCATGCAACCGAAGATGTTGCAGCAGACCATTTTGGTGTTTCGATTTCTGAAAATCAAGTTGAGTATTTTCTGAGGTCATTGTTGCCAACGACTCGACATAATGCCTCTAAAGGGTTTTTGAAGTCCATTGAGCAGTCATGTAACGCAAGCGAGTTGTATTCCCAGTGCGCAGATTTAGTGCACCAGTGTAGAGACGCCTCCAGAGAATTTTTTGATGCACTAGTTGAATGGAAAATTGAGCAAGCCCCTCCAAATGGTAGAGTCGCGGAGCCTAATGTTGTTGAGAACGTTCTGAGTAAACCACTCGTGGAATTGAGTAAGCATTTACATTTTCTCAAGGAAACAATCGATAACGATGCTGAAGCAGTAGAAGCAAATGGTTTTGCTAATCGAGCGATGGAGTTAGGAACTTCTTGCCATTCTCTTGTCACTCAAGATTTAAAGGGATGTGTGTATGCAGTTGAGGGTGTTTCTTCTCATTCAAAAAGAGTGACCACTCACAAACCAATATTGAAATGTATGGCTGTTGATGTTTCAGCAATTCTAAAAGATCATTTTCTAGGCAAAGACCATTCTGTGGTATTGACTTCTGCAACTCTTGCAACAGGAGGTGGCGATTTTTCTCTTATCAAATCTCGTTTAGGACTTGAGTCTCCTGTGGAGTTGCAACTCGGTAGCCCTTTTGACTATCCGAGGCAGATGCGAGCATGGGTTGATTCTACGATGCCTGAACCAAAAGAGGAACAATATGCTCAGCGGTTAGCGAATCGAATTATCGATTTAGTTGGTCGAACTCGGGGTGGCGCTTTTGTGTTGTTCACAAGTTATCGAATGTTGCAGACAGTCTCAGCACTTGCAAAAGATGAAATTGAATCGAAGGGTCTTACGTTCCTTGAGCATGGCGCAAAAATACCTAGGACAACTTTGCTTGAGCAATTTAGAGAAGATGACTCAGCTGTATTGTTTGGTACTGCAAGTTTTTGGCAAGGTGTTGATGTGCGTGGTCAAAATTTACGCAACGTCATTATTACTCGGTTGCCATTTGATGTTCCGGATAAGCCGCTTGTAGAGGCAAGACAAGAACAAATCACGGCAGCTGGTGATAGCCCCTTCATGAAAGACCAGTTGCCTCGGGCAGTCATACGATTTAGGCAGGGGATTGGGCGACTAATTCGATCGAATGATGATAAGGGTGATGTTTCGATTCTTGATTCAAGAGTCGTTCGGAAGTTTTATGGTGGAGCGTTTTTGTCTGCATTGCCAGAAGGAGTTGAAGTTGTTGATCTTGCTACTGAAGATTGTTTTTGAATCAAGTGTAGAATGTGTGCATGACAGTATTCAAAGCATACGATGTTCGAGCAGAATATCCAGAACCACTATCTGAAGAGGTTGCCAGAAGAATTGGATTAGCGACGGGGTTATTTTTACTAGAAGAATCAGGTGGAAGTGGTGCAATTGTCGTTGGGCATGACATGAGACCTAGCAGCCAGTCACTTGTCGCAGCGCTGAAAGATGGCATCCTATCTTCTGGTGCTGATGTCATCGATGTTGGCTTGGTAGATACTCCATTTATTGCTTTTGCTGTGAATCACCTTAACGCAATTGGTGGTATTCAAACAACGGCGTCGCATAATCCGATTCAATACAACGGATTTAAAATATGCAGAGCGAAAGCCAAGCCTGTTGGAATGGGCACAGGGCTTGAATGTATTGAAGAGAGGGCGAATGCTCAAGAAGAAGCCATTTCCAAGATTCGAGGAAGTGAGTCTTCGGAAGACTTGTGGGATGAGTATAAAGAGCACGTCTTCACATATTTAGATCCAAAGATTCAGTCAGGGGAGGTCGTCCTCAAAGCGGCGATTGATGCCTCAAATGGAATGGCTGGCACAATGGTGCCAAAGCTTTTTCGTGGAATTAAAGGATTAGCGCTTATCGAAATTAATTTTGATAATGACAAGGGTGAGTTTGTGCATGAGCCGAATCCGCTCGTTGATGAAAATTTGCAACAAACTCGCGACGCAGTTTTAGAACATCATTGCAATGTAGGAATTTGTTTTGATGGCGATGCTGATCGATGTATGGTGATTGATGAAAAGGGTGGAATCGTAGGCTGTGATTTGATCACAGCTTGGCTTGCGCCGAAGTTTTTGGCACATGAGGTAAACGGAACAATCGTATTCGATTTGCGTTCAAGTCATGCAGTGCGGAACGCAATTGAACAATCTAACGGCGAAGCGGTGAAAAGTCGAGTTGGACATGTATTTATGAAGCAAGCAATGGCTGAGAATGACGCCCCATTTGGAGGAGAACTTTCTGGCCACTTTTATTTCAGAGATAATTTCTATGCGGACAGCGGAGCAATGGCGTTCGCATCAGTTGTGAGTGCTCTTGCAGGTAGTGATTTGTCGTTGAGCCAACAAATTGAACCTCACCGGACATACAGCCAGAGCGGTGAAATTAATTTTGAAACTCCAGACAAGGAAGCAGCGATGGAAGCGCTCGTTGCTGCGTATCCAACAGCAAAAGTTGATCGGCTCGATGGAGTAACTCTTGAATTAGATTCTTGGTGGTGTAATGTTCGCGCTTCTAATACTGAACCATTACTTCGTCTAAATCTTGAAGCAGAGAGCGAAGCAAGTTGCAGTGCTCAAGTCGAAGAGGTTTCACAATTCCTCGGCACACGAGTCGCCCATTAATTAACCCGCGGTTAATTAATTGCTCAAAATTTACCCTTCAGCCCGCGGTTGATTTAGGTCGACCTGCCTTTCGTAGAGTGTGTTCTAAGTGGTATTCTTCAATCATTTGCTCCGTCCAAACGTCGTCTCCGTAAGGAAGGCCTTTTAAAAAAGATTTTTCTAGACGGTCGATTTGAGTTTCAGTTAAGTTTAGAGGAGTGCTCAGTAATTCTTTTAAGTCAGAGGGAGAGGGAGGTGGACCTTTTGAGATAGGAATCGTAGATATTAAACAATCTCTATGTACTCTTTTTGCAGAACCCCAGATCCAATCAAAAGGATTGTCTACAAGATTGGCCTTTACTGGATTCATCGCCAAGTAGTTTCTAAGTCTATCTACATGTAAGCCAGGTTTGACTAAAAACGCTTTAAATCTATCTTGATACAGTGCTCCATTACCTTCATTGTCTTTTTCTGCTCTCCATTTTTTTGCATGTATGCCGCATAACCAATGCATAAATTCAGATACTTGATTCTTTGTTTCAGGAAAGATGAGCATGTGCCAGTGATTCGGCATCAAGACCCACTCTAGAATGCGTAAGTTGAATTTATAGACGGCTTCGCTCATCAATGAACGAAACAAAGCATAGTCTTCATCTGTACAGAACAACGTTTGGCGATCGACTCGTCGATTCATCGCATGAAGAACTTTTCCTGAAAAATCTGGTCGTTTTTTAGTCATGGGAGAAATATCCCATATTTTTAGAGCGCTCTTCAAAAAACTGCTTTAATTCTTCATGAAGAAAAAATTAATCAACCGCGGGCTCAGGCGCGAATTTCAGCCCATTAATTAACCGCGGGTTAATTTATTCGCCGGCAATGGTGCCATCCCACGGTGAGGAAGCGGTTGCGTGGAGTTTTCGTGGGATTCTGCCAGAGCGATACCCAAAATAGCCAGCGTCGCAAGCCAGTCGCATCGCTCGAGCCATCTGGACAGGATCATTAGCATGTGCAATTCCAGTGTTTAACAGAACACCGTCAGCACCAAGTTCCATCGCAACAGTCACATCGCTAGGTGTTCCAACGCCAGCATCTACAATTACGGGGAAATCAGGTTCGCCGCCATGTTCAGGATCTTTCAGCAAATCTATGCACAGTTTGATTGCACATGGGTTTGCAATCCCGCGACCAGTTCCAATTGGACTGCCAGCAGGCATCACACAAGTTGCTCCAGCATCGCGGATTCGTGTTGCCATAATTGGGTCATCGCTTGAATAGCACATGACAGAAAAACCATCTTTGACTAATTCGCGGCATGCTTCAAGCGTACCAACTGGATCTGGAAGTAGTGTTGTTTTATCGCCAAGCACTTCCAATTTCACCCAATTGCTCCCCGCGTTGTGCAATTGTTCCAAAAGGTCTCGGCCAAGTCTTGCAACTCGTACTGCATCTTCAGCAGTAAAACAACCAGCAGTGTTTGGAAGGATTGTGTACCGATCACAATCGATGAAATCAAGAATAGATCTGCCCTGATCATCGACGAGTCGTTCTCTTCGAACTGCAACTGTTGCCGCACTGCAACCACTTTCATGCAGTGCCAATTGCATTGTTTCGTAATCTGGGTATTTTCCAGTTCCTACGACAAGTCGGCTTGCCAATGTAACCCCTTCAAGGTCAAGTGGCGGAATTTCATTTGTGGTCATGGTAGTCATCTTTATCCTCCTCCGACAAGAGTGACAATTTCGATTGAGTCTCCATCGGAAATTTTACATTCAGCTCGTTCATTGTGCGGTACCAGTGAGTTATTCACTTCAACAGCACATAAAACACCAGAAAGATCAAGTTGTAGAAGAAGTTCTTGTAACGAATTTTGTTCCTTAAACTCTTGCATTTCTCCGTTTACAGTAATCACTGAATCATTCTACCTTTAGTGATGCAAGAAAATAGGACGTGTTGAATTTTCTAATGCAAATCTCGCTGTATCTCCTAGCAATTTTCTACCAATTCGAGTTCGCTTCGCAGCACCCATCACAAGCAAGTCAGCACCGCAAGCTGTCATCGTGTCAAGAATAGCATTTCTTGGTTTCTGTTCTACCCTCTTCTTTGTAGACGGAAATGTATGAGATTCAACGTATGATGCTGCATCAGAGAGAATCTTGTCAACGTTACCATCTTGACCACTAAAACACGCGATCGTTGTCGGCATTGGTTTCCAAACGTCAAGCATACAAAATGCCTTCATCGCTCGTGCAGCGAGTGGTGACCCATCATACGCAATCATCGCACTTTGAATAGGGCGATATTCTTCGCTCACAGCAAGTAAAGGTCGAAGTCCAGAACCAATAACATCAAGGACAAGGTTTCCGTGATCATGCAAAACACCATATTCAAATAATCCCCGCAATCCAATGACTGTAAGGTCGTGGTATCTCCAGTCTGCAAGGAGACGTTGAGCGCTGTCTCCAGTTTCTCGAAGAACCCTGTTTTTAATTTCCGCCTTTCCACACTCAGTTTCAAATTGCGTGATGGATGCTTCAGTATGTTCCTTCGCAATCTCCATTCTATGTACTGCTAGATCATGTGCAGCAGCAGCTCCACCAAGCGGGACTGGTCCGACATCTTGAAGTCTGTCTGGATCGATAATAGTGACACCTGTGAGTTCAGCATCATGTTTGATTGCAAGTTCAATCCCATGTTTAATCGCAGATGGAGTACATGGGGTTCCGCTTAAAGCAACTAGTATTCGTTTAATCATTAGAGGTAGCTCCTTACATCAAGAAGAGTAGTGTGATGAGAATAAATATTGGAACGAGAATTGGAATGCTATATTTCAACATGTATCCAAAGAAAGAAGGCATCTGAACATCTTCTTGCTCGGCAATAGCTTTCACCATAAAGTTCGGGCCATTTCCGATATACGTCATTGCTCCCATGAAGACCGACCCTAAACTAATAGCAATTAAAAGATCAAGGGGTATACTCCCGTCATTTACTGAAATACGAGTGATTTCGCCCTCGGGCAATGATTTTGCAAGTTTAAAGAAGACGACATATGTGGGCGCGTTGTCAAGAAAACTAGAAAGAGAACCCGTAGACCAGAAAAAATGCCACGGTTGATTCATTGTTTGTGTGATAGCCTTCCCATTTGCTTCAAGGACAGTAAGTGGAACTTGCATCGATATAAAAATCCCAGAAAACAACGCTGCGACTTCTAAGATTGCTGCATACGTGAAATTATTTGCTGCATGAATCACTTTTGAGGTTGTTTTTAAAGAACAAACGACAAAAAACAGCATGATGAGTTCTCTGCAGTATGGGAATGGTGTCCAAGATGTCCCTATAAATGGCTTCTCGCTGTCAATAAGTGCAGCAGCGGCAACAATGCCAGCAATCCAAACAAAGTTTAGACCACCTTGTAAACGGAGCGGCTGCCGTTCAGTTTCTTCTCTTTTTTGGTCACCATGTGATTCCTTCTTATGCAATAAGGAATCCCAAATAAAGTAAAAAACGAGCAGAATTACGCATGCGGTTGCCCACATAGGCCAGAGTCCGAGTGTCCACATAAAAGGGACACCTCTCAAATAACCAAGGAACAAAGGCGGATCACCAATTGGCAATAGCGTGCCCCCAATATTACTTACCAAGAAAATAAATACAACAATTGTGTGGACCTTGTATTTTCGTTGTGAGTTTGTTTTGAGTAGAGGGCGTATCAACAGCATGCTCGCACCAGTCGTTCCGATGAAACTCGCAATTCCTGCGCCAATTGCGAGAAATGTTGTATTAACTTTTGGAGACGCCGCTAAATCACCTGAAAGATATATTCCGCCGCTTATGACGTACAAACTAAAGAGTAATATTATGAAAGGAATAAAATCTTTCATAATTGCGTGATCGAGCATTCCTCCAATAGATTCCCCTCCACTTGTCCATAGCATGTACACGATGGTTGCAATTGAACAAAGCATCGCGACGAAAAAGCGATTGAGATTGCTTTCCCACCAGTGTCGAGTGACGTTTAGTAACGGAAAGAGAGCAATTGCACCAAGGATGACAAGAAATGGAATGATGCCAATAAACCAAAAATCTGGCATATCAACGTGACCAATTGCGTGACCTTCTCCATGTCCTGCAATCCAAATTCCAAGCCACGCTGCGATAGCCACAGAAGTAAGAATGCAAAAGAGTGCAATTGGCTTAGATGTTGGAGTTTGAGCGTGATTCAGCATAAAAGAGGGTGAGCAGGATACTCGCTACGGAGTGGTACATGTTGAACTTGTTATTTCATCCAGATGATTCACGAGCCAGATTGCAAATTCAGCCTTCGTACATTTCTTTGGTGAGTCTAATTTAATTCCATTTTTTTTAAATATAAGTGCTTGGATAAAAGAGGAATCAATAGTTTCGAGTGGATTTGCAATGATTGCATCAACTTGCTTTCGAGCCAATTTAGCTTTCGCCCTTTCTTCCAAGTTATTTGCTTCTTCAAGAGCGAAGGCAATAATGCGTTGATGGTGCATCGATGATTGAGCAAGAGCCGCAACAATATCTTCAGTTGGCGTGAAATCTATACACAAATCGTCACCTCTGGCCTGTTTGCCTTGAACTTGACCACCGCGTGGCGTGAAATCTGAAACAGCCGCCGCCATGATAAGGATTTCGTGTGAAGTCCAATGTTCAAGTAATTTCGCCTTAAGATCTCGACTTGATGAAAATGGAATCGGCGTGAGTCTAGGATGACTGGCAGGCAGGATCGATTGATTTCCATGTAGGAGTGTGACGATGTGACCTTTAGATGCAGCAGTCAACGCAATCAAGGAGCCTAGTTTACCCGAAGAGCGATTACCAAGATACCGAACTTCGTCAATCGGCTCTTGGGTAGCTCCTGAGGTAATGAGTATACGAGTAGGGTGTAAATTGTCCATTTCAAGAAAAGATTCGAGGATTTGCTGAGGATTGCTCTACCGATGATACTATGTGTAGTGGGCGGAAACGCTCCACATCTCTTATGGCACGAAAACTACGACGAAAAATAGGTGAAATCCTCATCGCTGAGGGGCATGTTACCAAAGAGCAGTTGACTACAGCGCTAGAAAGCGCTGTTGGAACGACGAAGAAGGTCGGAGAAGTCTTGATTGAGCAGGGAGTCTGCAAAGAAGCCGAAATCGTTCAAGCCCTCGCTGAGCAGTTTGGAATGACATATATCGCGCTTGATGGCTCTGATGGCGAGCAAACTCCTGATATGGATTTGATTCCGAAAGATGTCATCACAAAACATACGATCGTTCCACTAGGGAAAAAGAATGACAAATTACAGCTCGTCATTCATGATCCATTGAATTTAGAGTTACTGGACTTATTACGATTCCGATTGAACTGTGAACTCGAACCGGTGCTCTCAACAAAAGCAGCGATTCAAGCATACATTTCTAAAGAAACAGGTACAAAGGGAAGTGTGATTGCTGAGACATCCCTGATTACAGATTCAGTTGATGTTTCAGTTGATCGAAGCGTTGATAAATCTGTTGATGCTTCGATAGACGTAGATGATGAACAGGCGCCGATCGTAAAGTTGGTTTCACGCTTTATCACTGAAGCGGTCCGGAACAGGACATCTGATATTCATATTGAACCGATGGAAGATCGTGTTCTGCTACGGTATCGAATTGATGGTGTTTGTCATGTGAGGGACAATTTGCCTAAAAGAATGCAACCAGCAATTCTTGCAAGATTGAAACTAATGGCGGGTGTCAACATCGCCGAAAAAAGAATTCCGCAAGACGGTCGTATTAAAATGAGTGTAGATGGCGACCAAATAGATTTCCGTGTGAGTGCATGCCCTGCATATCACGGTGAATCCATCGTGTTGCGGATTTTGAGGCCCGACTCTGTTCGAATTGGTTTGAAAAATATTGGATTTGAACAAGAAAACCTTGACGCATTCAATAAATTGATTCGAAGACCAAACGGGATTCTGCTTGTGACTGGACCAACAGGTTCAGGTAAAACGACAACGTTGTATTCTGCACTTGATATTCTGAATCGACCTGACAGGAAAATTATTACAGCAGAAGATCCGATTGAATATAGTTTCGCTGGAATCAATCAGTGCCAAGTAAGAGAAGCTATTGGTTTGACATTCTCATCGATTCTACGTGCCATGTTGCGGCAAGCACCCAATGTTATTCTGATTGGTGAAATTCGAGATCAAGAAGTTGCAGATATCGCTATTCAAGCTGCTTTGACTGGGCACTTGGTCTTTTCTACACTCCACACGAACGATGCGCCCTCTGCGATTACGCGGCTGATCGACATGGGCGTAAAGCCTTATCTTGTTGCGAGTTCTATTCAAGCAATTATGGCACAACGATTGATTCGGTTGCTCTGCCCTGACTGCAAGGCCGTCGATGAGAACCCTGATCCTAAGTATCTAAAGATCGTTGGGATTACTGAAGAGGAAGCGGCTCGGGGAGAAATATGTAAAGCTGTTGGATGTGCTTCTTGCGGTAATTTAGGTTATAAAGGTAGAAAAGCAATCTTTGAAATGATGGTGATGAATAACGAAATTAGGGAACTTGCATTCAACAGAGCGCCTCTTGGTCAAATACGACAAGCAGGGGTTCGTGCAGGAATGCGTACCCTTGTTGAAGATGGAAAAATAAAGGTGTTGCGTGGTGACACAACTCCAGAAGAAATTGCACGATTTGCACAAGCGGATGCTCTTTTAGAGGGAAATGTTGATATCTAAAAACTCAAGTGATGAATAATTTATGTCCACAATACAAATAGATAGACTTCTTGACACTGTAGTTCGAACTGGTGCATCTGACCTTCACCTGACGGTTGGGCGAAAGCCAACGCTTCGTTTACATGGTGGATTGAAAAACCTTGATACAAAAGTACTTGATGGAGATGATTGTGTTGCTTTAATGAAGCAGATTACACCTGAAAAAGCACAGCAAGAACTTCAAGAAGAGGGGAGTTGCGATTTTGGTTTTGCATTTGGCACTGAGGCACGTTTTCGGGTTGCTATTTTTAGACAACGTGGTGATATCACCTTGGTGTTACGATTAATTCCAAATGAATTGTTGACATTTGAAGAAATTGGCCTGCCCCCAATTCTTAAAGAACTGATTCGACGTCCGAGAGGGTTATTTATTGTGACAGGTCCTACAGGCTCGGGTAAAACAACTTCCTTGGCAACAATGATTGATTATGTAAACACGAATCTAGAGCGCCATATTGTTACAGCTGAAGATCCAATTGAATATTACCACTACCACAAAAAATCGATTATCAACCAGAGAGAAGTCGGTAACGATGTCCCTAGTTTTTCAGAGGCACTTCGACGTGTCTTGCGGGCTGACCCAGATGTCATCCTCGTTGGTGAAATGCGAGATCTAGAGACAATCGAAGCAGCCATTCAGGCAGCTGAAACTGGTCACTTGGTGTTCGCGACATTACATACCACAGGTGCTTCTGGCACAATCAACCGAATTATTGACGCATTCCCTACAAACCAACAGGAACAAGTGCGTGTCCAACTTTCAACAGCACTGATTTCAGTCCTGTCACAAGTACTCCTTCGCCGAATTGACAAGACTGGAAGAATTGCAGCATATGAGTTTCTTGTTGTGACTCCAGCGGTTGCTAACCTTATTCGTGAAAACAAAACGTTCAGAATTGACTCTGCTATTCAAACAGGTCGAAAATTTGGTATGCAGCTCCTTGATGATCACTTGTGGAGCCTCTACGAACGTGGCATGATTGATGCAGAAGAAATGATTGATAAGGGTAGGGATTCCAACGGACTAACCCAAAAAGTCCATAATTCAGGTGGAAAAGTAGGTCGATCTGAACTTGATGACCCCTCATAATTCTCCCTAAAATCAACTTTTTCAACCTTGCTATTTTGTTTCGTATAGCGAATAATCTAGGTGGCAAATGAATGAAACGCCTTTCTACAGGTTGCCAACGTGGTTTCATTCGCAAATGATGTATCTACGCCACAACACCCAACAATTGGAACCATTTTCTCATGGCAAAACAATCTTCATCATCGACAAAGAAAAAAAAGAAGAAGTTGGATCCATCCCAATTAAAAGGTAGACGTTTTGGTCGTGTCTTAACAAAATTAGGCAAAGTCTCTCGTGACCAAGTCCATGAAGCACTGTCAGTTCAGAAGGTCGCAAAGAAGAAGGGGGACCGTAAAAAAATTGGCGAAATTATGGTGGAGATGGGTCTTATTCAAGACGTCGATATTCTTCAAGCATTAGCAGGGCAAGCAGGTCTTGCATGGAAAGAACTTGATATAGATTCAATCCCCCAAGTTGCCTTTGACACCCTTCCTGTTGAAAGTGCAACGACATATCAAATTGTGCCAGTTGACTACGATGAATCTTCAAAAGTATTAACAATCGCGATGAAATCGCCTGATAACTATAAAGCGGTTGATGATCTTCGTTTACTCATGGGGTTCAACGTCGTTGCTGTTGTCTCGCCTCCGGATCAAATCGATGAAATAATCAAACAACGGTATTCGGCTGGTGGTCCATCAATGGCAGACATGATGGCCGATTTAGATGACAGTGACTTCGGAAGTTTCGCAGGTGACGGCGATTCCGCTGATCTTTCAAAACTTGCCTCCGCAGCTTCGGATAACAAAATTGTTCGGCTCATAAACCTTGTTTTGCTACAGGCAATTAAAGACAAGGCGTCTGACATCCATTTCGAACCGTTTGAAGATGAATTCAAAATGCGATATCGAATTGACGGCGTATTGTATGAGATGGTTCCGCCTCCAATGCATCTTGCGATGCCCATAGTCTCACGGATTAAGATTATGGCAAACCTTGATATATCAGAGCGAAGATTGCCTCAAGACGGTCGTATTGAATTGACTGTCACTGGGGCTCCTGTTGACTTGCGGGTGTCAATTCTTCCAACCATGTTTGGTGAGTCAGTCGTCATGCGGGTTCTTGACCGATCGAACGTGCAGTTAAGCATGGACAAAATTGGTTTGCGTGCTTCAGACTATGAGAAGATGGCTGATATCATTAAAAGACCAAACGGAATTGTCGTTGTAACTGGACCAACTGGTTCAGGAAAGACGACAACGTTGTATGCAGCATTGACTGAGCTGAACGATCCAGAAACAAAAATACTTACCGCAGAAGATCCTGTTGAATATGACATCGACGGTTTAGTTCAATGCCAAGTCAATACAGACCAAGATTTAACGTTTGCTATCTTGCTTCGCTCATTCTTGCGGCAAGACCCTGATGTTATTCTCGTTGGTGAAATTCGCGACTTAGAAACTGCGCAAATTGCTGTTCAAGCCTCGCTCACTGGTCACTTAGTATTCACAACAGTCCACACAAATGACGCGCCCTCAACAATTCTTCGACTTGTAGACTTAGGTGTTGAGTCATTTCTTATCACCGCAACTGTTGAAGCAATTGTTGCACAAAGACTTGTGCGTAGAATCTGCAATAACTGCAAAGAAGAGTACGCGCCGACAACTGAAGAATTACTTGAACTCAAGTTGCACAAGGAGGACGTTGCTGATCGAACATTCTTTAGAGGAAAGGGTTGCGACGCTTGTAACAACAGCGGCTACCGTGGCCGGCTAGCATTATTTGAAATTATGGAATTCGATGACTCCTTGCGAGAACTTGTGCTCTCCCAAGCATCGACAGCAATTTTAAGAGTTGAAGCGCAAAAACGAGGCATGAGAAGTTTGCGTGACAGTGGGTTGCTGTCAATTTTTGATGGCCAAACAACAATCGACGAAGTCGTGCGAGAAACGATGCTTGATGAATAACAGTACGAATGACAATAATTCAATGGAGTGTAACGCATGCCAACGTATGTCTACGAAGCACTAAACGCTGCAGGAAAACCAGAAAAGGGGCGAATCGAAGCTGAAAGCAGTGATGCAGCAATCGCTGCAATTCGTCAGAATGGTTTCTTTCCAACAACTGTTCGTGAAGAAAAACTAAAAGGGGCTTCAACAAAGGGTTCGGATAAGAAAGAAGAAAAGAAGAAAGCCAAGAAGAAAAAGGGCGGCATCAATATTTCTATCGGTGGTGTTAAGACAAAAGTATTGACGCAGTTCACTCGTCAACTATCAACACTTCAAGATGCAGGGTTGCCACTATTGCGCTCTCTTCAAATTCTAGAACAACAGCAGAAGCCGGGAAAACTAAAGTCAATCCTATGCGATGTCGTTGAGGATGTGGAGTCTGGGACTAGTTTGTCAGACGCAATGAGTAAGCACCCAAAAGCATTTGATCGTTTGTATTGCAAAATGGTAGCAGCAGGTGAAATTGGTGGCGTGCTTGATGTCATCTTGCAGCGGCTTGCGGGCTTTATGGAAAAAGCCGAACGCCTAAAAGCCCGTATTAAGGGCGCGATGATTTATCCAATCTGCGTCATTGTTGTCGCTGTTGGCATCGTGACTGGCATCATGTACTTTGTTATTCCAAAGTTCAAAGACATTTTTGATGATTTTGATGTCACTCTGCCCGGAATCACGTTGTGGCTTATTGATGCGAGTCTTTGGATTGCTGGTACGCCAGAGTCAGGAGATCAAGCAATTCCTGGTTGGGTATGGTTAGCAGCAGGTCCGTTTCTCATCTTTTTCTTCTTTAAGATTATTCGTAAAACTAAAGCAGGGCGTGCAGTTGTTGACATTATTCTGATGAAAATCCCAGTGCTAGGAAATCTCGTTGAGAAAACTTCAGTTGCACGATTCACTCGAACGTTGGGAACGTTAATTTCTGCTGGTGTTCCAATTCTTGAAGCTGTTCTCATTACCCGCGATACTTCTGGCAATCATGTGTATGAAAAAGCATTAACAAGCGTGCATGATTCGATTCGGGAAGGTGAATCAGTTGCTGATCCTCTTCGTGAAGCGAAGGTATGCGATTCGATCGTCGTCAACATGATTGAAGTCGGAGAAGAAACTGGCGACTTGGATGTCATGTTAGTTAAAGTGGCTGACAATTATGATGAAGAGGTTGATGTTGCTGTGACAGCATTACTCAGTTTGCTTGAACCAATGCTTGTCGTGGTTCTTGGCGGCATTGTCGGCACTATTGTGCTCGCACTCTTTATGCCGCTCGTGAAAATGATTGAATCTGTTTCGGATGCAGGATGACAACGTTGTGTACAAGTTAAACACACAATTCAAAAGAAACTTCAGAGCATTCACGCTTGTGGAATTGCTCATCACAATTTCATTGATTGTCATTCTTGTCGGCATTTTGACTGTTGCTTTAAGTGCAGCAAGAACTGCTGCGCAAGTTGCTGAAACTCAATCTCGTTTAACTGCGTTAAAGCAAGCAACAGTGAGATTTAAAGATGATGTTGGATATTATCCAGCAGTACTCGACCCTCAACGAAACTTAGATTTGCCATTTCCGGTATTCCCAAGCCCTACAGATAATTCTCCTCAACAAATGTATCGTTACCAAGCGCAAGATTGGTACTCAATTACCTCGCCTGCTGAGTTTTTAATGGGATATGGGAATCAAGCAGAAGATGGGTACGGACGGCTTGTAGGATCAAGTCAAGGTGATTCTGATTATGAAGAAATCCCTCGACTTGGCATACGACATCCGAGTGTGGATGGTGTTTGGCGAGCGACTGACGCGCAATCTGGTTTGGGAAATGGAAACGGTCTATTGGCTGAACGTGTGCCTTCACCAAGAGGCAAACTCTATGGTCCATATTTAGAAGTTGAAAATGATCAGATGTTCGGAAGAATTGCGTTTGAAAATGATGGTGTGACTCCTTTGGAAGATCCCGTGACAGGGCATGTGAAAGTCTTTTATCCAGGAGATCCTAATTATGACGTCGAGATGCCAATGGTCATTGTTGACACGTGGGGAATTCCAATTCGATATTACAGACCAATTTACCCGAACCCATCAAATCCATTGCTCCCACTTTCTGGAATTGCGAAAACGTACCCGCCGAGTAACAGATATACCGCCGAAAGTCCAAGGCCAACGTTAAGTGACTTTATTGCTTTACGTCCATATACGTTCGCACCAAATAATGTCATAGACGCTTCACTGCCTGATTTTATGGATGGTATTGATGCCGATTCCGGCGACACGTCAACTTCGATGGAACTGCAAGTGGGACGCTTCGCGTACTTCTCATCTGGTCCAGATCAGCAGATGAACCCCCATATCCGTGCTGATTACGTTGGCTTGCCCGGAAATGATGATGAAAATGCCACAGATGAAGCGAACGCAGACAACATTGTAGAGGTAGGACCATAATGAATTCTTCTCAACAGACATCTCATAAACCAAACGCTTTTACGCTTGTAGAAATGATTATTGTGATTGGCATCATTGCGTTGCTTGCTGCTCTAACGTTAGGAATTTCTAGTAGCGTCATGCGGAATAGTGAAATCAGAAAAACAGAAGACGTGTTGAAACTCATGACGATGGCATTGCAAGAGTGGGAACTTGAACGCGGCCGACAGATTACATTTGAAGGATATGTTCCTGTAACAAATGGAATGTATGACGTCTGGACTAACGGTGAATATATTGAAGCGCCTTCATTCTCTGAACAAGGCCTCGTAGATGGCATTCTCCTGCATGCAATGAAAACAAGAATAGAATCAACGGTTGACGTGTTAATGCAATCTGAATCTGCGCATGACATCCTTTCAAAAATTCTCCCCGAGCATTCCTGTCAAACATCAGGGTCTGCCCCAAATGAAATTCACACAAGTGACTTGTGCTCAGTCGATGATGAACACGGAAAGATTATTGTAGATGCATGGGGTACTCCGATCGGCGTTGTCTTTCCTGGAAGAAATTTTGCTGAGGCAAATCAAGATTCTACGCAATCTCCTTTTGCACAAGATTTAAGTGGCGACCAAACTGTCCGCGATCAAGTTGAGGATGCACTGGGCTCATGTATTAACGGCAGACCTTATTTTGTTTCGGCAGGTCCAGATCAATTATGGGGATATCGTTTTCAGTCAAATGACGTGAATTCGATTCCTGAGAATGAGCAATGGTCTGCATCTCTTGACAATATTTACTCCTATGAACCTTATTTAGTGGAGTCAGCACGTTGAGTCGCAATTCATTCCAATTGAATAAACCTGCAACTGGGTTTACTCTGGTTGAATTGATTGTGGTGATGGTCATCATGACAATTCTTGCAGGTCTTTCAGCAATTGCTTACCGCGGTATTGCTGCTGATTTGCGAATGTCATCGGCAGTGAACACCGTTGTTGCTGCACTAGATAACGCTCGGGCGCTGGCAATTAAAAAGAACAGGTACATCATGACAGTCTTTCGCCCTCGCATTTCAGATGATGGGTCAGAGCAAGTCATTGACATCGTTGTGGCCGAATGGAACGGAGATTCTGCAAGTGCAAATACCGGCAGTTCCATTTGGACATTCGATCGTTTCATTCCTGTTCAAGGCGTACAAATCAGAACGATCGAAGGTGGCGTAAACGTTGCAGGGCCTGGATATGGCACGGGTGCAGATGATACATGGTGGTGTGCGTCTTTCCTGCCATCGATTCTTGATGAACCCTATGGTTCAATGGTTGGTGTCCTATATAACCCTGAGGGTCGTGTTGTTGTTCGAAACGCAGAATCGGGTGCTGATCGAATTTGGATTGACTACGATTTAGATTGGATTCAACAATTTGCAGGTAATCTTTCTGTTGATTGGCAAGACCCAGACATCGTGACCAATCCATGGAACACTGAGGTTGAAACTGGCTCTGATTCATTCAAGTTGGCAATGATAGAAGGTGAGCCATTTATCAGTATGACACTTATCCTTTCGGTCTTTAATGAAAAGGAGTTTCGAACTTCAGTTGACACAACTTCATGGACGAATTCATCAGTTCGAGACAATGCATACACAGCATACATCGATGCAAACGCAGACAGAATCCAGTTTGATCGCTATAGCGGGGTGCCAATCAAATGATTCATTCAAGAATGTGTACAACTCGCCCAGGTTTTTCGCTCATCGAACTTCTGCTCGCTATATTTATTCTTGGCATTGGCATCATTAGTATTGCAACGCTCTTTCCTGCAGGGATTGCCCAACAACAAAAAACATCCGATGACATCATTGGACCAATCGTTGCTCGAAACGCATTAACCCTGATTCGCTCAAGAATCGAACAGGAAGATTTTGGGGGCGCAGAACCATTTGAACAGTTTTGGTCACCTGCTAAATGTGGATTTTCAATTTCACAAGAAGAGGTAAATCCTTGGCCAACCATTTGTGGAGATTGGATGTGGCGTAGACCTGCAATGGTGCCCTCTGATTTCGGTGATAGTGGTGATCCAAACGCAATTTCACTTCGAGGTGCGATTGATATCTTCGCTACACCAGACACGCGTATTTTGGCTGGTGGAGAAGACCCTCTAGTTGAAGATTGGACACCAAACTACGAAACCGAACCGGGTATCCCATACAACAAGGAACGATACCCTGATGTCGATGTCGATTCCAATGGCGATGGCACGCCAGATTATTCGCGCTTAAATGTCCCATCAAAAAGGATCTTATCCGCTGAGCGTCAATACCCAATGTGGTCAGGTGATCCTATGGAGAGACCAAAAGCGCAATATTATTGGGATTGCATGTTTCGGCGGTACGAAGGTAGAGTCCTTGTTGCGATATTTGTCTACCGAGTGATTGATCCATTGAGCAATGGACCGTATACAGTTGAAACAACTGGTTTAGCAACACCTAATTTTCCACTCTATGCAAATCTGTCAACTGCACCGAACGTGGGATCTTGGGGTGCATTACCTGGAAGTGAGTTATTGCAAGGCACAGAACTTGTTGATCCAACAGTAGAAGAGGGAATGTGGCAATATCCAGGTCAATGGCTTGTTGACCAGAACGGGAATGTCCACCACGTCCAACGAGGCAGAAGAAGAGCAAACAATACTACTCCAGTCCTTCTCACTGCAAGACCATCAGAACTTTCTGTCTTTGAAAGTGTTGAGTATCCTGGTAATCCTGGGGTGAATGTCAACTGGTGGGACCAATCAATGACCCCAGTCTTCCCAAGTGGGTTCGTTGATGAAGGCGTTGTGACAGATATTTGGTATATCCCTGTTGTCGATCGGCAAGACCGTAAACTCATTCCTGTATATGCGACGGTGGAGGGATTGTGATGCTAAGAACACCTCCTCAAAAAGTGAACGGGTTCACATTATTAGAACTGATGGTTGCAGTTGTCGTACTACTCGTCATCATGGTTGCCGTTGGAAGAATTTTTAGTACTACGAGTGATATCTCTGCTTCTGGTCAAGCAATTTCAGAAACGCTGCAGCAAGGAGTTGCAGTTGAGCAACAACTTCGAAGTGATATCGCAAACGTTTCTCACGACGGATTTTTTGCGATTCGGAGTGTTGCTGTTGCAAATAATTTACATGGTGAGTTTTTGCTCATCGACGATTCCCTCCCGCCAGAAGAAATTATCCGTTGCGATCAACTTGTTTTCTTTACAGATGGTGTTGCTTCTGCGATGAGTTTGCCAAATACACTTCTCTCTGGTTCAGGAGGCACTGACTTTGCAGGGCAAGGGCTTGCATCGATGGTCTACTACGGACACGGTGTTCGGTTTCCTCATCTTGAGGGACAAGGGCAGGGCGCAAATGATTTGTTTGAATCAGACGACCCAATCTTGTTAATGGCGAATCCAACGAACATGATTACTCCTTGGTATGAAGGATCAGTTGATGTTGAAACAAGGCAATATCCAAATTCAAACGCTCAGCGGTTCGATGTGACTGGAAGTGGCTTCTCTGCGAATGGAACACAGGGCTCTCCAAGTGAGTGGGTTTTATGCCGTCAAGCAGTTGTCCTTGCTGATGATGACCAGAGCGCTCCTGATGCTGATAGCAAAAAATCGTTTATGTCACGAGGAATTTCTGCCCATACTATTTTTCCTTGGGATCCCAGAATTGGTGGGAATAATGCGTACCCTCACGTGATGCATGGGCGAGTAGATATGGCAGCGAGTCAACTTGATGATATTAGACTGTCGGTGCTTCAAGAAGTTGAACAATCGAGTCTGAATGCTCGGCTCTGGAGGAATTCTGGATCTGATATTGATCAACAAGAATTGATTGCGTCTTTATTTTACTGGCCACGGGTTGAGCCACATCCTCCAACTGCAGTGAGGTATGACCAAGCGATGATGATGTCTGCTCTTGCTGAGGGTTGCGTTTCATTTAAAATTGAATGGACGTATGACGATGGTGTAGGTGAAGCAACTGATGCAAACTACAATTGGTTCAGAGGGTATACGTACGACCAGATTTTACCTCAGCCGTGGTTTGGGGATGCGAGTCCAGCTGAACCTGAGATTGGAGATTTCTACACAATCAACTTTGATACCTTAACTTCATTTACAAATGATGCCATTGATGGAAATATTTCACATCTTCCCTCGGCAACGATTGACCCAGCATTCATAGAACCCTACTTTTCAGTTGGAGATGGCTCGACTGTCGCTCCTGTGCCTACTGTACGATCCGTGAGTAACAGGGTTGAAGAATATTGGGCTATTTTTGGGTACAACGGAAGCGAGCCGTTCTTTGAAAATGGGCTTGACCTATTAAATGATGGGAATGCAGACGACGCGTACCTTGTTGATGATGGCGATTTAGCAGGGCACCCAGCGTGGCGATATACCCCATGGCCAAGTGCGCTACGAATCACGATGAGATTGCTTGACCGAGATGATCGTCTTGGTTCTGGGTGGACGTATCAATTTGTTGTAGATTTGCCGGAGCGAAAACGATGATTCATCCACAGAAATACAATCGAATTCGCCGAGGGAATGCACTGATACTTGTCGTTGGCATCTTGGTCTTGCTTGTTCTTGTGGCAACTGCATTCATCACAAAAACACAAAGTGGTCGGGCAACTGCAGTTGCTCAACGTGACTCTGCTCGGATTACAGATCGTGCTGACACAATACACCGCGAGATTGCAGATGAAATTGCAATTGCGTTGTTTCCAAGAACGTTAGCGAGCACATTTGAAGCTTCTGCAAATAGTGCAAACGCACGTAGGGTTGCTCCCTCTCTTGATACCCCTAGATACGGACTTGACCCGCTTTATCCATTTAATTTTGCGCCTTATGAAGTTGTTCCTTGGACCAATCCGCCTGATGACTCGACAATCAATGGCATACCGCCACTTGGCCCCGATAACCCACTAGGTGGTCCATCATTTGGCGACTCGCGTTGGTTGAGAGATACAGAGCCACAACGTGCAGATGTAGTCGATTTGATTGGGCAAGGCGTTGGGAGTTGGTCATTTGCCGATGGCACCCCAGAGACGTTTACACACTGGCGGCACCTCACAAACTTATCAAGAAGCGGAAACGCATGGCGAATTGTGAAAGACATCAGTAATATCACTGGGAATGGGCAACTGAGTTTTGTACCACCAGTCGTGTCTAATTTAGATATCCCAGTAGAGCAGTGGCCAGTACGTCGACCTCAGCGCGTAGACTCAGGGTATTGGCAGGGGACTGGAATGAGTGAACAGGG
>CAZVVI010000030.1:0-24726 GCA_964630505.1 uncultured Isosphaeraceae bacterium | reverse complement strand
GCATCCATAAACACTTTATAAGGTGCACTTCCAGTGGTACCGTTAAAGTCGCCCATAATGGCAACGGGTAACTTACCTCCGCTTAGTTCTTGCGATTTAGAGATAATAAGTTTTGCACTTTCAAGCCTTGCTTCTTTTCCTCGGTGATCAAAATGCGTACTCCACAAAAGCATTGTTGGACTACTTGTGCCAACTTTCCGAACCTTGACCCATGTTGCGGTTCGTTCAAGGGCAGCATCCCATCCCTTTGAAATTTCGTCGGGCGTAGGCGACAACCAAATTTGACCATCATCAAGCCATTCAAGTTTTGAAGTGTCGATGAGCAATCCACTGAACTCGCCCTTTGTTCCACCAGAGCGATGCTCGCCTATTTTTTTATACACCCCCGCCCCCGAAAGGTTTTCATCTATAAAGGTAAGTTGCCCAAGCAGTGCTTCTTGAATAGCGAGTGCTGCTGGATGCGCACTTCGGATTGTTTCAACAACATGGTCCTTGCGATGCACCCATTTATTCTCACTATCCTTCGCTGTGCCATAGCGAATGTTGAATGTCATCAGGGTGATTGGTTCAGCGAATGCGAGTTGAGAAAAAACGATAAAAACGAACAACATGCTCTTCTTCATCCTCATAGTGTACATTTGCTCGAATGTGGTGCACAAAACTGAATATGCGCATCTTCTTAATCGCAATTATTTATTAGTTTTTCTTGTAATATCGTTCTATTACATTTACATTAGGATTATAGAGGTGGCCCAGAATTTAGGACAGTCAGTTAAGATTAGTTAGAATTTCAAAGGACCATGCATGCAGGATTCAAAAGTCAGTGTTTCAGGGATGGGTAAGCGAAAAACAACTTGAGGACCTTGAAACTCTTTTTAATCAATGTATAGTGCCAGAAGAAGATTCCATTCTTATCCTGCCATCATGTCACCGATGTTTTAAACAAATACGAATTATTGGGTGTGGCATTATTAAAACAGTAGAACCGTTCTTTCTCATTTAATAAAGTTTTCGCCATCATCCGCTGAGCCATGCCGAATTAATTAACCGCGGGTTAATTAAGCATTTTGAACAGATTAATTAACCGCGGGTTAATTAATTTGCGAAGAACTTAGTGGAAATGCCATTTTTGCGGTGAAGGGACGTCCAAGCAAGGAGTACACCGCCATCGACTTTGGCGATGCGAGGGAAACCTGAAGACCGAGACGGGGAAACTTGCGCAATTGCTTTTTTGATTTCGATAGTCCCGTCAGCATGTACTATTGCAAGGATGACAGATGCGGTTTCACCATTAGGTTCTAGCCATGTTGCCATAGCAGTATCCGCATCGATCGCAACTACATCGACTCGGCCAAGTATTGAATTTGACACTTTGATTGGATTATCTGGAAACGAAACAAACACTGCGGGTTTATATTCAGGAGCGGTGTACCATGCCATCACAACCATGCCTTCGGTTGCATCAATCGATGGTCCATTTACTGGGCAACCAGCAATCTTCCAGTTGTCTTTGTGAATCGTTTTTGATTTTTTGCCAATTGTCGTAAACGAAATGTCTCTAATCTCATCTTTACTTCTATCTCGGTACACTACATACGGCACTCCGTCAACGAGAACCGCATCTGTCCCACAACATTCACAGACACGCTCATCGAGTAACTCACTCTTATGAACCTTGTCACTGATGATCGCTGTTCGAAGTTGCATGTCACCCCCGCCTTCGCCCATATGACCATCTCCTGTCATCGCACGACCATCAAGCCAAAATGCTCGCACACCATGTTCGCCTTCAGGAACAAGCGAAACAAAACCATGTTCACCAAGCACACGGTCGTCGTTCAACGTTCCCATAAGTGTCCATGTTTCACCCTCATCATCACTTCCCGCAACTGCTATATCGTACGCGTACGTTCCAGGACCAGATTGTTGCGGCCACGTCACAAACATTGTTCCATCTTTGGCAACGCCCATCTCAGGAAAATCTGCCCAGTTTGCAAAGAAGTTGTTCCCCTGAACAATAATGCTTGCTTCACCCCACACCCCGTCTTCAAACTTCGCGCATTTCAATGCGGTAATGTTTTTTTCTGTATCAACCGGCTCAATCCATGTCATCCATGCAGAGCCATTAGCTTCAACGAGGTTTGGAGCAATCGCTCCATCAGAAGTTGGTGAAACAGTTAGGATAATTAAGAGCAGTGTTGTGAGCATTCGAGAATAATACCAATCATTGCAACGCTCGTTGTCTTTTACGTAACATTGATAGGTTCCAATTCGTAAGTTCCTCTGCTTCTTCAGATTTCACAGGAGCTACATGCAAAACGAAATTTGCGACCCCTGTTTTACGAGCAAGGTCTATAAATTGAGCAGGAACAAATGAATTCCTAGGGTTTGAATCGCTGTTGTTAAATGTCCATGTAGACTCGATGGTAGTGCCCTTTTCTAGTCTAAACGGTTCTTTGAAAAATACCGTTTCGCCATAATGTGGGTCCCAATCTGAATACGATAGTAGAGTTTTGTCGCCTGAAGCAATTCGCATTGCTGAGCACTCTGCCCCTGCTCTTGGAGTAATGCCAACAACATCAACAGCGTACGGAATTTCAAGTGATTCGTTTGTAACGAAGTTCGTGTCATCTGCTTTTATTGCAACCCTTCGAATCATCGTAACGATTTCTTGTACAGCCCTCGAATTTTCGGTCGCATCCGTTTGAATTTCGACAGAACAAGAAAGCGTTTCTTTTTTACCAGTTGGTCTAAAATGTGTTTCGGCAATCAAATCGACATTCGCTGGTATTTCCCAATGAAAGCCACGCGGCAATCGTACGTCCCCAACTCCTGGTCCAATCTTTCCGTGCGTTCCAGATGGAACCCACCCAATATCGCCCATCATTTCATAACCGGGCTCATCAGGATCCCAGCCATCAAAAATTCGACCTCGACCTTGATGGTCAAAAACAAAACATGCCATTTGCACTGCGCGAGGTGCAGTTGTTTTAAACTGCAACGATGTCACCTTCATCGGTTCAGGGTTGCTGATTGGTAAGACGAACGTTTGCTTGTCGCGAATTCCTGTGTGCCAACGAGTTTCACTTTCTGCTGGAATAATCCACGGTGTGTCTGGATTCGTTTGGCCCATTGCGTCTGGTAGAACAATCCCACCACCGCAAATCGCTATACCGGGACCTTCACCTTTAGGTTTCCCTGCGTCAATCCATTTTTGAATTGTTGCGATCTCTTCTTTTGAAATGTCACGCGTGCCATGGACTGGCAAGCCAGAATCGTCAACCGTCCATGGTGGCATTAAACCTGTACTTGTGAGTTCGACTATAAAGGACGCTCTTCCTGCAACATCTTCGTAACTCGTAAGGTGAAATGGTCCTGCGCCAGCAGAATCATGGCATGGCATGCAGTTGTTTAACATGATGCCTTGTATATCTTCTGTCCACGTTGGAACACGAGGTTCTTGCTGAGCGATAATTGTTAAGAGTAAAACTTCAATCATTTCATTTGTTCAATCACGCAACCAGTTGGGGAGCGGTAACTCCGAGTGACGGTTTCGTTATTCTTCCCCGCTGCAATTGCATCACGAACATAATGTTCAGTTGCTTCATCTCGGCGATTTCCGGGGGAGTCAAAAAAGTTATTGATAAGCCCTTGGTAAATCACTTGAGGATTCCCATTTGTATCGTATGTAATCACTATTGCTTCGGGAGTCACCGTGGCGTTAAATTTTTTCACAAGTTCATGATCTGAATCTACAATGATTTCCATTGTCAAACCATAATCGTTTGCATGTTGTTTTGCGTCTGTATATGTTCGACCTTCCCACACATGCACAAGATACAAGTCGCCATCTTGAGATTTTACATATTGATGTAATCGCTCGATTTCTGGCGCCATGGCGTTTGCAATAGGGCAATCTGTACTACTAAAGACAATGACATCTACTTCACTTGGTTCGCCTTGTAGGATCTTTGAAGTAAGTGGTTCGCTCGTTGCACAAGCATTGAGCAAGCACAAAATTGGAACGACAAGATGTTTCATCGATTACTTCTTAGGTTTGCGGAATGGTGGCGGTTCTGGAAGAATCTCTGAACTTCCACCATCAAAAGCTGCTCCGCAGAATTGTTCTGCATAAGCTTGACAAGCAGCATCCCAATTTGTGCAGCAATACTCGTATCCTGGTGTTGTGTGTACACAATTACAGACGCCTGGAGGAATCATGCCCTGGGCACAAGCATCGCAACCGCCTCCGCCACCACCGCCGCCGTTATCAAAGTTTGACATTTCTGGTTCGCCAGCGTAACAACCCATAATCCATGGGAAGCCATTTGGATCTTCACTATAAGGAAGTGAAGTGTGGTAGTGATACCCTCGAATTGCATCAGAATGTCCATGGCAATCATCAAGTGGATTTACTACACCGTTGTGGGCATCAACATTGTCTGATTCCCATGGTCCGAAGATAGGATAGCCGTCAAATGAGTAGCCAATGACACCACTATGACCGCCTGCCTCCATCGCATCAAGTGCTGGTGACCATTGGTGGTAGTGGTATTCGCCCATCAATTGTGGGTGACCGTTGTAATCGTCAAAACAAATTGTTGAGGGTGCGTCAATGCCACCTGCATCGTAAGGGTTGTACATCGGTACTCCGTTTGAAGCGATTGAAGTCGGTCCAAACTGGTCGAAATACTCAACTGCAGGATTATTTGTTGGTGTTGCAACCATTGGGATTCGGTATGTTCTGTCTTGGGGAAGAGCAGTGTTTGGGTTGAAGCACCCCGTTGATCCATCGAAAGGGCCGGTAGGGTGATCAGGAATTCCGTTTGATTCAACGATAACAAAGCCGTTGTCATAATCAAAGGTGACAACAGTACTTGCTGTGAAAGGATGAATTGAGTTGCAGTCAGTTCCCCACTCGTCTATCAGCATCAGCAAATCACCAATTGAAACGACGCCGTCGCCATTGCAATCTGCTGATTCATTTGATGTACCCCAGTAATCAATTATCGAAAGAACATCCCCAACACCTACGTTTCCATCAGTATTGATGTCTGTCGCACAACCGAGCCCGTAGGGCATCGAAAATGCAGCAGAGGTCATAATAAAAAGAGTGGAAACGCCTAATTTGTGTGATAATCGCATGAAAACCGTCCTTTCGCGTTACCCAGCGTAGCACGAAATGGCTTTATTGCAAAGGAAAAACAGCGATCTCTCTACCTTTCATGCGGTTCTTGAGGTCATCTGAAGCAAATGGGCGGCATAACCCTCAAGGAGGCTTGTATTTGGGTGGAAATGCGTCAAATTCAAGTCGAGTTAGGAATCATGAAAACTTTATCTCTTATGACATTCTGTTCAATACTTCTACTCTCATCGCAATCTTATAGCCAAGATTCATTGCATTCAGGGGGAGGTGATTCGGGGGAATCAGATTTTGGAAATCTAAACATCGATGTTCCAGATGAAGATCAACAGGACGACGCAGAACCATCGAATTCTGACGGTTCAAATTGCGATGAGTCTAATGAAACACCAAAGCCAAACATGCCTCCAAGCGAAGGCGTCATGCCACCGAGTAGCACAACGAATGACGTCTCTTATGAGCCATCCTCATATAGCGTATATGTTCCAATCTTCGACATCCTTGCGTATATCGATCAGCAAAGTTCTCCTTCGTTAGAAGTAACTGAATGGAGAATCCCAAAGTTTGAACGAAAAGGTAGACCCTCGGCAACACCTCGTAATCGAATTATCCCATCCGATGGAGTGAAGCCAGATTCTAGACCAAGGATTGTCATGCGTGGAAAAGAATGCCCTAGCGATGTCACTGGGAATCCAGATGATTGTCCTAGACAACGTGATGGTAGTTACCCAAGAAATCGAGATGAATGTGATTGCTGTTGCCATTCTTCATCTTCCGATGACGACGGTTGGCTAACGAAGGATTCAAACAGTTGGGGTCAAGCAGATTCCCATGAACGTAGTAATCGAGATTCTGACAGCGATGATTGTGACAAGAAAGATGACAAATCAGATTGTGATTCAGATGACGATCGAGAATCGTGTGACGAAAACCGAACTTGGGACAATGATGACAATGATGACGATGATGACGATGATGACGATGATTGCAGATGCACGTGTGATTGCAAATATCCATACGGGATTGTTCTGTACGATTAACACCACGGATGCTTCGGCTCTGAGCCACTTGGCTCGGAGCCGTTTTTTTATGGCTACATTCAAAAATTTACATAAACCCTTGAAAACAAACGAGATAAATTAACCCGCGGTTAATTACTTCGTACTTGATCGCCACGCGTCAAATGAGTACAGGAGAATTGCAGACCAGATTAAACTGAACACGATGACTTGTTTGATACCGAATGGTTCTCCAAACCAAAGAGTTGCCAATAGCAGTTGCCCAGTAGGTGCGATGTATTGCAAAATACCCATCGTAGAAAGTGGAAGTCGTTTGTTTCCACTCGCGAATAGGAGCAATGGGACAATCGTAATAAAACCACCTAACAATAAACCTGCCCGTTGCCACCACATTCCATCGATGAGGACTGATTCTTGATTTGAAGCAAGCCAGAATTGGATGGCAACACAGATTGGAAAGACGAAGGTCATTTCAATTGTCAACCCTTCTATTGAGCCTACCTTCATCTGTTTTCTAAACAACCCATACATCCCAAAAGAACCTGCAAGGCAAACTGAAATCCAAGGCAACGATCCTTCTGCGATTGTTAAATAGACCACGCCTAACAAAGCGATCCCAACAGCAATAATTTGAAGTGGGCGAAGTCGTTCTCCCAAAATAAGGTACCCAAGAGCAACAGTGACCATTGGATTGATGTAATAGCCCAAACTCCCTTCAGTCAACCGGTCCCAAACTACAGACAGAATAAAAACGACCCAGTTAATAGAGATAAAAAATGTTGAACCGATCAGTAACAACAAAGTTTTTCGGTTTCGAAGTGCTTTAAAAGCAGAAACAATAGTTTTTCGAAAAAACAATAGACAAATCAACAGAGGCAAGCCAGATAGGATCCGCCAAATCAACAACTCTACTACAGGGATCTCTGCAAGAAATTTAAAATAGAGGGGCGTAATGATAGCCCACCATGTATATGCACTAATCGCAAAAATCGCCCCTGCTGAAGACTTTGATATTGTTGTCAAGCGATCAGATACCACAATGGGAAGAGGAAAATCCAAATCACATCAACGATATGCCAATAGAGACCGCCACACTCAACAGCAGCATAATGTCTCTTCGTGAAATCACCTCTTTGAAGTCGCCACATCAACCACAAAATAACAATCATTCCAATCACTACATGGATACCGTGTAACCCTGTCATTAAAAAATAAAGACCGAAAAACAGGTGTGCATTTGCGGGACGTTTCTCATCTAGTTGTGGAACTTCGGGTCGTTCATACACAGCCATTCTCTGTGCTTCTGAAGCACCTTCTGGAGCAAGCCCAACCGCAGATTGTGCCGCATGTTGCACAGTAGAGTGTGGTAAGGAATCAATAAGTGCTTCTGTTTCTGCTTTAGTTGATGGTGTTGAACTCACAACGACTGTTTCACTTTGTTGAACATCACCAACTGGTGCAACTGGTATTTCCATCGTTCGCAAAAAGGCAACGACATCGACGATATCAGCTTCTTTAAGCATTGGGTTTCCGCCCATCGCAGGCATATCAAGTTGCAATACACTATCTTTAGATGACGCAGGTCTTCCCTTCATCACAAAGTGAACGAGTTCTTTATCGCTATGGCTTCGAACATAGGAACTTGTATTTAACACCGTTCCTTTTCCGGGTACACCTTCTCCATCTGCTCCATGACAAGAACGGCAAGTAGAATCCCAAACCAATTTGCCATGTTCTGAATCACCATGATCTAGGGCTGCAACATGATCTCCACCCATATCATTTCCATGATCGCTGGTTTCATAAAATGCCATTCCACCTAAAAGGTGGTCATGAAACTTATGTTCATATTCAATTGATTTAATCCCCATGAAAATTCCAGCACATAAGAGCGTGATTCCAAGAGAAATCATCGCAAGTTTCTTTTTCTCTTTCTGGACATACGTAATTGCCATCGCCATCGTCAGACTACTAATGAGTAGGACAGCTGTATTTGCAGCTCCATATCTTTCATCTAAAAATTGTTCGCCCCAGACAAACAAGTCCTCATGATTTGCTCGAAAAACTGCATAGCCACAAAATAACCCACCAAACAATAAAACCTCGGTTGCAAGGAACAACCAGATGCCGAGTTTTGCAGCATCATGTTGTTGCGACATGTCGCGGTAGTGATGTTGTACATGTAGTTCGTGGCTCTGGGACATCTATTCAATAACTCCGAATCGTGTGAAAAGGAAAACGGGAAGTATACCCCCTTTTCACTGATGATTTGGGTGATTTACCCCCCCTTCATGCAACAAAAAAGTGGGTATTCGCGTACTATTTAGTACCCAATATGAGTTTGCAATTCTCCATTCTGTTCATCTTGCTGACCCTTCAGTCGGAGCCAACTATGCCTGATTCTAAGACAGACACCTACCCAATCTATTCCAAATCTGGGTACATCATTACTCCACTTACTGAAGAGAGTAAATCGCCTCTACTCGAGCAATTAGACGAAGAGACCATTCGAATCACCCAAAATGCAGGAACTGAACAACCATTTTGTGGCACGCTATTGGACAATAAGAAAGAGGGATTCTACGCATGTGTCGTCTGCGGATTACCCCTATTTTCAAGCGAGCATAAATTTACGTCTGGAACGGGTTGGCCGAGTTTCTTTTCTCCCTTTGCGAAAGAGCACATCAGCACAAAAGAGGACAATTCGTTAGGCTTGCAACGCACAGAAATATTATGCACAAGATGCGATGCACACCTTGGTCATATTTTTGATGATGGACCAAAGCCAACTGGAAAACGGTATTGTTTGAACTCGGTGTCTCTCCATTTTTATGAAAACGGGGACGAACTTCCAAAGCAATCGAAACCCGTGCAAACTGAAACAGCCTACTTTGCAGGCGGATGCTTTTGGGGAGTAGAACATTGGTTCCAAAAAGGCAAAGGCGTCATCAATGTAGAAAGTGGGTATATGCAAGGTGACTCCGAGAATCCCACTTACAAAGAAGTTTGTTCAGGATCAACTGGGCATGCTGAAACTGTAAAAGTAACGTTTGACCCATCTGTAATTTCTTATCAACAACTCCTAGAAGCATTTTTCAAAATGCATGATCCAACCCAAGTAAATCAACAAGGACAAGATGTCGGCTCTCAATATCGTTCGGGTGTATGGACAACCTCTAAAGAGCAGAATCAAATTGCTAAAGAATTCATTCTTAACTGCGATGCAGAAAAACCAATTGCAACACAAGTCGAACCAGCGAAAGAATTTTACTTAGCTGAAGATGGGCATCAAGATTACATAGAAAATACTGGACGAACGTGCCACGTTACTAATCCTTGGGAATAATTAATCTTCTGACACTTCTTCCTCATTTCCACCAGACTTGTTCATCACAAGGACAATGAACGCTAAGAACGTCGTTGCAACTGCAAGTAAATACAAACCAAGACCAACAGAAACACCAATTGTTGCTGTAACCCAAATACTCGCTGCGCTGGTCATGCCTTGAATTTTTCCACGAGATTGAATAATTGCACCGGCACCCAGAAAACCTACACCTCCAACAATCCCAGCGATAATTCGGCTTGAATCTAAATTAACTCCAGTTGTAGCAGACGCTGTTAAGCTTTCTGCACCTTGCTGAAGAGCTGCAAGTTGAATCACTGCTTCAATACCGATTAGTGTGAACGTTGCACATCCTAAACTTATTAATGCCATCGTTCTCAAGCCGGCTGGTTTACTGTGCCGTTTTCGATTGAAACCGATTACACCTCCTAAAATTACTGCCAGTACGAGTCGTAGTAATATTTCTATTTCACTCATGACAATCATTTTGTTTTCCTTCGCTCAAGTAAATATGTTCGTTCTGCTAAAAAGGCTTCCTCACGCTCGGCAAGGTGTTGCTTGATTCCATCTAATTGTTGTTCGGCTTCTCTCCTTGCTTGACGTGAATCTCCGCCATGCCTTGGATCTTCTTCAATTTGCTCTAAATCCATCGCCATGACAAGTGCTACAAAATCAGCGTCAATGATTGGCTCACCAGCTGCTGCTGCTACATTATCAAGTGCTTTTAGTTCTTCAACAATTCTTCTTGAAACTTCAGCAACGTCTTCTTGCGGGCCGAACATCAATAGAGACTCTCTTGTTACTGTTCTTCGTTGCTCAATCGATTCCTCAAGTTCATCAATCCGCATGTGCAATGTTTCTGTTTCTTTATCAACGGGAGCCGGTGGTTGGGGAGGGTGAAACTCGGTGAGGGTGACTTTTGATCCTCGCTTCACCACTTTGCAAAACCACCCAGAAATTTTGTACGCTTCTCTTAATCTACGCATTGCTGTTGGAACTGGCGTTGGGTTGCCATGAACCGCAGCATTTCCATCTCGCCGAATCGCATGCATACTATCGGCTTGCCTTCTTGGGACGATTCCGCCACGCTCCAATGCGCCGAGCATTGCGCCTAAATCTTTAGAGATATCCCCACGCATTTGTAAACTTGTTAATTTTTTCGCCATCGTTTCAACCATAAGTCTTAACTTAAACATACAAGAATCAGGGTCTGAATGAACATACTCTTCTGCTTGTTTTGCAAGTTCTGCAACACGAGAATCGAATCGCTCTAAAAACTGAAAATTCGTCTCGTTATTGTTCAAGCCGTGGCTCCATGTGGGCGTAACATTGAAGCGATAACTCGAGCATTTACGCAACACCTTTGGAAATCATCTGGTGAAATATTGATTGCCGAGGCGAGCATTGAAGCCCACCGCACCTCAAGTGGTTTCATTTTGCGATCTGCATAGGAAATCATCATGACTCCTGTCAGAATTTTCTCTGCAATTTCTTTTGGTAACTGCTGTACACCTGACAAACAATCGATCAGCGTTTTGTTGCCAATATGCTTATCTTCTTTTGCTTCTCGGCATAACTCTTCGTTAAATCCAAGAATCGCTTGGGCATACAATCCTGTAGCTGCTTCTTGAACGCTTGGCATATCTTCACCTGCAACAGACATTGCTCTTGCAGATAGAAACCAAAGCGTTGCTAGATGTACTTGTTCTGTTTCAGCCATAAGAGATATCCAATTGTAGCTAATCTGCCTTTATTCGTGCAAAATCAACGATATCACCACACGCCCCCTCCACGAGTAAAAATAGCTAAATTAGATTTACATAGAAATTTCTTGTCTATTTACTTCATTTTTACAAAAAAACGTTGAATAATCCTTGAAGGACAATTGAGTTCTTGTACATTACTTACTAGAGATTGGGTGTTTGGAGACTCCCAAGGAAGAAAAGACACAGCGTTTGGATAGCGCGCAACAAAGGAAAGAGAGAGACATGAAAACTTTACTCGTGACAGGACTGTTTACATCAATGGTTGCAGGTGTTGCATCTGCAGACATGTTGTATTACACAAGTTTTGAAGATACTGCTGACTTAGGTGCAAAGTATTACGACACTGGTGATGCGGGTACAGATCACTGGTTATCAAACAATGCAGGCGAATCTGCAGTGAACGGCGATGGCTTTAGTGCTTGGTACGGTTCAACTGGCGGAGTTGGCCTTACAGATGGTGATTATGTTGGTGTAACAAATTACGCTGGCACAGTTGGCTCATGGTATGACGGAGATCAAGGGTATCAAATCTCAGATACTGATGGAATCTACGAACTACATTTTGATGGATATGAAGGCGATGCAGAAACAGTATCACTTGCCATCTTCATTCAATCGACTGGTTATGAATCTAGTGACGCTTTTTCCATCCATTGGGGTGATGCTGATTTGGGTGGGGGACCTCTACTTGATTGGAGTGAACCAGAACTAGAAGCAAATGCTGGTGCTTGGATGTTACTTGAATTTGACGTATCAGATTTGGGTGCAGGTCATCTTCACATTAGTGTTGAAACCAACTCAGGTTCTGAAGCAATTTTTGTTGATTCAGTTTCAATTATGGGTGGTGTTGTTCCAGCACCAGGTGCTCTTGCACTTCTAGGCTTAGCGGGAATCGCAAGCCGACGCCGTCGACGTTAATCGACTTTAGCTATCCAAATTTTAAATAAAAGAACCTCTGCAATGCAGAGGTTTTTTTGTTTGGGTTAGATGTGACGTGACTGTCACCACACTAAGTGGCTGTCACCAAAGGTGACTGTCACACTGCCTGTGTGGTGACAGTCACGTTGAAATTACGGACATGCACCCCATGATGAAATGACTTCGATGATGTCATTAACCTCAACCGAACCATCACCATTCAAGTCTGCGGGGCATCCGATGCACTCTACATCCTCGCAAGCAATCAAATTACCTTGGAACTCCCCACCTGCATCTATACATGAATCTTCTGTTGCAGCCATGATGCACTGGATATCGAGGCAACATCCACCTGAATCGATACCTGTGCATTCAACCATTTCGCATACAGTTTCTTCGCCGTTGAATACTCCACCGCCTTCAAGACAACTTGTGTAGTCCATCACCCAACATGCGGCACCTCCACAGCAAGCGCCCATACCAGTTGTACAACCTTGAATATCACCAATGATAGTTGGTTGTTCATCGCTGAAATCTTCAATGACATCACATAAGAGGTTTACACAGATTGTAGGGTTGTCAAGTGTTACCGAACTACTTGCGATTTCAGCAATCCCACTACCCCCCACACCATCGCAATCGCTGTCTGCAATGTTTAAGTCAAAGGTACAAAGCACAAAAGAAACAGTACTTGAGTTTCGAACATTAACTGCCCCACCAGATTCTGTTGCAGAGTTTTCTAAGAATGAAGTGCCTGTAATTGTTGCATCTCCACCTTGATAGCTAAACCATGCTCCACCTTTATTCGACGAGTTTGATTCGAATGTTGAATTTTCGACTGAAACAGAACCGTTCTTAAAATAAACAGCACCACCATTGGAAGTCACAGAGTTCCCTTCAACTGTTAGATTAGTAAACTGCAATTCAGCCGTTGTATCCTTAATGTACATCGCACCACCATTGGTAGCAGTGTTGTGTGAAAAAGTACTGTCAGTAATCGAGCCATTACTCGAACGCATATGCATTCCACCACCAGTATTTGCTGCGTTGTTACCTTCAACGCTCACATTATCAAGTGTTAACGTACCTAGGTCGATATAAATACCCCCACCAAATCTTTTTGCTTCATTACCTGAGATGATGCAGTTCCGAATAGTTGGTGATGAACCGATGATATAAAGACCTGCACCGTCTTGGGAGTTACCATTTCTAATCGTAAAACCATCCAATACAGACAAATCTGTTTCGCTAGAAACACATGTCACGACTGGACCACTAGAGACACCACCATCTATGTATGTTCCCGATGGATCTAGGGTCTCGCTCTGAACAGTAATTGCTTTCCCGAGAAAATCAATTTGTTCAAAGTAAATACCTGCCTCAACAATAATGGTATCCCCTTCATTTGCTTCTTCGATCGCGTACTGGATGGAACCGTACTCAGAAGGAACAAGAAGGTCGGTAGCGGTTGCAATGCCTGAAATCACAGTTACAACCGCACATGTCAAAGTCTTAAAATAGCTCATTTACTAGCTCCTATTGCTCTTCATAATCAATAATCTACTGTCAATACTATACTTAGACGGCACAATTGCAAGCAAAAGACAACCAGATGCATAATAATCACCCGTATAACCGGAATTGTGAACCATAAAAGGTGCGATAACTCAATTGTCACATTAGGCAAGCACAAAAACTCTTCCGATTTGATACTATCCTTTCTACGTAAAAAATAGGTTTTTGGAATCAATAATGCCGATTTCATCTCTATAGATTTCTATAAATTAGACGCCATGGATGGCATAACCGCAGAAAGGAATTTGCAAACTAAATGGACGCATTCTCGATACATGGTGGGCAGAGACTGACTGGTTCAGTTTCTGTAGATGGTTCAAAAAATGCGGCTCTTCCGCTGCTCGCGGCATGTTTGTTAAGCGAGGAACCCCTTTCATTCAGTCATGTCCCTGAACTCTCTGACATTTCAAATATGTTGCTGTTACTTTCAGAACTCGGATGTACTGCAACGAGTCACGATGGTCATATAGAAATACAAGCAAACGATACTACATCTTCGCACGCTCGGTACGACATTGTAAAAACAATGAGAGCAAGTGTATGCGTTCTTGGACCCTTACTAGCAAAACGTGGGGAAGTTCGAGTTTCAATGCCCGGAGGGTGCTCTTTTGGAGACAGACCTATTGACTTACATCTAAGAGGTCTTGAAGCACTAGGTGCAAAAATAGAACTTGAGAGTGGAGACATTATTGCGCGTGCGGATAGATTACAAGGCGCAACTATTTTCCTTGGTGGCCCTTTTGGTTCGACTGTCCTTGGAACTGCAAATGTGATGAGTGCTGCTACTCTTGCAAAAGGAAGGACCGTCATCGAATCCGCTGCGTGTGAACCAGAAGTTGCTGACTTAGCAAAGTTACTGAACAAGATGGGCGCAAAAATATCTGGAGCAGGAACTCCTCGTATAACTATTGATGGAGTTGAAGAACTCGGTGGGGCAGCACACACAATCATGCCAGATCGCATAGTTGCAGGTACATGGGCAATCGCATCTGCCATTACAAATGGGGATGTACTCATCCATCATTTTCCGCTTGACCACTTACTTGCTGTAACAGATGTCCTTACAAAAATCGGTGTACATATTCACCAGACAGATTTATCTCAAGACCCATCATCGTGTACAGTGCAAGTTGTTTGTGATTCCAGTTTGCAACCTGTGATGTTCACAACACAACCGTTTCCGGGATTTCCGACAGATTTGCAAGCACAGATGATGGCGCTGCTTTGTTTAACAAACGGCAACAGCATCATCACTGAAAAAATTTACCCTGAACGGTTTATGCATGTTCCAGAATTGAGCAGAATGGGAGCAAGATTGGTCAAACAAGGCTCGACTGTAGTTGTACAGGGAGTTGATCGTTTAATTGGTGCACCTGTGATGGCAAGTGACTTACGTGCATCCGCAGGGCTCATCATCGCTGGATTAGCTGCCGAAGGTGAAACGATTGTGAGCCGTGTGTACCACCTTGATCGTGGATATGCAAAGATGGAAGACACACTCACAACATTAGGAGCGAATATACATCGAATCGACGATACTCAGGTTGTTGATGGGTTACCGGTTGTCGAAACGGTTTCTACAAAGAAGCTCATACAGTCCGACCGCTGAGGCAACTGCTACATTCACAGAAGGGACACGTTTAGTCATTGGAATTTCTGCAATAACATCACAGGCATGTTGTGTACCTACTGACAATCCAGATTTTTCCTCACCCATAACGATTCCAACTTTTTTTGGTGGCGCAATTTCCCATAACGGTATTGAGTTCTCGCCTGTTTCACAACCAATCAACGTGACATCTAATTGTTCTTTGATTTGATTCAACTCCTTTATCCAATCTCGAGTGACCGCCCAAGGTATCGTAAAGGCATGACCCATTGATACTCTAATTGATTTCCGGTACAAAGGATCACAGCAAGCGTGGTCAAGGATTATCGCATCAACTCCAAAAGCTGCAGCGTTTCTAAACAGTGCACCCATATTATCTACGTTCGTAATTCCCTCTGCGAGCAATAATGCAACCTCATTTTTGTTTCGCAAAGAGTTCACCATCTTATCAACACTCAGCGATTCTTGGCTTGGTCGATGAGCTAAAGCGAGCGTTCCTCGATGAATGTGAAAACCTGAAATTTCTGACATCAACGATATATCAGCAACGTAAACTTGCAAGGATTTATCTTGTATGAAAGGCGAGATTCGCTCGTACTTCTGAGGAGAAATAAACAACGAGTGTACCTTCCAATTTGAATCGAGCAGTCTTCTCACGACCATTTCAGATTCCACCATACATAAATGTTTTCTTCCCCTTAAATCCGCATCTCTTACACTGCGATACTGATCTACACGAGGGTCATCGAGTGATGTCACGATTGAAACATTCGAAGGAGTTTTTAGCACAGAAGACATCTATCGATTTGGGAAGTCCAACTTCATACGATCTAAGATTTCAATTCTTGCATTCTCGAATTCCATCTCGCTTTTGCGTAATGCCTCTTCGATTTTCTTAGTGTCAACTGGAGCGTCTTGCAATGCTGATACTTGTTGAAGCATTTCAATCGACTCTCTAAGATCAGACAATGAAGAGAGGAGTTGCCAAGATGCTGCGTTCAGTTGTTCATATGCAATTTCTCGATCGGTTGGTCTGTACACTAATCGCCACGGGCTTGCAGATATTTCGTCAATTGCTTTTTTCGCACGTTCTGTAATTTGATCGATGTTTTGGACAATATCTGTAATTTTCGAGACCCAGACCGGCGAGTTCTGTTCGTACTCCTTACTCATCGATTCCAGTGACTGCATTGTGTTCTTCAGAGATTGCATGGCATCTTCGACAGTTGGGAGAACATTCTTCCGAACATCTTGAATTGCTTCTTGAGAACTCTTTAATGTTGATTGTAGTTGGGACGGGATATCTTCACTGTCACTTAAAATAGTTGTAATAGAACTTTCCCAATCTGGCCAGACGGTATCTGTTGATTTCAAAATTGAATCCATCGCTTTCAATCCAGACTCTGCTGAACTTATTGCAATTTTTAATGCGTCGGATTCCTCTTTGCCAAGTAACATCGTCAATGCTCCGCCATCATTTGAAAGTGCCTCGCTGATTTTCCTTAAGGCGTCGAGAGATTTTGAAATATTGACTTCTGCATCTCGACCGAGTAACTGAGAAACCATTGTTTCTGTAGAACCCTGAAGTTGAGTTGACTGCGTTGCCTCTTCGCCATTTCCAACATCCGAAATCGCTAGCCAGCCCGTTGAACCAAGCAAGCCAGCACGAGATTGGATTGAAGCATTTGTGTACAACGTATATTGTTGATCTAATTGAAACACAACATCAATGTACGAGATAGGAACACCCTTTTCAATTCGTGGTGTTACAGATTCGACATCGCCTACGAGAACACCACCTAGCCGAACTTTGGAACCTGATGACAATGTACCTATTCCATCTGATACTGGAAATGTAACTGTATATGATTCAACTGAAATGGTTAATCGAGACCAAGCATTTGTCAGAATCGAAAAGACAACTAAACCAAGAATTAAAGAGACCGTGACGAATACACCTGCTCTGATATTGTTTCGTCTTTTATTTCGTGCTTGGGACATTCTTTACTCCTTGGAGGATTGGACTGATGGTCCTTTGGTTAGTCGTGGGGCGCTAAGTCCTAGTAAATCTTCTGCATAACTCGACTCTTCTTTCCTTTTCGTCAAAGGACCTTCTGCATCTCCACGGAGAAATTGCCTGATGAGTTGCTGCCGATCATCAAGTTCATCTTTATTTTCTTCTGGCCAATCACGTAATCTTTCGAACTCCTCTCGCTTATCAACCATAAGCATTTTACCCTTATCGAGCATCGCCATACGGTCTGCAATGACAAAAGCGGAATCCATTTCATGTGTTACAACTACACTCGTCGCCCCTGCCTTCTTGGCTAATCCTAGAATCAGTTGATCAATACTTGCACTTGTCACAGGGTCTAAGCCAGCAGATGGCTCGTCATAGAACAATAATTTTGGATCAAGCGCAAGTGCTCTTGCGAGACCAGCACGCTTTTTCATGCCACCAGAAATTTCTGCTGGAAACTTCTCTGCAGCCTCACGAAGACCAACCTGCTCTAATTTAATCTTTACGATGAATTCGATAATATCTGGATCTAAATCTGTATGTTCTCTCAATGACAATGCAACGTTTTCTGCAATACTCATCGAGTTAAAAAGTGCGCCTGATTGAAACAGAATCCCAAACTGCCTCCTGACAGCATTAATACCATCTTCATCAAGGGTAGCCAGATTTTCGCCAAAAACTTCAACCGTTCCACCGTCTGGAATGAATGTTCCGATCATGTGCCTCAGAAGTGTTGATTTTCCAGAACCAGAGCCACCCATAATGACCAGCACTTCCCCATTTTCAACCTCTAAGTTCACTCCGTCAAGAACAGTTTGATCGCCAAAACGACAAACAAGATCTTTCACGACAATGATTGGTTCACTACTCATTACTGTGTGTTTCCTCTACAGTTGCCCCAACAGGATACACCAGAGTGCCATTCTCTTCGTCATGTATTTCAAACCAATTAAATCGATTAACGAATGTACTCCCATTACCTTCTTCGTTAAAAAGCACGTATTTAGATTGCAACCGAACCATTTTATCCCCTTCAAAAACGAGCGAGTATGTTAACTCTGCTTCTACAGGCACCATCCCAAGAAATAGATTCTTGCCATCTACTGGTGACTCTTCTATTGTTTCGTCTAAGTTTCCTCGTTGCAGTACACCGTATCTTTTACGAAGAGTTCGAAGAAATGATGCGGCGTCTTCCCTAGAAACATCCGAAGAAAAATAGTCCGTAAATAACTCAACGTTTCCATCTTGACCTTCAACGATGGCGTGAATTGGTCCCTGCTCAATCATATCGCGTACGTTTGTGTTCCACCAGAGTAGACCTCCACCCCACGCTCCAGTAATTCCAGCACCAACAAGAATTGAAAGCCATGCTACACGCACACCTCTTGTATCGCCTCTTGATTTTATTTCTACGAGGGCTCTCACCCCAGCAAGAATCGCTGCAATAGAAAATAGTGGACACAGCCCAACAGCACAGAGCGCTGCAACGATTGACCAAGGATTCAGTTTCTTACGTTCCATGAAGAACCATTATGAATCTGTCGGTGAGGGTTTCGTGGAAGATGGTGGCAGAGCACATGGGGAATCAACTGGAAAAACTATATCACCATGGTCTACATCTTCGATTTGTATACACCCGATTTTCATTTCGTACCAATCGCTTGTTGGCAAGAACTCAAACATAATAATTCCAGTCGCATCTGTAGTCTCAAAAACAAAATGAATTGGAATTGGGACTTCTCTTGTTGTTTGAGTAATATCAGTTTGTTCTTGTTCTTGCATATTAAAAAATGCAGAATCAAAATTACCATAGCGCTCTTTTAAAATTTCAATAAATGATTGAATTTCTTCATCTGAAACTTGAGATGAACTTCTTGTCAAGTGGCTTCTAAACGTGTTGTAATCTTTGTCATATCCTGCTTGAATCGTTTCTGTAGAAACTGTGCGAGTCTGTTCCACAAAATCAGTAAAGAAATTAACTGTAAGCCAACCCAGAACAACCCAAACTACAGTTGCAATGATGCCAACGATAATACTTGACCATGCAAACCCTTTGCCTTTGAGATGGGGTCGACTCGGCAACCGAATCAAAGCAAGAACACCAAGTATTGGTCCTAGAATTGTAGTGATGGGGCAACATACAATTAGTGATGAAACCAACGCGGCTGTAGCAAGCGTGCTTCGCTCTTGAAACATTACATTGTTTTCGTGATTATTGATTTCATCAAGATTCTGAACTTCACTCATCCTGTTTCTGCCTTTCTATCTTGTTCTACAACTTCACTCGGGATGCTGAGGAATTCAACCATGTAGTCTTCATACGACCGCTGATCTTCTTCGCGTGAAAAGTCTAATCGCAATTCATTGATCACTTTTGTCCCTTGTCCAATCCAAATATTCCACACATCTTCATCCACGTTTTCGAGAATCCACTCCCCAACCGCACCGGGTAATGGGGCACTTTCAAGAGGCTTTCCACTTGAAACACTCGTGGTTGATTCAACAGTTGGAATCTCCAATCCTGCTGCTTTCATTGCTGCTGCAATTCCTTCTTTTACACGCATTTCCCCTTTTGCTGCAGCTTGTTCATACCCTTGAGTTAGAAGCGAATTTGCCTCATCAGTTTTCCCAAGTTGAAGTAGCGCAGAGCCCCCTAACTCCATCGCCCTTGTCATTTCAGCGTTCAACGAAATACAGGTTTGGAAGCTTACAGCAGCATCCTCGAAGCGTTCCGCTTCTAGATATGCAGAACCTAAACTAAAATGAGCCATGTCATTTGTTGGGTCAGCAGATGCCATATTCTCAAACCGGGCGATTTTGTCTTGCAATTCACTCATAGACGGATTGTACCCTAACTGTCGGGTGTGACAGTCACCTTCGGTGACAGTCACTTTGCCTTTTCTCCGCAACGCTGCGGAACCGCAAAGACGCTGAGGAAACTCATTTGGGCGCTGTTTCTCTTGCGTTCAACGCCTGTGTGACAGTCACGTTGACTCCCGCAATGCAGGTGTGACAATGCAGGTGTGACAGTCACCTTCAGTGACAGTCACCTTCGGTGACAGTCACTTTGCCTTTTCTCCGCAACGCTGCGGAACCGCAAAGACGCTGAGGAAACTCATTTGGGCGCTGTTTCTCTTGCGTTCAATGCAGGTGTGACAGTCACCTTCGGTGACAGTCACGTCGAATCCCGTAGCAGAGTACAATCCCAAATCATGGCGAATATGCAAGTGAACATTGGACAGGCGTCTCTTCGCAATCCTGTCATCCTTGCTGCTGGAACCTCAGGAGTGATGGGCGAAATTGGCGACGCCATAGACCTTCATTCAATTGGTGGACTCACAACAAAATCAATCACAGAGGAACCCAGAATTGGTAACGAACCGATTCGAATCGCTGATGTGCCTAATGGAATGATGAATGCAATTGGATTAGCGAATGAGGGGATTGCAAGTTTTATCCAAAAACACGCTCAAAAAGCTTCATTGTTGCCTACAGCTGTCATCGGTTCTATCGCAGGTGATTCGATTGCTTCATACGTCAAAGTTGCGAGTGCTATGAATGATGTTGAAGGTATCGAGTTGGTTGAAGTAAATGTATCTTGTCCAAACACTGAGGATGGTCTTGAATTCGGAGCATGCCCAAAACAACTCTCCGCCCTCCTGAAAGAAATACGCCAAGCACTTTCAAAGACCGGCATGCTCGTCAAACTTTCAATTGCACCTGGAGACATCAGACCCCATGCAGAAGTAGCAACAGAATGCGGTGCTGATGGATTGACATTAATCAATACCATTCCGAGCCTTGCAATTGATGTTGTAACAAAGCAACCAATGTTATCAAGAGGCATCGGCGGTTTAAGTGGAGCAGAAATTCATCCTGTTGCTGTTCGTGTTGTTCACGAAATCTATCGAGATGTAACGAAAGGTGAAATTCCAATTATCGGGACAGGTGGCGTAATGAAATGGGAAGATGCAGCAGAGTTTATACTTGCAGGCGCAAGCGCCGTTGGAATAGGGACTGCTTTGTTTGTAAATCCTACCATTGCTCCAAACATTGCTAAAGAATTGAACACCTGGGTGCAACGCCAAGGGTGTAAAAATATCACCGATCTTGTTGGAGCAGTGCATCACTCCCTATAAGTTCACAAAATCGCTTGCCCCGCTCTTCATAATTCTCAAACTGGTCCCAACTCGCACAACCAGGACTTAACAACAATACATCATCGTCTGACATCATTTGTTTTGCTTGATTGACTGCGCACTCAAGAGTATCACAAACTAGAACTGGCAATGAAGATAGTTTTGCAATTTCTTCTCCGGTTCTACCAATTGTATACATGCCTTTGACTCTCTCTGATTGCTTTGCGAGCAATGACAAGTCTACTTGTTTGTCAAATCCTCCAACAATGACATGGACTTTCGTTGAGTCTGGAAATGAGTCGATTGCCAACGCGGTCGCAGTTGGTGTCGTTGATTTTGAATCGTTATAAAATCCTTCACCCACCTGTTGTAATCGATGTGGCAATCCTGTAAATGATTGTAGCCCTGCTCGTGCTAACTTAGAATCAACACCCATTGCGTTGACTGCTAAAAATGCAAGTGCTGCGTTTCTTTCGTTATGTTTTCCCATCACACTTAATCCGCTAAACGTGGCATCTGGATCTTGCGTGAGCGCTATATCATTCTCGGATTGATGTGTGAAGATGAGTTGTTTACAACGAGCATATTCTTCATACGTCCCGTGCCAATCAATATGATTTTCTTCAACCGTTGTCAAGGCGCCTACGTACGGTGACCAACCACCATTTCGATCTAGCCACCATAACATTGCGCTACTGAGTTCTAACACAATGATGTCGTCTGGTTTTATTAACTTTATTGAAGACAGTAAACTCCCCCCAATGTTTCCACCAAGATGAGAAGTCAAACCACTTGCAAGTAACGCGGTGTGTATCATTGAAACAGTTGTAGATTTACCTGAAGTGCCGGTAACACCAATTACTTTTTGACGGTCAATTTGCTTCGTCAATATCCCGATCTCGGTCGTCACATCAACATGAGCATCCCACGCAGCTTGTAAGTAGTGGTTCTTCCATGGCTTTGGAACGGCTGGATTTGCAACGACACAATCGGTCTCAACAAAATCTTCAATTCTGTGTTCACCAAATCTAATCTGGAGATTCGCTGCTTCTTGGTGTGCTTGAAGTTCATTAATTTGAGCATCGAATTTTTCTTCACTAGCGAGATCAGTAAGCAGAACATCAGCACCCTGCTCAAGGAGCCATTTTGTTACACCAAATCCACCACCGAATCTCCCTAGACCCATGACAGTAACTTTCTTGTTCAAGAAATTCAAATGCCCCCCTTCCTTGAATTTGAAAAATCCGTCCAAGACGCAATAAATGGTGTCGACACTTTCTTCTGGTATACCCACCACTCCACAAGAAGAACGAACAGAACTGCCCCAAGAGCCCAAGGCCATAGTTGAATAAAGGATGAACCACTAGAACCAGATGTTGCAACTTTTGTTGCGCCAATAGTAATTTGTTCAACGCTAGAGATTTCAGATTCTGAAACCGGACTGTTAATTGCAACCTTTGTTACGGACTGTTCAGTTGAAATTGAATGCACTCCAGAAAGTCGGATAGGTCCCCAACTCGCGTTACCATTCCCGTCGATAAATGCTGCATGAGTTGTGCCATCAGGTTCAATAATTTGAGTGCCAGCCCCAGACATCGTATTGTTGCTTTCTAAGATCGCTTCCCCAACTTGTTTTGATTTTGCGGTGAGCACATCACCCTGATGCCCCAAGAACTGAATGCCGTTAAAAACGAAGAACGGGAAACTACGAAGATATGGCCAATTACTTTGAATTGGGTCAAATGATACATAGATGAGGTGAACGCCATTTTCTCTTAATGTTAAGATCGCTGGCCAATGACTGCCTTCGAGCAGAACTTCTGTTGATTGATCTAGAACAACATCATGCCCCTTCATCACAACAATATCTTCGTAACGAACAAATCGCATCACAGGATGGCCCTCTTTTGCGACGATCATCACTTGGGATTCCCCATCTACGAATGATTCTAAAGATGTAATTGGAGGTGGTTCCCCAAACATAAAATAGTTTCCTCGAGAAATGGAATTCAAATGTACGCCACGAGACACAATCACGTCGAAATCACTACTCTCTCCAGAATCAATCATCGATTGCAGTTCTGACTCATTGACAACTTTCAATTCTTGAAGCGGCATTCCTTTTAACACCGTTTGGACAATTGGCGGTCCAATTTCTGAAAGAAGCACTTTAAGATCTTTTGCTGGGGGGATGACAAGAGACGCTTGATTATCAATAGCTAGAACATCATGATGAAGAACTCGTGCTTGAATGATTCCAGATTGTGGCATACTAAACGGCACAAAAACTAAACTCGCTGTGCCAAGCACATCATTTTGCATCTTGGGAATCAACACTTGTTGGACACCCACAGGTATGCCGTCGATTCTCAATTCAACATCAACCGTTTTTTCCTCATCACCAGAATTCGACAGCGAAAGAAAAACTTGCACTTCATCGCTAGATTGAGTTGGTCGTTTTGCATCTATTGTTGAAATGCCTATGTTTTGATCATCAATCGACCCCACCATATGGTATTTCAATGATTCTCCACGTTGCAATGCTTGTTCTTGCAGATCTTCAATACGTCCATCACTGAACAATTCTATTTGAGCGGATTCAGTTGTAGAAAGTCCATCCTGTTCTGGGTCTACAGTGGTGGTGTATGCTCGAGCAAGTTTTAAGGGCTCGCTCACTTTAGATTGTCCATGAGTAGGTTGGATTGTGTTCAGTGCATTAAGCAATTGCTGCTTTGAATCAGTAAACGGAGAAACGACTTCAGCATGATCTGCAAACGCAATAATCATCGTCTGGGGGGGGGTGGGGGTGGGGGGGGGGGCGGGGGGCGACGTGGGGGGGGGGGCGGCGGCCGGGCTGGAGGGGCTGATCCGCGGGGAGGCGGCCGCGCCGGGCAGCTTCTCGGTGCCGGCGCTGGCGCCGGAGCAGCGGCGGCTGGTGGCGGCGTTGCAGGTGGTCGTGACGGCGGACGCGGCCGGCCGACGGCTGGCCGAGCTGACGGCCGCGCCGCAGGTGGACGGCGCGCTGGAGCTGGAGGGGCTGGCCGAGCTCCTGGACGTGGCGCCGGAGACGCTCGCGGGCCGCGTGCTGCGGCTGGCGCGGGGCTACCTGGCGACTCGGGCCCCCGCCGCGGCGGACGGGGCGGCCGCGGACGAGGTGGCCGCGCGCACGCTGGCGGCGTTCCTGGCCCTGC
>CAZVVI010000029.1:0-27029 GCA_964630505.1 uncultured Isosphaeraceae bacterium | reverse complement strand
TCTTGGCAATTCAAACAATGGCTGATTTTCGTAAGACCATAAACAAAGACAAAGCGCTTATTGGGATGGTCCACTTGCGCGCCCTTCCTGGAACCTCTGGTAGTTCCAAAAGCCCACAACAAATAGTTGACATTGCCGTATCTGAAGCAACTAAACTTGTTGAATACGGCTTTGACGCTGTGCTTCTTGAAAACATGCACGATACCCCCTACTTACTTCGCGAAGTCGGTCCCGAAATTGTTTCTTCAATGACCGTTGCAATGCAAGCCGTTATTAACGCAGTTGATGTACCTGTTGGTATTCAAATTCTTGCAGGCGCAAACAAAGCAGCGCTCGCTATTGCCCACGCAACCGGAGCACAATTTATTCGCGCAGAAGGTTTCGCGTTCGCTTCCATAGCTGATGAAGGCATTATGGATGTTGCTGACGCTGGTCCACTTTTGCGAGAACGAAGAAGAATAGACGCAGACGAAATAGCAATCCTTGCTGACATCCAAAAGAAACATTCATCGCATTCCATTACAGCTGACCTTTCAATCGGCGATCATGCAAGAGGCGCTGATTTTATGGGTGCAGATGGTGTCATCATCACAGGCAACCACACAGGTCATGCAGTCGACATCTCGCAACTCCGCGAAGTCAGAGGCGCAACCGAATTACCCATCCTTGTTGGTTCCGGCGTTACACCAGAAAACATCAAAGAAATGTTTGAATATGCAGACGCTGCAATCGTCGGTTCCTCTATCAAGCAAGGTGGCAATTGGGCAAACAACCTCGATGCAAAGCGATGCAGAGAACTTACTCAATCAAGAAGTTACACTGATTGACGGTGCTTAGTTGGAGCGTCGGTATCCAAATTGGATATCTAATGGTTCCATCAACTAGAAGGATGAAATGTTGCGTTTACAGGACAGGGAAGCCAGCCAGTACAAATGAAATTGGGGTCCCAAAGCCCGCCAGCAGCTTTTTCTAATTCGTCATCCGAAAGTTCGAAAACTCCTTCAGGGGAAGTCGGCAGAGTAATATGTATAGTCTCGTCAGTATTTTCTACCACATTGACATCGATGCCTTCTGGCAAATTCATGCCATACTCAGCAAGTACAGAAACGGGATCACTTATGAAGCGTGCTTTGAGCGCCTCATCTTTCCAGCAGGCAGCGATTAGTTTTGCAAGGGTATCTGTTTCGTTTGTCATGATAGTTTCCTTATATGGTAACACTAGCCTAGTACAAACCAATATACAACAAGTGTCACGAGAATGTTCAACGGATTATTGGTTAAAAACAGTTACCCACACCTACAGGCCAACCAATGCATAGGAAGTGGAGTTCTAGATCATTTCTATTGAACTGACACAGAGTCTTTTACGTATACTAACGGAATGGAAGATATACTCGAACGTACGAATTTGAAGCAAACAATCATTCTGGAATCAATGACCCTCCCAGAGCGTATCGAACTGTATAAACAAGATGTTAATTTTTTCGTACAGAACGAAGATCGCTCTGCAGAAGCCATTGCTCAATGGAAACATTGTCTAGGTTTACAACTAGAGGATGCGCTTGACGTTCGATTACAAGACCTTGGAATTTGCGAAGAAGATTTACAGTGTGTACTTGGAGATTTTTCGGAACAAGTCAGCGCATACATGACTACTCCCCTTTGGTGGGAAATATGTGATCAAGTACATACATCGCTTGAGGGATTTGTGGAAGGCGAGTTACCATCAGCAACATTTTTGAGTTCAAAAGATGAAGACTCAATCCCATACGAACATGTGTTCGTAACTTGGGTCGATGTTGCTACAGAACGTTTAAGGAAAGAAGTTCCAAATATAGAATCAATTATTGGCGATTTGACTCTCCGAAAAGAACAGCGTGGGCTACTCGAAAACCTATGCACGCTCTCCCGTTCTACTGAAGTGAACTATCAACTTGCGATGGTTCAACTTGCAACTGCGACAGGCACTCTCATGGGGCATAGTCAAGTTGAGTGGTCTGCGGCTGATTCAAACTAAATGCGAAGTAATCCAGTTAGTTCATCGGGTCGCCACTACTATATGTGTAGTCGTTTTCTTCGCCAACATCCCTCGAATCGTTTTGTGCAAATTCTCCAAGCTTGGGGATGAACGGCAAAACTCTTCCTGCAGCATGTTCAAGTTCTTCATTTGTAAAATCATGAGGTTTAGAGAGAACTGCGAGAAAGTTAGTTGCACGTTAGTGATGATTCATTGGCTAAGAGTTTTTAAGTTCCTCAAGTGCAGTACAAAGTCGGTCTATGTGCTCCTGTTCATGCGCGGCTGAAATTTGAACACGAATTCGGGCTGTGCCCTCTGGAACAACTGGATATCCAAAACCAATTGCAAAACAACCCATGTCAAGTAATTTGTTACTCATCGAGATTGCAGTTGCTGTATCGCCTACGATGATGGGACATATCGCTGTTGGCGATTCCAACACTTCAAAACCTACATCGCTGATTCCTTTCCGAGCTGATGCAACATTGTCACGAAGTTTTTGTACAAGGGATGGATTCGCATCAAGGGTATCAATCGCGGTTTTAGCTGAACAAGCCACCGTTACTGGCAAAGCATTCGAAAAAAGCGTTGGTCGCCCACGCTGCACAAGAAGTTCCACTGCTTCGCGTTTCCCTGCAACATAACCTCCTGCTCCACCGCCAAGGGCTTTGCCTAGTGTTCCTGTAAACAGATCAACGTCACTTCCAGCCATCCCGTAATGCTCGTGCGTGCCACGGCCGGTATCGCCCATGACTCCTGTCCCATGAGAATCATCCACAACAAGTGTTGCTCCGAACTCATCACAAAGTGCACGTATCTCGGGCAATTTCGCGATATCGCCTTCCATAGAAAAAACGCCATCAGTAATAACAAATATTGACCCCTCTTCGGAACGCTTTTGGGTTGCTGTTTTTAATGCTTCTTGTAACGAATCCATATCACTGTGCTTGTAAATGCATTTAGTCACGCCACGATGAATAGCTGTTGTCAACCGCATTGAGTCAATAATACATGCGTGATTGAGTTCATCAGAGACTATAACATCACCATCTTGGCAAAGAGTGGGGAACGTCGCTTCAGTTGCATTCCAGCAAGATACGAAGGTGTAACTCGCTTCAACACCAAGGAATGAGGCAATCCGTTTTTCTAGAATTTCATGAGGCACGAATGTGCCGCAAATGAATCGAACCGATGATGTACCAGCACCATATTGACGGAGCCCTTCAATCCCAGCTTCAACGACACCTGGATGATTCGCAAGCCCAAGATAATTATTTGAGCAAAAACAATCAACTTCACCTCTACCTCGAATTGAAATTCGAGGACCCATAGGAGATTCAATCATCTGCAATTTCTTCAATTGCCCTGTTTCTTCTAAGTGAGCAAGAATTGCTGCTGAGCGGTCAATAAATGTTGAACTTGTCGTATTCATGTTGCACTTTCGTATTGATTCGTGATTTTCGGAATAAGATATTTTTCAAATGCTTCTTCAAGCGTGAATTCACTTTTAAAACCCCAGTCATTTTCAGCAGCACTGCAATCAAGTGCTTCTGGCCATGAATCAACGATAGCCTGACGACGAGCGTCTGGGTTAAATGTGATTACTGCGTCTGGAAAATAGTGTTTCACAAGTTCTGCTACCTCACCAGCAGAGGGGCTGAAGCTTGCGATGTTGTACACAATTTGGGTCAGTTCCTTTCTTGGAACTGATGCGAGTTGCAAGGTTGCGTTGATTGCTTCAGGCATCGTCATAAATGGAATACGCGTATCTTCTCTGACAAAACAAGAATACGCTTCTCCTCTGGCTGCAGCGTGAATCATTTCTGGTACAAAGTCACTTGTGCCACCTGTAGGGATTGTCTCAGCAGAAATAAGACCGGGATACCGAACACATCGAAAATCTACGACACCCCTGTTCTTATCAGCTCCCGCAACACTATCTGTCGCAAGTTGTCGGTATGAGTGTGCGTAGTATCTACCTAAATGTTCACAATACAATTTATTGCATCCATACATTGTTGATGGCTTGCAAAATTCGTATTCCGAAACTGCTCCGGCTTCAGATTTTTGCTGAATTGAACCAAACCCATACACTGCTATAGAACTTGGAAAAACAACTTTAACTGGCTCTCCGTACATTCGTCCTTGCTCGGCAGCAATCTGAAGAATATTTACTGTGCCATTCACATTAACTTGATGTGCGATCTCAGGTGCAAACTCTGCTCTTGTACTGAGCACTGCTGCAAGATGGTACATCTCCTTGACTTGGTACATTGAGAGGATGCGATCCAGAGCGTCCCGATCACAAACATCTGCAAGATATGTCGCAGCACATTTTTGACGTTGGGTTCTATCCAATTCACGAAGATCAGTCGCAACGATATCGGGTCTACCTTCGTCGTAAAATGATGAGATAAGCCCATGTCCTACTTCACCACCAGCGCCAGTAATAAACAATGCGGGTTGGCGACGTTCTCCTAATTTGCTTTGCTCCATCTTCATATTCTAGTATCTTGTACGTCATGTTAGGGACTCAGAGTAAGAACTGCGATATCAAGCTATGGAGGGAATTTTTCCGTCACGGCAAACATCCTGAACTTGCAGAATCTGCTGTTACCCCACATCTAGTTTCTGAAGATTTTGGCACAAAAAAGTTCCTTTTAAAACTCCATGATGGGCTAGAAACTGAATCCGTAATCTTGCCTATTGACGGGTTCAAGAAGAGAAGGCATACATTGTGCCTCTCTTCGCAAGTTGGATGTGCGATGGGATGCGATTTTTGCCAAACAGCACAAATGGGTCTAAAACGGAATCTCACGACAACTGAAATCATTGCTCAATGGCATGCTGCTTTTCATGCTCTACATACTCCTATTGACAATATTGTGTTTATGGGAATGGGCGAACCACTTGAAAATCTTGATGCTGTCATCCCTGCGATTGAAATATTGACTGACCGAAATGGTCCAAGTATTGCAAGTTCGAGAATATGCGTTTCAACAGTCGGTCGCACAGAAGGGATTAAATTACTCTCCGCACTCGCACGAACCGATGGCTATAAACGATTATCACTTGCATTCTCAGTGAATGCGCCCAACGATGAAATTCGAAAACAAATCATGCCACTCGCTCGGGCAGTGTCAATGGAACAATTGCGAGAAGCAATCATGTCATATCCGAGGCATCATTGCGGAGGGGTTCTCGCTGAATATGTTCTGATCCCAAGTGTGAATGATGCAGACGAACACGCCCTTGAAATTTGTGAATACTTAAAACCAATTGGCTGTGGATTGAATGTTATTCCTTACAACCCAAGAGAACATAGCCCTTGGCCAGCTCCGACTGAAGCAAGTGTCGACCATTTCATCAACATCGCAAAATCAACTGGTCAATTCGTTCGTCGCAGGATAACCCTCGGACGCGACGCAATGGCCGCCTGCGGACAACTCGGAAACAAACAATGACCAACGGTCATTGTTTGCTCGGTGACAGTCACACCAAGCGAGTCCGCGAGCGAAAAGTGACTGTCACCCCAATGACCAACGGTCATTGTTTGCTCGGTGACAGTCACACCAAGCGAGTGATTCTTTCGTGACTGGCACACAAAAGCGAAAGCCCAGTGACAGTCACCTTCGGTGACAGCCACCGCGCAAAGTGCCTGTCACTAGAATCACGGCGAGTCCGCGAGCGAAAAGTGACTGTCACCCCAATGACCAACGGTCATTGTTTGCTCGGTGACAGTCACACCAAGCGAGTGATTCTTTCGTGACTGGCACACAAAAGCGAAAGCCCAGTGACAGTCACCTTCGGTGACAGCCACCGCGCAAAGTGCCTGTCACTAGAATCACGGCGAGTCCGCGAGCGAAAAGTGACTGTCACACCTCTTACGTCTAAATAGCAGACCAATATCTAAGAGTTCGCAAAGGGGACACGCATTGAAAATATCGCTTCGCGATACTTTTGTATGCATGTCCCTACAACAAGGTTGTTCTGCAAGCTGACAGCCGGAGTTTTATCCATCAGCGGAGGAATCTCTACATTGATGTATGATGCACTCATGTTAGATGGCGTCATGTTACTTTGGTTTATCCTTACAGCGCTCTCGGTGCTATTTGTCGCTATTGATATTCTTTCAACTCCAGAAGCAGTAGTACTCAAATGGGGTTTTGTCATCCTGACTCTATTTGTTGGCCCTTTTGGAGCTTTTTTCTATGTTCTTGGATGCAGAGAACCTCTTCCCGGGATGCATGAACAATATGTCCATCCAACTTGGAAACAAGTCCTTGGTTCTACCATGCATTGCGCTGCTGGTGATGGGCTAGGAATTATTACAGGCGCTGCAATCGGTAGTATTTTGAACCTTAATATGGCAATGGATATTGCACTTGAATACACACTGGGATTTGGGTTTGGATGGTTATTTTTTCAAGCGTTTGCAATGCGAGATATGGCTGGTGGAGATTACAAGAAATCACTTAAGATGACTTTTATTCCTGAGTTCTTCTCGATGAATCTCTTGATGTGTGGCATGCTATTCGTGTCAAAATTCTGGATGCCACATGTCGAACATTCTTTAGAACCGACTTCACCTGCTTTTTGGTTCATCATGTCAATCGCCCTACTAGGCGGCTTCTTAGTCGCTTATCCGATGAACTGGTGGCTTGTTAAGAACCATTTAAAACATGGCATGATGACAGTGAGAAAGAACATGGATATGAGTAGCATGCATGAGGGGCATGACATGAGCACCATGGATTCAGATAAACCACACGACATGCCTCAAGAAAAACGCCCTTCAAAGGGCGTCATCTTAGGAGTTGGTTTGTTTTCGACAATCTCAATCATTGTTTCGATTGCGATTGTTCTCTTGTACAGTTAACGGTTTATGGTCGTCCTCCTCCGCCGCCTTGGTCACCCCCTCTAGAACCTCCTCGTGAACCACCGCGATCTCCACCCATGCCACCGCCGTTTCTGAAGTGATCTCTAATCGCTTCCCGTTCGCTTTCGCTGAGGTTCCCATCACCGTCCTTATCAAATTGCTTCATGAATTCTTCGCGCCCAGCCTCAAATCCACTGCCGCGGTTGCTATCTCGATCTCGACCTGCATCACGTTCACCGCGATCACGTCCCTCACCACGCTGCTCGCGTGATTGCAAGCCACCGAGCGCTTGGATTTGCTCTTCTGTGAGGAGCATGCGGAGTTGTTCAAGATAGTTGTTTTCAATCTCTTTGCGATTGTCTTCTGCTTTTCGGATTGGGCTCTCTGTCTGTTCTGATGAGCCACCTGTCATTCGTTGAGCGAACCGATTCATTCGGTCAAGTTGTTCTTGAGATTCCCAGCGATGCGTTGCCTCCAAAACTTGCTCATTTGCATATGTAATCTCGATGACCATCGCATCATACAAATCCATAATCGCTTGCAATATATCTGGCTCTAGGGCTTCAAGCTCCATCGCTGCTTTATATGCCCTGTCGGTTCTTGTCGGTCTAAAGATTCTAGGATACCCTCGTTCCTTAGCGTACGAGTCAAACTCAACCGACTGTTCCTCTGGAAGCAAGAGGACAATGTTTTCAATCGCATTGTCATTGATATCTCGAACTAATTCAGCCAACTTTGCTTGTGCTTTCATGACTTCAATCCCTGAAGTTGTATCCATCGTTCGCATAGATGCCATCAATGCTCCCTGATTTTCAACCATGTGATCGTCTCTTGCAGTCAGAGCAGTTGTCACACTCACATCCCATTCTTGTAGTACAGGAATCAATCCAACAAGAACTGTGTCATCAAATTCTTGTTGTTCAACTAAACCCATGACATCAACGGTTTCACCACTTAAGCGACCTTTTGGAAGCAGGCGATCACGAGTGAGTTGTCGTTGTAATGGTGGCCACAGTACTTGTTGGTCTTCGGTCAAAATCGCAACCAAATCACCTTCAAATTCATTACGCATCAATTTTTTCAATCGCAACTGATCTTGAAGTAGCAAGGCTATTTCTTCGAAAGCTGCTTGACGCTCTGGTGATTGCCATTGTTCTACTCGAAGCGCACTCATTTCATCACGAATTGCGGCCAATTCACCATTAAGGCGATCTTGAAGTTCTTTCATGCCTTCCTCATCACCCAATTTGCGAGCAGAATCGAGTTTATCTCGAATCTCCCGGGAACGATCTCTCAGTTCTTGTGTCTGTTGCCTTGAAGGGTCATCTTCATTCCCACGCATTGATCCAAATGACATACTCATGCTTTCACGGCTCGCTTCTGATGCTTCTCTAAAAGATTCATCGTAATCTCGTAGAATTTGTTCCACGATGATTGTTTGTTCATCACTTAATTCCAACCCTAATTGGAATCGTTGTAAATCACGGAGCATGTAATCTGGTGTCAATCCACCAGCTGACATCATGTTCGTAAACCCTCCACCTCGGCGACCACCAGAATCTGGCTGTGCAAAAGTGGGTAGAGAAACAGTCATAAGTGCTGTAATTGCAAGAATTTTCAGTGTTTTTAGAGAAGGATGTAGCATTGTTTTAACTCCTAATTTCGTATGTCTACAGTTGAAGTGTAAACGAACTTGAATGTTGAATATGTCATAAAAAATGGAATATTCATGTAAAAAGGGTGTGGGTTTAGAGCGGTATAACGCCTTTATAGTGTTGTACTGCGGGTATTGTTGGCGACAGCCTGACAGTGATAACATCAACTCTTAGATCAAAATTGTGCATCTCTGCTCTTGATTTCACCTGATTGGCAACCCTTCGCATTGCTTTCTTCTTTCTTGCAGTGATTGTTGCCTCTGGGTTTCCTGCATGCCTATCCGTTGAACGGACTTCTACGATTGCAAGGATCGATTCATTTGGACTCACTGCCAAAATATCAAGTTCATCTACTCCAAATTTGACGTTCTTTGAAACAATTCTCCAGCCCCTTTTCTTTAGATATACACGAGCAATTTTCTCTCCTTTTAAACCAATCGCCTTCTGATTACTGTTGGTACCGTCGAACGGCAATGTTCGTAACCCGATCAGCCATCGCCTTAACTTCTTTAAGGCTACCATCACCCCATAAATTTTGAACATATCTATTCACCTCGCGATGAAATTGCACATTCCGCAATACATCTGAAAGAGCAATTTGCACTCTAGGGTTATATAAAGAGATTGGTTGCTGGACTTCAAGCACTGCAACCCACATATAATCTGAACCAAACTCAAATGGCTCTGGGATATCTCCTTCCCCAACTCCGACGAGATGAGATTTGATTTTTTCCCCAACTTTAATATCCTCAACTCCATCGAGCCCCATCTTGAACGTTCGCCAGATGCCACCTTTCTCTAGTTCGAGCATCTCAGCAACTTCCTGAAATGAACTTCCATCAGCAAACGCTTCTTGCACAAGTTCAACTTCAGGATCCTCCATCGGCAGACGTATCATTCCCAAGGTCACTGTCCCATGAGCAGCCTCTATGTTTCCAAGCGCCACTGGAGGGTTCCCTCTCAAAGCCGCGACGACTGTATCCGTTCGTTCATCATCGCCTTCTTGGAATAAGACCGGTTCGCCAAGAGAAACCTGTTCAAACTCCCGCTGGATATCACGCCAAGTGATGTTAATTTTTGGCCATATTTTTTGCCTATACAGAGCATCAATCAGAATTTGGTCTCGTTGCAACTCAAGAAATTTTTCCACAGAAAGCCCAGACTGTTCTGCGAGTATTTGTCTTAACTGAGTCTGGCTTCCACCTTGTGATGAAACTAAATCATCTCGCATTTGGCCGACAATTGAAAGAAGACCGTAGGATTGTTCTTCTGACATCCCACTTAGAGCTTCTGATAATAACAAATCAGTGATGACCATTTCATACAAGCGTCCCCCACGAACAGTGATACCCATTTGATCTTCTTCAGAATAGAGATAATTACGAGTCATATCAGAAAACTCGGACCTACTCACATTCCCAGCAATTGCTGTGATTTGGTCTGCAATAGGTTCTAGAACTTTATTTGCATACACTGGTCGACCGTTCACTTGGCCAACGAGTGCCTCGACAGTCAGCGGAATGCCTACAGCGTTCGGCATCATGGCTTCATCAAACTCTTCGATTTCAGCAAGAACATCTTCGATTCGAATTGACTCTACCTCGAGCTCTTCCTGAACATCCAACTCTGCCATCACAGGAGCATCTACATCTTCGACATGTTCGGTTCCAAGTTCTCCCACAAAATCTCCAGGTTGAATGTAATGCACTTCCTCAGTGAGGACGCTTAATTGAGCGGCACAACCAGAGAACAGGGCAATTCCAAGAATTGCAATAGAACGCTTGAGCATTACTGCATTATAAGGCAGGAAGTCACGTATACTGTTCAATTACGAAGTTTCTCTTGCACCTTTTTTAGGAGATTAGAATGTCAGAAGACACCACCCCAGAAATTCAAATTGATAGTGATTGGAAAGCCGAAGCGCAAGCTGAAAAAGAACGATTGTCAGAAGCCGAAAAGAAAGTCGAAGAAAAGGCTGAAGCTCGACAAATGCCCGAACCAAATTTCAGAGGTCTCCTCGGAATTCTCGCTTCCCAAGCACTCATGGGACTAGGCATGCACCAAGATCCTTCTGGCAAAGGCGTCATGGTCGATCTTGAAGGATCAAAATTTGCAATTGACTTGCTTGAGATGATTAAAGAGAAAACTGAAGGCAATCTCACTGAAGAGGAATCAGCCGAACTTGACCAGTTAGTTACAGAACTGCAAAATCGATTCGTCCAAATTGCCCAACTCGTTGCTGCACAAGGACAAGAGGGCAATGCTCCGGCTAAAGTAGAAGGCGAAGCAGGCTCACCTTCAGGCATTATTGACCCAACCGCTTAATTTTCTCCTTTGAGAATCGAGCCTAGTAATGCTAAAGCCATGATGCGGTCAACCATGCTGCAATAAAGGCAAGACCAATATATTGAAGGGCAAGCAGCCCTCTTGGCAAACTCTTTACCCAAATAATTGGCAATAGGAAAGCCCATGTCAAGATGAAACGGTCAAACACAAACCCTCTTGTGAATGCATACAGCAACCACCCAAACGTAAGCGACCAAAATGTAACCCTTGCCACAATCGGCGCTTTTTCACGGCAATGCCAAAGCCCTGCGAGTCCTGCTAGACCAAATCCTGCAAGTATTGAAAGAAGGGCTTCTTGGACAAGAGCATTTGCTGAAATTTTCAGCACAAACGAAGCAGCAATGCCTTGAAACCGGTCGTTTGGATTGACATAATCTATTGTCTTGGGCACAAACAAATCTGGCATTGCGATATTCACCAACAGCATGCCTAGTAAGAAAGATGAAATTATCAACGATTTTGATTTAGCAAGTCGCCACCCTTCAATCACAAATATGCCTACAAATGGAACGAGTGCGGCAGCTAAATACGACATACTCTCAAGACGGATACCCAAGCCATGTAAAGCTTGATATTCAGGGCTCACCAAACCGCCCCATCTCGTCCAAAGTGGAATTCGTACTAATCCAGCAGCAATGCTTGCAATCCACCAAGGCCAACTACGACTGCCTTGCATGGCAAAGGCTGTAATACAAATGCCGCCAGCGAGAGCAACGACATGAATCCGACTATGCAAGGCAAGAGCGAGTGCAATTCCATACAAAATAGGCGCTAGAATTTTACGAGAGTTCTGAGAATTTTCTTCAATCCCCCAAACAAAAGCAGCGACCGCACATAATGAAAGCATGAGAAATGAAATTTCACCCATGACAAGTTCACTGAAGACGATGTTGTACGGCAACAGAAGCCAACCAAGGGCAACAAGGTACAAACTTCTGCGATACACAGCAGAACGAACAGCAATCCAAGAAAGAATCGCGAGTCCAACGATGGAGCACCACACACTCACTAATCGCAAGTCATCTAGAGAACCACCGAGGGCTTTCCCTGCGATCGCGTACAACCAAATCATCGCAGGACCTTTTGTTTCTTCATAATCAATTGCATTCTCAACAGACCAGCCATTTGTGATCAATTGATCGATTGGTTTTCGAATATATGTCTCATCAAATCTTGCGTCGGCTTCCAGTATGTCTGAAGACCATCGAACTCCAAATAGCACCACTACACCTACTATTGTTGCGCTTAGAATCCAAACTGCATTGTTCCTTTTTTCAACCATCTCGACCACACAAGATATTGAGGAATGAATCTTTTGGACATGTTTCCAAGATGTCATCGATAGATGCAACTTTTACTTCTCCTGCCGCATCATCTACAATTGTAAAGGCGAAGCCGAGACTTCCGAGCCACGTGAGCAATTCACGTGCAGATGTCCCTGCATCTATAAGTTGTTTAGGCGACAATTCCCATATCACTTTTATGTCTGTATTTTCTTTCAGCGTTCGCTCCATACCATGGAATGCTGCCGCTTCTGCACCTTGAACATCCATTTTAATCACGTCGATGGAAGTTCCACTTGGGAAATAGTCATCAATAGTTGTGCACTTCACCTCGATCGTACTCCTGCTCCCTTTGTGAAACAATTGGTGGTCGCCCGTATTAAAAGCAGAGGTATGCAAATGAACTGGAGTAGACACATCTGATACTGCTGATTGAACTGCTTCTATCTCTGCTGGCAATACATTGTTTGAAATGTTCTGTTCAAGCAGCGCAAAGTTATTCGGATGAGGTTCAAATGCAACTACTCGACCCGACTGACCAACCCACAATGCGGCGGGCAATGCAAACAATCCGACGTGTGCGCCGATATCTACAAATGCCATTCCATCTTGCAGCAGATCTTCTAGGAGTTGTGTTGTGACAGGTTCATATTCTCCTGTTGATTCTGCTTCTAACGTGACTCCAAAATCGCCACTTGGAAGTGTAAATTGAAGACCACAACGGTCCAACTTTCCGGATTGTTTTATCTTGAGCAGTCGCACTGCAAAAAATCGAACAGGTGGAAAGTGTTCTAGGACTGGGCGAATCATCGGTGCAAGTCGACGACGCATATTTGCAAATGAACTCGAGTTCGTCATATCTCTTTATGCTCTTAGGTATCGGTTATCGCTACATCTTGCATGAGTAACGCTGAAATCACCGTATCAGCAAAGCGAATCCCTTTAGCGGTGAGCGCCAAATTACCACGTTGCCAGTGAAGAAAGCCCTCTTGTATATAATCGTTCAGTACGTTTTCTCTCCATTCGTTGTTCGACTGTTTGATGAGCCGTTGTACCCATGCTTCCTCCATGCCATTGAGCAGCCGAAGACCAAGCATGAATGACTCCCCCGCACTCTGGTCTGGTGACAGTAATTCCAAATCAGTTACTACAGGCAAAGAGCCACCTTTAATATATTGCGTAATAGAAGGAGCATTTTTCCATCGTCTTCCATTGAGATGACCTGAAGCAGATGGGCCAATTGGCCACCAAGATTCGTTCTTCCAGTACGCAATGTTGTGAGCACATTCATTGCCTTCTTTGGCGAAGTTACTGATTTCGTACTGCAGATACCCTTCTTTAGTTAACTCAGTTCGCACAGTTTCAAACATCGCTGCCTCAAGTTCATGTTCGATTGACTGAACTTCACCTCGTTCTAAACGAGTCCGAAGTGGTGTGCCTAACTCATACGTCAATGAATAACAACTAAGATGCGAAGGGTTTAACGCAATCGCACTCTGCAAGTCATGGAGCAATTGTTCTTCGGTTTGATTTGGGATTGCATACATAAGATCAAGATTGATATTATGTATTCCTGCATCCTTCACTGTAGACACAGCATGCTTGACATTATTGATTTCATGCCAACGCTCTAACGTTTTCAACAGTGTTTTGTCAAACGATTGCGCGCCTATGCTAACTCGATTGACTCCATAGTGTTTCATGCTCTCAGCTTTTTTTGCAGTCACCGTTTCTGGATTTGCTTCGATTGACCATTCGCAAACTGAACTTCGAGGAACAGAGTTAGAAACCGCCTCTAACATTGTTTCAAATAATGCTTCTTCAAAAATAGTCGGTGTTCCACCGCCAATAAAAATTGTGTCAACGGGAGATAATTTGTCGCCAACAACAGCCAGTTCACGAGACAACTGAGAAACAAATGCATCGTAATGGTGTTCCCCGCTTGAGATGCTATAGAAATCACAATAGTGGCATTTGTGGAAACAAAATGGGATATGAATATATATCGATGAAACGCTTTGTGCATCCTTAAGCCAATCTATTGCTGTGATATGTTGATCAATAGTGATAGAATCCTCTTGAGGATCTCGTCTTGTGATGTTAAACTGGGGAAGAGAGGTCTGGGATTTCATGGTAGGGCTTCTTTCACGGGAGGATTGTACCAAGGGGACACAGGATTCTACGATGGCGATTCAATTGATCATGACGTACAAAGATGGAACAAGTCGAACTTTCGATTTGGAACATCACCGTACAACCATTGGCAGACGTAGAACGTGTGATTTACACATGGCAATTCCCACTATTGCTCCTCTGCATTGTGAAATTACAATTGAGAATGGTTTAGTGACAGTCATGAATCGAGATCCTAAAGCGGAAACATTTCACAATGGGGCTTCGGTCAATGCTGCTGAACTTGCCCATGATGACCATGTAAAGATTGGCCCAGTTGAATTCACAGTCATGATCAATGAAGACGAAACTGTCATCCGGCGACACTAATTTAGTTCTTCTCTAGCTTATTCATCAATAACTCAAGCCACCTGCTAAAATATGGCAAATGAGTACTCCAATAAATACTGCCATCGTTGGGCTTCAATGGGGTGATGAAGGAAAAGGCAAAATCGTCGATTTGCTCACCGCGAAGCATGACGTCATCGCAAGATATAACGGCGGGGCAAATGCTGGCCATACAGTCGTCGTTGGAGACGAAAAGTATGCTCTGCATCTCATCCCATCTGGAATCTTGTATGAAGACAAACAATGTGTCATTGGTAATGGTGTTGTTGTTGACCCCATTCAGTTGATTAAAGAAATTGACACACTTCGTGACCGTGGAATAGAAGTTGGCGACAATTTAAAAGTTTCAAATCGAGCCCACGTCGTCATGCCTTATCACAAGGAACATGATGCAGCTTTAGAAAAGAAACTTGCAGAAACAGCCGGCAAGGGTGACAATTCGATTGGAACAACTAAGCGTGGCATTGGTCCTGCGTATGCTGACAAAGTACACCGTGCAACAGCAATCCGGATGGGAGATTTGCTTGACCACGACGTCCTGCTCGACAAACTCAAAATCACTTGCTCAATTCGTTGTGCGGAATTAACCGCGTTAGGTGTAGACGCCCCGCCACTAGACCCAATCGCGCTCGCTGAAGAGTTTTCTGCATATGGAAAACGGCTAGCGCCTCACATCATCGACACCGTCTACGAACTCCATGAGTACTTACAAAATGGTAAATCTATTTTGTTTGAAGGCGCAAATGCTTGCCTTTTGGATATTGATCACGGAACGTTCCCGTTTGTAACGAGTTCAAATTGTTCAACTTTGGGCATACATTCTGGAACAGGACTTCCAGGAAAAGTCATTGACGAAGTCGTTGGAATTATGAAAGCCTACAGCACCCGTGTCGGGGCTGGACCATTTCCAAGTGAAGAACTAGGCGATATAGGCGAACGAATTCGCGAACGTGGCAACGAATACGGGACAACAACAGGAAGACCCCGAAGATGCGGCTGGATTGATTTAGTTGCTGTGAAATACTCTGCAATGATTTGTGGCGCCACCTCTATTGCTTGCATGCTTTTGGATGTACTTAGCGGCTTTGATGAAATCAAGTTATGTGTTGCATATGAATTACCAGATGGCTCTAGAAGCGAACGCTTTATCCCTGACGCAAGAAATCTGGCAACCGCAAAACCAATTTTTGAATCAATGAATGGCTGGGCAGAAGAGATTGATGATGTGACATCTCCAGAGAATTTACCAAGGAACGCTCAAGCGTATCTTGATCGAATTTCTGAGTATCTTGAGTTGCCAATTTCTATCGTCAGCGTCGGCCCGAAACGATCGCAAACTGTCATTTAATTAATTAACCGCGGGCTCACTGATAATTTTTGATCAATTAATTAACCGCGGGTTAATTAATTGCGCCGAATTTGCGGGTTCGATTTGCGTAATCGACAAGTGCAGAATCCAGAGAGTTGCCATCAAACTCTGGCCAACATTGTTCAGTCACGTATATTTCTGAATAGGCAATTTGCCAAAGCAAAAAGTTTGACACTCGATATTCCCCAGCAGTTCGAATCAGAAGGTCAGGATCTGGAATTCCGGCTGTGTAGAGATGTGATTCCAGTGTTTCTTGGTTCACAGCACTCCCCTCCCTGACCAGTTGCTCAATTGCGTGAAGTAATTCACTACGTCCTGAATAGTCCAGCGCCAGCCCAATTGTAAGCGTATCTCCACTCTTTGTTGCCTCGCATGCTTCGTCAATTGCAAGCAGGACTTCTGGAGAAAACTTTTGCCTACCACCATAATGCCGTAATCGAATTCCCTGCTTTGACAATTCAGGCACTTCTTCGGCAAGTTTCAACACAAGCAATTCCATCAGTGCATCAATTTCAGATTCAGGGCGAGACCAATTTTCTGTCGAAAATGAATATAAAGTCAGGTAACGAACACCTAATTCGACGCACCGCTGGACAATTTTCTTTACGCTTATTGCCCCTGCCGCATGACCATCTGTGCGAGGCAACCCCTTGGACTTTGCCCATCTTCCATTGCCATCCATAATGATTGCGATATGCGACGGAATCTGTTCTTTAGGAATTGGGGTTTCATTCATTTGCGCAGTTTACACCAGTTAAAAATGTAGTCAAAAAACGGTTAATTAGGGAGTTTTTCAAAATAAAGAATTTTTGGTTTATCTGCTGGAGTTTCGACATTGCTCCTATCAACAAGCATGACGTATCGGCTATCGTCGACAATATAATCGAGGTCAGTTGCGTCCCAAATACCCGTAATTGGATTACGTTTAAATGTCCTTACGCGGAAGTGCACTGTAAAGATATCACTTGTAGTCCCGATAAGATTTGAAATGCCTGCTTGAAGCAAGTTTTTCTCTTCAGCATCTCCGCTGACCCCATCACCTACAATCGTATTCTCACCATAATATGTATTGTGATTCACTTCAGTGCTGATTGGAGCACCGACATATTCACCTACTAAACTAGAGATTGAATTATCGTTGTCAGTACTATCACGATAATTAAATGGATCTAATCGAGCGAAATCAATTTTCCAAGCTGCTGAATCTCTAACTGCATTATGAGTATCTCTGGAATGCCATGGTTCAAAAATGTCATCTTCCACACCATAGCCCTGCAGTAATCCAATTTCAGACGGCGATGAAAAACCTCGCGTGTGTTTAGGCCCTACACCATATGTCATGCCGACCATTGCTGAGCGATCACTATAGTCAGGACCACCCGTAAATCCAGTTCCATCCAATGGGTTCGAGAATCCATTGGCACCCTCTCGCCATTGCACCATGGATTCAGGAACAAGAGAGCGAGGATTTCGATCAAGGACATCAACAGTAGGTGAATCAAGCAAATCTGTTTCGTGAACAACTTTGAACATATGAGGCAACATCCGAAGAACTTCAACTGGGGCTGTATTTATATTAATAATTCCGGGGGTTGCTTTTCCACTAAAACCATTTGCGTTATAGAAGGAGTGGGTTGCAGGATATTGCCACCACGCTCCAGTTGGGTTGAGGTCATCACCAACACCATCGAGATTGAAGTCAGGACGGCCTGGTCCATCACACACGAATGAGTCAATCACTCTAGAGGCAATTGGAAGCCGAGGCCAAGGATAATTTCTAGCAGTTGGCGCCAAGAAATCATCAAGTTGACTGCGACCTCCCATCATCAAAGGTGTAGCAGTGTCGCCCGTTGGCATAAATCGCAACCGATTAACCCCTTCTGACAATACCACTTCATCATTCACGATTGAAGCAACCCACGGTGTCCACCAATCTTCTTCTGTTCCCCAACGTGGGTACATGAACTCACTAAAGGTCACCACTGTTCCAGCATCGACAGAAGAAGAACCATCTTCATCTAGTGGTCCAAGTGGGAGTACAAGGTATGTATCATCGTCCACTTTGTTGTGTACTCCTTCAAGAAGATGTCCAAACAACCAACAGTTCAATACTTCACCGACTTGCTCAAAATCACTGTCTTTCTGTAGCATTTGCATTGGGAATGCCAACGACATATCGACCTCACCGAATTCAATAAAGTCGTTCGGCTCATCACCTTTTGCACCACCGCCAGTTTCATCAATAAATGCAGGAGTGTCTGAAGTTGACTTGTCACCATCTTCATCTTGGCGCTGGCTATACCAACCCTTGTCAGCAAAAGAGCGAATGCCTTGATCTTGATATAGAGCATCTTCTTGGTAGTTCATATCAAAATATGTCGGCTTCCTGAGTCGCATTCCACCCTGCACTTCACCCTCAACACCACTGGAAGGTCTAAACAAGCCACCTCTAGGTGACCAGACTTCAACAGTAAACCAAGGGTCTGGATTATCAGGGAGCAAATCATCATCACCAGTATCTGGATTTCCATCACCATCAAGATCGTCTGGGTCAAGTGGCTCTGTAATGTCAGACCATTGGAAACCAGATGTATAGAAAATGTCACTCGTCGGTGGCGAAGTATCAGGGTTCGTCACTTTGCGTATATCTTCACTCCGGATTGCATCGTTTGCAGCAAAAACATAACGAGGGTTTTGTTCCCAAGCATCAATTTGTTCATTCTGCCACGTCGTTTCGCCATATCTCATGATGTCTGGAATATCAGCACCCCACGCTCTTGTCACTCGATCCCACTGAACAAGCATTGCTGTTGTATCAGGAATAGCCTCGATTCTGTCATCATTTGCATCTGTTACTGTGACATAGCCATCTTCACCTACCTTGACCCATTCCTTATCGAAGGTTTCAACCACTCGTTTATCAAATGAGTCCGTTGTGTCTGGTGGGTCAATTCTATCGACCAGCACTCGCTGCCTGTTTACACCTTCATCGCCATCGAATTTATACAGTGCAATACTATTCTGTTCCCCAGCTGTGAGACCATCATAATACGTCCTGTCTGTACTCCATACCTCACCCAAATCGTTTACTTGCACGAATAGAGAATTCGCAGGATGATCTGCGGCATCAAGGTCGAGGAAATCAATCCAATCAGTATTAAAATCGTGAACTGCGAGAGGGTCTTCAATCGTTGAAGTTACTGGCAGTGAATACAACATCACTGTTGTTGGATTTTCTGGCGTTGAAGGTGCAAGAACTAAATTTGTACCTGCAAACGAATATTCTTGCCCGAACAACTCAACGGTGTAATCATTTAATTCAATTTCTTTGTCAAATGGATTCGCCAGTTGCACAACAGCAACTGTTTCTTGAGGACATTCAGTCACATCATCTGTCACGATAAAGTAGCCAATACATGGCTCATCACCCGTGTTCGGATCACCATCTGGGCCATCACAATTTGCGCCTACTGTCCATGTACCACCAAAATAATCCTCACAAGAATCTTCGGTGAGTTCAAGACAACTACCACTGTCAAAACAGCATGTTCCTAATTCACAAGGCGAATCTTCGCACAAGAATCCACCCATAAAATCTCCACCAACAGCAGTGCAGGTGTCCTCTGGAAGATTTTCACATCCACTTGGGAGACAACACGCAGAAGCACACTCAGTATCAGAACAAGATTCACCAAAGCGATACTTTCCGCCCATTATTTCTTCGCAGTAATAGACAAAGCCATCAGGTGACGTTTCAAAGTTTTCGACATCCATGATGTCTACACATGAACCACTTGGCAAACAACATGAGCCAGTAGGTTCACATGCCCCTGGACCACAGGCAGTTCCGAAACCGTTGAAAAAGCCCGGCTGATCATCTTCTTCCCACGTAAATGTGCGATCTGGATCCCACAAACTATTGCATGTATCAATCGATAGAAGTTCACAACCACCTGCCCACAAGCAACAGGCACCCAAACAAGGATCGCTTGTACAACTTGCACCAACCATGAACGTCCCAAACAGAAGGTCTTCACACGCTGTCTGGGTTGTTTCCAAACACGTGCCACTATCCAAACAACAAGACCCCTCTACACATGAATCTTCTACACATGAAGTACCTATGCCGTGGAAGGAACCACCCATATTTGTGCAAGATAATGTAGAGACAACTTCACAGCCCACTGGACTCGTGCAACACGCACCCGCACAAGGATTTGTTGAACACACGGAGCCGTAGCCAATAAAGAAGCCGCCATAATTATCACAGGATGGCATCATCTTGACATCGATACAACTTCCACTATCTAAACAACACGCACTTCGGCATGGCGTTGTACTACATGCCGTGCCATTACCCATGAATGTGCCAGCCAATGCATCACACTCTGCTTCAGAACCATCAACACATGATCCACTTGTAAGACAACATGCACCTGTACAGAGATTATCTGCACACGAAGTTGTGTCGCCTTGGTACGCGCCTCCAAGTGAATCGCAGGTCTTTTGGGAAACGACATCAACGCAAGTTGTGTCTGGCAAACAACAAGCACCTAGGATGGTGTTGTTTAAACAAGCAACAGTTTGGCAAGTCGTTGCATCACCGGAATAGATTCCACCTAAAGCAGTACATGCGTCTTCAAGAACTTCAGCGCAACCACTTCCACCCTCAACACAACAAGCACCTGCTACTCCAAATGCACAGGGATCCGTTGTACAAACCGTGCCGAAGCCCTCAAATGTTCCTCCAAACACACGTTCGCACGTTGATTCGGAGATAACATCGCAAGTCGCTGGGGCTATACAACACGCACCTATACATGGAACAAACTCGCAGAACGTACCAACTCTGTATGTCCCTGATGAACTTTCGCAGTCCGTTTGATTCAGGGCATCAGTGCATGCACCATCTGGCAAACAGCAAGCGCCATTACATGGAGAATTACTACATTCTTCACCAACAAAGAACAATCCTGCCAGATTTTCGCAAGATTCCTGATCCAAATCTAAGCATGACGTACTCTCTAAACAGCACGCACCCTCAGCGACACAAGGAACGTCAAGACAAGAAACACCATCGCCTTGATAGTCGCCTTCTAATTCATGACAAGTAGCAGAATCGATATCTTCACATTCACCAGTGTTAAAACAACATGATCCACGGATAATTTCTGCACCACACGGCACCGAACCACAAGAGACTGCTTTACCCTGAAAATCACCGTCAAGTAAACCACAAGCAGTTTCTGAAACTTCAATACAAACTTCAGACTCTTCAAGCAAGTCGATTGTTTGCCCTGCGTTGATATCACCCATTGAATTCGTTGAGAATTCACTCCATCCGAAATCAGAATAATATGACCCTGCTCCTACAAGCCCTATTGATGTGCCAACAACTGCATTGTTTAGCGGAATAGGAATCAAAGAAGAAGTCATTCCAACAGCTGCGCCATCTGTTGCGGTGACAACGCCTTCATAACTTATAAATTGCCGATCGAGACCTACTCCAACCACATCACCATCTCTAAGTACAGCGAGAGCCGCTGGTCCATTATCTAAAAAGTCTTCAGAGCGACTGACAGAATAGATATTCATTCCACCCTGCGTTTCGCCTAGTACAAATTCATTTCCAAGCACTGTGTCATAAAGAGCACCAACACTTGAATAGAGTTCGACAGTAACGTCATTGATACCTACATTCGTGGAAACTGCAATTTCAATAAACTCCGTATACGCAGTGACAGTTTGGCCTGTGTTAAAGAAACCGGGAGTTCGTGGGTCAAATGTTGTCCAGTTAAATTCTGAATATTGAGGAGCAGCACCAGTCAAGCCAAGCGAGGCTGTTGCGGGAGCGCCTGACTGTGAGACTGGAATATTCTCAGATGTCAATCCAACAGCTGCACCATCAGTTGCTACGAATGATCCTTCATAACTAATAAACTGTTTGACTACTCCGTCAATAGAGATTGCTATCCCGTCATCACCATTACGAAGTGTTGTAAAGGTGAAGTACAACTTCATATCTGTCTGTGTACTTCCACCAGCGAAGGTACTGACATCGAGAGTTTCATACACTGTTCCGTCGCTTCCGTCATATAGAAGTACTTCGACAGTTGTCACAAGAGGATCTATTTCTGTATCAAGTGCAATTTCTATAAGTTCATTGTCATTGATTTGTTGTCCAGCATTCACTTGTGATTGTGTATCCGTTCCAAATTGGACAGGTGAATAGTCAGCGTAATCAGAACCATTCCCTTGAAGACCAATTGAAGTTCCACTCGCAACATTTTCTTCTGCGATTCCATAATCAACTGATGTCAATCCACTTGCAGCTCCGTCAGTTGCTGTGAACGTACCTTCATAACTCACAAATTGTTCTACTGCACCGTCAACTGTTAAGGCAATTCCATCAGGGCCATCTTGTAAACCGTCACCGGTGATTTCCAAACTGTACATAATTTTGCCATTTTGCTCTTCGCCAACTACAAACGTGTTCACGCCAATTGTGCTGTATATCGTGCCGTCAGCTCCGTCATAGAGAAGAACTTGTGCATCTGTAGGTTCAATGTATGAATCTAAAGCAATCTCTATAAACTCATCAAATGGTTCAATCGTCTGCCCAGTATTTACAACTCCAACCGTCCTTGGGTCGAGTGCAGACCATGTAAAATCTGAATACTCAGAACCAGAGCCAGTTAAACCAAGTGAAGCCGTTGCACTCGCGTTGGTTTGCGTAACAGGGACATTTTCTGAAACTGCCCCAGTCGCAGGGCCATCTGTTGCCAAGAATGCACCTTCGTAACTGATGAATTGTTTCAATACACCTGAAACAGTAATCGCGATGCCATCACTTCCATCTTGCAAAGTTGTAAGCGTTGTATAGAGCGTATGACCAGCAGTAGTATTTCCGGCAGCAAATGTGCTGACGTCGATGGTGTTGTACACGGTACCGTCTGCCCCGTTATACAACGAAACGACTACAGTTGTCGTCGCAGGATTGATTTCAGTATCAAGTGCAATTTCAATCAGTTCACCTTCATCTATTTGTTGGCCTGCATTGATTGCTCCCCTTGTGTCTGGATTAAATGCAGTGGGTGAGAAATCTGCATAGTTTGAACCTGTACCATCAAGACCAATTGAAGTCCCTGCGGGGCTGAGCCCCGTCTCAGATATACCATAGTCAACTGATTTAAGCGTATTTGCTGCTCCATCTGTAGCGAAGAACGTTCCCTCATAACTGACAAACTGCTCAACAACTCCACCGATGACAATTGCAACACCATCTGGACCATCTTGCAGACCATCAACAGGAAGAACGAGTGAGTAAAGGGTCTTGCCACCTTGCACCGCACCAACATCAAAAGTTTCGACATCAAGTGTGTTGTAGAGCGTTCCATCGGCACCGTTATACAGAAGGACATCCACAGTTGTTGGGTCGATGTAAGAATCCAATGCGATTTCGACAAACTCATTGACATCAGCGCCTGCATTGTCGTAATGCAATTCATTGAGCCATGCCAAATCAACAGTGTCGTATTGGAATTCATTCACCCAAGGATCAATAAATGTGTCATAGTGAAGTTCGTTCAGCCATATTGCGTCTACAGAGTCATACTGGAATTCGTTTACCCAGACAGGTGAGTTGTCATACAACAATTCATTTAACCAAATTTCATCTGGAGTGTATTCCAAACAACACGCGCCCTCTATTCCACACTCCTCAACGCTGCAAGAAGTTCCAGGTCCACTATACGTAGCTGAAAATTGAGATTCACACGATTCTTGAGAGAGGACTTCACAGCCTCCAGTCGCAAAACAGCACGCTCCTTCACATGCCCCAGCAGCACAATCAACACCAGAGGTAAAGGTACCGCCTAGAGTTTCGCAAGTGTCTTGGGAAACTGTTTCACAAACATCAACACTTAAACAACAAGCAGAGGCGCAAGGGCTTACACCAACAACGTACTGGATTGTCAATGTTGGCGCAGTACCAGTATTTGTTTCACGACTTGCAAACTGAGTATTACTTTGAGATCCATCTGGGATGGTTTTGTACATAATGAGAGAGAGCGAGCCATCTCTATTCAGAATTGCATCTTGAACAAATTGTTCAACGTGTATTTTTACATCCCCAGACGTACCAACCGTAAAGGTTTCAACTTCAATGGTTTCATCAGCATCACCGAATGCACCAGCGCCGCCCGGCCAAGCAGTCACTCCATCGTGCGCATTCCACGTTGCAGTTACTTCATCCCATGTTTGAGCCAACCGAGCGATTGTGACAGTTGAGTTTACCCCTAGAAACTGTTCATAATCCAAAATGACTGTTGCATCGACGACATTTCCTGCTTCGATTGTGTCATCAATATCAAAATCAATTAACAAATGTGCTCTGTTGCTCGCAGCTTCTTCGCCAATAACAACACTAGTTTGGGTTCCCAAGGCAGTTGTCGGAGTTGATTCTCGAATCCATGTATCTGCAATCGGTGAACTTGTAGAAGTCAGCGTAGAACCATCAATACACGATGCACCTCCTGTAAATGTACCGCCGTCTGCAAGACATGCTGCACCTGACATGACATCGATACAACTACCGCTTGGCATACAACAAGCACCAACGTTCACGCATGGTTCGCTGATACAAAGAACACCCGTGCCAATGTATGTTCCGCCAAGATCGGCTTGGCATGTTTCTTGGGATACTTCAACACAAGCGCCATAATCTAAAGAAAGGCAGCAAGCACCTAATTCGCAGGGGTCAGTTGCGCAAAATACGCCAAGTTCAAAAATCCCGCCTAAAGAGTTGCACTGAAATTCGCTAAGCGTGTCCATGCAACTTGCGCTTGCAAAACAACATGAACCTAAAGGAGTACACGCTGTACTTATACATTCAGTGCCAAAGCCAGCGAATGCTGCACCAAGTTCGCCGCACGTCGATGCTGAAACATCAATACATTCTCCATCTCCAGATTGTTCTGTACCATCAACGCAACATGCACCAAAACACGGATCATCAATACATGAAACTGCATCACCTTGATACGTGCCTTCCATCTCATCGCATTCCATTTGACTTGTGTAGATACATCCTCCTGTATCGAGGCAGCATGCGCCTTGTTCCGGACAAGGGCTGTCATCAAGATTGCCGTCACCATTAGGGTCACAAAATGATCCATCAAAGAATGTCCCGCCTAATAAGCCTTCACATGTATCTTTAGACACGTCCTCGCAACCACCAGTTTCTAGACAACAAGCCCAGTGCTTGCCGCCATCTTTCGCTTCGTGGGCATGGGCGATAAACGCCTCTAAAATAAATGGCTGTGCTTCCAAGCCAAGCATTTCGACGGTTGGTTGTGTTGGACCAGCAACGTGTGCATCAGCGAATGGAACGTACGTGCCCCAAACAGGATCAATTCCATCGTTTGATTGTCTTCCAATAACGGGTGGCGAAACCGCTTGAGATAATGGCAAGTCTTTCTTCCGTTCAGAACTGTTATATGTATACGGTAATACTGAATGTTGACGCCACGCTGAATCTTCATCGCGGTATGTCATGATGTTCGAAGCGAGCCCTGCTGCTGCAAGTCGTGCCTGTTGATAGTAATTCGTATCAATTGCATCCCACGCACCATCTGGATCTGGTGTTGAATAGGTTCCTAATGGAGCGTTCGCATCTTGCCCAGTTCCATCAATACTACTGACGCCTTGCTCCTGACCATCAGTCATTGCGAGCAATAACTGAAGGGGCAATCGTTCAGCAAACGATAATCGACCATCAGTGTTTGACTCCCACCAATACTCTTCGTTTGGATCTGGGAACAAAAAGTCGCCAGGATAATATTCTCTCAAGTCTAGTTTTGTTCTGGATTGTTCTCTCCAATTCCGAACAACAGTTTCAAGCCCTTCTTGTCCGTTTGCAATCGCTGCGTTGATTCCCTCGATTGAGATCTTCATTGGGAATGTGGAACCGTAGACTGCAGGCCTAATTGCTGCAGGAACACCATTGGCTTCGTATTCTGCGATGTCAAACGCGTTGTAACCCATCGGGAGATTTAAGGCTTCTGGATCATGTCGGTTGTAGAATCGATCTTCCCAACGCAACCATGGTGGCAATAAGTCATTTCTTGCTCCACTAAACATTGTGAGTTTTCGACGATTGTCAAAGAGCAGTTGACGGTTATCAAGTTGATCACGATATTCACTCGCTTCATGACGCGTGGCATAGTGACTTCGAAGAAATTGCTTGTCGTTGCCAGAAACAATTTCATTGATCGATCGCTCAAAGCGAGAGGCAACTGCTTGGTAATTATTTCCTTCTGCAATCCGAAGTTCCATTTCATCTGAACGTGTGAATGGGCTGAAGCCATCGGTCGCTTCAAATGGTTTTCGTCCCGCAAGTTGCCAATACCAGAGGCGACCATACCGAGAATAGATATCATCAGTAGGATTTAAATTATTTGTCGTGTCATTGAATGCAGGATTTTCGTAATCTTCATCAACTTCAATACCAAGTTCGTCAAGCAAACTCACGTGGACTGATTCACGCCACTGATCTGTATCCCAATCAACTTCGACGCCATTGTTTGTGCCGATTTGGTAGTACGAAATCCACTCCTGACCATTCATCAGAGTATTGCCTGGAGAATTCGCAATGTTGTCCATGAATCCAACGCGCCATGAGTACGCACCCCAGTGATCATTTTGCCCAACCAATGCAAGATCTGCTGGAGTATGTCCTTTTGTTGCTTCACCATGGTAATCTGCGCTGTTGTAATAATCACTCCGTTGAAATTGTGTTGCAACGTTCACATTTCCAAGAGCGCTGTTGTCAGTAATAGACACAGCAACAATTTGCTTTGTATCTGGTCCTAAAGTTTGTGGGATGAGATGCCACAGAGCATCTGTGAATCCATCACCATCAGTATCTGTAATCCACTTCTCCGTGTGCCACCGGTGCGTT
>CAZVVI010000028.1:7585-28139 GCA_964630505.1 uncultured Isosphaeraceae bacterium | reverse complement strand
CCGCAACAACCGGCTCGACAGGCCGGTACTCTAACCAATTGAGCTACCGCCCCAATTGGGGAAGCGGATTCTAGCATGGACAACTTGATGGTCAAGGGGGCAACAGAGCAAAACTACTTTTGAGAGTTCTAGAGCAGTTACCTGTTGAAAGACTTGATTTTCTTACGTACGCCCTACGACTCTGCAATTCTCAGTTGAGTCCTGAACAAACTTAACAGCCTAGAGTGAAGACCCAATAGAAAAAGAGTGCGATTCTGACCAATAATTCAAGATATACTCCGTTTTTTGTAATTTAAACTGGTATTTTTCCAAAAAAACAGTACTCTTGTAAGGTTAAGGGGATTATTTCTTGGTTGAAGCAGATTTGCTCGCAACCATTTTTATGTAGAGAGCGAATGCATATATGCATTTAAACATTATGGCTCCATGGTGGGGTCGAGGAATTATCAGGAGAAATTCATGTCTTTTACTACTCGTTTTACAAGTACTTGTTTAGCACTATCATTGGCGGCAACAACATTTGGGTCAATCGAATCTATCTCGGCTGAACGCCCTCTCGATAGAGCAATCAATAATGAGTTAAATTTAACCCACAGTTGGAATACCAAGTTACGAATTTCTTCAACCCCAGAACAATCGATACGGGTCTCAATTCCTCTAGAAGGGAAATCTTTCACACTTGTTCTTGAACCTTACTCAATCCGATCTGATTCATATCAAGTCCTTATGCAAAATGATGATGGCACTTTGTATGAAGTACCAGCAGGTCCAATTCGAACATTACGTGGGTCTATCGAAGAACTCGGTGGCAGCGTGTGTGCTGGTTCTTTAATGGAAGACGGCTTGTATGCAAGAATCCGATTGGACAGCGGCGAAGAATACTGGATGGAACCAGTTGGAGAGAAAATTGAATCAGCTGCCCCGAACGCGTACGCGTTTTACCGAACCGATGACATTATTCCTTCCGGTGGTACATGTGCAGCAGAAGACCACATGGATGTAGCAAACGTATTACGAATGCAAGCAAATTACAAAGAAAGAAGTAATTACAGAGGGACAATAATCTGTACAGCTGAACTTGGTGTAGATACAGATTATGAGTACTACCAAGATTGGGGAAGCCAAACAGAATCAAGAATTAATCAAGTCATCAATAGTGTAAATGTGCAATACGAAGAAGAAGTCGAGTTATCTCACGAAATCTCAACAATCATCGTTCGCTCTAGTTCAAATGATCCATATACATCAAGTAATGCTTCAACGTTGCTAGATCAATTTGCAAATGAATGGAATTACAACCAACAAAGTATTTCACGTGATGTGGCGCATCTGTTTACAGGTAGAAATACAGGCTCAACAATTGGGATTGCATGGCTCGGTGTAGTTTGCTATCAAAGTTCTGCATATAGTCTGGTCCAATCAGACTGCTGTGGAAGTTTTGGATGTGCAACAGATCTTTCAGCACACGAGTTAGGACACAACTGGGGTGCAGGTCACGTTGAAAATCCTGTGTACAACACGATGTACCCATCAATTCAGTGTGCAAACTTGTTTGCAGCCAGTTCAATCAGTGCAATCACTTCTTATGCAAACTCTTCTAGTTGTTTGGATTGTGCAAATCAGGCTCCAACAGGTGCTTGTTGTATTAGTGGAAGCCAGTGTCTAGAGTTACATCAAGTGAACTGTGAGAGTGGCAATGGTACTTGGCAGGGCGGAGGAACAACGTGTGCGACAGTGAATTGTGCAGACCCTGAAGGTGCTTGTTGTGTTGGTGGCTCTTGCTCAATTTACACAGAACCAGATTGTTCATCCGCTGGCGGCTCATACGCTGGGGATGGTTCTGATTGCGGAAGTGTTTCTTGTACAACAGGTGCGTGCTGCAACGGTACAAGTTGCTCAATCACATTACAAGCAGATTGCGGAGGAAGTTGGTACGGAGATAACTCAAACTGCCAAGAAGTTACATGTGGCGCAGGCGCAGATCAACTGAATTATGAACTCAGTTATTGGACTCGTAGCGACGGGCAACCAATGGAAACCTACGATCTCTACTTCCCAAGTACAGATCCAAATACGAAAATGGTTTCTGTGTTTGGTGAAGATGCTGATTTCTTACACATGAAAGCATTAACGAATGCAGATTTTGATGGTACAGCAGCTCAAAGCGAATTCCATCAATCACCTTATGGATCTGACCTCCCACACGACCGTGCACTTGATGCAATTCTTGGCGACGATGTTGTCTTCGACTCATACGTGACTGTAGGATCAGACGATGCTGCTGTTGGCGTTCCGATTACGCTTGGCTTTGATAGCGATGGTTTTGCTACAGGTCATGTCATGATGACAAACGGCGTTTGGTTTGTGACCCCAGATGATCCTCTTGCAACAATCGGAGCAGGCAGTGCACTTGGTCACCGACTTACAAGTCTCTCTGTAGAAGCAGGTGAAGGTCTTGAAGTTACAGTAAACGTTCAATGGTTTGACGGTACTGGTGTCGTCCACGAAAACCGTGGTATTAGTTGGAATAACGATGGACTAGGCGGTGGTGGGAATGAATGCCCAACAGATGTCGATGGTTCAGGAACAACAGACGTCAGTGACCTACTTGCAATGATTGGCGATTGGGGTCCATGCAGTGGTTGTGCGACTGACATCAACGACGACGGCTTCGTCAATGTCTCCGATCTTCTTGAAGCCATTGGTGCTTGGGGACCTTGCCAGTAATTCACTAGTTTTGATTTCAATAAAGACCCTCATCCACTAAAGGATGGGGGTCTTTTTTCGAATAGATAACGTTTCAGCAATAATCCAAACTTCTAATAGAATCGTGGCAATTGCCATGACGAGTAACAACCAACGCTCTTCTTTTAGCCAACTTTCTGCAGCATTTGTTCCAAAGAACGCTTGCATAATCATTGCCCAAAGTGGCATGATGAGCATAAAGATGGTTGGCAAAATGATAAACCACATTGGTTTGCGACGATGCCATAGATACGCAGCAATCACGATGAACGCGAGCCCAGCAAGTAATTGATTGATCGCTCCAAACATTGGCCAGAGGATTAAACCTCCAGTACCCATGTTGCTCAATGTCCATTCACCATTGGAAGGAATGGCAGCCAGGACACCTGCAAACAACACAGCGACGCATGTCGCGACATGCATATTCTGAAGCGGTTTAAGAGGCAGGCTTGGCGTTCTAGCAATTTCTTGGACGACGTATCTTTGAAGCCGGCAAGCCGTATCGAGGGTTGTGCCAGCGAACGAAGCAACAAAAACGCCCATAAAGGCAATGGCAACGGTCGGTGGAATGCCAAGTGAGGCGATGAAGTTCGCAGAGCCATCGACAAAGGCACCAACTTTGGCTCCGAGCCCACCTGCAGTCGCCCATGAGGCGTACCGTGCATCCCACGCCTCTTGTCCAATTAGAATGCCATTTTCGCTAGGGATGCCAAGCGAGAGCCCTGCAACGCACGCAAGGATGACAAGTGTTGCTAGGAAGCCCTCTGTAAGCATGCTTCCGTAACCAACGAACTTCGCATCGGTTTCGCACCGAACCTGCTTGCTTGTGGTTCCGCTTGCGACAAGGCAATGGAAACCACTGCACGCACCACACGCGATTGTAATGAAAAGAAAAGGAAAAATGAGCGGTGCATCTGCTGGGTCGATATCAATCACTGGTGCTGAAATCATCAGTTCGGGGCGAGCGCCTTCCACAGGAGCACCACCAGCGAACGCGGCAACGATGAGCCCAACTACAACGAGCGCAATGACAGAAAGCAATTGCAGGGCGTTGATGTAATCACGTGGTTGGAGTAACGACCAAACTGGAAGCACCGAAGCAATGTAAGAATATCCAAGTAATATGAAGACCCAAACTATGGTTGGCAAAGTTGCGAGTGTTGAATTCAACTGGCCAAGAACTCCATCGTTTCCAAAAATGACCGTGAAGTACATGACAACAAGGGCAAGAAGCGAAGGAATGAGAATCGCGATGCCTCTGCGATGTAGCCACAAGCCGATGGATACAGCAATTGGAATTTGAACGATGCAGGGGAAAATTGCAGATGGGTACATTCTAAAGACCGCAGCAATGACCAATCCAAAAATGGCAAGGACGACTGTTAATCCTAAAAATAAAACAAGAAGAAATAGCATGCGAGTTCTTGGTGAAATGAGATCGCCTGCAATGTCTCCAACACTTTTTCCTTGATTTCGAAGACTGACAACAAGTGAGCCAAAATCATGAACTGCGCCAACAAAAATTGATCCAAACACAACCCACAAAAGTGCTGGGAGCCAACCCCACATCACTGCGATTGCTGGGCCGACAATTGGACCAGTGCCCGCAATTGAAGTGAAGTGATGTCCAAAGATAATCGAACGGGGTGTAGGTACAAAATCCACATCATCTCTCAAAGCTGTCGAAGGACAAATGCTCGATGCAGATAATCGAAAGATTTTATTCCCAAGCCAATTCCCGTATGTGTGGTATGCAAGAATAAATCCAAATCCTGCAACCAAGGCGATGATGAGAGTTTCCATACTGTGTTACCGTACCTAACATAGCGTACCTATGGCAACCCTTAGCGTCATCATCATTACAAAAAACGAAGAAGCAGACCTTCCTAAGTGTTTGAAAAGCGTTTCATTTGCAGATGAAATAATTATTGTGGATAACGGAAGCACCGATCGAACACCAGAAATTGCACAAGAATACAACGCGAAATTTTATTCAGAAGATTGGCATGGATTCGGTCCCCAAAAAAACTTGGCACTTTCAAAAGCAACTTGCGACTGGGTATTTTCAATTGATGCAGATGAAGTTGTTCCTAAAGAGTTAGCTTCTGAGATGAAGAAAACCATCGTTCATCCAGTGAACGATGGTTATGACATTCCACGGAAAACCACTTTTTGTGGAAAAAAAGTTAGGTTTGGAGATTGGGGTAGAGATAAGGTGCTGAGGTTGTTTAAACGTGGGAAGGGTGAGTTTACAAATGATCAACTTCACGAACGGGTTAAAGTGAAAGGTGTGACTGGTCAATTTAAACATTCTTTGATTCATAATAGCGTGACGACAATTGAAGACGCGAAAGAAAAAATGGTGTCGTATGCAACGATAAGCGCGAAAGGAAGGAAGGGTTCCAAAGGGAAAGCGATTGCTCGAGGATTCTGGACTTTTTTCCGTAGTTACATTTTGTTGTTTGGTTGGCTTGATGGTTGGACAGGGTTTAGAGTTGCTCAGTTATGTGCGAAAGGGACCTATCTTCGGTACACCTTGGCGAAAAAGCAATGATCTCAATAACTTTGTTTGCATATGTGCTTGTGCTAGCAGTGTTTATTACTGCAATTGCTGCGAAATCATGTCAATCTCGTTGGATTGGGATAGTGCAGGGAATCGCACTGCAGATGCTCGTGACAATCCCAATCGCTGTATTACAACTAACTGGTTTTGTTTGGAAAAGCTGGTCTATCGACATAGCTGAAGCGATCAAAGTATTCGCGCTATCCATGTTGTTCGATATGGCGGGTTGGACTGTCATTACCCCATTTGAGTGGCTTGTCCCAAAGCGTCAAACGTGGGTGTTTAGTAATCTGAGTGAATTTGGAATGTTATGGATAATCAAAGTGATGCTCATCGCAGGCATAATTGCTTGGTTACGGGAACGGTATCAACGGTTTTGGAATGTGCCCACAATCGTCATCATCATTTTGCTCGCAATCGATGATTGCATGACCATCGACTTTCCTTGGTGGGGAACTTAGGCGGGTGTGACTGTCACTGTCGCTCGAGGACTCGCTCTGTGTGACAGTCACGATTCGATAGATACGATTTCGAACTCAGTACGCCCTGCTGGGAGGTTCACACCAACGGTATCGCCAATTCTTGCTTTGAAAATAGCCATCCCAAGTTCGGAGTTTGTTGTGACTTCAAGATAGTCCATGTCGAATCGTCCAGACGATTCACCAACGAGCATGTACAAATCTTCTTTGTTATTGCTCAGGTTTTTGAGTTTGGCGATGGTGCCGAGAAAGACCATATCCTCAGGAACGTGTTCAGTGTCAGCAACAGTTGCCTCAGACAACCTTTTTTCAAGGTCTTTAATTTTGCGCTCGTTGTGCGCTTGATCATCCTTGGCAGCGTGGTAGTCTGCATTCTCTTTTAAATCACCTAATGCTCTAGCCGTTCCAATTCTGTCCGAGATAATTGGTCTTTCTGCAATCAATGCCTCAAGTTCTTCGGTGAGTTTTGTATGTTCTTCTGTAGTCAAGTAATCCATAGTGTGAATAATACCACCAATTCTGAGCATGACTATAATCAGCACATGCCCCAAAATCAAAGTGTAGAAAGCACGGTGAACACCGTCGAGGAACTGCTCAAAAAAAACATGCGTGAGCTTGCTTTGAGCACACTTCAAAATGGGATTCAAGCACATCCAAATTCAAAAGAATTGCAATTTCTAGAGGCGAGAATCGCAACAGAATCTAGAGATTTTTATGCTGCAGCTGCTCTTTATGATTCTTTGCTACAGAAGGACTCAAATAATCCGAAATTACTCATTGATTCAGCAGTCGCTTGGTCTCGATTGGGGCAGTTAGATAAAGCAATTAAGTACTGCAAACGAGCAAGAGAATTGTCCGGCAATTCTCTTCATTCGATGCTGACACTTGCAGATATGTTAGAGAGACACAATCGTACAGATGAAGCGGAAGCAGTCCTTAATGAGATTACTGAAATCCCCAAAGGGAATGGGAACTACGACAGATTGCTGGCAAGGATTCAGATTGCAAAAAAAGAGTATTCGAAAGTTGTAGATTACATTCAAAAACTTCTCGATATTGGACAAGACGACATTAAAAAAACAAAACTTTGTTTTCTTTTGAGTAAAGCATATGACCGACTCGGAGAGTATGACAAGGCATGGGAAGCAGCATCTCAAGCACATGAATGTGATCATTCCCCATTTGATGAACAGGAATTCTTCTCCCAATTTGATGAAATGCGATCGTTTATGACCAAGGAAATTCTAGACGTACTCATTGAAGGTCCTCAAACGGAACTTGAACCACTTTTTATTGTGGGGAATCCTAGAAGTGGCACGAGTCTGCTTGAGCAAATTTTGGGAATGCATTCAGATATCGAAAATGGAGGCGAGATGTCGTCAGGTACGCTCATTCAATCTGAAGTGGCATCACTTACAGACTCATATCACTCATGGCCGATGAGTCTCATTGATTTGAAGGAATCTGATGCGGATCAACTTTCAAAACGATATTGTTCCAATTGTGAAATTTTTAGGAATGGCGCAAAAATTGTCACGAACAAAGCGTTGAATTTGCATTTGCAACTTGGATTCCTCTCTAAAATTTTACCGAGTTCAAGAGCAATTTTTCTTCAGCGTCATCCACTTGATAATATTGTTTCTTGCTTTACTACAAACCTACTTGCAGCAGGATTGCCATATACAAATTCAATTCATACTATTGGAAGAACATGGATAGCACGAAATAAATTAACAGAATTGTGGCTTGATATTCTGTCGATTCCAACCTTAGAGTTACATTATGAATCACTTGTTGCAAATCAGAGAGAAGAGACAGAACGAATTCTAAAGTTTTTAAATTTACCTTGGCAAGAAGGGTGCATGGATTTTCACAAATCAGATCAAATTGCAAGAACAATCAGTTTTGATCAAGTTAATCAAAAGATGTATAACACATCAGTTGGTCGCTGGAAGAATTATGAGAAACACCTAGAACCAGTACAGGATATGTTCAAAAACTACATCTAATCGGCGCACTAAATATCAGAAAAGACCATCTTGTCTTTTAACCGCTCGAAAATTTTTCGCTCTGTAGCCATGTTGCCAAGAACACTAATTTTGTCTTCTGTAAGGAACTCTTCCTTGATATCAGCCGGTCGAACTCTGCGTTCCTCAGCGAGAATCGCAGCCTGTTTGTCGACGTCATCTTCTGAAACCCCGAGTTTAAACGATCTTTGCAGCCAAGCATTAATGGTCATTCGTTTTACAAGTCTCGCTGCTTTTGCAAGAAGCATATTCTTTTGTTCTTCGGTGAGTTCTCCTGCACCGGTCGCATCAATTTCTTTTTTACAAAAATCGTCGAAGTTTTTATTCACAATTCGTTTAGATATTGGAATGTCTACATTTTCCAGAAGATAATCATACAACTGGTGTATCATAAAATTCGTGTTTTCACGGTCAAAATTATGTTGTAATGACATTTTGATTTGAGTTCGGAGAATCGCCTCATTTGGTGTTCCATATTGTTCAAGGACATGATCTACAGTTGATGGAGAGATTCTTATAAAAGTGCAATTTTTGAGTTCTAGTGTCCCCTTTTTCCCACGAAGTGATTTCGCTGGAAATTGATCTGAAAAGACAATATCAAATGATAATTCTTCAGCAGACTCAATGCCACGTAATTGAGATCCGACCTCTTCTAATGGAAGACCGCCCAATACGAATTGCTGAGTTTCATTTGGTACGCGAATGGTACAGGATTCAAGAGACAATACTGGTTCAACCTCTTCAGAGAGTGTGATTACTGCCTTACAAGTAATTTCGTCACCATAAGCGAGTACTCCAGAATGTTCCTTTCTCGTACCAAATTGAAGTCGCTGTTCTTGCAATTCTGTGTCAATCAAGGCTTCATTTACTTGGAACTGATTGCGTTGAATCGGAATCGAATCAATCGGAAAATCTTCATTTGGGAGAACATCGACAACAGCAGAAAAGGTGAACGGTTTATCCGTAGAATATCTACCAACACACTGAGTTAATAGACTTGTTCCCCACGCTGAATCTCGATCAAGTCTTTGCATCCCTTCGTCAAGGCAAACTTGTACGATAAGTTGCCCCATTTCTTGTTCGTTATATTTGAGACCTCCTCCTTGAATTCTTTCTGTTATTTCTGAAATGAGTTCAACAGGAACTTCAAAATCGAATTGGAAGTCTGGCGAATCAAGTGCTGTAATCTCGATGCTGATTTTAGAAGTATCTAATGGAGGCAAATCAGTAGGGTTTTCGGTTGGTTGTTTTACCATGTGAGGGTTCTTTATCTTCGGGTGAGTTATTCAGATTTACAAGTACTCCATTATACTACGTAGATGCCACAATTTTATACCGAAGACGAAGCCATTCAAGCAGTGAAAAAGATGATTTCACGCAAGTTGTTTCTAAGTGCAAGCACAACTATTGAAGAAAATCTCGCCATATTTCCGGATTCCAAACAGTTGCAATTTATGTCATCCCATATCGCCCTCGAAACGAACGACTTTTTAAGTGCGATTAACATTCTTGAAAAATTAAACAATGAGGACCCAAACCAAGTACAAGTTCTCATTCCGCTTGCAAGGTCGTGGAATCTGTATGGGAATATTGACAAAGCCCTTGATTACCTGACTCAAGCAGAGTCTGCGGATGCTGATCCTACAATGGTAGATGTACTTAGGGCGGAAGTGTATGAACGAAGCGGTCAACTAGATTTACTCGATCAATACATATCAACACTTCCCAACGAAGCAAAAACGATAAATATCAGATCTAGAGCGTTGATAGCAAGAAAAAACTACGAATCAGCGATTGATCTTCTTAATTCTGATTACGAAACTGGCGGTCTTGAAACACAAGAATTGATGGCAAATTATTTCACATTAACAAAAGCGTACGACCGAGTTGGAGAGTACGATAAAGCATGGTTAACTGCTAAGAAGGCACACAGTCTTGATGAAAACACGTTCGATTTATCATCGCATTTGAATCAGTACGACGAGATGATTGAGTTCATGAACACGGACTTGGTAAATGCGCTCGCAGAGGGGCCTTTCACCACAATGGAACCATTTTATATCGTTGGTAGCCCACGAAGTGGTACAAGTCTACTCGAACAAATTTTAAGTATGCACCCCGATATTTCCAATGGTGGAGAAATGTCAGTTGGGCATACGATGCAATTAAGAGTATCCCGTTTGACGGACTCGTTTCACTCTTGGCCAACGAATATGATTGATATGCGTCATGATGATGCCGCAAAACTTTCCGAGCAATATTTAGCAGCAAATGACGGTATCGGAAACCAGCCCAAAATTGTTTCGAACAAAGCATTGAACTTGAGTTTACAACTAGGGTTCTTATCAAAAATCCTCCCAAGTTCTCGTGCAGTAATGTTACATCGGCATCCACTAGATAACGCTGTGTCCTGTTACACCACAAATTTACTTGTGTCGGGGCACTTCTATACAAATTCGCTTGAGAGTTTAGGTCTAACGTGGATTGCTCGGAAAAAAATAGCAGATCATTGGCTTCAAACGCTCTCTATCCCAATGATGGAGTTACATTATGAGCATCTTGTTGCAGATCAAAGAGGCGAGACAGAACGATTGATAGAGTTTCTAGGTGTGCCATGGAAAGAAGACTGCATGGAATTCCACAAATCAAAAAGAATTGCTAGAACAATCAGTTATGACCAAGTGAACAAAAAAATGTACAACACTTCTAGTGGTCGCTGGAAAAATTACGAGAAACACCTCGGTCCACTCATCGATGTCGTTGGCGATTACATCTAGTGACTGTCACCACACCTGCCCTAAAAAAACAGGTCATCCCAAAAGGGATGACCTGCTCTTATAGACTAATAAGTCTGAGGTTTGTCAGCGTAAATTATTTACGTCGACGTGAACCTGCGATGCCTGCGAGTCCTAGAAGTGCAAGAGCACTTGGAGCAGGAACAACACTGAAGCTGAATGAACCAGAACTTCCTGTTACTGTACCTGAACCACTACCAATCACAAGATAGCCAGTATAGCTACCCCATGACCAACCATCGCCCCATGAGTCTTGCATTAGCACAGTGTAATCACCAGCAGCTAGATCAAGTTGACCATAAACAGTACCAAATTGACTTGTTGCAGTGTTTGTTACGTAACTAAATGTTCCACTGACGAGTCCGTTGTATGAACCACCAGCCATTGAAGCTACTGTAGCACCACCGGAACTAATGACTTGCCATGAGTGCTCACCAAACCAACGGTCAAGGCCGTTTTCCATATCGACTAATTCAGCGTTTGCTGAACCGACGATACCTGTTGCAGCTGCACCAGCTGCTGTAAGCATAAATCGCTTATTCATAATAAATTCCTCTATTCTCTTCTCTGTTCAACTTCGACACGTTGAACTGTTTAATACGATCGTCCTCCCACTCGTAGCAGTTGTCGACCTGATACGAATCTCGGTAGATCTTTAAGGCATCTACATTCCTTTGTAAGGGGGTGTTACTCTTATGAGCAATACCATCCTGAGAAAGAGCTACATTGTTTGAGGAGTGGCGAATGCCAGTATCTCTTCTCTCCTCACTCAGCACTGTTTTTGTTGCAGTTTGCTCGAAAAACCCTGAGTTGGCGGAGGGGTCACAGATGACCCCAAACCACCATATGTACAGGATGTAACAATTATGCAGGCTTGTCAAGATAAATAATTGAAATATTTTGCCTAAAATATTGGGAAACTACGCATTGTGAAAATAGGCAATATTCAGAGGAATCCCCCAATTACCCTGACTACAGCCATCGAGTACCATGCGTTGATGCAGAATATTGCCCTCATTGCACTCATATCGGCTTTTCTTGTTGGTTGCGGGGGCTCTGAGCCGGAACCAAAGCAAGTCAGTATCCCATATCCAACAGATCAAAGTGCAGTTGAGCCAACTGTTGCACGGTTGTTACAGAACACAGGTCAAGCCCTTGAACGTTCTGCAGACGATCCGATGAAATGGCTGCGGCATGGTTCTGCTCTCTTTGCAAACGCATATTACGGTGAAGCAGCACAGTCATTCCAACATGCCATCTCGATTAATCCAGAAATGCCACAAGCGACATACCTATTAGCGACTGCATTTTGGAAAGCTAATAGGCAGGAAGAAGCAATCGCAACACTTCAAACTGCGCTTACCTTGATTCCTGAGTATGACATGGGATGGAGACTTCTCGCGAAGTGGCAACTTGAACGAGGTGAGACCTTGGAAGCAGAACGTTTTGCCAGAAGAGCGTTTGAGTTACATTCGGAAAGAATAGGAACCAGATATCTTCTTGCACAATCAATGATGGATGATGGGCGATATCAAGAAGCACTTCCAATTTTGGAAGAAGTCATCGAAAGCAATACAGCACCACGCTGGATTTACACACTTGCAAGTCAATGTTACCGGCAACTGGATATGCAGGAAAAGGCTGAACTAACTTTGCAGCAATCTGGACCACCATTAGCTGACTGGCCAGATCCTATGTTTAAACATATACCGAACTTGATTGCAGGTAAAGCAGAACTCGCGGTGTATGCGTTGCATCTAAATGAATTTGGTGGATCAGAAAAAGCAACTCCTTTCTTAATTAAAGCGTTGAAAGTTTACCCAGAGCATGTGAACGTTCGAGTTGCTCTGTCAATAGCATTACAGAAATCAGGGCAATTGAATCAAGCCGAACAACTACTAAAGGAATTACAGGGTGAGCCCAATCTTAATTACTGGAAACAGTATGCTTCTGTTTATATTGCAAAAAACGAGTTAGCAAATGCTGAAATGAGTATACAAACTGCTCTAAATATCGACTTAAAGAATCCAAATACATACGATATCGCTGCGCTTATTGCAAAGAAACAAGGCAAAAAGGAAGAGGCAGTCATTCGATGGGAAGAAGCTGGGCGTTTATACAATGAACTTGAACTTTGGGAAAAAGCCGAACTCTCTCTTGCATATGCAACAGAGAATGGTAGTTTAAGTCAGAGTGGGCTTCAATCTCTTGCGCTTGCTCAAATCGAATTGGGACATTACATTCAAGCGAAAGCAACGATTCAAAAATTGCTAGCTGAAAATCCAAACCATCAAATCGCGTTAGAACTCCAAAGTCGATTACCAGAAGAATGAAAATCATCTTATTTTGTGCAATCTGTTTACTCTTCTCTTGTTCACAAAAAGAGGATGAGAGTCATGTGACGAGCCCTGATACAAGTCCATGGTTTGAAGATGTTGCTCGTGATTGGGGTGTTGACTTTACATACAACAATGGAGCAGAAGGAGAATTTCACATTTCTGAAGTGACGGGTGGCGCACCTGCACTTTTTGATTTTGACAATGATGGAGACCTCGATTTGTACATTGTGCAAGGTAAAAACGAACTGGGAAATGCCCTATACGAAAATAAAGATGGAGTGTTTATCGATCGATCAGTAGAAAGCGGGGCAAACGATTCTGGGTATGGCATTGGCGTCAGCACAGGCGATTACGATAATGATGGTGATACAGATTTGTATGTCACTAATTTAGGAGATAATGCATTACTTCGAAATGACGGTGGTGGAAAATTTACGGACACTACAGTACAAGCAGGCGTGGAGGATGATGGTTTCTCAGCATGTTCAGCATTTGGCGATGTAGATTTGGATGGAGATTTGGATTTAGTTGTCACTCGATATCTAGATACAGATCGCATTACAGATCGCGAATGCTTAGATGCACTCTCTCGTCGGACGTACTGTAATCCAACAATCTATGAAGCAGAGGTTCATGACATATTGTTTATGAACAATGGTGACGGCACGTTCACCAACGTGACAAAACAAGCAGGATTATCTGAAGTGAAGGGGACTGGGCTAGGCGTTTTCATCACTGACTTAACACACGACAATCTTCCGGACATCTTTATTGCCAACGATGCGATGCCCGACCGCCTCTGGGTCAATCAAGGAAATGGCACCTTTGTAGATGATGCGTCGAATCGAAATATTGCGATGGACGATTCAGGTGCTGCGAAGGCGGGAATGGGGGCGACGCCAGTTGATATTGACCAAGATGGCGACCACGATGTATACGTCACAAATATATATGGCGAATCGGACTCGTTTTACCGAAATGAAGGTGATTTTTTTCAAGATATGACACGTCGATCTGGGTTGTCAGCAGAATCTCGTGCATATACAAGATGGGGAATCGTATTTGCTGATTTTAATAATAACACTCGTTTAGATTTGTATGTAACAACTGGAGGAGTTGTCTCAGGAGCAAATTCGTATTCAAAGATTGATCCACTTGCAGAACCCAATTTATTGTTTGAACAGGATGATTCTCTTCGATTTTCTAAAGTTAATCCAATTGGAGGAACAAGCGAGATGTTGATTGCAAGTTCTCATGGTGTTGCCTCGGGTGATATTGACGGTGATGGTGGAGTTGATGTCGTTGTTGTTAACAGCAACTCGCCTGTATATATATTAAAGAACGTCGTGGAGAATCGAGGCAACTGGGTTTCCTTTCAAATCTTAAATCAACACGGAAGCCATGCTATTGGTGCAACTGTAGAAATAGAACTTGATGATGGGACTCAGTTAAATGCTCAAGTTTTGACAGCAAGTGGATTTGCTTCTTCACACGACCCACGTGTACATTTTGGTTTAGGTACCCATTCAATTCATCAAGCAGTTGTTCGATGGCCTGATGGTTTTTCAAAAACGTTAGAAAGCCCAGAATTACACAAAACACACATCATCAATTATGTCGAGTAGGATAGTTCACTATGAACGATGAACACTACACAAAGCTAGTCATCATTGTGAGTGATGGTCCTCTTTTCGCAGGCACACCCATTACTCTAGTTGGTCGGTCTGCAATTCACATCCCAGTTGCATCTCCGCCACTTCGAGCAGCGGCACTTGCAACTACGGCAGTTACAGGCGTAAGCCCTTTGGTTCACGGTATCGTGACGAAAAACACAGTTGACGACAAAACCCTTCAGATTCGGGAAACGCAACGAAGTGATCGAAGGTTCCAAACATTTTGGGATGATACCGATCTTAATGTGAAGTTAATTAATTGGGTTGCCACCTTGGGTGACCCACAAGTGACAAAATACACAACAACAGAAGAGTTTGAAAAAGCAAAGGAATGTCTCGATGCAGATATCCTTGGAATCCTACTTCCAAGGATAGGTAGAGAATCTCCAACCTCGAGCCAAGTGCAAGAGGACCAGCACAAGTTAGAGTCGTTTCTTAACGCTCTTTCCCCAAATACACATGTGCTACTTCTTCACAGGCGTACCAATGAAGATGGTTCGAAACTAGAGTCGCTTCGTGTATTCGGAGCTACGTTTCTCGTAAACGATTATTCATTTGAATCGAACACAATTCCCCATCTTGAATTAGTTGGTGCTGCTACTTATCTTTTAGCTGGATTGCCATGCCCAGCAGGTGTCAAACAACCAGAGTGGCCATTTTTGCAAGAATTCAAATTGGAAATAGAAAGACCATTTCCTGCCCACTCGAGTTCAGATGAAACAGATTGGAATGAACTTATTAAGAAGTTAGTTGATTCAAAAGATAGTCAAGGAATTACCCTGATATCTCAGCGGTTTATAACAATGACTTCAGTTGCATTTAAAAAAGAATTGTGGGAAGAAGTCGAGTTTAATAGTTACTGTTTGATTCAATTGCAAGGTAAACCCTTTGAATTTTGGATGCTCATACTAGCTTTAGAACAACTTGGTAAAGTAGATCTTCTACAATCAGCAATTGATACTATCGAAAAACAATATCCAGATATTTTCATCACATCGATTGCAAAATGTTTACTTCAATTTGATCCAGATAAAAGACAAGAAGCACTAAAGAAAATAGACATTACTAAAGTGGGTATCTATCACGCTATTGGGTTGTATGGACGACTTTGTTTAAAAGCTGGGTTGATAGAATTAGGAAAAGATGCTCTAGAATTAGCGATTCGAAGAGGTGTAGCAATTTCAGCTGATCGTGCCCAATTGGCAAAGCAATATTATGAAGCAAAGCAATACGAAAAGGCATTACACTCACTTAGAAGTGTCGGTGTGAGTAAAGGTGAACTAACATGGCAAGTGTTACGATTAAAAATTCTAGTTGCACTGAATTTAACTGAGGAAGCAAAGCAAATGGCTCAGCATATCTTAGAACAGGAGCCGACCCAAGAGGATGCTTTATCGGTTATAGGTTCTTGAGTTTTTTTAGCGAAATTGATTCAGTCAGAAACCGAAGTGTTTGTAATGGGTCTTTCTCATTGATCGTTATTTCTTGGTCATCAATCAGTTGTGGTATAGACCGCTCTAACCAGTCCACAAGAAATGCTCTGCCGTCCCCATTATTATCTTCTAGGCAATCTTGTAATAGTGGCACCAAACTAGATTTGTTTTGATCAATCCAGTCGTAAAGGGTTCGTGGTTGGTCTAAATCATTCGCATAGATTTCCAGAGGTGAACGAATCGTATTTGCACAAATGAAAGGGTACAGAGAATCATATTCATCACCCTCAAATGTGACTGTGGTGGATTCAGGGACGTCCTTTAACTGACAACCGAACCGTCGGTGTATTTCATTTACCAACTGATTGTCATACGAGTTTAACTCATCGAACAAATTTGCTGTTTCCTCCCAATCATCGTCTCGTTTAGGTTTATATAAACTTGTTCGATATCTGGGTATTGAGTCACCAAATTCAATTCCACAAAGGTGTGATACATTGGCAATTGTTGCCGCCATTTGATCTGTTCTTCCAAAGACAAATGGAAGTTTGTCGAACCCCGCAATAATGCTGTCGTACCCTTCCGGTGTGACAGTCTCATTCGTATACATTGGTATGCCGAGTAAAAATCTGCAGATGCTGTTTGCATTTGACGGATGTTCGATATATTCAAGTAGCGATTTTGGGTATTCACTCCCAATGTTGTTTTGCCATAGTTCTCGAAACATTTCTCGATTGCCAAGAAAACCAAACTCAGACTCAATTCGTTCAAGAGGATTGCGAATCATCATGATGATTTGGTTATCTTTGTATTTTGAATTGGTTTCAGCGTCGAAGATGTCACCGCAATTCGATTTCATTTCATCGTTCTCCCCGAACATCTGAATGTGTCTATACAACAAATTCGGGCTGGGTGGTTTCGGTGAACCGCTGATAGCCATGAAAAGTGTTGTCCCACCTGTTTTTGGAACATGAATAATAATCGGGCGTTTATTCATCGAAGTAGTAGTATAGCCGTAGAGATGACATTACTCTTTCGTTATGTCATAATGTGTTCATGGGTTCAACTATGTACAAACTCGTTATTGCTGCATTGAGCGCTACGCTCATCGGCCTTGTTGGCTATGCATTTATTAATCCGAGTGGACCAGACGCAATTCGTCCTTCAAATATTAAAGACCCAATACTAAAGCCAGTGATACAGACCTTCGCTGATGCTGTTGATGCAAAACCAAATGCACCTAAACCAAGAATGGAACTCGGAATGACATATGAAGGAGCTGGGATGAATGAACTTGCTGAACAGACATACCAACAGTATGTAGAGTTATTCCCAGATCGCATCATTGGCTGGTATCGGCTTGCAATCGTTCAGAACAATCAGGGCAAGGTTGAAAAGGCAATGCATTCCCTTGCCAATGGAGTAGAAGTTGCTCCTGAACAAATGGATGCTCCACATTGGCAGTTAGCGCTTTGGTATATTGATAATGGGAAACTTGAGTTAGCCAAAGAACAAATCTCGATTGCTGAGTTGAAAAGACCAAATTCCATCCAGACACAAATTGCAAAGGGGCGGATTGCACTGGAGGAAGGGAATCCCGAGTTAGCAATCCAGATTCTAAATCACAACTGGTTGATAGAGGCAGTCTCAGACGGATATGTCTATCAACTTCTTGGTAGAGCATATCGGGCAACTGGAGACGAAGAGAAATCAAGGGAGACGTGGAGTAGGGCTGGGCTAAAGAAACCCATTTGGGCTGATCCGTGGACCAAAGTCGTTGTGAATCATGTTGTAGGGTTAAATGTAATGCGTCAAGAAATTATGAAGCAGTTGCGAGCAAACAATCTATCAGAAGCACGTAGACTCATTGACGAATATTTATCCTACGAAAACGATAATCGAGTTGTGCGTAGACTGGATGCTTCTTGTGATGCAAAACAGGGAAAAGTCGGACAAGCGTTACAGAAATATGCTGAACTCATTAAAGAAGAGCCCAATGATACAGTTTCTATGGTATTGCTTGCGAAGTTAAGGATGCGTGTTACACAGTTTCAGACTCAAGAGGAAGTTGAAATTACGAAAGAGATACTAATGGCGGTGTTAGAGATAGCTCCTGATCACCAACAGGCAAAATCCTTACTTGGTGTATTATCTAAAGAATGAGATTTTTCTTACTCATAGTGACATTCTATTTGTTGGGGTGTTCTGAGCAAAGCGATATAAAACATCTAGAGCAACCTAGTCCTTGGTTTTCCGATGAAGCAATTGAACGAGGTGTCGATTTTGTTTGGGAGTCTGGGTTTGAAAAGTTTCCATACAATCCAGAAATTACAATGGGCGGGGTAGCGATGCTAGATGTAGAAGGAGACGGAGATCTTGATGTTTACATGGTTCAAGGCGGTTCAGTTTTGCGTCAAGAGCAAACTGAATTTGTGAATCAGTTGTATCTAAATGACGGTACTGGGCATTTTACAAACGGAACAGTTGGTTCAGGGCTGGACGACAATCAGTTTGGTACTGGTGTGACAACTGGGGATTATGACAATGATGGTGATGTTGACATCTATGTCACAAATGTAAATGCAAATCTTTTATTCAATAATGATGGAACTGGCACATTTACTGATGTCACAGAGTTTGCTGGTGTTGGAGAACAGCGGTGGAGTGCAAGTTCTGCATTCTTTGACATGGATAGGGACGGCGACTTAGATTTATATGTGACAAATTACATTGACTGGACTCCAGAAACAGAACGGGAATGCCCAGCCAAATCGGGACGACTTGATTATTGCCATCCCCAATCATATCGTGCTCCAGCGAAAGATACACTTTATCGAAACAATGGTGATGGAACATTTACAAATGTATCAGAAGAGGCAGGAATCCGAACGGTGTGGGGAAATGGGCTGGGTGTTGTTGTAGGTGATGTGAATACCGATGGGTATTTGGATGTCTTTGTCGCCAATGATGAGATGAACAATCAACTTTGGATGAATCAAGGTGATGGTACATTCGTTGATGATGCCATTGTCTCAGGTGTTGCAGTTGACTCAAATGGGGAGCCAAAGGCGGGAATGGGGACTGACTTCGCTGATGTAAATGATGATGGAATGCTTGATTTAATCGTAGTAAATCTTTCAGGTGAAACAGACTCGCTCTTTATTAATGAAGGAGGTTGGTTCAAGGATGGTACGCCTAGAAGTGGTTTGTCATCTGTTACTAGACCGTACACTCGGTTTGGTACGGGATTTCGCGATTTAAATAACGATGGGTATTTAGATTTGTATATGTCGAATGGGAAAGTGCAAATTCCAAATAGTGTGCACCAAGATGACCCATACGCAGAGCGAAATCTACTTATCAAGGGACTTCCTGGGGGTAAATTTGAAGAAGTGTTGTTCAAAAGTGCTATGCATACAAGCCGAGGTTTGGCCTATGGTGATGTAAACAATGATGGAGCAGTTGATATTATTGTGGTGAATAGAGATGCTCCTGCATACTTGCTTATCAATCAGAATCCTGAAGATGGGGGATATGGGAAGTTGAAATTGGTCAATAAACATGGATCTCCAGCACAAGATGCGGTTGTTCGATTCAGTCTCGGTGATCGATTAATCCGCAGAGAGGTTCGTTCTGGAGGTGGATTCTGCTCTGCCCATGATCCTACGGTACACATTGGTTTAGGTCAACAGGATGGTATCTCAGATGTCGAAATCACTTGGTCTGATGGGACAGTCCAACAAGTCAGTGATATCTCTGCTGGTGAGACAGTTACAATCTACCAACAGAAGTAACTCTTGCTATCTTACACGGATGAAATATATACTTCTTATCGTTCTGAGCATTTTGTTTGTCGGATGTGGTCCACAAAAATCTGAAACACCGACGTGGCGTGGCTTCAAAAAAGATTCGCTTCCTGAGAGTTGGAAATTATCTGATGATGGAGTTCTCACGCATATCAAGGGTGGTGGAGATATTGTGACTGATAAAGAATACGATAACTTCATCCTTGAACTTGATTGGAAAATTTCAGAAGGCGGAAACAGCGGAATTTTCTTTCACGTGAACGAAGCCCATGACTACGTTTGGCTTGGCGGACCTGAGATGCAGGTCTTGGACAACGTTGCCCATAAAGACGCAATGAGACCTGAAACAAGTGCTGGCTCAAATTATGCACTTCACGCTCCCTGCGAAGATGTGACGAAGCCAGTTGGCGAGTGGAACCATGTCAAACTTGTCGTTGACGGTCCTCATGTTGAGCATTGGCTCAATGGCACAAAACTTCTTGAATATGAGCTCTGGTCTGAGGATTGGAAAGCCCGAGTCGCTGCAAGCAAATTCAAAGACATGCCACTCTATGGTTTAGCGAAAACTGGCCACATCGCACTCCAAGATCATGGCGACATCGTCTCCTTCCGCAATATCACCATCACACCTCTCAATTGAGGGTCATGTCGAGGGTGGATTTTAATGGGGGGGCCACCCCACAATACACCGCAA
>CAZVVI010000028.1:6788-7575 GCA_964630505.1 uncultured Isosphaeraceae bacterium | reverse complement strand
GTGCGGGGGCGTCGCGGGGCGCTGGCGGGCGCCCCCACCCCCAACAGCCCCCTCGACATGAGTTTTTTCTGATTAAAGATATTTAGCAAGTTTCCTGGGGTTCAAGGAAATGTTCTATTACATTCCTCGTATGGCAAGAAAATTGAGGCAGTTTCAAACTGGTCGTTTTTATCATACTGTTAACAGGGGTGTTGGTAGATGTATGATCTTTCATTGCAAAAGTGATTATCAGAAATTCATGGAATTACTATCTAAAGCAAGTGAAAAGTATAACGTACCAATTGTAGCTCACGCTTTAATGCCGAATCACTTTCATATTCTAATCAAAGCAATAGAAGAATCAGAAATCAGCAATTGGGCTAAATGGTATCAAGGAATTTACTCCCAGTATTACAATAAAATATATGAGCGATCTGGCCGTCTGTGGCAGGATAGATTTTATGCAAAAGAAGTGCATAACGGCTTCCAACTTGCAAAAACATGGATGTATGTTGAACAGAATCCAGTCAAAGCAAATTTAGTTGATTCACAAGAACAATGGCGTTGGTCGAGTGCCTATCTTCGAGCGAGAGGATACCGTCCAAATTTTTTGATCGAACCTAGTTGGTGGTTTACACCAATGAAGGATAAATGGTGGTCTAGAGAACTTCTCGAAGATGACATGCTTGAACAAGTGCGTACATCGTTGAAATGTGACACCCTGTTTGATGAACACATTGAGTGGAGTGAATAGGGTCATGTCGAGGGTCTGACCCCAGGCCAGCCCCGCCCTGGTTAGCTAACCCTT
>CAZVVI010000028.1:0-6778 GCA_964630505.1 uncultured Isosphaeraceae bacterium | reverse complement strand
GTGGTGTAATTGGGGCTTGGGCCGGGGCCCCCCCCCCAAAACAACCCTCGATGGTACGATACACGTATGACACGACCGATGACGATGTTTACAGGGCAGTGGGCGGACCTACCGCTTGATGAAGTGGCGAAGTTTATTGCTGATTGTGGGTATGACGGGCTTGAACTTGCGTGTTGGGGTGACCATTTTGATGTGCATGGTTCCCCAGAAGCGTTGCAAGCGAAATGGGAACTACTTCGGGGGCACAATCTTGAGTGCTTTGCCATTTCAAATCACCTTGTCGGGCAAGCAGTGTGCGATATCATCGATGAACGTCACAAATCGATTCTTCCAGAATCTGTGTGGGGCGACGGCGAGCCAGAAGGTGTTCGTCAGCGTGCAGCTGAAGAGATGAAACAGACTGCAAGGGCAGCAAAAGCCTTTGGTGTTCCAGTCGTGAATGGATTTACAGGCTCATCGATTTGGGGAAAGTTTTACTTTTTCCCACCTACCCCCGGAAATATCATTGAGGAGGGATTTCAGGACTTCAGTGAGCGATGGCTACCGATCTTAGATGAGTTTGAAAAGAACGAAGTGAAGTTTGCTCTTGAAGTACACCCCGCTGAAATTGCGTATGACATCGCAACAGCACAGCGAGCACTCGAAGCGATTGATTTTCACCCAGCATTTGGTTTTAACTTTGATCCAAGCCATCTACTCTGGCAAGGCATAGACCCAGCGAAATTTATTGACACGTTTCCAGATCATATCTTCCATGTACATGCAAAGGATGTTGCAGTTCGCAGCGATGGTGAGTGTGGCATCCTCGGCTCTCATCTTCCTTTTGGTGACCATCGCCGAGGTTGGGAGTTTAGAAGTGTTGGAAGGGGAGACGTTGATTTTGATGACATCGTTCGAACGCTCAACCGAATCGGATATGACGGACCTCTTTCAGTCGAGTGGGAGGATGAAGGGATGGATCGAAGACAAGGTGCAATGGAATCCATCGATTATCTTCATTCGATTGATGTGATTCCTCCCTCTGGGGAAGCATTTGATGCAGCGTTCTCGGAGCAATCATGAACAAAATTAGGGCGGCAATGGTTGGAGGTGGAATCGGTGGATTTATTGGCGAGATTCACCGTATGGCAATGCGGTTAGACGATAGATATGAACTCGTTGCAGGTGCACTTTCTTCTGACACCGAATGCTCACTTAAAAGTTCCCAACAACTTGGCATCAAGGGTTACGGATCGTGGCAAGAATTGTTAGAAGAAGAAAAAGACAATGTCGATTGCGTAATCATTGTGACGCCAAACGACTCGCATGCAGAAATATCAACAGCAGCATTGGAACAAGGATATAACGTCATTCTTGATAAGCCAATGACACGAACGCTAGACGAGGCAATTGCACTTGCAGAGGTAGCTCATTCCAATCCATCAAATTTACTCGCGATGACATACACCTACACTGGCTACCCAATGATTCGCCAAATGAGGGAACGAATCCATGCAGGTGAAATCGGTACCATTCGCACAATAAGTGTTGATTACAGACAAGGCTGGCTTGCAGATCCGATAGAACGAGAAGGTCAAAAACAAGCTTCATGGCGAACAGACCCCAATAAAAGCGGCGCAGGTGCCTTGGGTGACATCGGTAGCCACGCCGAACAACTTGCACGGTTTATAACAGACTGCAACATCACACACGTTCGTGGAGATGTGTACACCCTTGTTGATGGAAGATTGGTCGATGACCACGCATGCGTACAATTAAAAATGGAAAATGGAGTCATCGGCGACCTCGTGTGCTCACAAGTGTGCACTGGCGAGCGAAATCATGTTTCCATACGAGTGTGGGGTGACAAGGGCTCACTATCGTGGTCGCATAGTCAATGCGATGAATTGAAATTCACTGCTTCTGATGGCACCGAAACTATTTCCTTTTGCGGTGTAAATCGTGCCCCTGCAGGTCATCCCGCTGGTTTCATCGAAGCATTCGGAAACATCTACAAAGACTGTGCAGACAAAATGCAAGGAGAAGATGTTGCAATAGTCGGGGTTGATGAAGGTCTTGCAAGTATCAAGTTCATTGACGCAGTGTTAAAGAGTGAGGAAATCCAAACATGGGTCGCTCTCTAGTACTTTTATTCTCTTCCTTCTTACTTGGTTGTACATCAAAGCAACATCTAGTCATTTTCTCAGAAACGAGTGGATACCGACACGACTCTATAGAAGAAGGCGCAATTGCAATTACGACAATCAGCGAGGATTTAGGTTTTGCAGTAACACATACCGAAGATTCATCAGACATTTCAGAATTTAAGTATGACGTTGTCGTATTTCTAAGCCCAACACTCGATGTACTTAATGAAGCAGAACAACAGCACCTTCGCACGTTCGTAGAACAAGGCGGTGGGTTTGTTGGAATACACTCAGCAACAAACTGTGAGTATGAATTTGAGTGGTACATTGACACACTCGTTGGTGCGAAATTTGATTTCCATCGTGCAATCAAACCTCTAGATGTTGATGTTGTTGTTACCAATCATCCTTCGACAATGCATCTATCAACTCCGTGGAATCGCACAGATGAGTGGTACTGCTACGACCGAACTCCAGAAAATGTTACTGTTCTACTCGAAATAGAAGATGATGACGGCAGAAGACCCATCGCATGGTGTAGAGAAGTTAAAGATGGTCGTAGTTTCTACACAGGAGGGGGGCACACAGAAGAAAGTTATTCGGACCCTCAATTCTTACAGCACATTAAGGGTGCTATCGAGTGGGTTTCGCAGTAGCGATTCTGGTAGAATAAGCGATTCGCTTTCTATTTATGTCTACAAACACTATTCCATCTTTCGATGCATTTGGCCTTGAGCATGCCCTTGTCACAACAGTTTCTGAGTTAGGGTACGAAGCGCCGTCTCCAATTCAAGTTGAGTCTATACCACCTCTATTAGAGGGAAGAGATATTCTTGGACAAGCACAGACAGGTTCAGGCAAAACCGCAGCATTTGCATTACCACTGCTTTCTCGAATTGATATTGCACAACGCAGCCCGCAAATACTTGTGCTTACGCCCACACGTGAGTTGGCGATTCAAGTTTCTGAGGCATTTCAAAAATATGCAAATCACTTGAAGGGGTTCCACGTAGTACCGATTTACGGTGGGCAAGATTATCGCGTTCAGTTTAGAGCGCTCGATCGCGGTGTTCATGTTGTTGTTGGTACACCCGGAAGAGTGATGGATCACATGCGTAAGGGATCAATGAACCTCGATCATTTGCAATGCCTTGTGTTAGACGAAGCTGATGAAATGCTACGAATGGGATTTATTGATGATGTTGAGTGGGTGCTTGAACAAATTCCAACCGAACATCAAACAGCACTGTTTTCAGCAACAATGCCAAAACAAATCAGCAAGATTGCCCAAAAGTATTTAAAAGATCCTGCGCTGATTAAGATTCAAGACAAAAGTGCAACAGTTGATACTGTTCGTCAACGGTATTGGATGGTCAGCGGTATGCATAAACTCGATGCACTGACTAGGATTCTAGAAGTGGAAGACACAGATGGCATATTGGTATTTGCACGCACAAAAATAATGACGACCCAACTTGCAGAACGATTAGAAGCAAGAGGTTATGCTGCAGAGGCACTGAATGGAGATATGCCACAAACGTTGCGTGAAGCAACAATCAATAAATTGAAATCTGGAAAATTAGATATTCTGATTGCAACGGATGTTGCAGCTAGAGGGCTTGATGTCCCACGGATTAGTCACGTCATTAATTATGATGTCCCTTATGACGCCGAGTCTTATGTACACAGAATTGGACGGACGGCTCGGGCAGGGCGAGAAGGTGATGCAATTCTCTTTGTTTCACCAAGAGAAAAACGAATGCTCCGTTCGATTGAAAAAGCAACACGTCAAAAAATTGAGCGAATGGATTTACCAAGTCACTCATTAGTAAATGAACGACGAGTTGAAAAGTTTAAGCAGAGAATTACCGATACCCTCGCAGACAATAACGATTTGGACTTATTCGCTGAAATTGTGGAATCCTATGCAATTGAGCATGACATTCCACCAGTAGAGATTGCGGTCGCACTGGCTAGTATGGCACAAGGAGATTCTCCGCTCGTACTAAAGAAAGAAGATACTCCTCGATTTGAACGGACCCAACGGCGAGATAAACCTCAGCGTAGAGAACGCAAGGACCGGAAAAAGAAAAGTGACCCTGTTACGCAAGGTATGGAGCGATTCCATATTTCGGTAGGGAAGGCACATGGGGTGAAACCTGCGAGTATTGTTGGAGCGATTTCAAGCGTAGCTGGTTTGTCAGATAAAGAGATTGGTCGTATAGAGTTACATGATCGTTTTAGTTTTGTTGAACTCCCGTTTGGGATGCCAAAAGAGATCTTCAACGACCTGAAAAATACGAAAGTTGCTGGAGAAAAATTAGCAATTTCAGTTGTGAAAAATACTGCTTCAAGACCAAAGTTTTCGAAAGGGAAGTCGAAAAGCAAGGGCGGTAAGCGAAAACGGAAGTTTAATCGTCGTAAGTGAATTGAATGTTCGTTTACAATAGAAATATGGAGAATCAAAAAACGAATCAAAAAACCTCACCGTTCTTGTTACCTCGCCTTTCCGTCATGATGTTTTTGCAATTCGCTATTTGGGGAGCGTGGTTGCCAATTCTATATCCGTTCTTGCTCGGATATCGAGAGTTCACTCTAACGGAAACGGGTCTTTGTTTATCAGCTGGAGCGGTTGGTGCAATTTTTGGACCATTTATCGCTGGACAACTTGCAGACCGAGTGATGTCAACAGAAAAGTTGTTGAGCATTAGTCACCTTATTGGGGCAGTACTTGTCTACATGCTAGGTACGTCCGATTCCTTTATTCAATTTGCAATTCTGTCTGGAGTGTACGGTTTCGTTTATGCACCTACCATCGCGTTAACAAACTCACTCGCATTTCACCATCTTCCAAACCGCGATCGAGATTTTGGAAAGGTTCGATTATGGGGAACAGTGGGCTGGATAGTTGCAGGAATCGCAGTAGGGCAATATCTACGAATTTGGTCAACACCAACGGATGTTTCAATCGAAGAAATTACAGCAGCACAAGATGCTGGCAGGGCATTTGCATTTACAATCAGTGCAGTTCTTGGTGTAATCATGGGATTCTTTTGTTTAACATTACCCAAAACTCCACCAACGAAAAACGATTCGGACAGATTTGCTTGGCTTGAAACACTGCGTGAGATACGCATGCAACCCCTCGTCACGCTATTCATCATTGCAGTTCCCGTTAGCATTATCCACCAGTTTTATTTTGTGTACACGAGCGATTTTGTGACTGGTATTCAGAATGCTGCAGGAAGCGACGCTGCAAATTCTTTTGCAAATGGAATAAATACGGTTCTAGGTGTTGGTGGGGGTGGGTTAATGACCATTGGACAAATGAGTGAAATTGTTGTCCTTGCTTTCATGCCAATCTTAGCAGTCAAATTTAGTAAAAAAACGCTGTTGTGTACGGGACTTATTGCATATGGACTTCGTATGGCAATTTTTGCGTATTTCCCAAGCCTCATCCCAATAGTAATTGGTGTGGCTTTGCATGGGATTTGCTTCGGCTGTTTCATTTTCGTCGCATTTATGGTCGTGGATGAGTTTTGCTCCAAAGATGTGCGGGCGACAGCGCAAAACTTTTTCAATCTTGTGATTGTAGGAGTTGGAATTATTGTCGGAAGCTTGTTTGCTACAGCACTCGTTGGTGAATGGGCGATGGTTGATGGTGCAATGGATTACTCAGCACTATTCTCAGTTCCAATGTGGCTCGCGATTGCATGCTTCTTGATGCTTGTTGTGTTTTACCCTAGCAAACGTGAGTTACCAAACGCAGCGGACTGATTTCTCTTAGTGATGAAATTCACAAAACTTGTTGTGTAAAAAAACACAGCCCGCTATTGCTAGCGGGCTGTGAGTAAGTCCTGATTGGACGAAGTAAGACAGTCGTGGTCTTACTATCTATAAATTACATTGCACCGATAATGACCAGAAGGTCACCAGTGTCAACTGTACCTGAATTATTCAAGTCATACATTGGGTTTGTTTCACCCCACATAATCATCAATTCAAGAAGATCGCTGATGTTAACTACACTATCACCATTGAAATCTCCAAGGATATCTGCCTGAGAAGTACCATTTGATCCTTCTCCTGTTGATGCATTGACGTCGACGTACAATGTGTTTAATCCCTCTCGTTGATCAAGGTTAAACAGTAACGTATTGTTTGTAACATTCAACGCACTCATATGTGTAGATGAATTTGGATACATTGTTTTTGCTATATTCATTGCATCAGCAAAATCTACAGTTGCAAAAGACAATTCAGCAATAATGTTGTTGATCTTATCTAACTGGCTAGGCCCAGCTTGATACGTAGCGATTGAAGCAATTTCGTTCGTTTCGCCTGAAACTTTTACATCAACGATGTGATGTAGAGTTGTGTCATACAGCATCACTTCGATGTCGGTGAAGAGGCCATTTGTTGCGGCACGAACTTCGATGGGCGTAGCAGTCGTCCACTCGATTGCATTGTTAATTGCACCGTTATATTGAGCTTCTTCTGCGGTTGCATCGTCTTCTTCGTCTTCTTCATCTTCGTCGTCATCTTCATCATCTGAATCGTCTGAGTCATCGTCATCGGAGTCGTCGTCTGAGTCGTCATCGGAGTCATCGTCATCTGAGTCATCATCTGAGTCGTCGTCTGAGTCATCATCA
>CAZVVI010000027.1:30017-31005 GCA_964630505.1 uncultured Isosphaeraceae bacterium | reverse complement strand
AAATATCTTTGATAACTTTACTGCTGAAGAAATTGGTGTAACTCCACTTAAATTTGAACATGCAGCATACTCAAAGAAAGCGCAGGGCATGGTAAGTTCGAAGACGTTCCCTAAATTAGAAGGCGATCAAATCTTCTTGTCAGGAACAAAAGTTCGAGAACTTCTCGAAAAAGGTGAACGACCACCAGCAGAATTTTCAAGACCAGAAGTTGCAGACGTACTCATTGAGTGGGCAACATCAACAGTAACCGCATAACCTCAGAATAATCTGAAATTTAAATTCATACATCAAAGGAAAAACAAATGGCTGAACAAGTAGCAACGAACATCACATTTCACGAAGGCACAGTAACCGCTGAAGAACGTGAAAAGAATATGGGTCAAAAGGGCGCAACCTTCTGGTTCACAGGTTTGTCTGGTTCTGGCAAAAGCACAATTGCAGTTGCAGTTGAGCAAGTGCTGATGAATCGTGGTCATCATGCGTACCGCCTTGACGGTGATAACATCAGAATGGGTTTGAATAAAAACCTTGGATTCTCACCTGAGGATCGAACTGAGAACATTCGCCGCATTGGTGAAGTGTCGAAGTTGTTTGCTGATTCAGGCATTCTTTCGATTGCAAGTTTTATTAGCCCTTATGCTGAAGACCGCGATGCTGTACGTGCACTACATGCTGAAAATAATGTGCCATACTATGAGTGCTACATTGATGTTTCACTTGAAGCAGCGGAAGAACGAGATCCAAAGGGTCTGTATAAAAAAGCACGTGCAGGCGAAATCAAAGGGTTCACCGGTATCGATGCTCCATACGAAGCACCAGAAAATGCAGAATTACACATCAAAACACATGAAGATGATTTAGAAACATGTGTAGCAAAAGTGATTGAGTTTATAGACGCTCAGAATTTATTTGCGTAAAGAAAAAGGGGGGTCATGTCGAGGGGGAGTCCCACGGCAAGGACCCCCAGATTTACGCGCCCCCCGGGAC
>CAZVVI010000027.1:0-30007 GCA_964630505.1 uncultured Isosphaeraceae bacterium | reverse complement strand
ATGACATCATCAAATGATTCCATCATTGTTGGTGTGACGGTGCCACCATCAGAATCTAATAAGCTATTAAACGGGTCGGTTGGGTCAACTTCCTGGTCTGTATGGACTTGCTCGTTCCCGACTTCGAGGAATGTCGTGTCTGGTCCTGCAGAAATCAATAGATACCGACCACGAGTTGTGCCCCATGCTGTTCCTGAAACACAATCTGAGGCACTCGGGTAGGAGTCAACTTCCCAGAATGTGGGGTGAGCGAGTAAAAGTGTGAGCCAAGCCATTCTTTTTTCTGGGCTTTGGTTTTGTACACTCGGGGCAATGATGCTACTGTTCGCGTTCGTCGCACCTTCTAAGAATTGGTCTAATGCAGATAACCGAAGTTCAAATTGCGGAAGTGAATAATTAGAATCTAATTCGTTTAGAGGATCGCAAAAGATTGGACCGCTTTTTCTCACCGATCGAAGGTAGATGATTGGCGTATCCCAAGCATCTACAAGAGATGGAAAGGAAAAATCATCTGGGTTATTGGTGTCGTATGGTTCGTAAGACAAATCATCTTGTTTTGGACTGAAATAGGGTTCATATACTCGCCCATTAATCCAAGGTCCTTCACCAAATCGATTTGGGTTAAAAGCAAGTGACCAACCGTTCACTGTAAATTCTGGAACAGAAGTGGAATCAAGAAAATCGTCATATTCTGAAATGACAGAAGCAGTCGATTGAGTACTCTTCACTCGTGCGCCACCCATGAGTTCAAGTAAGGCATTTTGGGTTGATGTAATCGTTGTACCGTCAATGACAGAATCTGGTAATAGGCCGGGGTATCGGCCATGATCAAGGGCAAACTCATCACACGCTCGGCCGAAGGATTGCATCAGAGTAGAAGTTTTCGTTTTCTTTGCTGCTTGTTGAACACCACTGAGCGCCGCAAGAAGAATGCCTGCGAGTACAGCAATGATTGCAATCACAACGAGAATCTCGATGAGTGTAAATCCGGTTCTTTGAGTTGTCATATTTTGTTTCATGTGAGGGGTAGATCCGTCAAAAAAGAAAGGTGGTTCCCCCCAATGCTTATGCGCAACGACAGGGTACGCGAGTTTCGATCATTTTTCAACAGAAACGCCAAAAATTGATCCTAGGAAGTTTGGAAGTACGTTTTTGATGAATTGCTCAATACATTGGTTTGTGTGAGCGTCATCAATCCCCCAGAGACAGCAAGTTAAGTCAATGAACTCAGAATCACACTGAATTCGGTAGGCATGGTCTTCCAAGAGAATCGTTTCTAGTTTGGGAGAGATCGCAGCAGTTGCAGCATTGAGCTCAGGTTGCCCAATACAAATTGTGGGGCGAATTCGAAGTTCTGTTTGATTCAAATACCACATGTCACTGCAGACCAAAGGCCAAGGGGGACCTGGAATTTGTTGTTGTTCCATCCAATTGACAATCGCTTCGCCAAGGTAATATCCACGTCGTCGATCACCAAGTTCTGCTCTGAGGTGTGTGCCGACAACTATTGGAATGACATGATCTACGTTTACAGTTTCATCTGGATGTAACATCGATTGTTTATAACTCCGCTAATCGTCTTGCTGTTTCTGCTTCTATGAGTTGGTCTGTCATTTGTTGTAACTCGCCAGACATGATTTCTAAAAGGTTGTAGTTGCCACTAATTCGATGGTCGACGACAAGATTATCTTTGTATCGGTACGTTCTGATTTTTTCTGCACGACTACCACTTCCAATCATGGAGTTTCTTTTTTCAGATCGTTCAGCATCAATTTTTGCTTTTTGGGCTTCAAATAATCGGGCGCGGAGTAATTGCCATGCTTTCTCTCTATTTTGAGCCTGACTCTTTGTATCTTGCATGCGGACTTCAATTCCAGTTGGCTCGTGGATAAGATGTACTGCCGTCGCAACTTTATTTACATTTTGACCACCAGGGCCTTGTGAGGTTGTAATGGATTCTTTGACATCGTTTGGGTCAAGTTCGACCTCAACTTCTTCAGGTTCTGGAAGTACAGCAACTGTTGCTGTGGAAGTATGTACTCGACCCTGTGTTTCTGTTTCGGGTACTCGTTTCACTTGGTGCGTACCACTTTCAAATCCAAGATTAGTCCATACACCTTCGCCAGAAATCGAAAGTATGTGAGATTTAGAACCGCCCATGTCTTCGATCTTCCACCCACGGATTTGAGCAAATCTTCTATACATTTCCTCTAAATCATTCGCCCAAAGCGATGCCTCATCTCCTCCAACTCCTGCGCGAACTTCTACGATGACAGATCCAACGGATTGTTCGTCTGCTGTAACTAGTTGTTTTTGAATTTGTACTGTGAGTGTACTCAGCAGAGCATCGAGTTCAGGAAGTTCTTCTTTTGCCATGCTTGCGAGCTCTTTGTCATCACCTTTGATCATCTCTTTACATTCTTCCTCTTGGGAAAGAGCAGACTCATAGCCACTGAATTGTTCAACTAGAGGAACGATGGCGGCTTTCTTAATCGAAAGAGCTGTGACTTTACGGTGATCTGTCAACACCTCAGGGTCGAGAAGTTGTGCTGACAGTTCATCGTGCTGTTGCACGATTTCACGTAGTTTTTCAGCTACATTCTCAGGGATGCGATCTGGCATGTTCACATAGTACCGAACAACCCTGCAGCAGGTGTCCCCTTTGCGAGCTGGGTCTGACCCTAATCGGGCGCACTGGGTCTGACCCACAACTGTTGAGTGGAACGTCTTTCGTCTAATTGTTCTCTGTTGAGTGCAACAACGTTTGACTTACCAAGGGGTCTGACCCTAATCGTGCGCACTGGGTGCAGTGTGACAGTCACCTTCGGTGACAGCCACTTAGTGTGGTGACAGTCACGAAAGAATCCGCTCTGCGTGCCAGTCACGATTCACGAATTAATTAACCCGCGGTTAATTATTTCTTCTTATTCTTAAAATAGTCGCCCTTAAATTTGTTTTGGAACTTCTCAACACGACCTGCAGCATCAACAAAGGCAGCTTTGCCTGTGTAGAACGGGTGTGAACCAGACCAAATATCAACATGCATTTCTGGCACAGTTGCACCAACTGTCATGACATGTTCGCCACGAAAAAAGACTTTGCAGTCGGTGTGGTAGTCAGGATGGATTTCGTTCTTCATAGTAGGGCTCCAATTTCCCCAAAAGACAGGGGAGCAACGTATTGTAGGTTTTTTGAGCATTTCCTTCAACCCCCTAACTCCACAATTGGAAGCAACACTTGGGAGTTAGCAGACAAAACCCTGCGTAAACGCAGGCTTTTGTCGTCTAACTCCCCCAATTGGACTCGAACCAATGACCTAGCGGTTAACAGCCGCTCGCTCTACCAACTGAGCTATAGGGGATAAGGAACGCAGAATTATAGCAAAAAGAAACTAACCCGCAGTTTCTCGAACAATCGATACATTATTGATGTACCATGAATCCCAAAAGGGTCATGCCCGGGGTCAGACCCTCGACATGACCCTATGTTAAAATTGAAGGATTCTCAATATGACTGAACAAACGAAAAACCTCGCAATCCTTTTCGCCGCCTGTTGGAAAGATGCTGATCTCAAAATTCGATTTCAAGCAAACCCAAAGGAAGTCCTTGCTGAATATGGAATGGAAGTACCAGAAGACATTGATGTGAACGTGGTTGAAAACTCTGATAACACTGTGCATATTACCTTGCCAATGGCGCCAGACAATCATTCTGAACTTTCAGAGGATGAGTTAGTGGATGCAACCGGGGGTACTAATAATGGGGTATGGGCTCCGGGACTTCTTCCGAATATTCTGCCGCCAGTGCCGCTAGACAATCGTTCCAGTCAATTATGAACTACAGAAGTCTTTGCTTTTAATATGCGCTAAGCGATTTGTAAACTCAGAAACAAAAGGAACTTTGAATGACTGAACAAACAAGCACTTCAGAAATCTTCGCTAATATTTTCGCCTGTTGCTGGGCAGATGAAGGGTTTAAGGAACGGTTCAAAGAAGACCCAAGTGCAGTTTTTGCAGAACATGGCATGCAAATCCCCGAGGGATTGATAGTCAATGTAGTTGAAAATACCAGGTATAACAGTATTTATAACTTTACCAGCAACGCCTGAAAATATTGACGAACTTTCTGATGCTGAACTTGAGAGTGCTTCAGGTGGTGTGGAAGGGGACGTTACAACATTCCCAACCGGTGTGATTCGGAATCCATCTTCGTATACATGTAACTATTAAACTGAAACAGATCCTAGTTTAGGAAAATCTCAATATGACTGAACAAACGAAAAACCTCTCCAATCTTTTTGCAGCCTGCTGGAAAGATGAAGCACTGAAGAAACGATTTGAAAGTGACCCTAAAGCAGTCCTTGCTGAGTACGGTATGGATGTGCCAGACGGCGTTGATGTGAACGTGGTTGAAAACTCTGGCAATACTTTCACATCACATTGCCAGTAGCGCCAGACAATCATATTGAACTCTCCGATACCGATTTAGAGAATGCAACTGGAGGTGGAATTTGTTTGTCATTGGGACCGTGCATTAACGACTAAGTAAGGGGTCATGTCTGGGGTCAGACCCTCGACATGACCCTATTTTAAATCATACGATTCTGAGACCTTTTCACCACCATCACTTTCGATTTCAACCCACAACTGACTTCCAGAGGGGATTGGGTTTGGAACATCGGCGTGTGTGTGCCAGCGATTTGGTTCGGCTGGGTTTTCGATGTCTGCTTTTGCTTTCACTGAACCGACTCCATCTTTTGTGCCAATCCAGAATCGAACTGCAACAACTTTTTTGGTTGAACCTGCAACCGGAGTCACGGTGACATCAATAGGCGCATCTTTCCCAGCAACAATCAATCCCTTATCGCGGGTTGCCATGACATTGAACGAACCAATTGTAGTGCTTCCAAGTTGAATCACAGCTCCGCCGTGACCGGCAGTGTGGGCTTGACTGGCGTTTGAATTCCCTTGTTCAGTTTTGGGTTTGGGCTGCGTATGATCTTCTTGGCCACAACCAATTAGGGTTAAGAAAAAAGTCAGCGTGAAGATTGAAAATAAGTGCGTTGTGTTAGACATGAGTAGTCTCTCCTTTAATGTGTTGTGTTGTTCTTCCAAAGACAAGCGAAAAACCTGCCGGAATGACAATGAGGTTAAGTACAGTTGAAGTAAGCAAACCGCCAAGGGTGACGATTGCAAGTGGGGCTAGAAGTTCACTACCGGGCTTACCAGCAGCAAGTGCGAGTGGGGCAAGACCGAGTACTGCAGAAAGGGCGGTCATTAAAATTGGAACGAGCCGTTCCATTGACCCTTGAAAGATAGCGTTATCGATTGTAACACCTTCCTCTAACAGCAAATGGTTGTAATGATTGATGAGCAAAATGCCATTTCGGATGGAAATTCCGAAAAGTGTAATAAATCCAACCATGCTTGCGATTGAAATGACGGGTGCGATGTATGTTCCGCCGAAGCCAAATAACGCAATTGTATTCGTGATAATCCCACCACCCTCAGTAATGTAAATTGCAGCGATACCGCCGATTAGAGCCAGTGGCATGTTTATTAGAACAAGGAATGCCGAACGCATCGATCCCGTGGAGATTTGCAGAAGCATAAGAATGAGTACGGTTACAGCAAGACCAGACGCGAGTATTGTTTTTGAAGCAGATTGTTGAGCTTCAAATTGACCTCCATAATGTACGGTGTACCCCGCTCGTTCAACAATTGGATTTACTACAAGTTGAACTTCTTCAATGAGGTCGCCAAGGTTCGACCCTTCAGCGACGTTCAGTGATACGACCGCTTTGCGCTGCGCATTCTCGCGTGTGATTAAATTGCTCGTGCGTTCTGGCCCAATGTTAGCAACATCACGAAGACGAACAGTTGCGCCATCCTGTCCACGAAGAAGTAAATCTCGAAGCTGTTCAATCGTTTCGCGTTGCGAGGGATCGAGTCGAACAACGAGGTCATATTGACGAGTTCCTTGATTTACTGTGTCGACCACTTCGCCATACATGGCCTGCCGAACTTGCTCAGCTGCTTTTGCAGGTGTTAATCCAAATGACGCTAACTCTGCATGTCGATAACGAATAGGTAGCGATGTAATCATCACTTCCCGATTCGCGTTGACATCACCCGCCCCCGGGAGTGCCTTAAGTGCACCTTCAATTTCCTTTGCAATCTTGCGGAGTTTATTGAGGTCGTCACCATAAATGCTAATTGCAATCGCAGCAGGTGTCCCAGAAAGTAGGTGACTTAAACGGTGTTCGATGGGTTGACCGACCATCGTTGTGATTCCCGGAATTGCATCAAGGACTGCATCGATTTCAGGGCGAACTTCCTTCTGACTGAATCCATCTTTAACTGATACTTCAATTTCAGAACTGCTGACAGGTTCAGCATGTTCGTCACGTTCAGCACGGCCGGTTCTTCGGGAAACTGAACGAATCCCTTCGATGTCTGCAAGTTGCATCTCAACATTCGTAGCAAGACGGTTACTTTCTTTCAGTGAAGTTCCAGGGGGAGCAAACAAAAATACGGTGAATGTCCCCTCATTAAACGAAGGAAGAAACGATGTGCCGAAGGTACTTGCAAGTAGAAGTGCTAGTGCAGTTGCGATTGTTGCTCCAGAAAGTACGAGGCCACGAAAGTGTAATGCTGCACGAAGAGCGCGTTTGTAATGCCGTTTTAAGAATCGGACAACCCAAGAGTCCTGATCGTGACCCTTGCCTATACTCTTGCCAAGCATCATTTTGCAAAGAGCTGGGGTGAGCGTAAGGGCAACAAGAAGCGATGCAATAATCGAAATCATGTACGTCAATGCAAGTGGCTGGAAGAATTTTCCTTCAAGTCCTTGTAAGAAAAGCAACGGAACAAAGACCAAGACAATAATGACAGTTGCAAAAACCATCGCAGGACGAATCTCATTACTTGCATCAAAAATAACATCAACAAACGCACGTTGTTGGTCGACTGAAAGTGCTTTGTTTTGTTTTAATCGTCTGAAGACATTCTCCACATCGATAATGGCATCATCAACAAGCACACCAATGGCCACTGTTAATCCGCCAAGTGACATGACATTCAAGCCAAGGTTCATCGCGTCCATCATGAGAAGACCAATGGCTAAAGACACGGGAAGGGCGGTTAACGTGATAATGGTTGTGCGGATGTTCATCAGAAACAACATCAGCACGATTGCAACAATCACAACGGCTTCAATCAGTACAGTCGTAACATTGCTTACCGCACGGTTAATAAAGTGTGATTGACGAAAGACATCTCTATTCAGGACCATGCCATCAGGCAAAGTCTTTTCAATTTGATCAAACAACGTATCGATTTGCTCTGTGAGCGCAAGTGTGTTTGTGCTTGGTGATTTTTGAATTGTAATGACGACTGCGGGTGAACCATTGTCTGACCCTTCGCCTCTTTTAAGTGCAGGACCAAGCCGAACATCTGCAACTTGTCCAATTTTAACTGGAACTCCATCGTGAAACGTAATGATGGTGTTTGCAATGTCACTTGACTTAGTTACACGGCTTTGTTGGCGAATAGGAATTTCAAAACTGCCAACGTTTGGTAAGTATCCCGCGCTTGCAGTGGAGTGTGCATTACCAGCAGCTTCAACAACATCAGAAATCGTTAATCCGTAAATCCTCAACCGTTCTTGGTCAACATTCACCTGATACTCTGGGAGTTCACCTCCAATTGCAACGACTTGAGCGACTCCTGGAATGGCAAGAATTTTGTTTCGCAAATCAAACTCTGCATACGAACGAAGTTCAAGTGGGGTTGCTTCGCCGGTTGGAGAGGAGAGTGAGATCAACATTATTTCGCCAGCAATCGAAGTGATTGGTGTTATGAAGGGTTCAACTCCCGAAGGGAGGTTTTCTCTTACCGTTGATAGTCGCTCAGCGACAAGTTGCCTCGCATCGTATAGATTTGCACCCCAGTCGAGGTCAACCCATACAATCGAAAGACCAATCGCACTTGCACTTCGAACCCTGCGAACGCCGGTCATTCCATTGACCGCGGATTCGATTGGGAAGGTGACGTATTGTTCTACTTCGTCTGCTGCAAGACCGCCTGCTTCTGCCATAACCACGACCGTGGGTGCATTCAATTCAGGGAATACGTCGATGCTCATACGCGGAATTTGAAATGCTGCATAACCAGTAAGCAACAGAGCCATCAATACGATGAGCGAAGAATAATGAAGTGAAAAACGAATCAATGCTTTTAACATGATTTAGTGAGCCCCTTCATGGAACGTGCCATCGGAATGAAAGTGCCCACCTTCTGGAATAGAACCACTTGTTGCAAGCATAAGTTGAAAACCACCATCAAGGACAACTTCATCGCCATCCGCTAAGCCAGAAAGAACCGCAACCCACCGACCATCATTGATGCCTAAATCCGCTTCAATGCGAATCGCTTCATTTGGATTACTCGGTGCACGGCGAAAGATAATCTGAGTGAGCCCGTCTTGCTGTACAGCAGAAAGTGGAATCGAAAGTTCGGGCGTGGCCGTTGCATCCGTAATGATTTCAAGTTGAGCGGTGACACCCGCTTTTGCCCATGAGGATAAAGAATCTGGTGTGACATATAAATCGATCGTTCGATCGATTGCGTCGCCAGACAATCCAAGTTGAAGTGTCCCATGCATCGTGTGTTGTAAGTCAACAGCGTTTCCAGCAGATGTTGGAGTCGGCGGAACTATATTCACCTTTAAGCCATCCCTCAATACACCTAAATCACTTTGTAACCCTGAAGCGTGGAACCGCAATTTGTCAGGTTGCACGACTGTGAGTACATTTTCTTGAGCATCGACCCATGCCCCATTTGTCACATCTAATCGTTCAACGACTCCGGGATTGCTGGCATTTACTTCTATCAATGAGATTTCTTTCCACCATTCTGGATTATCAGGAATCGGAGTATTCAGCGTTGAAGCAGCGGATTTAAGGTTAAATTCGAGAGTTGCTTTGGCAGCACGCAATCCAGCAATTGTTTCCGCGTGCGAGGAATCAAGTTGGGCATCTTTCTCACGTAAGTCTGCTAGTTCAGCAAGTGCTGTTGCGTGCGCAGCACGAGCAGTGGTTAATTCACTCAAGCTACCACCGCCAGCTTCTTGAATGGCTTCAAGTTTTTGTATTCGTTTTTCCCACATCTCCACCTTGACCTTGACGGAGTACTCATGCTGCTCGTGTGCAAGAAACAATGGGTAAAACATTTCTATTTTGGCTTCGAGTTGTTGCACTGTTGCTTGGTGACTTGCAATCGTTTGTTGCATTTCTCGCCACTGCGGAGAATCAATGCGATACAGAGGCGTTCCACTTTCAACTTGCTCAAACTGATTGACAAGGAGTTCAATTTTGCCATCAAGCATTGTCCGATACTCTCTTTTCGCCGAAGGTAAATATTCGAACATCCCCGGGGCTCGAAGGGTGTCTTGCAGTTGCCTTCGCTCAACAGTAGCGAACGTAATGCCTAGATTTTTTCGGACCGACATTGGAATCGCAACTCTGTTGGTTGGTGTATCGGCATGAGCTGGTTGAGGTTCTGTGTCTGCTGGCTCATTTGAGCGATCGCCACAACCAATCAAGGCGACGGTTACGAATAAAGGGAGTACATAGTTCATTGCACACCTCCAAGTGTGTCATTTGTTGAGAATTCTCTAATCATGGGGGATGGGTTGAGTTGATAATCGGGGCCAAGAATAGTATGCACAGCAATTGAAGCGTCGAGTTCTTCGAGTTCTAAATGCAAGAGCCTCTTCTTCGCCTCATACTGTCTTGTCATGGTTTCAAGAAGAATAAACGTATCAACTTCACCAAGTTCAATGATGTTCTGGACATCGCGAGTTTGTTCAGCAAGCATGGGTACAATTTCTTCTTTGTAATACGAACGTTGTTGTTCTTTCATAGTTAATGTTTCGTTCGCAAGCGAAAGTTCAGCATACAATCGAGAAAATGTTGTTTCTGCATGCGCACGAGCAACTTCTCGCTTTGTTCTTGCATCTGCAATGCCTGCTTGGTTTCGATTCCAGATTGAAAGTGGAATGGAAAGCCCGAACAACACTCTGTGATCGTTGAATTCACTTCCATATCCTGAGCCAAAGACAATATCTGGATATTGCTTTTTGATTTCAAGTCGAAGTGTTTCTTCAGCTGTTTGGTATTTTGCAAACAAAACGGCAAGTTCTGTGTTCGCGTCGATGATTCGTGTAGTTTCGTCTTCAACGAGGGTTGTTGGGATTCTAGGAAACTCTGGGAGTAAATAGCCTGCAGCTTCAGGTGGTAATCCCATCAAAGCAATCAACTCCATTTCAATTCCTAACAACAACAGTTCAGCTTCGGTCGCTTGGACAGCAAAACTCGCAAATTCAACTTGAATCAATCGATGTTCAACCCGATTGAGTTCGCCTGCCTCAAAGAGAGTATTTGCAAGACCATGTATTTGTTCAAGTTGATCGATGACTTCATGAATCAACTCAACTTGTAATGTTGCCGCAACCCATTTTGACCAACGCGAACGAAGGGTGGCTCTTGTCTTCCATTCTGCGTGCACAACTTCTCGAAGCCTAGTTTCGTAAACGCTGCCTGCTCTATCCTTCTTTACTTTCAATCGTCCAGAAATTGGGATTGTGAAATTGCCCATCAGTCCATATTGAAATGGCGCTGAAGGTGAGGAAATTTCTGCACCATTAAAACTAAAGACAGGATCTTCCCAAAGACCTGCAGTTTCAAAATTGGCTAGGGCAACACCTGCTTCAAGTCGAGCAATTCGCAGTTCGGGGTTATAGAACAAAGCGATGACTTCACCTTCAGAGGGTGTAATTCCATCACTGATATCGAACTCAACGGGAGTACCTTTGCTAAGTGCAAGTCGGTTCGCAAACGCTTCGATTGGCTCAACAGTGTCAAGCCGAGATTCTAAGGCATTGCGATAGAGACCGAGTTCAAGCGGTTTAGGTTCATAAGATTGGCAGCCAACGACAAAGAAGGCCATAGCGGAGAAACGTAGCGTTCTCCAAAGGTTGAATTTCATGTGTTACATTCCTATCAACATACATAACAACGCAAACCATGCGAAAACACATGGTGCGAACGATAATCTGAGATAGGAATTTAGACGAGCAGGTGCGTAGTGCGCACGACGACCAGTTGCAGCCGTTTTGCGGGTATGTCCGTTTGCAGTTGAGGGGGACCACGCCATACACATAGTGGTTGATTCTCAACAGCACACTCAATAGAAACGACAGGGTGCCACTGCAAGGCGAGGAAGGAATCGTCATCAGCAGTGCGAGGAATTGATAGAAGTGTGATGAGTGCGAGTTCAAGATCAGTGCAATCGCAATTCTCTATGTCCACTTCAGAAACTGGTGTTGGAAAAGCTGAGTGGTGGCTACATTCAAATTCACAATGCTCAACGACTTCAGCGACTTCATGTTCATGACCACCTCCAAGGCAGATGGACACCGTATCTTGCAAGCCACCAAACACGGCTTGTAGGGCTATCGCTGACAAGAGCAGATATGTTGTGAATTTTGGAATCATCTCTTCCTTAATATAGGTACTGAATGGCGTACTGTCCAGTAAATCGGCAATTTAACGAGTAGGACTCATAAATCTAAGAATAACAGGGCATCAAGAATCAAAAAACGTGCGTCCAATAACATGTCGTGACTGTCACCACACAGGCAGTGTGACAGTCACACCGTTTACGTCTACATTGCGAGTCAACTCATCATTGGCATGAATTCACTTTTTATTTTTGGTCACTGCCTTCATTTTCCGAAGTGTCTCAGGGCTGACGTGGTGCTCAATCCCCTCTGAATCGATGGCAGCGGTGCGTTTACATACGCCAATAGAGCGGAGGAACTCAAAGACGATCTGGTGTCGATCTCTACATTTTTTAGCGAGCCGTTTGCCTTTTTGCGTCAACGTAATTGGCATTCTAGGTTCTGTAATGGCAAAGCCATCCCGCTCTAGTCGACGCACATTTTTTAAAGCTGTAACGTGACTCACACCAAATTCATTGGCAAGGTCGGTGACTCTACAGCAAGAATGGGAAAGGATGAGTTTTTCGATGGCTTCAACGTAATCCTCAGCAGTCTCACTCGCGTGGTCGTGCCGTGTTCGTTCGAAGGCTGAAATAGATGTTTGGGGAGTCAACGTTGGGTTTCCTTAGAACCATTGAATTGTAGCGGACTTAAAAAACTTGAAAAGGGGGCTCAGATTGAGTAAAAAGTTGGTTTTTAATTAAAGAAGATAAAAATGTATTAATTTGCATCCTTTTGAGCAAGTTTGGTGTATATTTAAACGATAAAAGGAGTTCGGGGTATTTTTTACTGGAGAAGGTATTCCCAAAATGCTACAGACAGTGTTGAAATTCATGAGCGTGCTCATCTTCCACTCAACTGTATTGTCAAATCCCAGTGCTGGCGAACATGGAAAGGTAATTACGAAGCCTGGAGTGCACAACCCTCATCTTGGTGTAATACAGAGCAAGACTGCGTACCATCCTAAAATTACAAAAACATCGCCGCATGGAAAAATTCGTATTGATACGAAAAATGGTCCAATTTACATTGGCCAGATTGCACCCGATCAAGGAAGGGGAAAGGATGATCGTGGACTTCCGTATCCAAGATGTCTCATGTGCCACAGTGAAATAGAAAACGTCACGAAGAATATGGCACAAATGAATTTGTACTGTGATTTTTGTCACGGTGGTGATCCCAATGGTGAAACTATTGAAGATGCGCATGTTTTCTCGGATGGAACTGTGACCTATAACGAAACAATTCCTCCACTGAACCAAGATTTGGAATATCAAAAATGGTTGAACCCATCTAACTTGCGTGTTGTGGATTCAACTTGTGGCTTGTGCCATCCAGCTCACGTTGATCGAGTGAAAAAAAGTTTAATGGCAACAACAGCAGGTCATTACGCCGGTGGCTTTTATCAAAACAATGTTGTTGATACGAAAACTCCGTTGTACGGTACGTTTGCAATTGAAGATACAGATGGAGAAGTTCCATTTGAAGAAGGTGCTGTTGAGAGCTTAGAAGATTTATTGTTGTATACGGGAGGCGATCAAACCCAATTTGCTACGCACTATGCAGCAGTTCCATCACAAGCCTGCGCTCGTTGCCATTTGTGGTCTCGTGGTCGTGGTTATCGAGGCGCAGGAGAGTTTGGAAACGTCGACGGCACATATCGCGCGGATGGTTGTGCTGCATGTCACATGCTTTACTCAAACCCAGGGCTTTCACAGAGCAATGATGTCATGATTGATCACACTGAAGGTGGGCACCCTCGGTCACACGTGATTACAAAAGCAATTCCAAGTGAACAATGTATTCATTGCCACCATCGAGGCGCAAGAATTGGATTGAACTTTACTGGTCGTTCGCAAATGCCACCGCGACTTCCATCAGGTCCGGGTGTTCCTGGAACAACTGATGAACGGTTCAATAAGAACTATCACTATACAGTCGCTGATACGAATCCAATGGATGTCCATGCAGCTGCAGGGATGCACTGTATCGACTGTCATACAAACAACGGGATTCATGGTGATGGAAATATTTTCGGGCACATGGATCAAGCAACCAAAGTCGAGTGCCGTACGTGCCACGGGCTTCCAAATGAAGCACCATCTCTGATTGATAACGACGGTATTCCATTAACGAATGTTTTGCAAAGTTTAGATGATTACGTTCTAACATCAAAAGTAGACGGCGAGCAACACATCATCCCAACAGCGCAGGATGTTGTGCAGTCAAATCCACGAGCTGCTTGTGCGATGAACGACAACCACCTCAAAGCAAATGGTGGTCTTGAATGCTATTCTTGCCACACATCATGGATACCAAATTGTTTTGGATGTCACTTTGAACGCGACGAAACTAAGTTTGGGTTGAATTACGTTACAGGTAAATTTGAACTTGGAAAAGTGACGACAAACAACAAGATATTTGAATCACTCCGTCACTTCTCTTTTGGATTAAACAGCGAAAATCGAATTGCTCCCTATATTGTTGCTTGCCACCCAATTGCTGATGTTACTGCAGCAGATGGAAGTAAAAAACTTGATTTTAAGATGCCTATTACAAGCAACGGACTTTCGGGTCTTGGGCATAATCCTGTTCAACCCCATACTGTAAGAGGTGCTGGTGAAGTCCGCGATTGTGCTGAATGTCATCGATCGCCCGCTGCGATTGGATTCGGCTCTGGGTTGTATACGATTGCAAGGGACTCGATATATACGGTTGGTGGAAATGGTGTTGAGATATACGATAGAAAGACGAATCCTCAACTGCCTCTGCCAGATGGGAATGTTCCGATTATTGGACAAGTTGAATCAATGGCATACAAACCAAACGTTGTTGAAGGGACGGTCGAGTATTTGTATGTTGCACAGGGAGTGGATGGGGTTGCGATTTATGACCGAGAGTCCCAAACTCCTGATGAAGTAGTTGGTTCAATCGATGTAAATGCGATTGATGTCGCACGAGTCTCACGTTACTTGTATGTCGTTGAAGATGGTGTTGGCGTTCACATTTATGACAATGAAAACCCAGTAGAAACAACGTACGTTGCTTCTGTTGATATTCCGAATGCGAACTCGGTGGTTCCTTGGGGAATATATCTTTTTGTGAGTGCACTCGATGATGGTTTAGCAATCGTGAATATTGCAGATCACAGCAACCCATTTATCGCAACATCGATTGATGATATTTTTGCTACTGATGTTTATATTTACAGTCACTTTCAAGCAGGAAATGATTTTGCGATTCGAGCGTACGTTGCAGATGAAACAGCAGGCGTACACGTCGTAGACTTACTACCCGATATTGAGTATCCAATAGTGATCGACACGTTGCCCACAAATTCCGCAATGGGTGTCGAAGTGTATACACGCTGGGTTGAAGCGACAGATACAGAGCCCTCTAGAGAACATGATTATCTATATGTAGCAGGAAGCGAAAATGGGCTTGATATCTATGACATTACAAATCCAGATGGTGTGTATTTTGTTTCGAATGTGATTCTAGGAGGTTCAGCAATTGATGTAGAAGTTGTGAGCCAACTCGCTCCTCCGGGTGTTGATGATTATGCAATTATCGCGAATCTTGATCTGGGCTTACAAGTCGTCAACGTGACTGATCCTCACAATCCTATTGGCGTGGGTACCATTCCTCAGGAAGGTGGTGTTTCTGAAGTTCTTGTAGAAGTTCAACAGATGGATCGTTTCTTAGGTGAGCAAGGAGAAACCCTGAAAGAAAATTCTCATCCATTTACAGGCACACTTTCGCGAAGTGACATTGTTCGAATTCTTTCTGCTTCAATCAATTGCGATGAAGATGAACCATGTCCTTCAGATGTAAATGGTGATGGGGTAGTTGATGTTACAGATTTGCTTGAAATCGTTGGCACATGGGGGCCTTGTGGACTTCAATGTCCTTCTGATGTGAACGGTGATGGGGTTGTTGGGGTGAACGATTTGCTTGAAGTTGTTGGTACGTGGGGTGTTTGCCCTTAAATAGCACGCTCGTTCATGCTAGGATGTTATAGATGCGGGAGCAAAGAACAATCGTTGATGGCGTTGAGTTTGGGAAGATTTTCCAATTTCAACATATCTTTGGTGCGATTCGTAGTTCTATGCAACCTGCTAGATTGTTAATTGGGCTATGCATGGTCTTGGTGTTACTCGCAACGGGACGTCTGTGGGATTCAGTATCTGGTGTGGACGCCATTCATCTTGATGGTCAAAGAACCACAGAAGAAGTTTCCCAAGCAAGAACGCTTGCAATTGCAAAATCAACAACTGCACTTGGACACAGCGCCCCAGCAGGATCAGAATCATGGAGCATTCAAGAAGCGCAAGCAAATCTTCTAGCTGCGTGGGAAGATTACCTCTACGAAGGCAACGTCACGGATGAAGAGCGTACAGAGTTTAATACGATTTATTTAGAACTCGAAGAACTCCGACCACGTGGTCCATTTGAAGCGACTGCGTTATTCATGACTAAAGAATGGAATCACATTGTAGATGGGGCTTTAGAAGTTAACCCTGTACAAATGTGGAATAGTGTCGTTGCGATTGTCTGGGAACTCCCTCAACTTCTGTGGGAAGGTGGATTTCATTGGTTTATCAGTTTGTATGGATTTCTACTTATTTATGTCCTTTGTATTGGTGGAGGAGCGATCGCCCGAATGCAGGCGACCGAACATTCAAGATCACTTCGACTTTCTGTGAATGATGCAGTTGATTTTTCAATTGCACGGTGGAGGTCGTTGCTGTCTGCAATTGTTTCGCCTGCAATGTTCGTTGCGGCGTTAACGATTTTACTCATGGTGATGGGGTTATTGCTCTTTAATATCCCATGGTTGAATCTACTTGGCGGATTGTTATATGGGGCTGCACTGTTGCTGGGACTTCTCGTCGCATTAGTTGCAGTGGGATACGCAGTCTGTTTTCCTCTCTTTATTCCCGCAGTGATGATTGAGGATTGTTCTGGAGGAGAAGCGGTGCAACGGTCTTTTGCATACTTGCTTACAAAAACCTTACGATTTGTTGGGTACTTAGCAATTCTCGTGATTGCAATGGTTCTTGGCTACGTGGTTGTACGGCTCGTTGCAACGCTCACTCTAGATCTAACAGCGAATGTTGTCGATACGTGGATTTTCAATAATTCACTTGATGGAGCAGGATCAATGCAAGATGTAACTGTGCCAACGATTGGGATTGCATGGTACGAATCAACTACCGGTTGGCTGATTGCCCTATGGGAAACGATCGTTCACGACGTAATGATTGGGTGGTTGTTCAGTGGTTTCTTTAGCGCAAGTACGATGATGTATCTTTGCATGCGTTCGAGTTGTGATGGGCAAGACAGTCGAGAAATTTGGTGCGAAGGTACCGCGCATGGTACAAACATACCGATTGAAGAAGAATAATTACGCTTCTGGTTTTAGTTCAAAGATCGATTGCGTACGTAACACAGTCCCATGTTCCGAATGCAAATGATACGATTGAGCATGCAGTTGGTCGTTATATCGTTGAACATCTAAAATGCTCAAACCGCGATGTTTGCCGTCATCATATCGAATGACTTTAGCATTCACTTCGCTCGCAAATTCTGAAAGTTCTGTATAACTATCACCAAACAAGTGCTCAGGGAGAAACTCTATTTGCATTGAGTTGATGAGAGTGATTCGGTCACCAAAATCTTGTTCATGATCTCGTTCGCCAGCACAAACTAACGTCGTGACATGTCCACGATCAGGTAAATTATCAACTTCAGGGAAGATGATTTCAGTCACACAAATGCCTTCATATTCGAAACGGAGAGCGTGCCCGCCTTTGCAAAGCCAGCCCTCAAAATCGTAGCCGTTGTGCTGAACTTCAACCCGCTCCTCAATTGTGAAGAATTCGGGGTGAATCGCTGACCTAAAGAGTGCCATGCTATAGGTCGGTTGATCAATTAACTTATCTGGTGCTTGCATTGAAATCCCATTATCAAGAGAGAAGGTATCATGGTAACAAAGACCTAACAACGTCTTTGCCCTCCGTGTGTATCGGTGCATTGTTGCTTATATTTAAAGTAAATCAACCCCAAAAATCAGTATTTTATGACAAAAAATGGGGTTTCATGGAAACCCTTGCAAAAACTGGACTTGTGAGTAAGAGCTTAGGTGCCTAATTTCTTGAGTACTTGTTGCATGTCTGACCAAACTTCTTGGCGAGTCTCTTTTGTATAGTTTCGAAGAAGGTACGCAGGGTGATAGGTTGGCATGACAGAAACCCCCGAATCCCCCTCATCCCCCTCATATTCAGCCCATTGCCCTCGAAGTCGTGTGATTCCAGTAGTTGTTTGAAGGATGTATTTAGTGGCTGGCGAACCAAGGGTCACAATCACCTTTGGTTGGATGTATGCAATCTGTTGCTTGAGATACGTCCCACATAACTCTACTTCTGTTGGTAGTGGCGTTCTGTTGTCGGGAGGCCTGGATTTTATGACGTTCGCAATGTATACATCAGAACGGGATAAACCCATCGCTTCAATAATCTGATTAAGTTTTTTGCCAGCAGCTCCAACAAAAGGAATCCCTTGAGCATCTTCCTCTGCTCCTGGAGCCTCGCCAATAAACATTAACGATGCATTTGGGTTGCCATCCCCGAACACGGTTTGAGTATATCCCGACGTTGTAGTGCAATGAGGACAATTGTTGTCATGGTCTTTGCGAATATCATTCAGCGTGAGACTATCAGATTGATTGGCTCCAATAGGAAGAAAATCAACTCCCATGAGTTTGCTTGTTTCAAGGTGTAAACGTGCTTGTTGAAGATCCATACGGCACATCTTAATCTCGTCTGAGAATAATTGTGACTGGTCCATCATTCTCTATTTCTACTCGCATTGTTGCACCGAAAACTCCTTGCTTAACTCGGATTTTATGATTTACTAGAAGTTCTGCGACATGTTCGATCAGTGGTTTTGCTACTTGGGGTTTTGCAGCCCTGATAAAACTTGGTCGATGACCGTGAGCACAATCTCCTGCGAGTGTGAATTGGCTGATGAGCAAGAGTTCGCCTTGCAAATCAAGAATTGAACGGTTCATCTTTTCATGTTCATCTTGAAAAATCCGAAGGTGAGCGAGTTTATTCGCCATCCAATCAGCGTCTTCTTTAGTATCGCCATCTTCAACACCAAGAAAGACGCAAAGTCCAGCACCGATTGTTTCGGCATGTGAAGGTGATTCCACAAAGACTCCAGCCCGAGTCACACGTTGAACTACTGCAATCATCGTTGTTATTGTCGCAAAAAATAGAGCCCGATGTATTGAAACAAACGGGCTCCTGTGGGGGGTAATTGATGGCTGCCTATACGTTCGCAATGAAATCGGTTTAGTTCCCGAAAATCATCCAATTTGGCTCTGAGCCTCATAGTGGTTTTTTTCGGAAAACGAAAAAAGTCGCATACACAGAGAGTTTCTGTAAGTTGATGGTGCTAGTTTTTGTTGGGATTCGTTGTTTATAGCAATGCCATCGCGCAACTAGAGACAAGTGCAATCCCCTTGTCATCACATGCTTGTCTGTAATCAATCAACTCAATGGAATTTGGTTGAACAAGATCAACGATTGCGCTCATATTGCCAACGCTACACCAATGGGTTGAATTATTGTGCCATTTCATCGCTCCAACAAACTCGTCAGAATCATTGGATATGAATTTAGTCATCATTTCGCGATCATGGCGTTCAACGTCAAATTTTCGTTGTTCATCGACCGGGCGTGGTTCTCCAAATTGTTGCCCAACATGGCTCAAATCAGCAGAAGCAATGAACAATGTTTTTCCTCCAATTTCTTTGAGGATGTCACCAAGACAATTGACAAAATCTTCCGTAGAAGTTCGCTGACCATCTTCTTCTATCATTTCAATCAAGGGGCAGGGAATGAGCGCAGCGACAACCGGTACGTTCCCGAAACAATGTTGCAACCATGGAAGTTGCAATTCAATGGAATGCTCTGCTGCATGGTCGATAAAATCTTTCGTAATCGCTTCGCCAAACGATTCCACAAGTTTGTCGACGACCACTTGATCAACAGGGCATGTACCTAAGGGCGTTGAGAAACCAATTGTAGAAAGGACTACGCCGTCACCCTCTCCAAAATGATTCGTACCCAGAATGACCACTCGATCTGGTGGCTTTTGATCTTGCCAAGAATAATAGGCAGACGCATAGTTCGGCCAACCACGAGAGTAGTCTAAATGAGGAGCAACAATTGCGGTAACAGGTTGTTCGAACTCAGGATTTTCTGTTTCATTCATCCAATTATTGAGTTGTTCACGACATGCTTCTTCATTTTCACCAAGCGAACCAGTTGAGCGAATAGGGAATGATCCAGACTGATAAAGTCGCTCAGCTGCTTCATTTTCTAGTTGTGTTGCGGTAGGACCCCACAACAAACCAGATTCATCTAGTTTTTCAAGAAGTTCAATCAATTTGTCCTCAGGGGCTTTTGTTGCTTTTGCAATATCTGAAGCGAGGGTGTGACCATCGATTCGTTGGATGACTCCATAAATATGTACAGGCACAACCATGGTCTGCTTCGTGAGCATGTATGGGTCTCGGAGTGCAACGAGTTGTTGGTCATCTTTCTTAACTGGCCACGCTTGAAATTTGCGTAGTGCAGGCATCATGAGGTGTTCAGGAAGGTCCGAGAATGGCATCGTGGGCTCCGAGTGGTGAAAAAAAGTTCATTTGGCCGTCAAGAGAGAACTTATGGCTACAGAAACGGCAATATTACGCCTATATCCACGTCGTACCGTATCACCGCTTGCCCATTTGCGGGGAATGTTTACAATAGAGAATCCACCTTTTTTTGAATCTACTCACAGGATACGCTCGGAAGGAAAGACATGAAACTCCTGAAAACAAACATACTATTTTTAACGGCACTAACAGCATTACTGGTGTACGTAATCGGTTGTGAAAAGCCATCAACCGGTGAAGAACAAAAGGTCGAATCGACCAAAGAAGCACATCATGAAAGCCAAGCGAAGGCCGAGCCAGCTAGCAATACTAAAACTGACTCAAAAGCAGGTTCAAAATCTGAACCCCGAGTGTTACCAAACTCGTTGTCATCTGTGGACAATAGTAAGAAAGATGCTCAAGCAAAACCCCAACAAGATAAAAGCGACAAACCAAATCTAGCAACTGGGGTAAATTTATCCTCAGGGATTTCTAGTAAAGACTCCAAGCAAGACAACACTATCCAACTTGTAGAACAAGTTGTCACTGTAACACCTACTACCCTTGATCTGGGTTCATTTTCCACAAGTGAAAAAGGAACGGGAAGTGTGACATTGACAAACACAGGCGACAAGCCGGTCACCCTTGAACGGGCAAAAGCAAGTTGCGGCTGCACAACTTCTGATTTTCAAAACGGTACCGTTCTTCAGCCCGGTGAAGCAACTGATGTCAGCGTGACAATGAATGGCAAAGGTCGCGCAAGGAAAATGTCAAAAACAGTGACCTTTACAATTAAAGATTATCCTCCAATCCGTCTACCAGTCGTTGCAGAGACTGTGTCTTACGTCACAATTGACAAAGACCCAATTACAATCGAAGACGATTATGGAATGGAAACGATTACTCTAACAGCGATAGATGAACAACCGTTTGTGGTGACATCTATCTTGCCTGCAATTGCTGAAGAACTTTCAACTGAACCAGCAACGTCTCATGAGATTAAGTTAGATTGGAAAGCATTCTGGGATGTCGTGCAAACAACTAAAGTAACAGTTCGACTTGATCATCCACTTTGCAATGAAATCACAACGAATATTCGATTGTCTGCAGAACAAAGACAGCGATTAAATGAGATTATTAAATTGCGACGAGAGGGTGGCGAATTGCCATCGAAAGATCCAACTCGCCCTCAAACTGGTGACCAACTTGCTCGATATATCAAAGCAGGTAGAGGTGAACAAGTTCTTAAATATATTCAGGATGGACTAGGCCAATATAATGCAGTTGATCGTGGTGGTGTGGCATTGTTAAGCATTGCAGCCGAAGCAGGTGACGCGAATACAGTGGATGGATTGATTGAGTTCGGAGCAGAAATTGAACGTGTCGATCGAGTCAATCGAACTCCACTCATGTATGCAGCTCGATCTAAAAATCCAGAAACGATTCAATTACTCCTTGATAAAGGCGCGGACATTCAAGCAAGAGATCGGCTTGGTAATACACCTTTATCTTGGGCAGCTGGTTTTGGTTCAGCAGGTGGAGTGCAAGTTCTAGTTGATGCTGGCGCTGACGCAAACACTGTAGACACAGTTCTTGGCTACACACCACTCGTATGGGCTTCAGGATTTGGTGATACAGATTCAATTGTTATTTTGCTTGAAGCAGGAGCAGATGTATCAGTAAATGATATTGCTGAAGGTAGAACTCCACTCATGCACGCAGTACGAACTGGTGAGCTCGCAGGAGTGATATCCCTTCTTGAAGCAGGTGCAAAAGTAAACGGTATTGATAATTCAAAATCGACCGCGTTACACATTGGAGCTGATAACGGAAATGTCTCTCTTGACAAAATCCAAGTGCTTGTTGAAGCAGGTGCAGATTTGAATGCAACGAATAGAGAAGGCAAAACTGCTCTAGATCTTGCAAAGATGCGAACGGACGATGATGGAAAGGCAATTGCCGAGTATTTATCCTCCAAGACTACATCCGAATAACGATAAACACACTTCTAATTCAAATGCAGGTCACCATTGGGTGACCTGCTTTCGTTATCATATGGTGTTCATAAAGGAGTAATCAAAATGACCACAGTTGCAACATCTACAGCGTACGATCAACTACTCAAAGAGTCTAAAGATGCCTCAGCGCTTGGTGCCACCATGTCCTTGTTGGGATGGGATCGTGAAGTCATGATGCCAGAAAAGGGCAACGTTTACAGAGCAGATCAATTAGCTGTCACGTCTCGCATGTATCATGAAATGTGCACGAATCCACTCATTGGAGAACTTCTTGATGCTTGTGAGTCTGATGAAGATCTTATGGGTGATCCAACGAGCGATAGCGCAGCAAATATTCGTGAGTGGAGACATTCTTACGATCGAGCAACAAAATTACCTTCTGAACTTGTTGAAGAAGAAGCAAAATTAGCAAGCCTAAGCCAAAATGCTTGGGCTGATGCACGAAAAGAAAACGATTTTACGGCATTCCAACCTTGGCTAGAAAAGATCGTCGAATTGCTTCAACGCAAAGCAGATTGTTTCGGTTGGGAAGATGGTGGAGAACCATGGGACGCCCTTGCTGAAGATTACGAACCGGGATGTACAGCAGCTACAGTCAGCGATGTATTCACTCCATTGCGAGAAAAATTGCAATCGCTACTTGACGAAATAATGGGAAGCGATACAAAACCAAGCAATGCGTTTAATGAAATTGCGTTACCGATCGACCAGCAAAAGGCGTTCGTGCATGCAATTGCTGAACAAATTGGTTTTGATTTCGATGCAGGACGTTTAGATGAATCGACCCACCCGTTTTGTAGCGGAACCCATTGCAATGATGTTCGGATGACCACTCGATTTCATGAAAACAATGTGAATGATGCGATAGGTTCGACAATGCATGAATCTGGGCATGGGATTTACGAACAAGGATTACTGTTTGAGAATGTAGGAACACCGATGGGGAAAGCAGTTTCACTTGGTATTCACGAATCGCAGAGTCGAATGTGGGAAAACCAAGTAGGCAGATGCGAAGCATTTTGGAAGTGGTGCTACCCGACCATGAAGAATTACTTCGGCGATGCAACTTCATCACTGAGTTTTGATGATGTGTATGGTGGTGCAAACATTGTTCGACCCGATTTCATTCGAGTTGAAGCGGATGAGGCAACATACAACATGCACATCATGATTCGATTCGAAATTGAACGATTACTTATGAATGGTGATTTATCGGTTACAGATTTGCCAGATGCTTGGAACCAACGGTACAAAGATTACCTTGGAATTGATGTGCCTGATAATGCAAAGGGGTGCATGCAAGACATTCATTGGTCAATGGCAGCAATTGGATATTTCCCAACCTACACCTTGGGCAACTTGTATTGTGCACAGTTCTTCGAAAAAGCAATGGAAGAACATCCAGACTTATATGAGCAATTTGAAAAAGGTGAGTTTGGCACGTTAAAAACTTGGCTAAACGAAAATATTCATCGTCATGGCCAACGGTATCGCGCAGCTGAGTTATGTGAGCACGTGACTGGGAAGCCTCTTTCTGCCGATCCCCTGATGCGTCATCTTGAAGGGAAGTTGAAGCCACTCTACGGGCTTGCTTGAGTCCAGCCCACAATACCCTCTGACTCAGAGCGACCAGTAATTTGCGGAAGTGTGATTGAAACACCGTCTTGGGCAAGTGCGCCTAAAATCGCCATTGCCATACCTTCTCTTGCTTGAGTGGGCACGCCTAGGGTTTCGGTTGTCCCGTTGTTACGGATGACTTGGCGAAGAGCATTGTTGTGTACGCCACCACCAGCAAGATAGACTCGATCAACATTACAAATAGAATCATTGATGCAATCACCAATTGCAGCGCAAGCAGTTGCTAGTAGATCATCAGGGCTGAGGTGATTGCCAAGATGTAGTGCAAACTCACCAAGTTCGTCATCTGTGCCAAGTGAGCAGTGCGCATTTCTTTGCTCCATGAGTGCATGGAATAATGTTGCGTAGACCTCTGCATCCGTTACGCCTTGAGTTGCATGTATTCCATCTTCATCAAAGGGCATGTTGAGCCGCTGTTGAGCAATCGTGTTCAGAAGTAAGTTGCAAGTACAGACATCAAATCCTTCTACTTCTTTGGGTGTGGAGTTTGCAGGCAGCACAGTGACATTGCAAAAACCACCCAAGTTGACAATTGCAGTAGATGTCTTCACACTTCGAAACATCACCCAATCAGCAAGAGGCGTAATTGGTGCTCCTTGACCACCGAGTTGAAGGTCTTGTGCTCTTGGATCTGTAAAAACATCGCAATCAAAAGTGTGAGTGATTGGTTCTGGGTTGATTAACTGAACACTCTTTGGAGGTTTGTGAAAAATAGTCTGACCATGCAATGCGATGAAATCAATGTTCGAAAGATGTAACTCCTCAATCACATTCTTTGTGATTTCCCCTAACTCTAATGCTGCATCGTTAAACGCTTGAGTAGTTTCATGTTCGATGGAGAGCCCTTGTAACGTTCTCCTGAACGCTCCCATTTCTATAGATGCCATCGAGAGATAATCTACTCTCATATCAAGGGCGTGTCCCTCAAATCGAACAGCAACGGCATCAACCCCATCCATACTTGTCCCAGTCATAGTGCCAACACCAATTCTCATGACAACACTCTACACGCATCCTCGCGTATCCTGCACCTTATGACGCAAAGAACATTGGTGACAGGTGGTGCTGGATTCCTAGGCTCTCACCTTTGTAAAAGACTTCTTGAACGAGGGGAGCAAGTGATTTGCCTCGATAACCTCTTTACAAGCAGGAAAGAGACGATTGAACCCCTCTTCAATTATTCTGGGTTTGAGTTTTGTCAGCAAGATGTACAAGACCCAATACATATTGAGGTTGATACGATTTTTAATTTGGCGTGCCCAGCGGCGCCTGGTCATTATCAGTATGACCCAATCAATACAACAATGACTAGTATTCTTGGAGCTTACAATTCGCTTGAACTCGCAAAGCGGAGCGGTTCAAAAATCTTTCACGCCTCGACGAGTGAAGTCTATGGAGACCCTTCAGTTCATCCTCAGCCAGAATCATATCGAGGAAACGTGAATCCAATTGGACTCCGTGCGTGTTACGATGAAGGAAAACGTGCAGCAGAAACATTGATGTTTGATTACCACCGTGTACACGGTGTTGATATCAGGGTTGCTCGTATTTTTAATACGTATGGCCCGCACATGCACCCATTTGATGGCCGTGTGGTGAGTAATTTTATCCGGCAGGCATTAGCGGGGGAGGATCTCACCGTTTTTGGTGACGGAGAACAGTCCAGATCTTTTTGTTACGTTGATGATTTAATCGATGGATTTTTGTTGATGATGGATGCAGATAACGCAACTGGTCCGATGAACTTAGGCAATCCAAATGAGTTCACAATGAATGAACTTGCAACCCTTATAATTGAATTGACTGAGAGTGATTCATCTTTGGTTTATAAACCATTACCAGCGGATGACCCAACGCAACGGCAACCTGATATTGCTCTTGCGACATCTTCACTTGGATGGGAGCCATCTATTCAGCTCAAAGAAGGTCTTGGGAAGACTATCCAGTGGTTACGCTCAATAGATTTGTCAGAGTGGACACCTCCAACGCCAAACTGGGAGGGTGGTCTTACGACGAGTTCATAGCCACATACTGACGACATATGGTCAGCACTAACCCCGTTTTCAGCTGAAAAATGAAGAAATATACCGAATAACTACCGAACATCGGTTGACATTGCCGATGTTTCTGTCATCCTACCGTAAACCTAACAAATGATATTAGCGAAGGAGCACGAACAGATGGCAACAGCAACACCAACAACACCAACGAAAAACGGAAAAGTGAAGAAATCAAGCCGAAAAACAGCAAACAATGCTGAAAACCGGAAAAAGGGCGGTATCGTATCCCCTAGCAGAGTGGCTGCGACAGAGCGTGCAGGAAGCACATCCAAGGAACCAAGGAAGGCAGGGAAAGATATGGCTAGCAAAGCAAAAGCAACCGTAGAAGACAAGGGCAAAGTACAAGCACTTGAAAATGCCTTGTCGCAAATCGATAAAGCATTTGGTTCGGGCGCAATCATGCGATTAAATGGTGAAGATGTTTCTTCAATTCCAGCAATCTCAACGGGCGCAATTAGTCTTGACTTAGCACTAGGTGGCAACGGAATGCCACGCGGGCGGGTTATTGAAGTGTTTGGTCCTGAATCTTCAGGTAAAACAACGCTTGCACTCAACGTTGTTGCTCAAGCACAAAAACAAGGGATTGCGGCATTCATTGATGCAGAGCACGCGCTTGATCCAATGTGGGCCAAGAAACTCGGTGTTGATGTTGATGCGCTGTTGGTGTCGCAACCAGATACAGGTGAGCAAGCACTGGAGATTTGCGAAATGCTTGTTCGATCTAACGCGGTCGACGTTGTGGTCGTGGACTCAGTTGCAGCGCTTATCCCACGAGCAGAGATTGAAGGGGAAATGGGCGCTACGCATGTTGGCCTGCAAGCTCGCTTAATGAGTCAAGCAATGAGAAAACTCACAGGTGCAATTTCTAAGAGCGATTGCATGGTCATCTTTATTAATCAAATCCGCGAGAAGATAGGCGTGATGTTCGGTAGTCCAGAAACAACACCGGGCGGGCGAGCATTAAAATTTTACTCTTCAATTCGTGTAGATATCCGAAGAATTGGCTCAATCAAGGATGGCGATATTCCAATCGGTAATCGAGTGCGGGCTCGAGTTGTGAAAAACAAAACAGCTCCACCATTCCGTACGGCTGAGTTTGACATCATGTTTAACGAAGGCATCAGCATTACTGGAGATCTCATCGATCTCGCTGTTGAAGACGGAATTGTCAATAAGAGCGGTTCATGGTTTAGTTCCGGTGAAACACGCTTGGGGCAAGGTCGTGAAAATTCTAAACAATTCCTAGCAGACAATCCGGAATTGTTTGAAGAAGTGAAAACAAAGGTTCTGATTGCTCGCGGTGTGCTTGAGGATCTAAATTCGCAAGTTGAAAAATCAGAAACGGATGAATCATCCAAGAAGAGTCCTTTGACCTAATTCGTCGAACGAAATTTCGAAACGTGTTGCCTAAGAGGCGTGGTGCGATGATTTTAGTCGCCACGTCTCTTTGGTACGTTTGCAAATTAGGGTATCGTGCCCCATTGTGAGCGATTCCCTTACAAGTAAGAGCAGTAACTACCGGAAACGAGGATTGACCTCACTTCTTGTTGCGCAATTTATGGGTGCTGCAAATGACAATATTTTAAAAACATTACTGGGTTTTGCAGTTGTATCAAAAGGGATGTGGGAAGGGAAACTTGGCGAGGGAGGACAAGGTCTAATTGCCCTCTGTTTGTTTGTGCCGTTTATTCTGTTTTCTGGATGGGCAGGACCTTTGGCAGACAAATTTTCTAAGCGAACGATATCTGTAACGATGAAATCAGTTGAGATTCCTCTTGCGATCATTGCAGGTGTTGGGTTTATTTCGGGCAATTTTTGGGTTGCTGCAATAGCGATGTTCTTACTCGCAACTCAATCAACATTTTTTAGCCCCGCAAAGTATGGAATGATTCCTGAAATTGTTCCAGAAGAGAATGTCAGCAGGGCAAATGGCATTTTGAATATGACTACGAACGTTGCAATCATTGTTGGGATGTTGGTGGCAGGAATCGTCAGTGATTATTTGCAAGATGAAACGCGTTCTACATTTCAAGTGTGGTTACCAGGAATTGTCTTGACCGGTGTTTCGGTCATTGGTCTTGTTGCAATTATCTGGTTGCCAACACTACACAGAATCAAACCAGACACAGAAATCCCCTATGAACCGTTTTCTACGTACGTGCGGACTGGCTTTGAGATGTGTCGTTCCCCGATTATCTTCATCGCGATTGCTTGGGCACTTTTTTATCTCTTAGCCACAGTAGTGCTATTGCTCGTCACAGAGTTAGGTGTTGTTCTACATGTGCTCGATTCCCAGCTCTCTTATTTACTTGCTTCAATTGGAATTGCTGTTGGCACGGGGTCACTATTGGCAGGTTTCATCTCTCGTGGCAGGATTTGTCTTGTGCTTTCTAAAATTGCACCAGTTGGGATGATCATTTCATTATGTATTGCAGGTGTGTCACCTCCAACATATTGGGGTATTCTTGTGTGCCTCGTGATTCTAGGAGTGTCAGCAGGGCTCTACGTCGTCCCATTGCAATCTCTGATGCAAATGTTGCCAATCCCCAGCGAACGAGGAAGGGTTCTTGCAACGTCAAACTCAATATCGTTTTCATTTATGGCAATCGGATCATTGTTCTATTGGCTTCTTCGTCCGCTATTTGGCGATTCTCCTCAATGGATTTTTCTTATTTGTAGTGCGATTGCACTGGTTGCGTGGTTCGTCACGTTAATTATTCATCTTCCTCAACCCACTAGCGATACAATAAACAATTAATAAGAGATTTTATGAAAAACCCGATCTATCTTGATAACAACGCAACGACAGCCCCATTGCCAACGGTGAATGACGCTGTGCGATTTGCAATGGAAACGCTATGGGGTAACCCATCAAGTATTCATCGAATAGGTCAAGAAGCCCGTTACAAAGTTGATTGCGCTCGTGAATCAATTGCAAATTTGATTGGTTCAAAACCATCTGAGATAACTTTTACTTCTGGTGGCACAGAAGCAGCAAATCTTGCAATTCAAACTGCATGCAAAACGTATCCAAATCGCACACTCATCGTGACAAGCAAAATTGAACACGCTGCGGTTGGCGAAATGATTGATTTTTTATGTGAAGGCGAATATGAAGTCATTCGACTTGAGAATTGTGAAAATGGCGTAGTCTGTATTGCGCAACTTGAATCGTTGTTGAAAGAAAGAGCAGATGAAATTGCAGTTGTTTCGATTATGTGGTGCAACAATGAAACGGGCGTAATCGAACCAATCGAAGCAATTGTAGATCTTTGCCATGCTCATGATGTTCTTGTCCATAGTGACGGCACTCAATGGGTTGCGAAAATGCCAGTTGATGTCCAGCAGGTGCCTGTAGATATGCTTTCCTTCGCAGCACATAAATTTCATGGTCCAAAGGGAGTTGGGGCGCTCTATACAAGGCAAGGGTTACAAGTCGCTCCGCTTGTAACTGGTGGTCCTCAAGAACGAGGACGGCGAGGTGGAACTGAAAATGTTCCTGCGATTCTTGGATTCGGGGTTGCTGCAGACGAAGCAACTTCTTGGATGACAAATGAAAATATTTTACTGATGGAAGAGTTAAGGGATTGGTTTGAATCAGAACTCTGCACAAAAATTCCATCGACCCACATTAATTCTTCAGGAACAACACGTGCGTGGACAACGAGTTCGATCTCTTTCCCTAACGTCAAAGGCGAACTTGTGCTGTTGATGTTATCTGAAAGAGGGGTGTGTGCATCTTCGGGTTCAGCATGTTCAAGTGGAGCGTTAAAAGAATCAAAAGTCATCGAAGCAATCGGCACACCAGACGATGGAGAGTGGGGGACTGTTCGATTTAGTTTTGCAAGAACGACCACGAAGGAAGAACTTGAACAAGCCGTGGGTGCTGTGTACGATTCTCTTTCGGCAATTGGCAGGGTACTTACCCCTCAAGAATCTTAGCAATAGCCCTGTTAGCTCAGCCTCTGAGCAGCTGACTCTTAATCAGCGGGTCGGCTCGACTCTTGCATTAGAAAATTAGT
>CAZVVI010000026.1:28866-32924 GCA_964630505.1 uncultured Isosphaeraceae bacterium | reverse complement strand
ATCTGATTTGTGAATCAAAGGCGACTTCGCCTGTGTCTGAAAGTGTGACAGCCATAAGGCACCTATCTATGGCTGCAGTAATGCTCTTTGCGTTGCCTTTAGTTGCACTTGCAACATACACTTCTAAGTTTTCAGTTGAGTAGGTTGATTCGTCTCCTTCGCGACCAGCCCAAGCCAAATACTTCCCGTTTGGAGACCATGTGATTGCATCTTTTGGTCCTTTGGTGCAGTTTGGGAGTGTAAAGTTCTTGCCACAAGCAACATCATGAACAACAATCTTTGTTTGTCTTGAATCTGTGAGTGCGTTCTTGCTAGTGTTTGTTGCGATGGCAATCTTGTCACCTTTAGGTGACCAGCAATAGGAGAAGAATCCCAAAGTATCCTTCTTCCAAACGTTTTTGTATTTACCAGTAGTTGCATCAACAAGATAGATTTGGAACCGTGCGTGTCCAAAGTAGCCATCGCCATCGAGTCTGTACCACCCTGATTCAGTGATGATTGGCGGATCACTTTCGTTATTCTCTTTGCGTTTTTCTGCTGCAGCGTTCGTGTAGGGTTCTTCAGTTTTTCGGTATGAAACTGCGAGACAACATCCTTTTGGGCACCATTTTATTTCACTGATTGCGCCTTCGTTAAAGTTTGTGAGTTGTTGGGCTTCACCACCGTCCATGTCAATGGTAAAAATTTGACATCCCGAATCTCCACCTCGCATAAATGCAACTTGGGAACCATCTGGCGACCATCGTGGCAATCCATCTTTACCACCGGTTGTAAGTTCTCTTGGTATTCTTGAACCCTTAGTAGATGCAACCCAGATAGTTGTGTGGTTGACACCGTCTTTAACACGCTTGTGTGTGTATAACATTTGAGAACCATCTGGGGAGATTTGAGGATTTCCGACTGAAATGAGATTGTCGAGTTCTTCGGGAGTTATTAATTTCTTTTGTGCCATAAACGTATCGTATCGTTTACTCTATAGAAAGATGGAACTTCAGCAACTACTCGCCGATTTAATCGCTATTGACTCGACCAGTTCATCGAGTAATGAGCCGGTTGTGGCGTATATAGAACAATATTTTGAAGGGAGCGATGTGGCATGTCATCGCCTTCAAGCTCACGAAGATGGTAAGTTTAATCTCTTGCTTGTGAAGGGAGAACCGTCCGAGCAAGGGCTCACCCTATGCGGTCACATGGACACAGTTCCAGCAAATCCCGCAAGTTGGACGAACTCCCCATGGGAGTTGACAGAGCGAGGTGGCAACTGGTACGCTCGTGGGTCATGTGACATGAAAGGATTTGTTGCGATTGCGCTTCAAGCAATTGAACGAGCAGAAGTTCAACATGGATGCTTGGCAGGGTTGCTTCTTTGCGATGAAGAACTTGGTTCGTTTGGAGCGAAACATATTCTCCAAAATGGCTTGCCAGTTCCTATTCCAAAGCAAGTCATCATCGGCGAGCCCACTTCGCTGCAAGTTGTCCGATTACACAAAGGCCACCTGAGTTTGCGGGTTTCAATTGAAGGAGTGTCAGCTCATACTGGCTCGCCGCATCTTGGAAAGAATGCACTCGTTGAAGGCGGCAAAGTAGTTTGTGCTATCGCGACGTTATCAAAGAAGTATGAATCAGTGAACACAGACACTAGCAAATTCTTTCCGGGAGTTGCAAAATTTCCGGTGTTAACAGTCTCAACGCTCCAAAGCGGAACGGCAATCAATGTTGTGCCAGACTCCTGCGAAATCTGCATTGGGTTGCGTTTGCTTCCAGATCAAGACAAAGAGAAAGTAGTTGCTGAAATCAAAGAAGCTATTTCAGGCTCTTGTGGGTTATCGTGGGAACTTGTTGAACTTGGTGATAATCCGACCATGTTGACCTCCGAAAGTGCCCCAGTGAATAGTTGGCTTTGTAAATATACCGGACAAGAAGCAAGCATTGGTGTTTCCTACGGAACCGATGGTGGGTATTTAACACAAGGCGGATACGAATGTGTGTTGTATGGTGCAGGTGATATTGCTGTTGCGCACAAGTCAGATGAGTTTGTGCCTATCAACGAAATGGAAATGTGCTCGCAAACGATAGAGGCTGCAGTGAAGCATTTTTGTGGAGAAATCAAATGACTATCTATAATCCAGAACTTACGTGGATTGACGGTGAATTTCTTCCAAACAAATCTATAACAGTTGAGAAGGGGAAAATTACAGCGATTGATGACGGTGACAACTCTGATAGGGGTGCATTCATGCCTGGCTTCATTAACGCACACAGCCATGCATTTCAAAGGGGGTTGCGAGGTAGAGGCGAACATTTCGCTGCAGGTGGAGATTCATTTTGGAGTTGGCGAGAAGAGATGTACCGATTAGCTGACGAGTTGTCTGTTGATCAATTCAGGGAGTTGTGCACGCAATGCTTTTCAGAAATGAGACAAGCAGGGATTACAACTGTTGGTGAATTTCATTATTTTCACCACGATAAACATGCAGATTTTTCAATGGATATGGCTATCCTTGAAGCAGCTCGCGCAGTTGGCATTCGTATCGTATTACTTCACGCTTTCTATCAGCATGGAGGATTCGATACAAAACTTTCTGGAGGGCAGTTGCGATTTAATACTCAAAATGTGCAGGCATGGTTGAACCACGTAGATTCTTTAGTTGCTCAAGTAGACGGAACGATGCAACGGATTGGTGCAGTCGCTCATTCGGTGCGAGCGGTTGACATCGATACCATCAAAGAAATAGCAACTAGTTCGGTGCAACGCGGCATGCCTTTGCACATTCATGTTGAAGAACAGCGACAAGAGATTGAGGCTTGCCTTGAATATCATGGAGTTACGCCGATGGCTCTTTTGAATGATGCAATTGAAGTTTCCCCGATGATTACAGCGGTTCATTGCACCCATACGGCAGCGGCAGACATGGAACAGTGGTTAAGTGCTGGTGGCAATGTGTGCTTATGTCCGTTGACTGAAGCAAATCTGGCTGATGGCTTCTGTGATATGCACCGTATTGTCAAGCAGGGAGGGTGTGTATCGCTTGGTACTGATTCTAACGCTAGAATTTCGATGCTTGAAGAAATGCGTTGGATGGAATACGCACAACGTCTTCTTCGAGAAGAGCGCGGGGTCTGTGTAGATAGTTCCGGTTCGATGGCGAATTACTTGATTGATGCAGCAACGAAAAATGGCGCTAGATGTCTAGGGATTTCAGCCGGTGAGATTGCAGTTGGAAAATTAGCTGACTTCGTGGTAATAAATCTAAGTCACGAGCAACTCGCGGGAGCAACTACAGACACACTTGGTGCTACTTTATGTACTGGCGCAGACAATTCTGTGATTGACAGCACTATCATTTCAGGACTGTAAGTTCGCCAAGATTTTTCTCGAAATGTTTGTGTCTTCCAACTGAAGATGTGTAGATTGGTTTTCGGACTTGGTCTGCACTGGGTGTGACAGCAATACGGTTGACGTTGTAAAACTCAAGACATGCTGGTTCAAAGCCTACGCCAATGTGGTTAAGAACTTCTTTGATTGTTCCTTCCAAATCGTTCACAATTGATTCATATTGAACTTCAAAGAGTAATTCAGGATACATTTCGTTCCAGTGAGTCATGATGCGTTGGTATTGTTGATATACGCCAACAAGATCTGCTAAGTTACTAGTGTAAGCATGTGTACCCGTAAATGAGTTCGCGTAACAAGAAACGCAAGTATCGAGAGGGCACCTTGTCGTATGAATTATTTTTGCATTCGGGAATAGGGTACGGATTAACCCAAGATGCATGTAATTCAGTGGCATTTTATCTGTGCAAAACCTGTTGTTGCTTTCAAGACGGTTTAGGTATTGAGAACTCCATGATTGATTTGGGTCTTCAACACATTCAGGGTATGGCTTCTCGTTGACAAATCGAAGCATTTGATTAACTTCGCCTGCAACATCAATCTCTGGGTGTGCACCTAGAATTTGCTCTAGAAGAGTCGTGCCACTTCGGAACATACCAACTATAAAAATCGGAGTAGGGTCATGTCGAGGGGGCTTTGGGCGGGGGGGCGCCCCCCCCGGCCC
>CAZVVI010000026.1:22029-28856 GCA_964630505.1 uncultured Isosphaeraceae bacterium | reverse complement strand
AAAAAAATTGGGGATTTGGGTCTTGTCGCGGGTTTTGTCGTGGGTCTGCCCCTCGACATGACCCTATGATTGTATCGACGAGTTTGATGTGTTCTTCTAGGGGAAAGGTCCCCCCATGTAATGCATTGCCTTGTTCCCAGCATTTCCAAGCTTCGTCATAACGTTGAAGTTCTTCGAGTACTCGGCCCTTATGCATAAGTAGGTTCGATTTGTGATGCGGTGAAAGAAGCTGATTCAAGGCTGAATCGATCACGTTTAATGCCGTCTCTGGTGTATTCAACTTCCTCGCAATACGGACTTTTGCTAAAGCGATTGAGACAGAATGGGTAGATGGAAAGTTCGCAAGGAACGCTTCTGCTTCAGCAGTTTTACCGAGTGATTCAAGAATTTCTGCCTTTCCTGCAATTGCCTCTGGGAGATTAGGGTCCAAATTCAGCGCTTGTTCATAGGCGTCCAATGCTTCTGATGTATTAGCATTGAGTCTATGGGCTGTTCCAAGGGTTGCAAGGGGAATTGCTTCTTGAGGATTCAATTCGATCGCTTTGTTTGCATAATCTAGTGGAATTGGAAGAGTTCCCGTGCTATTGATAGCAACCGCGAGAAGTAATATCGCTTCTTGATGAGTCGGGTAATTTTCAATTGTGAACTGTAAAGATTGTACAGCTCGTGAACCGAGACCTCGAGCCAAACACATTTTTGCAAAAAAAGTGGCAACTGAAGGATTTTCTGGTGACTTTTGAATTGCTAGTTCGGCAATATCCATTGCTTTGTCGGATTGCCCAATTTGTTCAAGTGTGAGTGCAAGTTCAGATAAAATGACGGGGTCATCGCCTGAAACTTGTCGTGCTAATCTAAACCAATTCAAGGCGGCTTTTGGTTGTTGGCGGTCTCTTTCAAGCATGCCAAGTAGCCGAAGAAGGGTTAAATCATTTGGATTAGCTTTAAGAAGCCGTTTGTAAATTTTTTCAGCTTGACCAAATTTACCTTCCGAATGGTACTTGCCTGCTTTCTGAATGAGTTGTTGTCCAGTTTGTTTTGCCATACATCTGCAGGATACAAGTAGAATGAGACTTTATGGCTAATTTATTGTCAGCTCGGAATATTTCGAAGTCCTATTCAACACAGGATCTCTTTCAAAATGTGACAGTCCATATCGAAGAGAACGAGAGACTTGGCATCATTGGTCCGAATGGTTCAGGTAAATCGACCTTGCTGAAAATACTCGCCCAATTAGAAGATGCTGATGCAGGCGAAATCACTACAAAGCGATCGCTGCAAGTCTGCTATGTGCCACAAGAACAGAGATTTGATGATGATGAAACGCCACTTGAAATCGTGAAGAGTTCAATTGGAGGGTGTGCAGATGATGCAGTAGTAGAAGCCTCTAAATCACTCTCTAAACTCGGGTTTGAATCATTTGACCAACCCTTCTCAGAACTCTCGGGTGGTTGGAAAAAACGTGTTTCAATTGCTTGTGGACTCGTTCATCATCCTGAAGTCATGCTGTTGGATGAACCGACGAACCATCTTGATTTAGAAGCAGTAGAGTGGCTCGAGTCGTTTGTTAAGAATGCAAATATTTCTATGGTGTTTGTGACTCATGACAGGCGTTTTTTAGAAAACTGTTCATCGCGTATTTTAGAACTTGCGCCTACATATCCAGATGGATATTTTGAAGTAAAAGGGAATTACACTGAATTCGTCACACGCAAAGAAGCGTTCTTACTCTCACAAGGAGCTCAAGAGTCTGCACTTGCAAATAAGGTCAGAAGAGACACTGCTTGGCTCAGACAAGGAATTCAAGGCAGGCAAACAAGAAACAAGACTCAAGTTCGTGATGCTGCTTCAAGAAGAGCAGAATTGAAGTCAATTAATACTCGTAATATTTCACCTACAAAAACTGCTGGGATAAATTTTGATGCAGTAGGCCGGAAGACAAATAAATTGCTTGTGATGCACAGCGTACAGAAGTCGATGGGAAGTAAGTTGCTATTCTCAAATTTGGACTTAGAACTCTCGCCTGGAAGGCGCATTGGATTAGTAGGAGCAAACGGCTCTGGGAAAACAACTCTACTTCGGTTGATTAATGCAGAACTTGAACCAGATTCAGGGACTATTAAACGTGCAGATCTTCTAAAAGTAGTAACAGCAAGTCAACACAGGCTTACTCTTGACCCAAATGCCACCTTGCAAGATACACTTTGTCCAGTTGGGGAAATGGTTGAATACCTTGGCAAAGAAATACACGTTTCAGGCTGGGCAGATCGATTCTTATTTACTCGTGAGCAACTTGGCACTCTCGTAGGATCTTTATCTGGTGGAGAACAAGCAAGAATTCAAATTGCCTCTCTGATGCTTCAGCCTGCAGACATTTTATTGCTAGATGAACCAACAAATGATTTAGATATTCCGACACTTGAAGTCCTTGAGGATGCATTGCTCGATTTTCCCGGCGCTATTTTGTTAGTAACGCATGACAGATTCATGCTTGAACGTATTGCGACCGAATATATAGCACTTGATGGTGTAGGACGTGCTAAAGAGTTTGCAGGTTTTGAGCAATGGCAAGAGTGGGTAAAGACATCTCATACAAAAAGAGATAGTGCACCTACAAAGGTGACCTCGACTCGCCAAAAGAGTGCGCCTGCTAAGTTGAGTTACAAAATGCAACTAGAATTTGATGGAATGGAAGAAGCGATTGCAATAGCAGAAGTTGATATTGAACGAGCAGAGGCAATTGCAAACGACGAAAATGTGATTTCTAATCATCAAGAACATGCAAAAGCATGTGCTGATGTTGCCGCGGCCCATGAAGTTGTGCGTGTGTTATACGAACGCTGGGCAGAACTAGAAGCAATGCAACCTTAATTAATTAACCGCGGGCTAATGGACAAAATTACTCCAATTAATTAACCGCGGGTTAATTAAATTTGCCAGTTTTATGCAGAGTAATCGGCCATCCATTGTATTGGTCGCTATCTGGAGCGTTCGGTTTTGCCCAACGAGGCCATGCATTTATTTTAACTGTCTTTGAGGATGGATTACACTCAAGAAATCCCCATCCAGGAGCACGATTGTGGAGCGCACTTGGTTCCTTTCCTGTTAATCTTGGATTTGAAACTGCAAGAACAGTGACCTTGTTGCCAAAACCGTCCTCATGTTTGCCTGAAATTGGCAAATCACTTGGCATCCAGCGCCTTGGCCATGAGTTAGCAATTGCAGGGGTGCAAAAAGCGTACAAACTGTCACCGTGCTCATCCACACCATATTGGACAACTGAGCCTAAATGTTGATCGCCGCACACATGGATTGCATTAGAGTTCTTGAGAATATTCAGCGTTCTGTTGCGTGCTGTTTGTGGCCAACCATTACTGTCAGCATCGGCTGCTGGTCTGTCATTCGGAGGGCCTTCGCCTTCAGGATAAATTGTCAGCCCAAACTGCTTTCCGCCAAATGTTCCATTAGGTAACGTTTGTAAGCAAACGAAGGGAGATTGAGAAAACAAAAACTTTTGCCAATCTTGTCCTTGCCAATCGGACGACCATTCTGTTAGGAATTGTTCTTGGCGTTTCCCAAGTAAAGGAGCATCGCAATCGGCTTCACTTTTTGGATTAAAACCATCAGCTTTGAACCATCCGTTGTATACACCACCTTCAGATACAGCAATTGCAGGTGATTCTTTGAATTGACGATCTCCTAGAATTGCAATATCAAGACCGCCATATCTTAATCTTGTAAAGTAAACGGTATTCCCTTGAGCATCCAATGTAGGATCAACCGGGTCGGGCAAATGGCTAGTTTGCGTTCTGTGGACGGCGTTGACAAACCGTGGTTCCATTTTGTACCCGCCGCAATCTTGGTTGTTTAATCCTTCTACCGGTTGAGCATCGCGTTCGCCCGCTCCCCAAAGATTTCCATGATACACATCGTGGTCATCTGGGATTGTGATGCATGGAGTATCGCGGGTAACTTCTTGAAATGCCCAACACCAGTGCATCCATTTATATAAATAATCCAAAATGTAGGCATCTTCACTGTTTTGATGTGCTGGAGTTAAATCGCCTTCGTAAATTTGGTCTCCACTGAAATACAATAAGTCTGGATCTTCCGCTTTCACAGCATCAACGATGTCTTGTTGAGGAAACCATAGCCCACTTTCATTCCATTTCAAATTACCTGTGTATGTTTTGTGGCAAGTAAGTGCAGCAATGTTTACAACTTCTGTAGGAGATGGCTCGCTTGGAATGATTCCAGAATATTCTGTAGTATGCCCTTCAAGTACGAGCGTGTACGCAATATCCTCAGCTCGGTCCCAATCAGGAATTGTGAACGTAGCTGTCCAGCTGGTCGTATCTATAGGTGCTTTCAATTTTATATCTTCTATTTGAAGAATAGCTTGGTGCGTTTGGTCAAGAGGGGGGAACTGAGCCGTGAGTTTTAGTGTTTGGTTACTGATGGTGAACAAAGAACTAAGAACAGGACCAAATGTTCTATCTGGATGTTCCATGACACCTGTGCCTGCAAATTCAAAATCGTCAAACCAATAACCTGTATCTGCCCCAAGAGGACCATAATGCGAGACTAGTGCAATTCCACCATCTACGTTTTTCTTTTGGACTTTGTAAGATGCTTCAGTAATTGGTTCACTCGATTCATTGTCGAATGAAGAGATCGTGACAATATACTCGCCTGATGAATCAAGAATAGGGATAGAGTTCACTTTGAGAGTGATTGATGGATACTGGTATTTTCCTTCCTGAAATGTTAATCGTTTGATTGGCAATATGAGAGGAACATCCTCGGGTGTAATGTGTGTATGAATCGACCATGGATTTGTATTTCCGCCTACAGGAATAGAATTGTTACGTAAAAAGACTTCTCCGAATTGGTCAACCCCTGCTATGAAACCACCGTCTTCTGCTGGAACATGATGAACAAGTGAAGTGAGGCGGTAATCGATATTTTTATTTCCAGCACCGATTAAGAATCCGCTCCAACTATTCGGGTTTGGTTGAGCGGTACTATCGATTGCTCCTGTCGTAACTTTTGCAACAAACGCCCCGTTCGTATCTGAAGTCAGTAAATGCAACGTCCGCATTGGGAGTCGCTTGCCTACCTCAGTGCAGATGATATGGTTGTCTTTGACCTGCCAATCTTGTAGACGATTTGCATGCCAATCTTGTCCAATCCAATGCCTGTCTGGAGTCGAATTCCAATTGAATTGCACTTGTGCTGTTGCGAGAATGCATATGTTGAGTAAAAGCATTGAGATAGGATACTGCAGAGTATGAAGTAGTTGTTTATGTATCTCCTAGGAATTGAGTGGCTGTCCATTGCTCTACTTTGCTAAGTTTAGAAGCATGGCTACCAATCGGTTCACTGCTTGTTGAAAAGTTATAGAAAGACGACCCAACATTTAACAATTGTAAGGACCCTCCTTCTGCTTGAGCAAGTTCAGCATCAGTCAATGGTTGTAGATCTATCGCATGAAGGACTTCTTTAACATCACCATCATTATGTGGAAACTCTAATTTTAAGAGCGCTTCATGTGGAACATCGAAAAATTGTCGCTGAAGTTTGTGGTCATTCTGTACAGTTTCAATAAAGGAAGGTAGTTGTGTGGGTTGTTCTGAGATGTTTCGGCTCAGTTTCAATAGTAGCAAGTGCCATAGAAACAAAGATACTCAATTTCCTGTGTGAATTGTAGCTAAACTTTCTATTTGTCCAGAGATTGTTACTCTAGAAATGTTTTCACCTTCAATGAGAAGTCCTTGACCTTCGCCTAATGTGTCCCAATGTACATCGATACCAATCAGTTTTTTGTTGCCATCAAGGTACCCGACATTTCCTGTAACAGTGTGGCCGACAATGATAGCTTTTGCATTGTGGCGAGTAAGAATCGATTGGAGTTGTTCATTGCTTGGTTTTGGACCATATTTTGTTGAGTGCTTGTCAAAGTACCCTCTGTACCATAGGGGTCCCTTTTTGTGCCATGCTAGAGACGTTGATAAGTCATCTTTGTTTGGCCATGCTGGTGGACCAAGATTTTTGCGAATTTTGGAATTGATGTCACTAAGTGATAGTTTTAAAACGTCAAGTTCAGGGCTATAGCCAGCATGAACAAAGAGGTAGGGTCCAACTTGCACAATACTGTTTTGACTTCGAAGCCAATTACCAAGTATTGAAGTTTCACCAAACAACTGATGATAGGGGATACCAGTTTTCTGAACTGTTAACTTGTATTTTGGATGCGTGTAACGTAGATCGTTTGCCATAATCATGACATCATGATTTCCGAGGACGAAATGAACTTGTCCACCTGCATTATTTGCTTGCTGTTGCAGTTTACGAATAAACCACAGAAGTTCAGTAACTTGGTCACCTCGATCAACAGAGTCGCCATTAAAGAGTACATGCCCGTTACCCCAAGACCAGTTGTACTCTCCGTCAATGACATTGTTCGATTGTAAGAATTGCAAGAGGTGTTCAAGGTTGCCCTCAAGGTCACTCAAGGCAAGAAGTTTCGATGGCATTTGATGCTTATCTTTAGGAATCGAATTTTTTTCTTGAGAAATGAGTATTGTTGGAACAGATGGAATTGATGTAGAAACTTCTGCTACGCCTTCTCCTAGACTAATGATTGTAGATTTAACAGTACCCTCAACGAGTGAAACACTTTCGAGCTGGCCGTCTTCTTGGTAAAAAATGTAAGGTCCGTCAGATACTGTAGAAGGTATAGCATCTGGAGTAAGGGCAGATAGTGCAATTTGGCAGATTACAATTATTAAGAGCACTTAAGAAGGATAACACGGATGCACTCCTGATTG
>CAZVVI010000026.1:0-21929 GCA_964630505.1 uncultured Isosphaeraceae bacterium | reverse complement strand
CATTGCAATTGTATGAGTGTCCCAAAGAAAACCCCAGCCCAAAGGGCTGGGGTTTGATTAAATCGAGGGCAGGCTAAATTCTGATTAAGGCACTTATTTAGGTAAGCATCTGAAGGGGACACTCAGGGATTACAATGCTACGCATTGCAATTGTATGAGTGTCCCAAAGAAAACCCCAGCCCAAAGGGCTGGGGTTTTTTATAGCGGGGACAGGATTCGAACCTGTGACCTTCAGGTTATGAGCCTGACGAGCTACCAGACTGCTCTACCCCGCAATCGGGTTTGGGATTATATGCGATGTGGCTTTATTTCGCAGATATGGTCGATGAATATAGAGTGAGAATCTTTAAAAGAATTGATATTGGTTGGTTTTACTTATTGTGTGGTCTTGTCCTGACTGTGGCAGCCATCGTCCTTCCAGCCCATAGAGCATTGGAAGAACTAGAATCTAAACGTGTGACTATTCAAGAGAACCACATTGAATTGCAATACCAAATTGGTATTTATGAATCATTTCTCCATGATTTATATCAACATGACCCAGAGTTACGCGACAGAATAATTGAAATGCAAATGCGACTGAATCCAAACGGTACACCAGTAGTGATTGATGCATCAGCATCTAAAACCCCACTTGAATGGGTTGCTCAGCGAGCGAGAAGAGATCGATTGGTCGATATTCAACCCCCAGAAGATTCAATCCTTACACGTTTATCTAAAGGTAGAAGTCGATTGTTTCTTGCTGGGATTGGCGTCTTTTCGATGTTCATTGGTTTTATGAAAAGCCAGCCAACATCTGAAAAATCATAGACTGACTTTTTTTGGAAAAAAGAAATTCCTCTTCTTTTTGTAGAGTTGTAAATATTCACAATAGAATTTCGAGCATGTCTTTACACGTGCAAGAAATAAATGATGATGCTCTACGCTTACTTTGTATCGATGGATTAGGTGGTCATACACTTTCATCACTTATTTGCAGGGCAGGAGGGTTGCAAGAAGCTGCAGAAGCCATTCTTTGTGATGATGCAAAACAATGGTTTCCCAAGTGTGCAGTCGAAACTTTAAAGGGAAAAATGCAACGAATGGAAATAGATGCTGCACGCTGGTCTTCTGATGCAGTGAACGCTTCTATCGTTTCAGTCATGGATGATGAATTCCCAAAATTGTTACGACCATTGCCCTCTTGCCCTGCTTGCTTGTGGAGTAGAGGTTCTCTTGAAAGTATCCACAGATGTGGTGTAGCAATTGTTGGATCACGTAAATGCTCTAAATATGGAATAGAGCAAACAAATATGTTCTCAACTGGTATAGCAAACGCAAATCTAACCATTACCTCTGGAGGTGCTAGAGGGATTGATGCTGCTTCTCATCGCAGTGCTTTGCGAGAAGGAGGGGCAACTGTTGCTGTACTTGGGTCAGGTTTAAGTGTTGTGTATCCTCCAGAACATTCAAAGTTGTTTGATTCAATTGTAGGAGCAGGCGGCGCCATTCTCAGTGAATTTCCATGCCATCGGCCTCCTCAACCTGCATATTTTCCCAGACGTAATCGGATCGTTTCTGGATTGTCTTCTGCGGTACTCGTTGTTGAAGCAGCCCGAAGAAGTGGTGCCTTGATTACAGCAAGAATAGCAGTAGAAGAACATGGTCGTCATGGGTTTGCAGTACCAGGACGTTTAGGTGACCAGTCTTCAAGTGGTTGTTTGCAGTCTATTCTAGATGGTTGGTTAGAATTAGCAATCACGCCTGAAAGAGTTATCGAAGAAGCGAATGAAGCATGGAAGCGTTTATCATTTCATTCAAGTGAATTGACTAGTAACTGCGAAGGACTCCTATAACAATTCCTTGGATATGACATTGTTCAACAATAATCGGATCAAAATCAGGGTTCGCAGGTTGCAAACGAATCCTCCCATCAGTTTCCTTGAAAAATGTTTTTAAAGTAGTTTCTCCGTCTGCAAGTAGGGCTACAACTCGTTGTCCATTATTTGCTGTTGTGCATTTTTTTACAAGCACAAAGTCTCCATCTAAAATGCCTTCGTCTCGCATTGATTCGCCTTCAACCTCAAGAGCGAAAGTCTCATCCCGTTGACCAATGCGTGGACCAAACATGGATGTTAAATCTAAGGAATCATGATCTTCACAACGCTCAATAGGCATTCCAGCTGCGATGCGACCCACCAATGGAAATCGCATAGAAGCGTCTTCACAACTCTCAAACTCATCTGCTATCGATAAAGAGCGTGCTTTGTTTGGTTCGCGAACCAAACATCCTTTTCGAATCAGTGCTTCGATTCGCTCGAAGACGGTGACCTTGCTGATTCCAAGTTCTTCCGCGAGTTCTTGCATTGTTGGTGAGTACCCATTCTCTTGTCTGCACCTTTGGATAATTTCGACGACTTCGAGTTGTTTTGGAGTAAGGTTCATGACCATGGTCCTTTCTTGAGTGTTCTCTCGTTCCAAAGAGGGAGAGTTGATTCATTTTGAATTGCTGAGGGTCAATCGATTGCTGTAATCGAGTCACAATTGAAGCTAATTTTGAACGGCGAGGCTTCCTGAAAGGTGTTTCGCAATGAGGCAAAGAGCAAAATATGTGCTCTGCTAACAATGCAGGAGTTTGCACTTGCCGCTGTATGCTAAAAATACGATCGAGCAGAGTTCGTGCGAGGTGTAAAGCTCTTGTGGGAAAGGCAAAAAGAACGCCGCCTGAAATCGCTGTAATAGACCCATCTTCGTAATAATAAGATGTTCCATATTCGGGGCTTGGTCCATGTTGTACAAGTGGTTGGTTCATGTCTTTCAATTCCATCGGCATAACTGTTCGGTATATGTTAGCCAAACATAACCATAAAGTCAAATAAGTGTCAAAAGAGGTATTATTGACCCATGCTCAGCTGTTCAGACGAGATTCAAACGACAACGTGGATGTTGGATCAAAACATCACGTACCTCAATCATGGTAGTTTCGGGGCTAGACCAATAGACGTGTTTGAAGCTCAATTAGGATACAAGAAGACTTTCGAAGCATCCCCAATCGATTTTCTAGATCGGAACCGTGATCTTCTTGCAAAAGCGAGTGAAACAGCTTCAAAATTTGTGGGCTGTGATATTGAAGGATTTGGATTTGTCGAAAATGCAACGACAGGTGTCGGATGTGTCATGAAATCGATCTCCTTAGAAGAAGGAAGTGAGATTCTGACGACAAATCATGTTTACAACGGAATTCGGAAGTTACTCCAACATCACGCGGAAACTCACGCATTGACATATAGAGAGTGCAATATCACTTTGCCTGTTGAAAGCAGTGCGGATATTCTTCAAACGATTTCAGAGGCAATTACTGACTCTACAAAACTTCTTGTCGTTGATCATGTTAGTTCAAGCACTGCCATTGTTTTTCCTGTCGAACAAATCGTCAATTTATGCAGGGATAAAGGGATTTTGATCCTTGTTGATGGAGCTCATGCTCCTGGAATGCTCGATCTCAATGTAGAACAAATCAATGCTGACTGGTACGTAGGGAACTTTCATAAATGGGTATGTGCACCGCTTGGAGCAGCATTTGTCTGGACGAACACTACGTTTAGAGATTCAACACATCCGATGACGATTAGCCATAACTTACATGAAAGTTATGCAAATGAATTTGAGTGGCAGGGCACACGCGATATCTCTTCTTGGCTCGCTGTATCAGATGCGATTGCTTGGGGAGAGCGGATAGGTTGGGTACACATCAGGGACCATAATCATGAGCTTGCTGTTTGGATGCAACAGAAATTAGTTGATACATGGAAGGTCGAACCGATTTCTCCGATCGACGGGTCCATGCTAGGGTCGATGGTTACAGTCTTCCTTCCTCCAGAATTTCCACAAAAAGAGTCAGCTTGCCTCGAATTTCGTGATTCTTTATATAGACACGAACAAATAGAAGCAAATATCTTCAGTTTTGAGGGCAGAGGGATGATTCGTCTAAGTGCTCAACTTTACGTTCAACAGGGCGATGTTGACCATTTATTGAAGAAATTAAGACAATAAGGACAGGAATTCTCACTTTGTTCGAAAATTATCATGTTTTTTTCATTTTTTTTCGTTTTTTTATTGACTCTGATAGATAAAAGTGCCAAATTACAAGTGTCCGTTTGCTGGATAATATCACGCTGGTGAAATACCTCCTAGGAGGTAGGGAGCCATTCATCATTTTCGCGACAGCGGAAATCATGGTTTGTCGAGTTCAAAGGCGTGTCAAGGGACGGGCATGCCGTAACGAATTCGGCTCAGTTAGGATCTGCAACATGTTGTTGCAGAGAATGTAAGGGAATATGAACTGACCTGAGAAAGAGGTTGTGCAACAGGCAAACGCTTCCACGTTCTGTTGCGAAGTTCATCTTCAGTTTCCCAAAAGATTTGGGCTCTTGGCCGGCAAGAGCCCTTTCTTTTTCCGCACTCAAAATTAATTAACCCGCGGTTAATTAATTCATAGAATTTGAGGGCTTAGCCCGCGGTTGATTATTTTGCGAGTGAAGCTGCGCCGAGCAGACCAGCATCGGGACCTAACTGCGTTGTCTTAAATACACACTGTTTGCAATGAGGTGGAAATACATCCTTTTCGAATTGGGTACGGATGATTTCAATAAATTCAGGTCCAAGTGCTTCAACAAGACCACCGCCCAAGACGACTGTATCAAGTGAAAGCAATGTGATGACATTTGCAATTGACGTTCCGATACGTTTAGCGCCTTCATTGATTACTTGTGTAAGGGCTTTATCAGAACCAAATTGTTCAGAGATTGTTGATGTGTCTAGTGCTGGATTGTTTAGCAGCCGTTGAAGACCTGATCTACTTGCATATGCTTCTAGCACGCGATGGCTCGATTCTGGGTTTTGTTCACTGATGCCCATTCCAAACTCCCCACCAGTTCCAAGTGGACCTCTCCAAATTTGGTTATCTAATATTAAACCTCCGCCGATGCCAGTCCCTATCCAGACTGCAAACATTGATTCGCAATCGATTCCCGCACCGAAATTAAATTCACCCCATGCAGCAGCGGTTACGTCATTTTCGATGATAACTTTACACTCTAAGTTCTCTGAAACCACTGATGCTAGAGGTGCATGATTCCAATCAAGATTTTGAGCGCGAATCACTATTCCGTCTTCAGCAGACACACTTCCGGCAACACTAATTCCAACCGACTCGATCGGTTCCTCTGCACAAGAACGAACAGCATCACAAACTTGAAGTGAAACCTTTTCGAAATTTCCAGTGGCAACAATAGGTTCATGTTTGCGTTGGACAACTTGACCATTTTCTACTATTCCAACAAGCAAGTTTGTCCCGCCGATATCGACGCCAATCACGAACAACACTCCGGAATCTCTTTGTGAAACGAAGTCGCAGATTCAAACATTTGAGCAACTCGAAGCAATTGGGAATCATTGTGCCAAGAGGCTTGAAGATGCAATCCAATTGGAAGTTTGCAGCCATGTTTCTCTGAGAAGCCGCAAGGAATTGAGATTCCACAAGTGCCAGCAATATTAGTAGGTGCTGTATACACATCATTGATATACATCGATATGGGGTCAATCTTCTCCCCAATCTTAAAGGCAACTGTTGGAGTTGTGGGTCCTAAGATAACATCGCACTCTGAGAATGCACTCTTGTACTCTTCGCAAATTAACCTGCGAATTTTCAATGCGTTATTGTAATATGCATCGTAATACCCACTGCTTAGAACATACGTTCCAAGCATGATTCTTCGTTTGACTTCATCACCAAAACCCTCTGCGCGACTTCTTGAATAGAGTTCAAACAAATCTTTGCAAGGCGAAGAAGTCCGATGACCATATCGAATCCCGTCATAGCGAGCAAGATTACTAGAACACTCTGCAGGTGCTAACACGTAGTAAGTTGAAACTCCAACATCTGTCAGAGGAAGTTCTATGTCTACGATTGTGGCACCTAACTCCTTGTACGTCTGTATCGCTGCAGTCACAGCTTCATTCACTTCTTCGTCGTTTTGCTCGCCAAGATATTGTGAGGGGACTCCAATCCTAAGTTTTTCTATAGGGGTATGCAACGGTTCAACCACATTCGGAAATGCATCTGGGTTTGAAGTTGAATCTAACTCATCAAATCCAGCAATGACTTGCGTTATACGAGCGGTGTCCTCAACAGTTTGTGAAAAAATACCAATCTGATCGAGACTAGATGCAAAAGCAACAAGTCCATATCTGCTTACTGCTCCGTATGTTGGTTTGTAACCAACAATTCCGCAAAAAGCAGCAGGTTGTCTGACAGAGCCACCAGTATCAGAACCAAGTGAAGCTTGGCACATTCTTGCTGCTACTGCTGCAGCACTTCCGCCTGAAGATCCTCCAGGGACTCTTGTGGAGTCCCAAGGGTTCCGTACGGGACCCCAAGCGCAATGTTCAGTTGATGAGCCCATCGCAAACTCATCGCAATTAGTTTTTCCAACAAGAATAGCCCCAGCATCTTCAAGCCGTTGAATGACTGTTGCATCGAATGGGCTACGGTAACCGTCAAGCATTTTTGAGCCGCACGTCGTTGTGCCTTGAATAGTTGCAATATTGTCCTTGATTGCAACAGTTGCTCCTTGAAGCGGTGAATCTGGTTGGAGATCTAGCGATTTCTTTTCGATTGAGTCGTGCCAAATTTCGTGAAAAGCGTTAAGAGTGTCATCTTGGAGTTGTCTTTGTGTTTCTTCAATCGAATTCAAAGTCGCATCAGCAATAGTAGATGAGATTGTCTTCATTCAGAATCACCGAGCACTTTAGGGACATCAAAATAGACGTCTTTTACAGACGGTGCATTTACAAGTACTTGCTCTTGAGAAAGCGTATCGCCTGCTACATCATCACGGGTGTGATTCATTAATTCAGTAGGATGATCAAGAGGTTCGACACCATCTGTATTGATTGAATTTAATTTGTCGATGTGCCGGAAAATCGATGTCAAGTCTGTTTTTGCTGTATCGATTTCTTGATCTGATAATGCCAAGCGTGCAAGATTGGCAACGTGACGAACAGTTTCATCTGTTAATGGTGAATCTGGTTGGCTTTGGTTCATAATGCGAAGCGTATCAGAATCCTATCATGTATCCTACTGGTCTATGGCATCAAGTAGACTCATTTCCTACATTACAAGAACAATCGTCGCCTTCGTTATTCTTGCGATCGCGATTGTTGCCTTTCTAGGATTAGTGATGTCGGCGCCAACACCTGAAATTACAACTGGGGAACGCTCGTATCCAGCAGTTGTCGTGATGGAAGCAGATCAAATTCAAATGGCAAGGAGAACTGTTGGGTATGGAACAGCAACTGCAATGCAACATGCTGATGTCCCTGCAAGAGTCTCATCTACAGTGTCAGTTGTTCCTCCAACTACTCGAGTTGGATATTCAGTAAGCAAGGGTGATTTACTCATCGAATTAGATGATATAGATTTTGTGCAACAAGCAATACGCGCAGAATTAGCGTTATCAAGCGCTAGATCTGCTCAAATAATTTTGAAAGTTGAGCGAGCTGCCGCTGATGAAAGAGCGCAACTTTCCAGAGAAGAGAAAAAACTTGCTGAAGTAGAACTCGCTCGAGTGACGGATGCATTCAATAGGGGTGCTGCAAAACAAAGAGAGGTTGACCAAGCGAAACAAAAGTCGATTGCGGCTTCTTCTTCAGCAGTGAATGCAGCTGAAATTGCAGATAGATTCCCCTCAATGGAAGAGCAAGCATCATCTACCGTCTCATCGAAACAAGCTGAGCTAGCGATTGCACAAGAAAATGTCAAAAGATGCAAAATTGTTAGTCCCATCGATGGCGTTATTCAAGAGGTCGATGTTCGTGTGGGAGAGCATGTCAACAACGGAACCAGAATTGCAAGAATTGTAAATAGTGGTCATCTAGAGATACCGCTGCGATTGCCTTCACACGCACGTTCTACTGTTCATGTTCATGATCCGGTTTCTCTACGCTCTGCAGGTTTTGGAAAGCGCTATTGGGACGCAACCGTATCAAGAATTGCACCTGAAGATGATTCCCAAACACGTACGATGATTGTGTATGTAGATGTTGAGCAAGATCCACAAGGCGCAAGCCGTATTCCTCCGGGTTTGTTTGTTCGAGGGGAAGTTTTGAATACGAAAGATGCAACACCTCGATGGGTCGTTCCTAGAAGATCAATTCGAGACGACAGAATTTTTGTTGTTCGGGATTCAGTTGTTCGAAGCATTCCTGTCATCGTTGAATACTCAGTGACTGGAGTGATTGGCGAGTTTAATTTGCCAGATTTTGATTGGGCAGTGCTGAGTACTCCGCTTGAATTCGGTGATTTAATTGTAGTAGATCCTGGCGGAAGTTTGCGAGACGGAATGAGCGTGAGATCGATTCTTGCTTCTGGAGTTGCGCTAGAATGAATTTGCCGCGATTTGGAGTTCGCAATCCAGTACCAATTAATTTGTTAATGGCTGGATTAATTCTTGCTGGAATTTACTCAGCCTTCACATTGCGACGTCAATTCTTTCCTGATATGCATTTCGATACTGTTGTGGTGTCAATGGAATACCCAGGTGCATCTCCTCAAGAGATAGAGTCTTCTGTTGCAACCAGATTAGAAAATGCAATTATCGATGTTCAGGAGGTCGATGAAATACGAACTACATGTATTGAAGGGCAAGTTTCGATTGTAGTCTCGTTTAAGGAAGGGACGACAAATTTAGACGATGCCATTGACGAAGTGAGGCGAACTGTCGAGGCACTCCAAGATTTACCTTCAGAAGTAGAGCGTCCTCTAGTCACAAGAATAGAACCAGCGATGCCAGTGATTATGGTTGAACTTTGGGGTGACGTTGATCTCCAAATTATGAAGAAAGCGATTCGTGATATCAGAGATGACCTTCGGTCATTCGATGAAATGGGCGCTACTCATGTCGGTGGTGATATTTCAAGCGAATTGACTGTTGAAGTAGACCAAGACAGCTTGGTAGAACATGGGCTATCTATCACTGAAGTCGCAGACCGAATTTCTATTTGGATGAGTCAAGTGCCCGGTGGAACCTTGAGAAGTTCTGGTGGAGATATTGTGATCAGAACGAATACTCCAGAAGAAACGTCGCTTGATTTAGAAGAGATTGTTGTTCGATCTTCTCTAGATGGCGAAACTCTTCGACTTGGTGACATTGCAACAGTGCAGACAACACTTGTTGATATTCCAATGTCAATTCGATTTAATTCTCACCCCGCGATGAACATCTACATCACAAAATCTGGCGATCAAGATATCGTCAAGATTGCTGAAATTGTAAGAGCATATGTTGCAGGTCGTTCAAATGAGCCAATTCAAAAGAGTTGGAAGGATGCTATTCGCAATAATGAGTCAGTTGTTCAAAGAGCATGGCAATTAGGTAGGGACGCTGAGCCACTGCCAACAGGCACTTCGGTTTCAACCTTCATCGACCTTGCAAGATTTGTAGAAGGCCGAATGAGTTTGCTCACAGAAAATGCGTTGTATGGTGGAGCGCTGGTTTTCATCCTGCTTCTTCTTGCCTTGAACTGGCGAGTTGCTTTGTGGGTTGGAATAGGGTTGATTACCGCTCTAGCCGGAACTCTATTTATCATGGCACTTTTTGGTATCACGTTAAACATGTTGACGATGTTTGCGCTCATTCTGGTGCTTGGCTTGTTGGTTGATGATGCGATTGTCGTAGCTGAAAATATTAAGGCTCAGCATGAGAAGGGTGCGCCTGCGATGGAAGCAGCAGTCAACGGAACATGCCAAGTTCTTTGGCCAGTCGTTGCGACAGTACTTACTTCTATCGTTGCCTTCTTGCCGTTAACCTTCATTAAAGGGAATACTGGGGACTTACTAGGTGCACTGCCCATTGTCGTTGCATGTGCTTTAGCGATGAGTATTTTTGAAGCCTTGCTTATTTTGCCAGGGCATTTGGGTCATAGCATTGAGAAATCTGAAGTGCTGACTAATAATCGAGTTTCAAATCTCTTCCACTCGTTAGAGGAAAAGAGAGACAGAATAATTTTTGAACGCATCATCCCAACGTACACAGCCTTGCTGAGTCATGTGATTAGGTTCAGATATGTTGCACTTTCAATTGCGATTTCGACTTTGCTTGTTTCATTTGGACTAGTAGCGGGTGGTCGAGTCGGATATGAGTTCATGACAATTCCTGATGCAGAAACCATTGCAATTCATGTACGAATGCCAGAAGGAACACCATATTCACAATCTCTAGCAATGCTTGAAAAAGTTGAAGGCGCTGCAAGAGAACAAGATGAAGTCAATCATATCAGTACTGCTGTTGGCGTTCAGATGAGAACTGAAAGTGCCTCTGGAGGAATTGGTTCAAACATAGGGCAGCTCTTTATAGAATTGACTGCCGCCGAAAACAGAACGTTAAATGCGAACGAAATTATAGATAAGATACGCAATTCATTAGGTGACCAAGCCAAGATGGCTGACAGTATCGTGTATGAAATGATGTCTGGAGCACCTAGTGGTGCTGATATTACGATTAAGTTACACGGTGAAAACGAAAATAGTCTGCTCGCTGCAATGGAACTTGTACAAACAGATTTGCGACAGTTTTCTTCAGTGCAGGACATTACCAACAGTGCTTCTGCAGGCCAACGTGAACTTCATCTTGAATTACGAGAAGGTGCAACTAGTGCAGGGATAACACTGTCTGAATTAGCCCGCCAAGTCAGAGGTGCTGTGTACGGAATAGATGCTCATGTCTTTGCCAATGATGGTGAAGAAGTCGATATACGAGTTAAAATGGGCGAGAATGTTCGAAAGAATTTAGGTGAGTTAGAACAATTGTGGGTCACAACAAAAAGTGGAGTTTCAATACCACTCGTTGAAATTGCAAGCATCAGTGAAAAGAGGGGGTACACATCAATTCAGCGTGTTGATCGGAAACGTACGATTACGATTACCGCTGATACCATTCAAGATGTAAGCCCAGAGTCTATTTCTTCACAATTGCCATTTGACAAATGGAGCGTTGAATTCCCTGAAATTGAGTTTGCTAGAGGAGGTAGACAAGAGCAGGAACAAGAAGCGTTTGCTTCACTTCCTATTGGCTTTCTTGCAGCTTGTTTAATGATTTACGTTATTCTTGCTTGGCTCTTTAGTAGTTATTTCCAGCCATTTATTGTGATGTTTGGCATTCCATTCGCCATGATTGGCGTCATTTGGGGTCACTACATCGCAGGAGTTTCTCTATCGTTCTTGAGCATGATTGGTTTTGTCGCGCTAAGCGGTATCGTTGTGAATGATTCATTAATTTTTGTAGAGTTCTATAACTCTAGACGTAATAGTGGTGACAATCTTAGGGATGCACTGTTAGGAGCCGGTGCCGCGAGGTTGAGACCTATTTTTCTAACAACCATTACCACTGTTCTTGGGTTAACTCCTTTGATGCTAGAGCAGTCTATGCAAGCCAAGTTTTTGATACCGATGGCACTTGCAATATCCTTTGGTTTGATTAGTGCAACAGTACTTATCCTCTTGCTATTACCCGCTTTACTCGTTATTGGTGACGATATCAGAATGTTCTTACGGTATCTCTGGATTGGCAGTAGCGAGGGTTCGCTATAATAGTGCACCCCTCGGAACTTCATTAGTCAACTCCCGAGCGGCTGTGTGGTAATGAAATATCTACAAGGCATCCCTGTTAGTCCCGGCGTCGTCATAGGGACTGCTATGGTCCTTGAGAAATCACTTCATAGAGTGCCTTTTCTCATACTAGACCGTGATGAGATTCCTGCAGAACTCAATCGCTTTAATTCTGCGATAGATGTTGCTCGAGAGGAGATTACATTTGACCGAGAACAAGTTGCCGCAACCTTAGGTGAAGAACCTGCAAAGATTTTCGAATTCCACCTTGGGCTTTTGCGTGATGCTTCACTTGTTGACCCAATCCGAACTCGCATCGAATCTGAAGGTGTAAATGCAGCTTTTGCTGTGGTAGAAGCATTCGGCGAATTAGCAGATCAATTTCGTTCGATGGACAACCCCGTTTTTCGTGACAAGGCAAATGATGTTTTTGACCTAGAACGTAGGCTGATGAATCAACTTACTGGTGGATCGAAAGATCGTCTTGCATCAGTTGATGAGCCAGTCATTGTCATTTGTCACCAAGTCACTCCAACTGATGCTGCAACCTTCAACCATAAAAATGTGTTGGGCTTAGCAACCGATGTTGGTGGGAGAACGGATCACAGTTCAATTGTAGCCGCAGCAATAGGTGTCCCAGTTGTTGTTGGCTGTAAGTCAGTTGCCGAGGAAGTGAGCGATGGAGATGTATTAATCCTTGATGGCAAGTCTGGAACAGTCGTCATTAATCCAGATGAAGAGACCATTTCCAAAACTCGTCTGAACATCGAACGACTTGAATCTTTCAAACAACAAACTCAAGAGATTACAAAACAGAAATCTGTAACAGCGGATGGTGTTGACGTTCATTTATATGGAAACATCGAATTCTCACATGAGATTGAACAGGTTATTCTCAAAGGTGGTGAAGGAGTTGGACTCTACAGAACAGAATTTCAATATCTGACAAGTTCATCACTGCCAACTGAAGATGAGTTATATGCCGAATATTCAAGCGCGATTCGTAATTTAGACGGTCGTCAACTTACGATTCGTACCCTTGACCTTGGAGCGGACAAATATACCCAAGCGCAAGCGATGGAACCCGAAAGAAATCCATTTCTTGGTCTACGTTCAATTCGATACTGTCTACAAAATCAAGATTTATTCAGAACACAGTTACGTGCGATCGTACGTGCCTCCTCAGTAGGTCCAATTCAAGTGATGTTTCCATTGATTACTTCGATGAATGAACTTCGACAGTCAAAACTGATCTTCCAAGAAGTCATCGAAGAATGTGAAGAAGACGGAATTGACTTTTCGCCAAATATTCCTCTAGGAATGATGGTCGAAGTCCCAAGTGCCGCCCTGATGGCGGCCACTTTCACCCGCGAAGTTGATTTTTTCTCGATTGGAACGAATGATTTGATTCAATATACAGTTGCAGTTGACCGAGGGAATGAAAGGGTAGCAAGTCTATATACAGCCGCGAATCCTGCCGTTATCAAGCTCATAAAGTCCGTTATTCGGGCAGCAAGGCGGGGTAGGGTAGAAACCAGTTTATGTGGTGAAATCGCAGGTGATCCGATATATACTATGCTATTGATTGGCCTTGGGCTTAGGAATCTATCCTTAGTCCCGTCTCAAATACCTGCAGTCAAACAGGTTATTCGAAAGGTAAAGGTCGATGATTGTGAGCGTTTGGCCCGAAAAGTGGGTTCGCTCGATTCGGACCGTCGGATTCTATCGACGTTACGAAGTGAATTACAGAAAACTGTGCCTGAACTAATAGGCGGTTGGTCCGCTGAGCAGTAAACCTCAGGCATGAACATAAAACAACGATGCGTAGGGATCGCAACAAGGTACAAAATGTATCGCGGCCTACAAATCACCGAACACGAATTGCCAACTATTTACTTTTGTTGTCAATTGAACAAAGAAAGATGCGGATTCTGCCCGCAACGAAGTCTTTAGACTTTTTGAATCTAATGTTCTAGTGTTCTGGCATACCGCAAATGCGGAAAGAGTCTATCGTGACAAAAGCCAAAACAAGTGGGGGAAACACAAAGGGGAAAAAAGACAATTCTGAGATTATGATTGTCAATGAAGATCCTGGAGTTGAAACTCGAATCGCAATTCTAGAAAACGGTCGCCTTGAAGAACTGTATACAGAGCGTATGAGAGCAGCGACTGGTGTTGGGAATATTTATAAGGGAAGGGTAACGAACGTTGAATCAGCGATTCAAGCTGCATTTATCGAATACGGTGAACAACAACGTGGATTCCTTCATGTAACAGATTTGCACCCAAAGTATTTTCCTGGGAAAGAAACAAGCGAGCGTGTTGGTAAGAAAATTGCAAAACACAATCGTCCTCCGCTTCAGAAGTGTTTGAAGAAAGGAGATGAGGTCTTAGTGCAAGTATTAAAAGAAGGCATTGGAACCAAAGGACCAACACTCACAAGTTACTTGTCCATGCCCGGGCGCTTGACTGTCATGATGCCATTTATGGACAAGGTTGGAGTCTCAAGGAAGATAGAGGATGAAGATGAGCGCAAAGCGATGCGTAAAATTTTAGATTCCTTAGATCTGCCTGAGGGATTTGGGTTTATTCTTCGCACAGCGGGAATGGGAAAAAAGAAACAAGAAATTAAACGAGACATTGCTTACTTGATGCGTCTGTGGAAGATGATAGAAAAAAGAATCAAAACCGTAGCAGCGCCTTGTCAGCTTTACAACGAATCCGATTTATTAGTTCGTACAATTCGAGATGTTCTTCGCCCTAGTATTAAGGCTATTGTTGTAGACTCTGACTCATCACACGAACGGATTTCGTCATTCTTGAAGATCGCTGCGCCACGCTCTTCTAAGAAGATTATTAGATACCAAGAACCAACACCAATATTTCACGCGTTTGACGTCGAAAGACAAATTGACGAAGTACATAGTCGTGAAGTCTTGTTGCCCAGTGGAGGTCGACTTGTAATTGACCAAACAGAGGCATTAGTTGCGATTGATGTGAACTCTGGAAAGAGTAGAAGTGCCAAAAATAGTGAATCGAATGCGTTGAATACGAACCTTGAAGCGGCTGATGAAATATGTAGGCAGTTACGTCTCCGTGACTTAGGTGGTATCGTCATTAACGATTTAATTGACATGGGAAGAGCATCAAATCGTAAAAAGGTCGAACAGAGCTTTCAAGCAAATCTTCAGAGAGATCGAGCACGATCTACAGTGTTGCCAATTAGCCGTTTTGGCTTACTTGAGATGACAAGGCAGAGAATTCGCCCGAGTGTACTTGATAGCCACTACGACGGCTGTACACATTGTGACGGACGTGGTCTCGTAAAGTCTCCTGAAGAAGTCGCAGCTGATGCTACGCGTCATTGTGGTTGGTTGCTCCATTTGAAAAATGTCAAGCGGGTTGAGTTAACCTGTTCGCCTTCAGTCGGTACATATTTGCTATCGAACAATCGAACTGAGTTAGATAACCACGAGAAACGTGCTAAAAAGAGAATTGTTGTACGCATTAGCGAAGGAATCGCGACCGATCGAGTTTCTTATTACGCGTACGATGAAAGGGGCTCAGACATTGACTTAACTTCAATACCTGAAATCTCTGTTCCTACAATTAATGAACTTGAAGCATCAGTTCGTTTGGGTCTTGACTCTGAAGATTTGAAAGAAGGAACAAAGCCACGTCGTAGATCAAGAAGAAGAGGACGGTCAAGTTCACCTATTGCAGATGCAGCGTCAATTGCTATCGAAAGCGATGAGGAGAGTATTCAAAAGACAAAGAGCAAGCCCAGAAAAAGTAATTCAAGAACTTCTAAGAATATAAGCAAGAGCAATAAAAGAGAAACACCAGCAGACTCTGCTTTACGTGTCTATCAAATTGCACGAAAAGTTGGGCAGACAAGTAAAGAGATCATTGAGTTTTGTAAAGCACAAGGAGCGAATGTTCGTGGGCATATGTCAACTGTTCCCTCAGAACTTATCACATTAATACAAGAAAAGTCGCCTAGCGATAAGACCCCGTCCAAGAAACGAAGGAGAGGGCGTGGTAAGAGAAAAAATACCTCATCTGATAGACGAACTTCTAGTAAAAAATCTTCAAACAAAAGTAGCAAGAAAAAGAGTACTCGGCGTTCAACAAAAAAACCACAAAAGCAAACTCAAAAGACCAAAGGGAGCAAGCCAAAAGAAGTAGTTGAGAAGAAATCTCCAAAACCAAAACCAAGACGGACTCTGTATGGTGGAAGGCGACGGAGTGTTTCAACAGATGAAGTCCAACAAAGTATGGTTGATCGTTCATGAGTCGTAGAATTTTCATTTTAGGTTCGACTGGCTCGATTGGATGCAATACCGTTGAAGTGGTACAACATCTACGCAGCATCGACGGAGAGGGGAGTTGGCCAGTTATAGGGCTTGCCGCCAATACGAACGGTTCCCTTTTACTTGAACAGGCTACAACTCTTGGAGCCGAAGCAATTTCTTTAGAAAATGGAGGCCAAATAGATTTTTCAACGATTTGCACCAGTGCTTACGAATTGATTAGCAATCACGCGAAGAAAGGCGACCTTGTTGTTGCAGCAATCGTTGGATTCGCAGGCATTGCACCAGTCCTCAAAGCGATTGAACGTGGGTGTGATATAGCTCTTGCAAATAAAGAGACTTTAGTTGCAGGTGGAAAAATTGTAATGGAAGCAGTTCAAAAGGCAGGAGTGAGCATACTTCCTGTTGATAGTGAACACTCTGCAGTATTTCAGGCGCTTGCTAAGCATCCAAACAGTGAAATTGCCAAAATTACACTTACAGCGAGTGGCGGTTCGCTACGTGAAATGCCATTCGATCAAATTCATAACGCGAGTGTTGAACAAGTTCTAAACCATCCAACATGGGACATGGGTAAGAAGGTTACAGTTGACTCTGCTTCTCTCATGAACAAAGCACTTGAGTTGATTGAAGCACACTGGTTATTTGATGTTGGCAGCGATCGGCTTGATGCAATCATCCATCCTCAATCAATAGTTCATGCGATGGTTGAGTTTAATGATGGTTCAATCATTGCTCAGTTGTCTGAAGCTGATATGAAACTGCCCATTCAGTTTGCTTTAACTTGGCCAGAGAGAGAAAAGGGGTGTTGCAAAACAGTCGACTGGGCGAAGTGTCATTCACTTGAATTTGAGGAGGTAGATCCTGATAGATACCCTGCGATTGCACTGGCGTATTGGGTAATTGGGAGGGGTGGAACGGCTGGGGCGGTGTTTAATGCTGCAAATGAGGTTGTTGTAGACGCTTTTCTTGAACATTCTCTTCCATTTGGGTCGATGGTTGCTATCGTTGAAGAAGTGTTACACCATACTACTATATGTGATTGTGTTGACTACGAATCAGTGGTCGAAGCGGACAGAGAAGCAAGAGAGCAAACAGCCAAACTGCTTGCTTCATTTCAAGTGAATTCGTGAAGGTACTTTTATAAGAGATGAGTCTAGATTCTTTATTTAATATTATCCTGATTGTTCTTGGGTTCGGCTTGCTGATAGGCATCCATGAACTCGGGCATTTTATTGCCGCTAAATGGTCTGGAATTAGAACTAATGCTTTTGCAATTGGAATGGGTCCTCAAATCATCTCATATCGTGGTGGTGTAGGTTTCACTTATAAATCGACAAGTGCTAAAGTCATTAAAAAATGTGGAAAAGATGCAAGCGAAATGACAGATGACGAACTGCATCAACACGGTCTATCAGAGACAGAGTATTCACTTCGATTACTGCCTATTGGTGGCTTTGTGAGCATGTTGGGGCAGGAAGACGGGAAACCTGATCAAGTTTCTGATGACCCACGTAGTTACAACAGTTGCCCAATTGGGAAGCGGATGGTAGTTGTGTCAGCAGGGGTAGTCATGAATTTACTTCTTGCAGGAATTTTCTTTCTCATTTGTTTTCAAATTGGAGTGAATTTTGAAGCGCCGATTATTGGCCATATCATCCCCGCTTCTCCAGCAGCAAAAGCGACTGCAGATGGCCAGTCAAAGAACCCACTACAAACAGGCGATACTGTCCTCACAATAGATGGGTCTGAAGCGCGAACATTTCAAGACATTCAAATTGCTGGAGCAATGGCGAAGCCTGGAGTGCCAGTCACTTTAGAAGTTCTGCGGGATGACTCTACTGAAGTGCTGAAATATACAATTCTGCCTGAAAGTGTTACTCAAAGTGGTTTACTTGAATTTGGAATCTATCCAGCTTCTTCATTGATTCTTCGTGCTGGAGATGAATCAGAGAAACAACTAGCAATCCTAAAAGAACAATATGAGGAATTAGAACCTCTAAAGCCAAGCATGAAATTGCTTGCAGCTTCAAGAGCCTATACACCTTCAGAAAATGGTGAACCAGAATGGGTCGAACTTAACCAGTGGGAAACTTTTCAAGATTTACTAAATAATCATCCTCAAAGTGGATTAACAACAAAATGGCAAGACGGTGAGCGCGAAGTAAGTATTCAACTGAGCGAATTTCCTGCTCTTGAGATTTTACGACCAGTTGGGGTTCCAACAGATGCACCTCAGAATTTTGAATATGGATTCATGGGTTTGGTTCCTCTTGCGAAAGTCAATTATGTATTAGAATCAAGTGCCAACAAAAATCTCCTTGAAAAAGAAGATGTGATCCTTCAAGTCGGGTCAATTGAAGCGCCTCGAATGGGGCAACTGCGGAACTATCTTGCAACGCAGCCTGATGGAAAAGTTGAAATGGTTGTGCTCAGAAATGGCAAGAAAGAGCAAATCTCATTAGAACTTAATGATGGTAAACTTGGCGTGCTTCTGACAAATGCACTAGACACACCTATCTTTGCTCAGCCGCTTAAGGAAGTGCTTGAAGAAAAAGATGGTCAACTCGTGCCAACTCCAACCGCGATAGCTGGGCAGCAACTGCTCGGTGGTTCGAAATTTTTAAAAGCAGGGGCATCTAAAGACTTTGAAACTGTCAGTGATTGGTCCAACCTTAGATCTCACGTATATTCCGCGTACAACGGTTCTGCATCCGCAAACGGTCGTGCAACAATTCTAGTACAAAATCCTACGAAACAAGCTGAGGAAGTCTCGATCGCATTAGAACCATCTGCTGAAGAATGTCTTCCTGCTCTGAACCCAAGGTGGGCTACCCCATTATCTCAACAACTCTTTGAGCCACTTTATGTTGTTCGTAGTAGTGGGGGAAATCCTATCAAAGCCATTCAAATGGGTTTTGATGAAACAATCAATATGGTTGTGATGACTTACCTCACTATTGACCGGTTGTTTCGTAGAACGGTTGGCGTAGAACAACTTCGTGGACCAGTAGGAATTATTCATATAGGTTCAAAAATTGCAGATAGAGGTCTCAGTTACCTTCTCTTTTTCTTGGCTATTATCAGTGTGAACTTGGCGGTTCTCAATTTTCTGCCACTCCCTATTGTTGATGGTGGCCTTTTTCTTTATCTCATCTATGAGAAAATATTTAAGAAACCTCCGTCAATTGCTTTCCAAAATGCTGCTGCGATGCTTGGGCTTGGCTTAATCGCAACTCTGTTTATCGTGACGTTTTATAACGACATCGTTAGATTAGTGAGTTAACCCCTCGCTACCCACCCTCAATTCAAAAACTAAACCCTTCGGCTCTTTTTCGTTTTGCGAAAAAAGGCATGCCAAGGCTCAGAACCTTACAAGGTGGTCTCTCTTGATAAGCCAGAGATTTGGTTCCGATTATTCCGGTTATCAACTCCATAAATCCTTATTTGAGTGTATTGAAAGGGTGTTCATGTCGAAATGAGGGTGTACGGGCAGTACAAGGAAAAGGATATACATGAACCGCCAAAACATATTAAAAGCCAACAATCGTCGACGTTGTTACATCGTGGAGAGCGATTCAGGTGTTGCAGAGAGGCTTTTAGCAGCGATTGTCACGCTCCAAGATTGTTCTGAAGATCTCTCGTTTTCGAAACAACACGTTGAATGCACTGTGATGAAATCTCAACGCGAATTTTTCGAAAGTGACCCTGCACTTTGGGATTTAGTCGTTGTTGCATCTCACCTGCATGATGGTTCTGGTTTTGATGTCCTTTCTTATGTTCAAGGATTGCGACCTGATGTGCCAGTGATTTTGACTGGTCATCCAGATGAATCTGATGCAGCAGTAGAAGCAATTCAAGCTGGTGCTGCCGATTACTTGATGCTCACTGGGCATGAAATGGTTACGTTTCCTGTCACGATTCAAAAATGTCTAGCGCTGCAAATCATCCGAACTGAAAATGATGATTTGCATGCAGAACTCAGTCAATCTTTATCTGAACTTGCTGTGGCAAACCGAGAATTGCAACAGATGATCCAGCGATTAGAAATTGCTGCGAGAACAGATGATTTAACGAAACTGAGTAATCGCAGATGGCTCAATTTAATGTTAGAAAATCGTTGGGAAGAAGTGACTCGTAATGGCATTCCATTAGCATTCATGATGATTGATCTTGATGGATTTAAAGCATGTAACGACACACTAGGTCATCAAAAAGGAGATGAGATTCTACGACTTGCAGCAAGAGTTCTTGAAGCAAATTGCAGGTCGATTGATATCTCAGCAAGATTTGGCGGGGATGAGTTTTGCCTTCTTATGCCTCATGCAGATGCAGACTCAGCAATCCTCATTGCGCATCGTATCGCAGCTGCATTCGATGAGGCAGTGCTTGCAATTTCTGAACCAGGAATGGAAGTCTCTATGTCAATTGGCGTCGCGCATTGGCAACTCACGAAGCCACTCAATGCTGATGAACTAGTAAGACATGCTGATGAGGCGATGTATGCTGCAAAAAACGATCCTAATCATCAAGTAAAACTATCAAAAGAACAGCCTCGTAAAGTAGCGTAAGTTACATTCGACGTTTCATTGCCCTGTCAATTTCGCGTTTGGCTACCTTTTTGGCAAGGTCTACTCTTTTGTCAGACTTTCTTTTGCCAGAGGCAAGCCCTACGAGAACCTTTGCTTTATTGTTGGAAAAATACATCTTCAGTGGCACAAGTGTTTTGCCTTGTGAATGGGTGAAAACAAGAAGTTTTTTAATTTCACGTTTATGAGCAAGTAATCTGCGAGTACGAGTAGGCTCGTGTTGATGAACACTTGAAGCAGATTGGTAAGGAGCAATGTGTACTCCATGAAGCGAAAGTTGAAGAGGGTGTTCACTTGCACGTATCCAGCCCTCTGCTAGGCTGACTTGGCCAGTACGAACTGACTTAACCTCTGTTCCCTTGAGCACAATTCCAACCTCAATCGAATCTTCAATGTGATACTCGTGACGAACCTTACGGTTTTCGATGACGGGGGAGGAGTTCTTTTTGTTCGATTTCTTGGATCCCATGGTAAAAAGGGGATTCTACGGTATCACATAGTTCTACGAGAGGATTGAATCTATAGATTTATCTTGGCAACGAAAGCGTTTCAAGGTACAGTAGTGATAGGAGATTTGATATGGAATGTATGTCGTTAGCCCTTCTTTGTGGAGTTTGCTTGATTGGCCCCCCTGATCAGGGCTCATGGGAATTTGTTGGTGCCTCTAGTGGCGAAAATTACATGTGGACAAGTCCAAAGCCGATTGCTGCAGATGGCAAATTTTATGAAATGCTCTATACAGTTCAATCTGCGACGGTGATGGTCAGCTACATTGGCATAGATTTCGGGCCAATCGATGTTAAGGATCAAATCCCTGAAGACTCAATTGAAACTTGGCGAGTAGCAACAGGTCCAACACCACTTGACTTTGGTTGGACAGAGGTCATCGCTCCCGTAGATCAAGATCCGCCATCAATTGCATACGACTGGTTAGTAGAAATTGACCAGAAAGGGCACGTTACATACAGGATGGAAAACCTCTATTTTGGACAATCTGAATATGATTTAGGATGGCCTTGGGGAACTGTAACTGTCAACATCGAATCAGGCGAAATCGGGAGCTTACTTGAAGTACAAATCGTGTCCACTCCGTGTTACGCAGATGTTACAAATGATTCAATCGTCGATGTCAATGATTTACTAGAAGTCATCGGTTCTTGGGGGTACTGCTTTGAATGTATAGGTGATACCAATCAAGATTCGGTGATTGATGTCACGGATTTGCTGGCAATTGTTGCTGCATGGGGTCCTTGCCCAAGATAACGGTCACAAGTAGCCCCAAATGGCGATGTAAATATCTGATCTTGTGGGGCCTACTAATGCGCGAAAGAGGACTCGAACCTCCACGGGATTTTACTCCCACCAGCACCTCAAGCTGACGCG
>CAZVVI010000025.1:10260-33149 GCA_964630505.1 uncultured Isosphaeraceae bacterium | reverse complement strand
AATGCGTCCAACTCAAACTCCTTGCTGGGGTACGAACAACTGTATATCCTTGCAACTGCAAATGGCTAGAAACTGATTCGCAAATTTGATCTTGTGTGGAGCCACTGTTGTATGGCCAATCGCTAATCACACACGTTGTATCACTCGCCCAGCACATCCACATGTCAATATGTTGCGTTGAGTCAACAGAAGTAGGAAAAGCGTCAGTAATCGTCACGTCTAAATTTTGATACTCTTGCCAATACTCGCGGATTTGAGAAGATGACATTCCACTGTTCTCATCCTCAATTAGTTCAGTAGACCAACCAAAATCATTTTCGTTGAGATGAAAATTTCCACCACCATGAACGAGCGGCAATTCATATATCTTGTGGTTCATGAACGTTGCAAAACCATCATTCAGCGCATTGTCATTTGGACGAGGTCGGTTGTATGTATGGTCAACGACGGCTCTGCAATCACCTTCGTAGATATACCGTGGACCGTAATCGCGAATCCAAATCGTGTCAGTTGAGCGAATGAAAAAACGAACCCTTGATGTATCTCCACCACGAGATGAAATTTTCGATAACGCACCATTTTGCTCGCTTGAGTAATCAACAACAATAATGACATCAGCATCTCCGATTGTTGTGATACTTGCGGCCATATCTGCAAGAATATTTTCCCAAGAGGATCCACCCTCCCAAGCAAGTAGGATCGCTTCCATCGGCTCATACTCAGCCACACAGTGCACTGTGCCTACCGGAGGAGACGTCACGCCTCTTGGAGTTGTGATGGGGTGATTACGGATGAAACGCAATTCTTCCTTGGTCAAATTGCGTGGTGTTTGCACACCTTCTTCAAAGATTAACTCGGGCGGAGAGGTGGCAAACACACATGCGGTTAGAGTTGCAGAAATGAGGAAATACATAGGTTCTCTTAAATACCATACTCGATTTTTGGGTAATTCAAAACTAAAAATGTAATACGGTCTATTGTGCGTCGGGTTGCACTTTAGAACGTAATCTTTTCGTTTGCCCACGTTTTTTCTTATTCTCTAGGCGTTTTTGTTTTTGGGTTCGTGAGACTTTTGTTTTTCTTCTCTTTTTCAGCGGGGCTAAAGCTTCGCGAATCAATACTGAAAATCGGTCAAGAGCACTTTCCCTGTTCGCACGTTGAGAACGATGTTTTGAAGAAGAAACTCGAAGAGTTCCTTCTTTATTAATCCGAGTTGATAATTTGTTCAGGATTCGCGTGCGTTGATATGAAGTAAGAGAAGCAGAGTTTGTCACTGAAAACAATAAAGTCGCTTTGGTTGCAACTTTATTGACATGCTGACCACCAGGACCAGAACTTGTTCCGTACACAAACTGTATTTCCCTCATCGGAATAGAAAGGGATTTGTGGATGTGGATCATTGCGTCACTGCGCAAGTTTCTTTGTACTTCTTCCAGCCCTTGAACCCGCCTGCAAGGTTCGTCACATCAAACCCAAGTCTCCCTAAAGCCATACAAGCAGCAGCACTACGACCACCTCCGTGACAATTGATAACCCACTTTGCACCTTTGTCGAGTTCATCAATTCGGTCGAGCAACCGAGTATGCGCGATATTCATCGCTCCATCGATGGCACCCTCAGAAAACTCTGAACTTCTTCGTACGTCAAGGTTTGATACATTCTCAGTGCTATCTAGTTCAAGTGCATCTATTTCAGCCGTCGTTTCTAGCCCTTCTACTTGCTCGACTACAGAAGGATCTGCCCAAGCAACGATTTTATCTAAGCCAATTCGAATTGAGTTTCTCAGTGCACGCTCAAGATTTTCTTGAGTAACAATCAAAACGATTTCTTCCTCATCACAAATAAATGAGCCTGCGAATCTATGAAAGTTTTGATTTGCTGGGGACCAAATCGAATTCGGCAAATGACCATCCTTAACTTCTAGCCAAGGTCGCGTGTCAATAACTGTTCTAGAAGTTGCAGCTTCAGCAAGTTCAGAAGCGCTAGTAATTCTTCTTGGCGTAGGGAATGAATCCAACAGCGGAACTCCATCTCGGTTCAAACGCTTCATTCGAGCAAAGTAAAGTGGTGGTTCTGGCTGATCTTTCAGCATAAACTCAACGAAGTCACCTTCTTGACCTACAAGTTGTAGCGGGGGACTTGTCCGTTGTTCATAACCAACTGTTGATTGAGGAATCGCACCAAGGGCTTTTCCACACGCGCTACCAGCACCATGGGCTGGCCAAACTTGTACATACTCATCCATATCCATGAAGCGAACACAAGATTGATGTAGTTCCAGAGCAGACGCTTGCATCACGCCTTGAATCCCAGCAGCTGTTTCAAGCAAATCAGGTCTTCCCAAGTCTCCTACGAAAACAAAATCACCAGTTGCATAGCCAACGGGTTCATTCGTGTTGACATCATTCACCAAAAAACAAATATGCTCAGGCGTATGCCCAGGAGTATGCATCACAGTAATTGTGATGTTGCCTACTTTAAATTGATCGCCTTCGTTCACGAACTGAATCGCAGCGTCACTATTTTTTGGCCAATTGTACGACCAGTCTTCACCGCCATGATCAGATAAGTAGACTGTCGCACCAGTTGCAAGGGCTAAGGCATGCGAGCCGCTAAGAAAATCCGCGTGTATATGCGTCTCAGTAATCGCTGTAATTGTCAGCCCTGCATTTGCAGCAGCTTTTACATACCGATCGATATCACGTTCAGGGTCAATAATCAATGCTTCTTTGGTTGCTTGACACCCAATAAGCCATGAGGCTTGGGCGAGATCTTCATCATAAATTCGTTCAACTTGCATGATGGAAGGGTACCAAAGATTAAGAAAGATAGTGAGTTTTAATGTTGCAGAACAACCCAATTCATGCTCTGATATCCCTTAGGAGAACCCTATGTTAAAGTCATTTCTCGTTGTTTTCACAACAATCGCTGTAGTCGTCACCTTATTCAGCCTCTCGTTCGCAGGTAAAGCAGGAAAACAAGAACCCCATCGAGGTGGAGGGCATGAAATCGGTCCAGATGTCGTCGCTTGGTACGCAGGTGGTGAGTATATTGATATGGAAGCGTATGCTGAGCAAGATGGTGTCATGTCATTTGCGTTCGGAACGACTTCATGCAACTTTGGAGATATGGTTGCAGATTGGTATGGCGGGACAAACCGTGTTCCTGTGATTGCTCAGAATGTATACAGATTAAAAGACGGTCGACTTGATCAAATTGGAACAGCATGGTTAAAACATTCTTTCTGTGCAGTTAGCGAACCGGGTTGTGGAGATTGTCAATCAACACCATGTGCAACGTTAGGCATTGGATGTGCTGACACATATTGGGCAGGATTAAATGCAGATGCAACTGCGCCCCGATCTGCAATCAATGCATTTACTGGATATTACGATTATCCATTTTCAATTTCCCCAACAGGAAGTGCATCCATGCGTGGTCGACTACAGTTAAACGTTGCAGACATCGATCCTGCATTGAATGAAGGCGCGAAGTACTTTATTGAAGCTCAATACGTTTCCCCTGATGATGCTGAATGGGATAATCAAGACAATAACGCTTCATTCAAGTGGGTTAAGTTTTGGTCAACATCGCATGTCCTAGGAATCAGTACAACTCAAGTAGGAACACCAGCGATTTATGCGTGGGAGTTTTTCGACAACGAAGTAGATGTGCGACCCGCTAGAGTTCCAGAAGAAGGGTTGCTCAACATTGCAGTTCGAGTGTATGACAATGGAGATGGAACGTGGGAATATGTGTACGCGATACACAATCTCAATAGTGACAGAAGCATTGGATCTTTTACAGTTCCACTTGATGATTGTGTTTCCGTGAGCGATATTGGCTTCAATGATATTGATTATCACAGCGGAGAAATCATTGACAGTACAGATTGGGAAACAACCGTAGACGCTGATGGCATCCATTGGAAAACTGATACCTATGATTCAAATGAATGGGCTAACGCTATTCGGTGGGGGAGTATGTATACATTTTGGTTTACCGCTGACCAAGGTCCAGCAAATGGCAATACTACATTAGGACTCTTTAAGCCAGGTGGTGTTCCAACAATGACTCACATTGCAGCGATTCCTGATTGCCCTGTTGAATGCGTTGGAGATGTCAACGACAGCGGAGGGGTCGATATCGCTGACCTTCTCTATATCGTCAGTGCTTGGGGATCAAACGACGCTCAGGGCGATATCAACGGAGATGGCATCGTCGATATCACTGACCTACTAGAAGTCATGGCCGATTGGGGCTGCAATTAATTAACCCGCGGTTAATTAATGTGTGAAATTTCGTTAATTAACCGCGGGTTAATTATGGGTTTGAGGGTCAATTAATTAACCGCGGGTTAATTAATTGCAAACAAAAAACAGTTTATTCACGTACCAAAGTGAAGTTGACTTCTCAAAAAGTCGATTTGGAGGTACCCATGAACTGGAAGAAAATTAAAAATAGGTATAAATGGATCTTCAATAAAGAAGATGTGCTGATGAAGGTCCTTATCGCAACAAGTGGTTTATTCGTTGGTTTAATGGTAGGAAAGGGCATTCAGGCCCTATTTTCGACCGTAAGTTAACCCATCTTTGATGTCAACTTTCGAGACTTCACTCCCAATACGGTGGTCATCCATTTCAATTGGCTGAATTATTGTGTGAGATGGGGTCGATTTTTCAATATAGTCCGTCCGGTAATGCACCCCTCTAGATTCACACCTCATGTCAGCCCCAATTGTGGCGAGGTTGGCAACGGTCAGCATATTAATAAGTTCCCATGCCCGCGGTTCAGCTGGAGCTAAACGGCATGCAGCATCAAACCAAAATGCCAAATGTTCTTTCGCTTCTTTAAGCAAGGTTGCATCTCGTTCTAGCCCAACGTGGCGCCACATCAAGGACTTCATTGAGTAAATCAAATCTGAAATGCCAAGTTCGATTCCAGACGGTGCTTCATCCAATTCTCTTCTAAGAATTCGTGAGGGTCGATGTCTTGATCGTGTTTCACTTGCAAGTGCCGCTTGCACACCAGTAGATTCACCAAGAACCATCCCTTCAAGAAGTGAGTTTGACCCCATTCGATTTGCGCCGTGAAGTCCACTACTTGCGCATTCACCAACAGCCCACACCCCAGGAATTGATGTGGAACCATCGTGGCTCACTTGTATTCCACCGATCATGTAATGTGCGCCAGGTCGAACAGGCACTGGGTCCTTGGCAATATCAATTCCAAAAAACCCACACATTTTGCTGATACCGGGAAACAAAGAGTGCGGATCACTATCCACATGAGAGAGATCAAGATATACATTCGTATCTTTCGTTTGGATCATTTGTCTGAACACCGCCCGACTTACAACATCTCTTGGTGCAAGTTCTGCATCTGGATGCGATTCTGGCATAAAACGAAGACCATTCCTGTCAATCAACCTGCCTCCATGGCCGCGAACAATCTCACTGATGAGTACACGGGCTGCGCCTGCGATGTACAAACAGGTCGGATGGAATTGAAAAAACTCGGGGTCACGAATAACTGCTCCAGCTCGATACGCCATTGCAACACCATCAGCGGTCGCAATTGTTGGGTTTGTTGTTTCTCTGTATAGCTGACCACCACCACCTGTTGCAAGAATGATTTGTGAGGATGCGAATAACACTAATTTACCTGTTGCATCTCGAGCAACGACACCGTATGCAACACCATCAGCTGTCACAATATCAAGTGCAAACGTATTTTGAAATGGAGTAATAAGATCGTGTCCTGTAACTGCGTTCGTAAGTACTCTTTGAATCTCGCGACCGGTTGCATCTCCATTTGCGTGTACAACACGAGCAAAATTGTGACCACCTTCTCTTGAACAATCTAAGTTTCCATCAGAATCGGTATCAAATTCTGCCCCTAAATATAACAACCGCTTGACAGCATCTGGACCACCTTCAACAACCCGACGAACAACTTCATCATCACAAAGTCCAACCCCAACTTTAATCGTATCTTGAATATGTGCCTCAAAAGAGTCATCAAAAGTCATGACTGCTGCCATGCCGCCTTGTGCCATGTTTGTGTTGCTGTTTGATAACGTCGATTTGGTCACAACTGCAACCGATTTGCCTTCACTTGCAGCAGACAGTGCTGCAGCATCACCTGCAACACCTCCACCAACAACGACAACATCAAATCTATACGCTGGAATAGAACGCAAATCAACTTCAACTAAATGTCGGTCGCTCAATACTGTCATGTTGCTGACTCTGTGATTTCTATCATCCGTTCTAAGGCAAGCCGTGCTTCTGCAACCATTGTCTTGCGTTCTGTTTCAGTAAGTCTATCGCGTTTGGCAGTTTGTTCGTCAATCGTATCACCTGCAAGGACATGGTTTAAATCTGGAGGGTTTCCTTTTCTCAGTAAATCGAGCATTCCAGCAAGATGTGGGGGGTCATTTCGGCTCATCGTCGCACAACCACATCCTGCGGATGTTGCATGTCCGTCACCTACTTCAGCTAAATGCATCACTTCGACACCTCGTAAAGCAGCTTGTTCTTTTAAATTCCGAACAAAGTGACCTTCAGTTCCAATTGCAAACTGACTTCCTGCTGGAGCATCCATTACTGTATTCCAAAGGTACGCAGTACTTCCAGATCCATCAGCAACGCTGACCGCTTCAAGTGGTGCTTCAGGGTGAATAAGTACTTGCCAACCCTCGCCATGCCAATACGAAACTTGTTGGGGAGTAAAGATTGTATGTACACCGCAGAACCCACCCCACAAAAACATGTGGGCATCTTCAACTCCCGAAAGCTTATCGATTTGCCAATCGATGCCTTGGTGTAAAGGATTTGGAAAGGTCACAAGTTTATCTATATCCATACCAAGTTTTGCAGCAGTATTTCTACCAAGATGCTCATCAGGGACGAATAATATTTTTTTGTTTTTCCTACGAGCCCAGTCAACTATTAAATGTGCGTTGGAACTTGTGCAAACTGCACCTCCGGTTCGACCAGCAAGTGCTTTTAATCTTCCAGAAGTGTTCATATACGCAACAACAAGAAGATCATCGCCAAACTTCTCAAGTAACTGGTTTTCGATTGGTTTCACCATCCATTCTTTCGCCATCAACTCCATCGTGCAACCCGCTTTTGGATTGGTAATCCATACCCGCTGGTCATCGGCGGAAAGAGTTGCAATGGTTTCAGCCATAAAATGCACAGCAGATTCAACGATAACCTTCTTTTCTGGGTTTCTTGAAGCTTGTAGAGCAAGCGCATAACTATCAGCAACTTTCCCGCCATACCGCTCAACGAGTTTTACAATTTCTCCGCCCATGTAGTAGTGAGCAAGCAAGAGCAAACTGTCGCCAAAATAATCTTGCGCGGGCTTGATAAATGAATCAAGCCATGGCAATACACTTTCGGGCGCCCGATCTGGAAGTGCAAGATACTCTTCTGCGTAAGGCTTAAACTCATCTTGATACCAATCCAACGGCAAATCGCTCTGACAAATCGGAATATCTGATTGTAAAGTGATACCTGTAGGTTGTGACAATTTTGACATGAATCATACATTGTACAAGCAAGCAATCCCGACGTGACTGGCACCACACAGGCAGTGTGACAGTCACACCTGATTAGGGTCAGACCCAGTTCGCAAAGGGGACACCCACTGGCATTTACGCTTCGCGAAAATGTTGTGTGGATGTCCACGCAGCAAGGTTGACCTGCGATGTGTTAGCAGGGCCCCCAATTGCCTACGATTGCAAGAAGGTCAGTCACATCAACATAGCCATCACCATTGACATCAGCAGAACCGCCTGCTTGACCCCATTGATCGATGACTGCAAGTAAGTCAGTTACGGCAACATAGCCGTCCTCATCAATGTCGCCTTCGCAATACGTGGCACAAGGACCATCTGGACCATCTATCAATAACTCACCACTGCCCATTGAGGAATCTCCCCAGCCACCAACTCGGATGAGATATGTATTCCCTTCAGTAACGTTCGTTGTAAGAATTGAAGAGTACCCTCCACATCCATCACCATCGCCATTGCATGAAATTTGGGTCATCGAATCACAAGATCCTTCATATACAACAAGATCAGTGTCAAAATCTACGATATCACAGGTTGAAACTGTCATTGAGCCATCACCACATGCTTCATAGCTAAACCAAACATCATTCGTCATCACACCTAGATACGTACCTTGGCATTGATCCTCGTTGTAGGGATCGGATGAGGTGGTGCCTTCTAATGTTGAGAACTCCCAAGAGCCATTGGCAACTGGCTGCGCTGTTACACATTCATCTGGGAACGGTAACTCACCAACATGAATACTTACTGAAGCTTCAGCAGAATCAACACCATCATTGACTTTATACGTAAAGAAGTCAATTCCAACAAACGTGTAGTCTGGGATGTATCTCACTTGATCACCGTTAAGCATATATGGTGTGCTGCCAATTGTTGTTCCATCCATCTCTTCAAGTGAACCATCTGTTGGTAGTGAAGTCACAAGATAGTCAACTGTTCCGCCATTTGAAGAGGCACCGACAAGTTGAACAACAACAGGCATGTCTTCATCTGTGTACACCTCAACATCTTGGGCAACTGGTGGGCATTCTTCGCCACTACTTGCAATTTTCAGAGCCCAGTGATCAAGGGTACCAACGTCTGCACCTGCATTGTCAGAAACATCCATTCTCCATGTCCCTGAAACTATCTCACCTTCCCAATCTGACAACATACCAGGACCGTCAGGAAGGTCGCCGCCTTCTTCGTCGTAGTACATGTGCATGTCATCAGCCCCTCCACCAGACCGATCATGTAGCCGTACAACAGTCCCTTCAGGGGAGGTCACTTCGACAATCAGGTCCCCGATATACGTGTGCGTCAAATCAAGTTCGATATCAATGTCACCAATACAGTATGCATCTGCAACTTCAAGATAACTTGTTGTCGTTGTATTATCTGTAATAGGTGCGGGAACATCACTTGCAACGTAGGTGTATCGCCCAACATCAAACGTGATATGGCGGGTCGTATCACCCTCACCACCTGCGTAGTTTTCAAAGATCACATCACCTTCAACAATTCCTGCGGGAAGATCTGCTGCTTCGTCGCTGAACCCAACTGTTACATCTGCATAATCACCTGTTCCATTCAAAGTAATAATTGCATCATTTGATCCATTAATTGAAATCCAATTTGCAGTTGAACCAATGTGTACATCAAACATTGTTGGGCGAGTACTTGTTATTCGGTAGATTTGCGTTGTAGGGAAGGGGCCACCAACTGGACCACCTGCATAGAAATCCGTCTCTGGATCCGTAGTAAAGTCTGTTGTGCCGAGTTCGAGCGTATGCGTTCGATCTACAGTCATGTCATTTGTTGAATCATAAAATCTAACAATTTCTTCATAAGTTCCATCAGAGAATCCTAATGTATCAACACTCACAACAATATCTACTGTAGCGCCACTAAACAAGACTCCGGAAGCAGAACTTCCTCCATCAATCTCGATGAATCCTATTCCGTATACGGTCTCAACACTGTACGCTAGCATTTCTGGAGAATTGTTTTCTAGTGTGTACACCACCTCTGCTGGTTCTGGAGAATCGCAAGGATAACCGCAGAGATGTTCCACATTTTCCGTAGGATTCACAACCAAACCGTTGCCAGAAAGAGTGTCAACTGTTAATTGTCCTGTACCAGCACTGTCTAGATGTCCCTCAAGCCCAGCAGCAAAAGAAACAGAAAACTTTCCATACCAGTCACTTGTTTGACTGGAACAACTTGCATACCCGCCATGAAGTTGACCAATCACTTGATGGTCAATGTTAAAGACTGGCGAACCACTTGAGCCGGGCTCAGTTGTTCCCCAATCCCAATCTTCAATCCGAACATGTGAGCCATCTCCCGGAATAGATTCGCCTAGATAGGAAGTTGTTGTTGTCGGTTCAAACTCAAAACTAATTCGCTTTTCATCAGTTGCAGGATGATGAATGCCAATGCCTTGTGGCGAATCATCTCCTGTTGCGTCCCAGCCACAGTATGAAACTTCCCATGCATCATCTGGAGAGTCGTCCATCACGACTAACGTATAATCGCTTGCACTACCAGAGGTGAGATGTGTTGAACCGGTATTGAATTGATTGAGTTGTCCATCACCAGCACCTCCGCTATCCCCGCTTCCTGGAACTCGACAGTAACTATTTTGGTAATTCCAATATGTCACGAGTGATGGAGCACTACTTGAACTTACACCACAATGGTTTGCAGTCATAAAATAGGGGGTTCTATCTTGAGCAGTGTTGTTCACCATAAATCCGGTACAAAATGTAGAGCCACCTGTTGAGATGACTGCAACGCAAGGAATTTCATCCCACCAATCATCGCCTTCTTCACAAACAACGTCGTAGTTACACGAACCACTACGATCAGTTCCCTGCTCATAAAATCCACGGTACCCAACATTGATTGAAGTCAGCTCGACATTCGAATTGACTTCTTGTTGTTGCCTAGGTGAAACCTCGATCTCAATTAAAAGATCATCTCCTTGCACAGCAGGGGTCCACAACTGACCATGCTCTTTGTTGTCTTCAGCAGTAAATGGACGGACTGACATGAGGCCATCAGTTGATGAAAGAAACATCGATGCACTGCTTGGTAGTTTCCAGTGACTGAACCCTAGATTCAAAGAAATTGCGTTTTCAGAACGGACTCTTAATGACCATCGCATCGTACGAGCGTCAAGGCGTTCCCAGATACCATCTGTCGAGGGCGTGATTCGCACGTTATGGGGGATGGCAAAGCGGGGGGCCTCATCCTTACTCGCTCGCGCAGCATCTTCAGCAAAAACTGCAGCCCAATCAAGTTCTGGAATTTCAACAACTGGTATCGCATCCAATGGGATAGCGTTTGGTTGTGATGAACTGGCAAACCCTGCTGTTACGCAGAGTAGTAGTGCGGCGGCAGTTACAGCGATCGTACGAATATGCATGTTCATGTTCCTTCTCCATGTGCCTAAGAGAACTTCTAAGGCAATCAATGAAATGTAGCACTAAAGATAGGATAAGACAACGAAATAATCATTAAAATAGGGTTTCAGTTCCAATTGCCGATGACAAGAAGAATGTCCGTTACATCGACCATTCCATTATCATCAAGATCTTCATCGCAAGATTTACACGGTCCCCATGCGGATATGATAGCTAAAAGGTCGTTTATATTGACTTCACCATCACCATTCACATCGCCAGATACACCGCCATCGAGTATATCAAAGGGGTAATCAATAACTTGAATTTGCAATGTTCCGTTGAAGTTATCTGTGTTAAATTCTTGCATGGCTGTGCCTAAATTTGAAACTTCAATTGATAAATACGTGGAACCCAAATTGTTCCCATCACCATCAAGTGGCTCATAGACGTCATATTTATCACTCCAGTCGATTTCAAAACATCCGATGTTAATTTCAAGAGTAAGTTCAGCACCGCTTACAAATTCATCGAAAACAATATGATTTGGATTTTGTTCTTCACCATAATCGTTAAATTCATGGATGGGAGATGATGCGCCTTCAATGCCACGTGTACAGATGGCTTCTGTAATTCCCCACTGTGACGAAGCAACAGGGGAATGGACTTCACTCTCAATCACAATTTCAGCAGGCATCCAATCCCACCAAAAATCGTCCGGCTCTTCTGGGTTTGTAACCTGCAGCCTGATAATTTTAGCAGTCACACGTTTTCGCTGCGTCAAGAAATTCGCAATCTGCATCATTGCTGCCTGATATTCTTGTAGTTCGTAATGGTTTACATGCAACCAAGTAGAAGTTGTTGCCAAATCAAAAAATTTTGATTGTGCAGACATAGATTCGAAGTGTCCGTCTTCTACCGTCACTACTCCATCGTTAGCATAAAATTCACCTTCAAGTAACATAATGTCTGTAAGCGCGCCATCTCCAGCAGTATCTCGCGTTGACATTTCCATACCGATAAGAATATCTGAATATAAATGGTTATCTGCTGATCTGCGAGGAGAGTGCAAATTTGCCTCCACCCATGCATAATTCATCTGTTCCACGTCGATACTTGGTGTACCAAAATCACTCCAAAGATCTTGAACGAAATCATTGCTCGCAGCCCAATTACCGCAAAGAACACCTTCTAGAGAAAGCCACCTCGCAATTTTCCCATCACTAGCAAGAGAGCCGCTGTCTTTTTCGATCAACCATCGTCCTACGAACGAGCCCATGCTCGCACTGACGATATTAATCTGATGAGCTCCACTGCGTTCCATAATATGTTTCGCATATTTTGAAATGATGAGTGCATATCGAGGGATTCCACCACCATATTGTTTTGTAATTGCATTCAATTCTGCAATATCTTGAGAAGTGTAGTAACTCGGTGGGGTTGAACCATAATATGTAGTCGTTGCAATGACATTTATTGGCAGTGATGCGCTCCCATCATTTACTGGTAATCCCGCATAATCTGCAACCTGCCAAAGCAATGGCTCTGTCAAATCATCTTCGCCAAAAATGCCTTCATGATCCGCACCATCTGGATCGAATCCATGAATGACAATTGTTGCGGTAACATTTGGATTGTGGGTTTGCAGATTCCCCTGAGTGACCTCTGAGAAAGTGGGTAACAGTGCAAGCAATATTGGAATCGTCATTCAATTTCTCCTCTTGAATTCACCCCTTGAATAACACCCTAACGTATATAAGACGACTTTGTCAAATAGTGTTAGAATTACCTCTCCCACGCGGGTGTAGCTCAATTGGTAGAGCGTCAGCCTTCCAAGCTGAATGTCGAGGGTTCGAACCCCTTCACCCGCTTCGCTGTGACTGTCACACTAAAGCGAGTCCGCGAGCGACAGTGACAGTCACACCGTTTACGTCTAAATTGCAGGCTAATCTCTAAAATTTCGCAAAGGGGACACGCACTGGCATTTTCGCTTCGCGAAAATGTTGTGTGCATGTCCCCGCAGCAAGGTTGCCTCGTGACTGTCACACTAAAGCGAGTCCGCGAGCGACAGTGACAGTCACACCTGCCCCAATGCGCAAGGCGACAGTTACACCTATTCGCTAACCGCAAGCACCCCAAGAACCAACAACTTCAAGGAGATCTACAACATCAACGATTCCGTCTGTATTGATGTCTGCAACGCCTCCGGCGCTTCCCCATGCATCAATCACCATAAGTAAATCATTCACATTGACAAAACCATCTTCGTTAAGATCTGCAGGACAAGCAACTGAATCGCAGTTGTCCTGGAAGACATTGTCTCCTCCATCAATCCACGTTCCTTGGATATCAGTTCCTTTGTTACTGCAGAACATTGTGCTAGAAACTGTTGGTCCAACAGTACCATTTTCTAAATGGAAGATCCCTGCACCAAGTTGAGCAACGTTATTTTTGATGATGCAATTTTCAATAAACGGAGATCCGTTGCACAGGATGCCAGCACCAATTGATTGAGAACCATTTTGAATAGTAAAGCCTCTCAGTGTTGAAGATTCTTGTCCGTACATTCTTACAACCGAATCAGTTCCGCCGCCGTCAATAATCGTAACTTCAGGTCCATTTGTACTTTCAATAACAATATTGATGCCATTGAAATCTATATTTTCATAATATGTTCCGGGCATCACTGCAATTGAATCACCAGTTCCAGATGCTGCTAATGCTTCTGAGATTGTTGCAAAATCACCTTTTTGCCCAACAACAAAGTTATCAATCTGGCAGTCACCTTCATTATGAACATGTTTCTCTGCTTGATACACCTCAGCAGGGCCAGATGAGTTTGTTGCTTGAGCCCACGCTACATAGTACACGTTGCCTAAATTTGACTGGCTTGAACTATCCAAGTCAAAAGTAAATGAAACTTCTTGAGAATCACCTGCGCCAAGTGTAATCGTTTGTAATTCCGCTTGTTTGAAACAGCCATAATTAAAAGATGGATTTGCAGGGTAGTCATGCAGCACTTGTGCACAGTGTATTTTCATTGTTTTCCCCGAGCCACCGTTTTCAATGCCAACGATTGCTGACAAGGAATACGTATCGCTATCAACTGGTGCACCACACATTTCGATTGTGACATCAGTAGGGGTCGCAATCCTTTGTAAATACCTTGAACGTAGTTGAGTGTAATTTGCCTGTGCACTCCCATAAGAGCCCGCTTGACTTACAGCTCCATCAAGCCACACTGTTGGATAGCCTGCCACATTGTAAAACACGTTTCTTGCATCACCCCAACTTGTTGAGTATGAGTCTGAACCATGAACTTGCATTGCGAAGCAGGTGTCAGGGTATTCTTCCATTAGCAAAATCAAACCATTCGCAACATCAGGACAATAGGTACACCATGTTGCAGTAAAGTTTTCACAGATGACCTTTCTCGGTGCTGCGTCAACTGCGAGGGTTGGAAGTAAGGTTGCTAGGGCTAGCGTTGCGATTTGTGCGTGTTTCATATTGTTCCTCCAATAACGAATTGGGTTTATTCGTCATCCCATTCTATTTCAAAGTTTAATTGATACGGATAAAGTGTTCCCCCAGATTCTGTTAACTCACTCACTAAATTTAACCAGGTATCTCCACCCCAAGGGTGGCATACGCCTGAAACGCAATCGATATTAAACAAATTGTCGTTCACGTGACCTTCGTTTGAACGGTATACGCTCATTACTGGGTACAGCGTTTCCTCGTATGTCATGTGGTTGTCTTGCCAACACACGTTTCCAACCCACGAGCGACCTTTGCCGTGAATGTCGTAGGTAATTGAATAATCTGGAATTTCAGGTACTCCACCAAATACAGGACCGCGATTTGCCATAATGGCGTAATCAGATGATCCTTGGTTACCCCATTGAGTAATCTTTCGTTCTCCGATAAGTGGAATAGAAGCGTATGAGACATTACAACCATCTCCACCATCGTCTAAATCTACATCTAAATCTTCATCCCAGTAGGTATCCTCTGCAGGATCACGAGTTGTAAAATCATATGATTCCATCGTATACACATTACCGTTTGGCTCGTTGTCACTGACCAAGCGATCAACCGAATATAAGTTTTCCATGACAGCAAGAGAATGAACGTTGTCTGTTGTGTTCAATTCTCGATCTTCAGCACCTCGTCCTTTTATATCACCGACTCGGTTGACAAAACCTGGAGTGGGATATCGACCATCGTGACCAGCAGCCCATGTAATCCACCCAGAATGTAACCCCTTAATTCTCGTTGCATCTTTCTGCAGCATCGCGGTTTCTCTAGCACGACCAAGCGCTGGCATCAAGATGCTCAATAGCAATGCAATAATCGACATCACAACTAATAACTCGATGAGTGTAAAGCCTCTACCTTTTGAAATTTTGTTTAACAAAGGGAACTCTCCGTGTACCACTATATCTCATACGTAAAGTATTTAAAAATAGATTCCTTAAATATCGATAAAAAGCATGAATATAAGTTAATCAATCCGTGTTTTTAACGTATCGCTGTACAAATCGAGGTAAAAATCGCGAAGTTGGCGACCATTTAAATCCCGCTCTCTTCCTTGTAAAAAGCCAAACCCATCAAACATTTTGATTGCTGGACCTCTTTCAATCCGAACATCAAGAACAACTTTCAAATATTGCTTCTCTCTGCAAAATGAAATCGCATGTTTCATTAATCTCGTTCCGATTCCTTTTCTTCGATAGTTATCTCGTACTCTCAAGCGGCGGATTTCAGCAGAGTTATCGTTGAGGCGCTGCACCCCAATCATTCCAACGATGCACTCTTCCGTTTGAGCAACCCAAAAACAACTATCGCTACATTCAAAATATCCTGCCATCAAGTAATCGATATCTGCCCCTGTATCATTTTCCCTTGTTTGTCCTTCGATTCGACTGCGTTCAAACAACTCACGTAACACTGTGACATCTTCATTCGTTGCACAACGAACAATCATCTCTTCAATCTTAAATTTTTGAGAACTCTTGTCAGCCATTTTTATGCCTCTACCTCAAGAAATTCTATCTTCATTGATTTCGTATCAAGAACACATACAGTGTACACAGGTGCTCGATGGAGTGCACCAGGATTGATGCAACGTGTCTTTTCTACTGTTTCATCGCGGATTTCATGCGAATGCCCATGTGCAATGACTTGAATGTTCTCATCCTCCAAAAATTTTTGATATTGTGATTCATCGTGCCCATGAAGAAACCCAATCGTTAAATCTTCCACAATTAATGTACCAGCAGGGTGCTGAACGTCTATTCCGATCCCTTCTGCGTATTCGAACAATCTTGAAACATAGTCACAATTTCCAAACACGAGCGTTACTTGATGTCCTGCTAATTCATCAAGCACTTGAAACGATTCAACGTCTCCTAGATGAATAATACAATCGACCTGTTGCTCTTCTAAAAGTTGAATCGCATGTCGTGTTCGAAACCATTCACCATGTGAGTCAGATAGAAAACCAACTAGCGCCACTGCCCGTCTGGCCTTACGTAATCAGTCACCCACGAACGATATTCTTTTTCAAACGAGACTTCGTCAAAAGAAAAACATGAAATCCATCCTGCAACTGGTTCTCGGATTGTTCCGCTTGCAGCTTCTTGTAACAAAGTGCGAAGAGCAGGAAGATATTTTCCATCTTCATATTCAATGATAAAACTCACAAGACCCCAGAGTTGAGCATAATAAGCAAGCAGAGTCGTTCGCCCGTTTTCCAAAAGTTCTGATGGATCAGATTGCATCAAATCATCAAGGGTTGTTAATCGATTCGCCTGAATGATTGTACGAAGAGTTGTTAAACGATCCCAATTGCTTGCGGGTAAAAATTGCACCTCGCCACGACGAATTCGAAACCCCTCCATCCATGTCCCGATTCCTTCATCAAGCCACGTTGGGAGACACGAAACAAATGCAGTCTCCGCATATTGGTGCCAACCCTCATGCGCCGCAATCCTCAATGTCACACGACTTCGACCACGACGGTCAAGGTGATACAAAATTGCTGTTCCATCAACTGTTACTCCACCAGATTCTAATTGAAACCAGTGTTCAGCTTCATCACCGAGCATTACACGCATTTGTTCTCGCCACTGTGATTCAGTTGCAAACAAATAGACGTCCATCCGATGTTCTGGATACGGCAACTGTCCAAATGCGGTGGTGTACCGTTTAATTAACGCGTCGTAAAAAAGTGGCAGGGAATCTAAAATATGTTGGTATTCAATCGTTGTTCGAATATCCCAAACATCTGACACAAAGCGTTCCCCATCATCGCCTTGAAATGACCAATCCAATTCAAACATTGTTGCCCTAGATGTCTCTGTTGCTCTTGGGGTCACATTCTCACTTTTTCCTGAAGAAGAACAACTGTTCAGCGAACAAAGGATAAACAATGCAAGGATACGTTTCATGTTTGTAACGCTTCTTTTGCAATTAGCAAATCAGACTCCGCTTTTGTCAGCATGTCACGAGTTTCTTGTACAACATGTTCTGGGGCATTTTGAATATAGGACTCATTAGAAAGTCGACTTTTGAATCCTGCTACTCTCTTCTCAAGAGCAGCAATTTCATCATTCAATTTTTCTGTGTTCGCTTTCTGGTCTTTTTCATCAAACATGTTTGAGAGGAACATTGTCTCACCTTCAAACGGTATCGCGTACCCTGTAGAATTTTCGTCACATTCGCGCACTACAGACAACCCTGCTAATGCGTTGATTATTGCAGAATGTGATGAGACTAATGAGAAAATATTCTTAGGAGCAAGTAACTCAATACTCTTATTCGGCTTGACTTTTTGAGATGCTCTTGCTGCTCGTATTGCCGTGACCAAATCCATCATCGATTCACATGAGTAAATAGACTCCTGATTGAACTGCGTATCAAAGGGAACTGGCCATTGTGCTGATGCTGTAAGTGGGCTGTCTTGAAGTTGCACACCACATACAGAACCACTAGGAATTGAATGAATATGTGACCACATTGCTTCAGTTACAAAAGGACATATCGGATGCAACAGTCTGCAAATTGTGTCAACGACAAAATGCAAGACTCTTTGCTGAGAAGAAGATTCTTTTATTGTTGGTTTAATTGCTTCAAGATACCAATCACAGAAATCTCGCCACAATAAATCGTACAGAATCTCTGTGGCAACACTAAATTGGTAAGTTGAGAGTGCCTCGTCAATGTTTACAATTGCATCATTGAGGCGATGAAGCATCCAATGATCAATTGGTTGCAACGCATCAACTGATACAGTCTCTGCTGGGGAAGCGACATTCATCAGTGCGAACCTACTTGCATTCCAGAACTTGTTTGCAAAATTACGACCAACATCAAATCTTGAAGAGGTGTTCATCGCCAGCGGAGTTTCATCGCAATCCGTGGCTTCACCTGTAAGAAGTCCATACACAGTAGACATACGTTTTGAAGAATCAGTAGGGCACTCTTGGATTGGAGCCATCACTTTATGACCAGATGAAGATGTGACATACTTTGGTTCAAAACTTTCGCCTGTATAAGGACATATTAAATCAACACCCAACCGTACATCTTGAGTTCCAGTTGTTAACTGAGCCATTAAATAACGAAGTGCATCTGCGCCATGCGTTGAGATAATGTCCCGTGGATCAACTCCATTACCAAGTGACTTACTCATTTTCTGCCCAAATCCATCCTGCACAGTTGGATGAATGTAGACATCAACGTAGGGAAGGGCACCATTTTGAAAGTATCGATTAAACATCACCATCCGACTTACCCATTGACCAATAATTTCTCTGGCTGTGCATAGGACACTCGTTGGATTAAACTTTTCTAACAATCCAATTGTTTGAGGAAATGCTTCTGGATTTGGCCAACCCATCGTTGATAGTGGCCAGAGTGCTGAACTAAACCAAGTGTCAAGCACATCCTCATCCTGAACGAATCCTGCTGCTTCAATATCTTCTTCAACAGACTCATACCCACCAGCAATTGAAAGATACACGATGTTCTGGTTCTCGCCTTCATCAAACATGACCTGAGATGCAACAGCGTCGCTCTGTGCGTGTGGCCAACTCGGCTCTTCATCGGCGGGGAAAAATTTGGACCAAACTGGAATGCGGTGTCCCCACCATAATTGTCTTGAAATACACCAATCAAGTAGATTTTCATGCCAGACTTGGAATGCCTGTGCATACCGATCGGGGTAGACATGAAGTTGACCATCACCCTCTTGGTGCAAGCCAGATTCTCGGGTTGGTGGAGTCCCTTTGTATTGACTTAATGACAGGGCTCTGAGGGCTTCATTTCTCAAGCGGTCATCTGTCACTCTCACATACCATTGATCGCTCAAATACGGTTCAATCGGAACGTGACTTCTGTAACTATGTCCAACACTATGTTCGTAATCACGAATGCCTTCTAATAAATCATGCTGCGTAAACCATTGAACAATTTGCTCGCGAGCTTCTTCGCGAGACAAACCAATAAACTGTTTTGATTCTTCACTGGCATCTTCCCAGCCATACTTGTCACTAATTGATGCATCCGTTGCCATGATGTTAATCACAGGTAAATCATGGCGTTTCCCAATTTCCCAATCATTTGGATCGTGGGCAGGAGTCACCTTGAGGAATCCCGTTGCATATTCTGCTTTTGGATCATCAGTCCCTTGCATTACAACGTAATCATCTTCAACAATCGGAATAACTCGGTTTACAATCGGAAGTTTGACAGATTTTCCACGAAGAGACTCAGCCCTTGGATCTTTCGGGTGTATCGCAACCGCAGTATCTCCGAGCATCGTCTCTGGACGAGTTGTTGCAACAGTAATTGACCCAGAGCCATCCTCCAGTGGATATTTTAGGTAATACATATGCCCAGAAACTTCTTCCATCTCTACTTCATCATCAGCAAGTGCAGTCAGCGTGGCAGGATCCCAATTCACTAATCTTTTTCCTCGATAAATCAACCCATCCTTATAGAGTTGGAAAAACGCTTCACGAACTGCCGCTTCACAGACATCATCCATCGTGAACCGTGTGCGATCCCAGTCACACGAAGCACCCATCGTTTTTAATTGACCTAGAATTGTTTGTTCGAATTCGTCTTTCCAAGCCTGAACACGACAAACAAACTCTTCACGACTGAAATCCGTTCTTTTTTTTCCTTCAAGTTGCATGAGTCGTTTCTCTACAACTGATTGAGTAGCAATGCCAGCATGGTCAGTTCCTGGCATCCAAAGCGTTGCGTCACCCTTCATTCTGTGCCATCGAGTTAAAATATCCTGCAATGTGCCATTTAATGCATGCCCAAGGTGCAGGGCTGCTGTCACGTTTGGGGGTGGAATGAGAATCGAGAAAGGGGCTCCATCAGCATCAGCAGGGCAATGCCCTACATTTGCTTCGTCCCAACGAGAAAGAATACCTGCTTCCATTTCAGAAGGAGCGTATGATTTAGAAATGGAGTCTATTGAAAAAGCCATATCAGTCATACCACGCATGATACCCTCGGTTCTTGTGGTTGCCTTCCTCATTAGCTGTGGGAAATCAGAATCTCAACAATCGCACTCAATTACTGTCGAACAACGTCATGCTGCAATTGAAAGCGCTACAGAATTGTTACAGTCGAATCAGGTTGAAGAGGCATTAGCAATCACATCGACTCTCATTGCAAATGATTCGGATACAGCTCAATCTCAAGAAATCCACGCCCTCGCCTTAATCGCAGAAGGGTGGCGGCTTGATGGAATAGGTGAATTTGGAAGAGCACAAGAAAAAAGAGAAGAGGCTCTTGAAGCATACCTCCTTGCTTGCAAAAAAAGTTCATCACCTGGACTTTTGCAACTTTCTACAGCTCAACTCGCCCAAATGATCGGAAATGAAGCAGTCGCAATTAAATATTACAAACTCGCACATCTGAATGTTCCTCATGATGGCAGAGCTTCTTTCTTTTTGGCCCAGATTTCGATGTTGAATAAACAGTGGGAAGAAGGAAAAGGCTGGATAATCTTTAGCTTAGAAAGAAATCCAAATGAACCTTTCGCGCTTCTTTCTTATGCACTAATTGAAGCAGAATTAGAAAATTACCCACACGCTAAAGAACTCGCAACACAGGGCTGCACCATCGCACCCAACGACCCAAATCTTCGCTTTATGCAGGCAAGGGTGTTAAGACTAAGTGGGCATCCAACTAGGGCGTTGGAATTACTTCTTGGATTGCCAAAAGATCTTCAACATACTCAAGTTTGCCAAGATGAAATCTTGGAAGTACAAAAAGAAGTTAAACAAGCAGGGGAAAGAGGAGGTTGAGTGGGATGGGTACTTCGCTGGCCATTTTGCTCATCATCGCTTCCTTGGTTCTATTAACTGGAGTCCTAGCACTTGTCGCAATTGTTCTAGTTGCCAAAAGATGCCGAATTGCCCAAAAACCAAGCCACCTCGATCAGAAAGAGGAGGTTGACGGTATTGACCCTTGGAAAGAAGCCGGAAAACGCATGAAAAGCCCTTTTGACGAACCCTCATAGCCTTTTCCCGTACCATGAAACAAAGTCCCCTCTGAATCTAAAGACAAGTGTAAAAAGAGCCGATTTTAATCAAATCCAAGCACTTGTTCACTATAAGGATTGACCAACGTATGCATTTAACTCGTTTTCGATACATAAGAACGTTCATCATCATTGCCTTTCTGTCGATTGCTCAATTGTCAATCGCCCAACCAGTCACAACTGCTGAATGGTCAACTCGGGTCTGGACTGCAGCGTCTGAAGGAAATTGGGATGCTGTAGATAATCTCCTTAGTGAAGTTCCAGAAGGTGAAGTTGCACATTTAACTTCATTTAGAAATCAATTAGACACATATCGAAAACATCGAGCAGAAGAATCACAAACCACAACCGATTCTCGCAATGAAGCACTTGAAGAAATGAACTCATTTCTAACAGAAGGCAATGTTGTAAAAGCAATGCAGTCAGCAGTCGAAGCGCAAACATTAAGTCAGAGTTTTGATGACATCATGTACAACGAAGATGTCCAAAAAGTTTTGGCGAAAGCTCAAGAAGAAATTGAAACTCAATCAAATGAAGGTAACATCCTTACAGCTCAAACATTGCTCTTTTACTTGAGGACTTTTTATGAAGGGACTTCAAGGCGAGATTTGTTTGATACGTGGAACGATCGACTTGAAAAAGTTGCGCTTCAAGTTTCCTTGCTAAGACAATATGCTCCAGAGCACCTCCATTCTTTGTTTGTGGAACGATCAGCCATCTTAGGCGATGATCCTCCAGAACCATTCAACGAACAAGCAAGTGATAACTGGATAGAGCGTGTTGATGGGATTGACAAAAATATGGTTGTCCGTTCTCTTGACATTGCAACCAGTGAACATATCAACAACATTTCTTGGGAAGAATTACTCAAGGGTGGTCTTGACGCAGTCTATGTTCTTGGAAATGTTCCCGTCATTGCTGAGACTTTTGAACACATCAAAAATGATGAAGCAAGGGAACAATGGATTGATGCGATTGATTCAGAGTATGAAAATTACACTGAATACCTTAATCATTTCCCTGGCAAACGAGTGTTAATTCAAACACTCAACAGAATCCTCGATGCAAATGAGCGGACGATTCAATTGCCAGAAGGAGTCCTTTTACGTGAGTTTGGCGATGGAGCAATGAGCAAACTCGACAAATACAGCGGTATTATTTGGCCAGACGAGTCAAGAAGGTTCGAACAGCAAACAGAAGGCCGTTTCGTTGGAGTTGGCGTTGTCATCAAGGAGAACAACAAAGGCGAAATCATGGTGGTCAATCCAATTGAGGGTGCGCCTGCGTACTACGGTGGCGTCCAGCCTGATGATGTCATTTCAGCGGTAAACGGAAATTCTTCAAGTGG
>CAZVVI010000025.1:0-10160 GCA_964630505.1 uncultured Isosphaeraceae bacterium | reverse complement strand
AGAGCGTACTTGTCTGATTGGCCAGTCGTCATTCTGATTAACCAAGGCTCAGCGAGTGCAAGTGAAATTGTCTCTGGTTGTGTACAAGCACATGATGCTGGGATTATCGTTGGTCAACGGAGTTGGGGCAAAGGTAGCGTGCAAACAGTACATCAAATTTCTCGTGAAGCGAACGTCAAACTCACGACACAGTATTACCGGCTCCCTTCAGCTGATGGTGGAGAAACTCCAGGAAGACTCGTACACAAGAGACGTGGGTCTAATGACTGGGGCGTCGTTCCAGATGTCGAAGTTCGAATGTCGCCTGATCAAATCACGAAAAGCAATGAATTGCGACAAAATGCTGATTTAATCCTTGTAGAAGACGAGGAAGCAGAACGTCCAGATATCAACGATTTGATCACTCTTGGCCTTGATCCACAACTTGAAACTGCATTGTTGATTCTGCGTGCAAATGCTCTTTCAAGGTTTACCTCCGATCATCGGCAAGCATTGCTCGACGAAGAAAAGTAAGTTCGCTATCATCGGGGGCATGTTCTTACAAATACTATCATTTGCTCTTCTCGCTTTAACATTCGTACCATCTTCACAGCATAAATTCGGTTTAACTGAAGCGATGCCCCGAATTGAGGGAACGATTCGTGTTGGCTCGTACAACATGCTTAATTTCTTCGATCCAGTCGATGATGATCCTACCTTGCAAGGAGATTATGATGATTTTGGCGACAATCCCGGCCCAACATCAAGAGAAAGGTGCGAAGAACTTTCTAAAGTAATTCATGAACTCGATGCAGATATTCTTGCGTTGCAAGAAGTTGAAAGTCAACTCGCATTAGATTGGTTCAACGCTGAGTACCTTCAAGACATGGGATACAAGTATGTTGTTTCTGAGGAAGTTGGTTACTACCGAGGAATTGAGCAAAGTTTCCTGAGCAGATTTCCAGTCACTGAAATTAGAACATGGCCAAACGCTGACCTCACTAAAATGAAAAGAGTAGGGGGAGGATGGGCTGAGATTCCATCAGGCACGAATGAAATTGCTTTTCAACGGAGTCCTCTATGCATCACAGTTGAAACTCCAGAGGGATATCAACTTACGCTGTTTAGCATTCACCATAAAGCTGGAAGAAATGCTTGGCACCGAGAACTAGAAGCATTGCAAATTATGGAATATGTCCAGTCGATGACCGAGGCAAATCCTCATCGAAACATTGCTGTCATTGGAGATTTCAATGCCCAACCTTGGGATCGATCTGTGCGAGTGTATTTACGCGATGGGATGATCGATGCGCTTTCATTCAGAGCAAAAAATCTTGAGTGGGATGATAATTCGCCTCTTAGAAAAACGCATACATCTGGAAGAGTCATCGATTTTATCTTGTTGAATACTGCTGCAGTTGGAGAGCTCGTTGTAGACAGTGGGTTCGTCCTTGGCTCTTCACATCCTGAATATGACTGGAGAAATGATCCGATTCCAGTTGGATATGCTTCGGACCATTGCGCACTTGCTGTTGACTTAGTCCCAAGCGAAGGCATGGGTCACACAAAAGAAGCACCAGCATGGTCCAATTCGCTTACCCTAACTGCACTGAAGAACACTGCTGAAACTACTCCAATTCCAAATGACTCTTCAAGCGCATCTAGTAGTGACACCGCTCCATTTGATTCTGCTCCATTCCTTGCATCAAAGAGAAGTAAAGTTTTTCACAAGGCTGGGTGCGGAAACGCAAAACGAATCAGTGATAAAAACAAGGTCGGTTATCCAACATTCAAAGACGCAGAGGGTGCTGGAAAACGACCAGCAAATTGCTGCAAACCAACTGAATCTGGTGTCTGACACCAGGTGTCAGACACCTAGCAATCGTTGTACTTCCTCGACATCTTTGTCACCACGACCAGACACATTTATGAGAAGAAATTGATCGGTTGACATCTCTTTTGCTATTTTCATGGCTCCTGCAACAGCATGTGCTGATTCCAACGCTGGGATTATTCCCTCATCTTCACTAAGAATCTGGAATGCTTCTAGCGCTTCTTGGTCATCTATAATTTCGTACCGAACACGTTCTGAGTCTTTCCAAAATGAATGTTCTGGTCCTACACCAGGATAATCTAAACCAGCTGAGCACGAATGCACATCTTGTGTTTGACCATCTTCGTTCTGCAACACATAACTAAGTGAGCCATGAAGCACACCAGAAGAACCTAAACAAAGAGGGGCTGCGTGTTCTCCGATTCCTCTTCCAGTTCCTCCAGCCTCTATTCCAACTAACTGCACATCCTTGTCTTCAACAAATGGATAGAAGATTCCAGCAGCATTTGATCCTCCGCCTACACAAGCAACAATACAATCTGGAAGTTGCCCAAACTGCAAGACACACTGTTCTTTTGCTTCTTTACCAATAACTGATTGCAACTGACGAACAATCAACGGAAAGGGGTGGGGTCCAACGACTGAACCAATAATGTAATGTGTCCCCTGAACCGAACCCATCCAATCTCGCATCGCTTCATTAGTCGCATCTTTCAACGTCTTTGAACCTGAATCTACGACATTCACTTTCGCTCCAAGTAACTCCATGCGAAAGACATTGAGCGCTTGTCTGCGAACATCTTCCGCACCCATATATACTTCGCACTGAAGTCCTAACTTCGCACATGCAGTAGCCGTCGCAACGCCATGTTGACCGGCTCCTGTTTCAGCAATGATCCGCTGCTTGCCCATTCGTTTCGCAAGCAATGCTTGCCCAATTGTGTTGTTAATTTTATGAGCACCAGTGTGAGCTAAGTCTTCTCGTTTAAGCCAGACTGACGCACCGCCAATTCGTTCTGTAAGTCTTGCTGCGAAAGTGATCGGTGTTGGTCTTGCTACGTAATGTTCAAGCAAACCATCAAGTTCCTCGTGAAAGTTTGGATCAATCACTGCATCATTCCACGCTTGTTCTAATTGCTGCAATGCAGCAATCAACGTCTCAGGGACAAATTGCCCGCCAAATTCTCCAAACCATCCTGTTGTTTGAGTTGTTGTCATCATCTAACTTCCTGAGTTCTCAATAAGTGTTCAGCAAGAAAACGAACTTGCACTTCCTTCACGAATGCCGACTCTCTTCCGAATCCTATATGCTCGTCGGGAGCTCCTGTATGGTCAAAAGCAATAAGTTCGATTTTTTCTGGCATTGAGGATTGTTCTTGAATCGCCTGCACGAAGTCCGATTCTGTCTGAAACGGAATCCATGAATCATGACGACTATGGAAAGCGACAAGTGGGATGTCACGCCATGATTCTAGGTGATTCATTGGATTGACAGCATCAAACTCTGCTTCAGTTAATCCATCAAAGAATGGTGTGCCAAGCAAATGCTCCCACGCACCGCCAGTTGCCTCAAGAACGGCTGCGCTAAATGGATGTGGTTGAAACAACCGTGTAATTGCAACCATCCCACCAGCAGACATGCCTCCAAGTGCTGAGGAATGTACGTCGAACCCACCGATTTCTTGAAGACCTTCAAGAACTCCATCAATTTCTGATGCCATTTGCATGATCACATCGAAAATTCGATTTCTCTGTTGCAAACTTTCATCGTACCGTTGCCCATGCCCCGGTAAATCTACAGCGCAAACATTCACGCCCTGACGGACACATCGTAAATATCGTCCCGGGTCAAGTTCTTTGTCAGCGGTTCGACCGTGAATCCAAAACAGGAAAGGTCTAGGCTCCTCGTCCTTTCGAACAAGAAGGCAGGGAACACCAGCAATCTCTTGTAAGACAGAGCACTGCTGAAGCCTGCTTGGCAACGTATCAAACCTTTGACTCATCGTGCACATCATACAAAGCCACCTACGAGTAAACTATGCATTGTGCTCAAAATATTAGGCGGACAATTTCGCTCACGACGATTAAAAACTCCTCGTGACAATGAGATCACTCGACCATGGACAGGACGTGCTCGAGAATCTGTTATCAATCAATTACGTGGACATCTTCACGATGGCGTTGTCCTTGATTTGTTTGCTGGAATAGGCACAATGGGGCTTGAAGCAGTCAGCCGAGGTGCAAAGTCAGCTGTTTTAGTAGAGAAAGATCGCAAGATTTTTTCATTACTTCAATCAAATATCGAAACGCTTGGATGTGAAGAGCAAGCGATTCCAATACATGCAGACGCTCTTTCCTCAATCCCCTTATTAAGAGTTCCAAGACCTGTTGATGTTGTCTTTGTCGACCCACCTTACGCAATGATGGCTGACGATATTTTGCGGAAGAAAATATTTGAGCAGATTGAAAACATTGACCCACTTCTTGATGAAGATGGCTTTATTGTTCTACGCACTCCTCTAAACCCGCAGACTACTGATCACACCATCGGAAATCTAATCGGCCCAGAGGTTCACAAGGAAGGCGCTGGTATGTGGATTCTTTTCTATGGAAAATCAAACACATGAGTGAGATCTGTCCAATCGAATGCCGAGCGGGTGCGATTGCGGTTTTAACGACACTTCGAGAAGCAGGGTATGAAACGTACTTTGCTGGAGGATGTGTACGAGATCGCCTACTTTCAAGTACGCCAACAGAATATGACATTGCGACGGCTGCTCGACCCGAGGAAGTCAAAGCACTTTTCCCAAAAGCGCGTAGTGTTGGAGAATCGTTTGGCGTCATGCTCGTACGAACTCATAACAATATGTATGACGTTGCAACATTTCGAAGCGACGGGCCATATAGCGACCATCGGCATCCTGACAAAATTCAATTCAGCGATGCAAAACATGATGCCTTTCGCAGGGACTTCACAATCAACGGCATGTTTGAAGATCCAATCGAAGAAAGCTTAATTGATTATGTTGGCGGGAAAGAAGATTTACAAGAACGGGTTGTCAAGGCGATTGGCAATCCACACGAACGAATTGCTGAAGACCATCTGCGAATGCTGAGGGCAATTAGATTCGCTGCACGTTTTGAGTTTTCGATTGACGCTGAAACTGGGAATGCAATTCGAGAGCACGCAGATGAATTGACAAACATCTCAAGAGAACGAATAGGTGAAGAACTTAAACGAATGCTTATGAATCCAAACAGGGGGGTCGCAGCATGGGAAATTCAATACCTTGGGCTAGATCGTGTCATCTTTGCCGAGGAATCGTGCATGAACGCTCCCACAAGACTTGGACGTCTAGCCGCTCACTCGACCTATGCTACAGCATTGGCTTCTTGGATTCTTGACAGACATTCAAGTGAAGCTGATTTGCACGCAATTGTCTCGAAGTGGCGAACGCAGTTACTTTTATCAAATCGAATTTTTGATGAACTCAACGAAATCATGTCGTTGCATCAAAAACTGTATCAGTGGGATACGCTTGGAACAGCACAACAAAAGCGTACTGCCGCTTCAGAACAATGCAACAATGCTTTGTCAATTGTCCAGTGTGAAGACCGTCCTCTCTTTGTTCATATTCGAAGAACGATATTGGAACTCGAAAAATCTGGCATTGCTCCAACTAAGTTTCTCACAGGTAATGATCTCCTTGAAGCTGGGGTCCCTCCATCAGCAACATTAGGCACTGTACTTGAAGCCGTCTATGATGCTCAATTAGAGGGTTCTATTACCTCTAAAGCTGAAGCAATTAGCCTTGGCCTGGCAATCTACAAAGATTTCCAGAACTCTTAACTCGCCTGAGTGGGTATACTAGTGGCATGTATAGCTCACGTACTTTTATCTCATTACATCTAGTTTGCCTTGCTCTTTCTATTTGTATTTTATTTCAAGTATCAGAGGCAGCACAAGATTCACCATCTTTTCAATGGTCTGACTCCATTACAAAAACTGATGATGGCGGCGTCTCGGTTTTAATCGTCCCATTAAAGGGTCAAATGTTTACTGATATCCATCATGAATATTACGCCACCCTTAAAGATCAGATTTTAGAAGCAGATCCTGATTTAATTGTTCTAGAATTAGAAAGCCGAGATTACAAAACAGAGTACTACGAACTTCAAAGAAGAATCGATGAAGAAGACCAAAAAGAACAAAATTCATACTCGGACGAAGTTATCAAGGGAATTGCGTGGTTGTTTAGGGTTGAACTGAAAGATATTCCTCAAATCATGTGGATAAAAGATTCTTCCGGTCCTAGTAGTATTCTTTCCTTTGCTTGGGACAACATATATATGTCTCCTGAAGCACGATTGGTTGGCACCTTTCAATTATCAAGGAACTGGTCCTATATAGATAAAAAACATCCAACATATGGAAAAATGCACGAAGCTTGGACTGCACATGTGAAGAATGTGGCTTCTCTAGGAAATCGGGACGTTGCTCTCGTGATGGCATTTGTAGATCCTGAAAAAGTTCTCACTGGAACATGGGAATGGGATGATACTGGCGTAGCTTCAGTAACCTACGAGAATAACTTTAGCGGCGATTTCACGATTGACCCTTGGAATGATTTTCCACTTCGGCTTGAAGCCAATACTTCTGCCGATTTAGGCGTGAGCTCTGGAACTGTTCAATCACTAGAAGACATTCTTGTTGCTGAAAAGATTCGCGAATATCACATCATCGGAGAAGAAATAGAACTTGCTATCGAAGATAACAATAAATCTTGGCGTAAAGATTTTAGTCGAGCAAAAAATTCATATGAAAACTCCATCCAGTATGGGCAGTGGGCAACAGGTGAAAAATTATTCAAATATATGAAGATGCAAATCGATAGCTTGAAGAAGACTTTGAGATATATGGAAAAATGGCCAGGTGTTGCAATGAGGATGAGTTGGGATTATCAAGTAGATGACAGAGGATTATCCGTTCAATACTTAAAACAATACATCGAGATGCTTGAAGAACAATATGATCGTCTACGTAAGAACGATAATGCAGGCAGTGGTGGGGGTCGGGGGGGAGGTCGTGGTGGTGGTCGTGGTGGTGGACCTAAATAAACATAGCAGGATGCACGATGAATAGGATATTTAAAGTTATTGTGAGTTTCATACTTCTTAGCAGTGTTCATGCATATGCTGAAGACGTAGAACTATTACTTGAAAACGGAAGTGTGTGGAACGGTGTCATAGGTCAAACTGTCACAATCGAATATGAAAACAAAGGTCAAGTCATCAAAGTTGAAGGCGAATTAGTAAGAGCAACAAAGATGTACATCATGGTTGCAAATAAGGTTGAAGATAAGTTTGTATACATCGATAAGATCCTTTCGATTTCCAGCAAAGATTCATCAACCCCTCAAGCTTCAGACAAAACCACCCCTGCAGAGAACCTCGACGACTATGATTCTAAACCTATAGATTCTTCGCCATCTACTGTTAAACGTTCCAAAGAAGGTGAGCTACCAAAAGGCTTTTTTATATTACCAATGGAGGGCATGGTTGGTCACTTGATGAGACCTACTGAGCTTAGAGAACTTGTTGAACATATCGATGAGAATTATGGTCCCGGTCAGATAATTGTGTTGAAAGTCAATTCGGGCGGTGGCATTGGGCACGTCTGGTCAGACATTAGAGATTTTGTTTTTGAAGCAAGAGAAAGACACCGAATAGTTGCATGGGTAGAAAGTGCCATCTCTGCTGCTGCAATGACAGTGTACTGCTGCGATGAAATTTATTACACAAGCCTCGGTGAAGTTGGTTCTTGTAGTGGTTACCGAGGAAGCCCAAACAATCCGCTCAGCCCAGAAGAGCAACAAGTCATGATTACAGAAATGGAAAAAGTGATTTCTTCTTCAAGCAGAAGTTTACTCATCGCAGGGTGTATGTTTATGTCAGACCGAGTCCTTTCATATTCTAAGGATCCTCAATCTGGTGAAATTACATATTACGATACGCTTGAAGGCGATACCATCCTCAGTAACTATGGTGAAAATATGACGCTCTATGCTGAACAAGCAGTAGAGGCAGGGCTTGCAGACGGCATTGCGAATTCGGTTGAAGAACTTGCTGAGCAATTGAATCTTCCAAAATTAGACAATCCAGAGGAGTATGAATTGAGTCCGCTCGGTCGGGAACTCTTTGCTAAATGGGAAAAAACGTTCAAAGAATGGGAAGAAGAAGGTCCAAAATTGTTTGACCAATTCGTCAATGGCAACGTCTCTGGGAATACGGAAAAGAAACAACTCGATCAAAGGATCAGAGCTGGCAAAGAGATTCTAAAATGGGCAGAGTCCGTAGGTGAAACGGGGATATATCTCACTCCTCCACTCAATCAAGAAAATGTTAACCGAATGAATCGCCTGATTTTAGAATTGGAACATCAAAAAACCTTGGCAGATGACTAAGGTTTTATATTCCTGAATCGTAAAATTTAAGAACTGCAGGACCAACAACGACTTCAAGACCGTCCTCTAATCGGATGGAATCTATCTTCTGCTCTTCAACAAATGTCCCGCCAGTCGAATCACAATCAGTAAGAATAAGTAAGCCAGATTCATCCTGCTCTATCGTGCAGTGTTCCCGTGAGACAACGGGTGATTTGATACGAATATCACAATCTTCATCTCGACCAATAATCAATTCTTCAAGATCGCCGATAGCGAACTTTCGAAGAACTTTCCCGCCAGTTCGGGCACATATGTGTAATTCCATCATTGGTATTTAATTCTCATTCTAGTAACAGGGAGGTCCAAATTCGGTGAGCTTTCCATTGTGGCATGCAAATCATATTTACGCCACTCTAACATTCGATAAAAAAGTAAGAAAGTTCCATTGTTATCGGATGGGGGGCTACTTTAAACGGCTCAGGATACACTACGCATGTGTTCATTTTTGTAGACATCGCATATTTGCTTGCATTGCCATTTTTACTCCTTTACGCAATTTTTTCTCGTTTGAAAGGACATCCTCCACGCAAAGATCTTGGAGGAAGATTGGGCTGTGGTAAATCACTTGAATCTCACCCTAAGCGTGTTTTACTTCATGCTGTCTCGGTGGGGGAAGTGAATGCGATTCGAACCCTCGTGAGTGACTTACAATCCCAAGGCTACGATGTTGTCATCTGCGTTACCACCGACACGGGGATTGCTCTGGCCATGGAACTCTATTCAGACTCTTGCCATGTCACGCGTTTTCCATTTGATTTCAGTTTTTCCATCCGTCAGTTTCTAAATCGAATTCAACCAACAATCGTTGCACTGGTTGAATTAGAAGTTTGGCCAAATCTTGTTTCATCTTGCTCAAAAAGAAAAATCCCAGTTGTTGTGATTAATGGGCGCCTTTCAGAACGAAGTTTCAAACGGTATAGACTCGCAAAACCATTGCTTGGAAAAACCTTCGCAAGACTGACAGCCATCGGTATGCAAAATGAATTGTATGCAGAACGTGCCAAGAAGTTAGGTGCTGTGAAGGTCACTGTTGAAGGCACAATGAAGTGGGACAACGCAACACTTGAAGATGAAATCGAAGGTGCGGAAGAACTTGCTGATGATTTACATATTGACCTAAAGAAGCCACTTGTTGTTGCTGGCTCTACTGCTCCTGGTGAACACGAACTTCTTATGCAATCTGTTCCAGAGGGCGTTCAATTATTATGTGCTCCCAGAAGACCTGAATGGTTTGATGAAGCTGCGAAAACGTTTCCAAGTTGCAATCGAAGAACAAGTTCAAATCGCCACGATACATCTTATTTTCTGCTTGACACAATTGGAGAGCTTCATAAAGCGTATGCACTTGCTGACGTGGTTGTCATTGGTCGGAGTTTTGCACCACTGCATGGTTCTGATCCTATTCAGTCGATTGCCCTTGGTAAACCGACCATCATCGGTCCAAACGTAAGCGACTTTAAAGACATGGTTCAACTTTTGGTTCAAGGAGAAGGCATCGTGCAGTGTGAAGCGAGTGAACTTGCAAAGCAAATTCAAATGCTTCTTGGCGATGACAAATTGCGAAATGCTCTAAGTATTTGCGGCAAAGAAGTGATTGCGTCTCAACAGGGGGCCACTAAACGGTATGAAGAACTCATTGCGGAGCATACACCGAATGCATGAATTTGAACTCTTGCAATCTATTTATACAAAAGCAACGCAATCAAGTGCCATCACGATTGGTCCGGGTGACGACATGGGAGAAATCATAGTTAATAATCAGAGAGTTCTTTGTGGGGTTGATCAGCTGATTGTTGGGAGACATGTCACCCCCGAAACGCAGCCAGAATTAATTGGCAGAA
>CAZVVI010000024.1:0-38015 GCA_964630505.1 uncultured Isosphaeraceae bacterium | reverse complement strand
TATGTCACATGCTTGGACTGCATCTTCATCATTGCGAGGTGTAAATTCAATTACCTCAACGCCAAGCAATTTGCTTGAGTGTGATATTGTGGCAATTGCAGAAACAAGATCATCCACAAAAACGCCGCCCTTCACTGGAGTGGCGACAAATGGAGCTACGGAAGGATCAAGTACGTCAATGTCTATGGTAAGACCAAAACCCGCGGATGCCTGATTCGCAATATTGATAGCATCATTCATGCAAGTTTCAAGGCCTCTCTCATGAACATCTTTCATCTTCATGCATTGGATTTTCCCTTCATCAAGCCAACGCTGCTCTCCCTCGTCAATATCACGTACACCGACCATTGCTACATGCTCTTCTCGTGTTTTACACGCGGATGTTGTCTCACACATGAGCTCTGAACCACGACCAAGCAGGCCAGCGAGGACCATCCCATGAATGTTGCCTGAAGGACTCGTTTCAGGGGTGTTGAGATCAGGATGCGTGTCAACATACACAATACCCGCCTCGCCATACGCCAAGGCAAGCCCAGTGTGGAATCCAAGAGCCGAGGTGTGGTCTCCTCCAATAATGACTGGAAAATATCCTGCTTCGATGACATCAACAACTGCTTCAGCAACCCCTTGGGCGTGGTCCATAATCACCTGCTCAATAGCATCTGATTCGAGCGTTGCTTCGGACATTCGGGGAATTGCGGTGATTTCGATGACCTTTTCAGCCTGAACACGCTGTGCTAGTCCTTCGTTTAAAAGTAAGGCCGGACCTCTCTCTGCGCTCTCCAATCCAGATCCCCACCCAATAGAGCTTGCAATAATAGCTATTTTACGTGGCCTAGATGTTGTAGAGGGGTTGGAAGACATCGAACCGCGTATTCTACTTGAACTATATTCTCTTTGGGGAATCGTCAAAAATCGTGTACTCTAGTGGGTATGAAAACAACAATTTTGATTGGAATTTTATGTTTTGCTGGCTGCAGCACCGCAAAAAGTGTCTCAAGTGCTGGTCCAGAGGGTCCAAGACCAAACGCAAAAACATGGGTGACCCCCGAAAATGTACCCACGATTCATCTCTCCCAAGACAACGTGCCAGATTTCTGGACTGCAACTCCAACAATCATTGACACAAACGCATTTACAGACAAGCACCAATTGAATGGACCGATTCCCGGAAAACATCCTCGGCCTGCAAAGTTTCTTCCGCCTCACCATAAACCAGACTTCGATCTCACGGGACCCCCAAACGAACTGCGAGCAGGAATAGGAAACACGTCAACCACTATTCATAACGAAGGTGGTTTTGATGCAATTTCAAGTACGATTTGGTCTCCGCCAGATCCAAGTTTAGCCGTTGGTCCAAACCATGTTGTCGTGACCGTCAACATGGCAATTGCATTTTATGACAAGGATGGCAATGAAGAGTTTGCTGCAAATTTAGACAGCACTGGCAACCCTGGTTTCTTTGAAGAACTTGGCGCAGGTGATTTTACATTCGACCCTAAATGTTTTTACGACCCGCATGCACAGCGGTATGTTGTGCTTGCCCTTGAACAATATGACCCAGACGAATCGTGGATTACAATCGCAGTCAGCGATGATGATGATCCAAATGGCATTTGGTACAAATATAGAACTTGGTCTGTCATTACAAACGATGGAAATACGTATTGGGTTGATTATCCTGGATTCGGATTCGATGAAGGATATTACTACGTCACAGGAAATCTCTTTGGATTAAATAATGGTGGATGGGGTGGTGTTCTGTACCGCGTGTTTGATAAAACCCCTATGCTTACTGGCGATTCAATTGTCATTGCTGATGTCAGAAGGCAGGGGCATGCGAGCATGCAAGGCGCACAACAATATGGCGAATCTCCCGCTGCATTTTTTGTAAGTACCGCAAACAGTACCGAAATACGAATCGCGTCCATCAACAATCCAGCAAATCCAACTGTACAAAGCGACACGGTTGCTGTACCGAGTTATAGCGGACCAAACAATGTTACAAATCCTGGGGGCTCAATATGGGTTCTTGATGGTCGAATGATGAACGCCCAATACCGAGATGGACGATTGTGGGCAACACATGGAATTGAGGGCACTGGTGTCACGGCAATGGGCCGTTGGTATGAGATTGACCTTTCAAATTGGCCTGAAACTGACCCAACCTTACTCCAAAGTGGCGACATTTCAATCCCAATTGGTTTGTCAAGTTTCTTCCCCGCACTTGCTCCAAACAAACGGGGCGAAATGGCAATGGTTGTCGGAACTGGAAATAATGCAACAGCCCCTGAACTGAGAATCATTGGTCGAAAAGCCGACGACATTTCTGGTGTCATGGGTAGTCCGACCCTTGTGAAGTCAAGCGAAACGGGTGCAGATGGTCGCTGGGGGGATTATTTTGATATGACAATTGACCCAAATAATGACATTCGCTTTTGGTATGTCGGTGAATATCAAACGTTCGGTGGATGGCAAACGTACGTCGGGAGTGCTGTCATCACGTGTGTTGAAGATATAAACGCCGATGGTGATGTCAACATCAATGACCTCTTGGGACTCATTGGTGCTTGGGGCACTTCTGGCGATGGTGCAGAGATTGCTGCACCCTACGATGTCATCGATATTACTGACATTCTCGCAGTGGTTGGTGCCATGGGAAATTGCCCATAATTCTCACTCTAAATACCTAAAAATGCCGATGTCTCAGGCATTGAACCACTTTTTAGAGCTGCAGTTGCGAGGATAATGATGTTGAAATTAATTTGTTGTGGCGCGAGTCTATTCATACTTGCAACCCCTTCTTACGCAGACCAAATTGATTTTGCTGCTGCAACGACCCTCTCTTGGACGAGCGATGGACCAACGCTCAACGATGGCGCTCCTATTCAGAACCAACCAAGCGTTGCAAACCCACAAGAACGGATTACCCTTGATGATACTGGGCATAGCGGTTGGTACATCGCACCAACGACTGGGCTGAATCTCATCAGTGAGTTCAATGACGATGAAATTCAAGTTTCGTACAAAGATGGATACAGTTATGGCATCTCAATTGGAAAAGAGGTAAACCCCGGATTTCGCGTTCAACTTGATATCGCACATATTAAAAATGATTTGGACCGAGTATTCGTAAAGTTGGGAGGCGGTATTAATGTCCCGGTAAATGATGCCAAGATTACTCAAATTCCAATCATCCTCAACGCAATCTGGGAGCCACGCGGACATGGTCGATTATTCCCATACTTGGGTCTTGGGGTTGGGGCAATTAAAGGAAAATATTCCGTTGCTGATATGCCTGGAGTGTTCCCCGATCTTCTTGATATTGGCTGGGCGTTCGCGCTGCAAGTAAAGGTTGGGATGACCTATGAATTGTCCCACTCAAGCAGTGTAAGTCTTGGGTATCAGTTTCTGCATGCTCACTACAATTCTGATCTAGATCTCAATAACAATTTAATTACTCTTGGTCTCCAATTTCAGTTTTAAGTTTAGGATATGTATATGAAAACAATCACCACATTGGGTTTGGCTCTTGTTGTATGTTCAGGAACGCTTCTCGCTGAAGATATTGAAGAATTTGCAGGTTATTCAGAAAAGAATACTGCTTTGTCATTCCTGAATGAAGAGCGAATCGCATTTGACGCTCAAGGTGGCGGTGGATGGTATTTCGCGCCACATGTTGGGATGAATATTATTTCTGATACGGGAACTCAGGGGTTCACGGTGAACTTTAGCAATGGCATTTCGTTTGGCGGTGGGTTCGGAATTGAACTTGAACAAGATTTGGCCTTTCAATTTGATTTTGGATATATTCGAAATGACGTTGATCGGATGACAAATGATGGAACTGGAATTGCTTCAGCGCCAGATATCGAGTTTACCCAGATACCATTGATTGCGAACTTGATTTGGTCGCCAGCGAATCAGCCTGACATGAAACCTTACTTTGGGCTTGGGCTTGGAGCAATCAGAGGAAAGTACGAGTCGAATGCCTTTATAAGCAGCGACGCTGAATGGGCGTTGGCCATACGAGTGCAAGTTGGGGCGCAAATTGATCTGTCAACCACGAGCAACTTATCTATCGGTTATCAATTCACCTTTGCACAATATGACGACAATATCGACAACCATACTGTTGGGCTTGGCTTCCAGTTCCGTTTTTAGCCCACAAGGAGACTTGGCAGCCCCCCTATTCGAGGGTAGCATGCCCGTAACGTAGGAGTTGCGACCGCATGGATACGCGTAAGCGATGGCTAGTTTTTCGAGGGAGACTATTCATCTTCGTCGGTGTCGTTGCAATGTTGACCGCAATGTTTCTCTACGACAAGATTCCTGTTGGGCTATCGCCGCTTGTTGTCGTGTTCGGGGTTGGAATGATTGCACTTGCTGTCCCAATGAGGGTCTGGAAAAATCTACCCTCGTGGTTTAGACGTGAAGATACTTGGTTGTGAGGAGTTAAGTACGCCTAGTCTTTTTTCCCGCCCCCAAGTAAATCACCAATTCCGTCAAGTGCACCGTCAACACCTTTTCCAATGGTGTCGGTTACGCCTTGAAGAGCCCCCCCAATATTGAGTTGTTTAAACACCGGCAATTCGTTGATGAGCCCTGTGACGTTTAAAAACGCCAATTTTGAGAATCCTTCAACGGGATGATCTTCGAGGTGTTTCATGATGGCGTGCGTAATGGCACTCGTAATTGCTTCGGTTGCAACTTCTGTGTCGCCGTCTGAGCCAAGATTGTGCATCTCTATTTCTTTGATATGAGCAGTGACGGGACCACTTTCAAGAACAGTGAATTTTCCGCTCGCAATAACGGTGATGTCGGTGATGGTGAGTGTTTCAATATTAAATGGGGGCTGGGGGTGCGAACCCTTGGGGCTTTCGTCTGCTGAAACATTATTGATGACAGTTTCAATGTTTGATTTTCCAGATTCTTGTTGTAAGGTCAACACGACCCCATCGACTGTCGCAGTGGGGATGACGACTTCCTTCTCGAGCATTTGGAGTACGCTAAACTCGACGTTCGCTTCTTTAAATGTCAGAAGATTTGGGGTTTTTTCAGACACGAACTCTTGTGGGTTTGCAATTGTGACTCCTTTTATGCTTGAGTCTTTCCCAAAAAACCCGACGTGAACACTCTCTATTTTAATCTGGACACCAAGCCCTTCAGACCCTTTGGACTGAATCACAGATTGGGCAACCCCGTCAAGTACAAAAATCCCAACGATCGAAAAACCGATGAGAAGAATGATGATGACAAGAATGGTGTTTATAATTTTTTGCTTCATGGTGGCATGGTAAACGTATCCCCGTGATGTGTCTGTAGTTGTAATCGAATAACTGAAATTCGGACGTTTATTCGCCGAAGCGAGTTTGAATACAATTCATGATGCTTTGTAGACCGTCTTCAGCAATCGAGTAGTAAATCATCCGACCCTTACGAGTTCCAATAAGCAACCCTCTGTCTCGCATTTTGCCGAGATGTTCTGAGGCGCTTGATGGCGGAATATCACACGCCACTGCGAGTTCACCAACAGTATACGTTCCACCTAGAAGCATTTGAATCATCCGAAGCCGGTGCGGATGGGCGATGGTTCTCAAACATGCTGCAGCGTGACCCAAAGCATCCATCGGGAGCAATTCTGTTTGATTGTTCGTCTCTACCACACTCCAATTATATCGACATGTTTCGATATATCAAGCGTGTTTATGGTGTCTGACACCAGATGTCAGACACCATATTACAATTGTCGCATGATTCGGCCATACGATTCCAAAGACCAAGACCACTGTTTGAGAATTCTTCGTGAAGTTGGCTGGATGGAGGGCAAAGACACCGACAAAGAAGTATTTGAGGGCTATATCAGTGACACTTCCTCATTTGTGACTGAACTTGATGGTGAGGCCGAGGTCCTCGTGCTGACAAGATCTGGAGATGTACAGTATCTGGAAAAAATTATTCCAGCATCCTTTGTCACCGGTGTGCTTGCGAGCCGAGTCTCAAGAATGCAGGGGCACGCTCTCCGCACGACAGCACATGCGATTGCACAAAGTACAACTCAGAGCGCTGCAGTGTCATTTCTAGGAGTCTTCGACCAAGGGTACTACGACAAACTTGGATATGGCACTCTCAATTACGAGCGCCTTTGCACAATCGATCCGGCGAATTTAAATGTTCCAAAATTATCTCGAAAGCCAAAACGATTTACAAAAGATGACGCTGAAGTGCTACACAACTGCAGATTAAACCGAAAAAAGTTCCATGGCGGGTGTAATTTGTTCGGAACAGGTGTAACGGGATGCGAACTTGTATGGATTGAAAATGGGTTCGGCCTAGGTTTTGAAGAGGATGGGGAGTTAACCCACTGTATGTGGCTGTCAAGTAAGGGAGAACACGGACCCTATCAGTGCGAATGCATGGCTTACCAAACCAATGAACAACTCATCGAACTCCTCTCCGTTTTAAAATCTCTTTCTGACCAAGTACACGGCATACGAATGCAGGACCCTGCTGGATTTCAGCTCCAAGATTTTTTAATTCGGCCCTTCGCCACACTCCGTTCTCGAAAAGGGGGTACATTCGATGCTTCTACGAGTTGCAATGCGTGGAGACAGTGCCGAATTTTAGATGTAGAACAATGCGTCAAAGCAATGAAACTACACGGAGAATCTGTTTCTTTTAATCTGAAACTCACCGATCCTATCGAGAGGTATCTTCCCAAAAAGAGTGGGTGGCGAGGTGTGGGTGGCGATTGGATGATTGCCTTGGGTGAAGAATCTTCAGCAACAAGGGGTCACGATGATGCTCTACCTTCGGCTTCTGCAACCGTAAATGGCCTCTCAAGGATTTGGTTTGGTTCTTCTAGTGCAGAAGTTGTTTCAACCACCGGTCAATTTGTTGCTGATCTAGAACTCATTCACCGCATTGATTCAATCGTGAAACTCCCCGCCCCGATTGTTGACTGGGACTTTTGATAGATTTCATTCCCACGGACAAGTTCATCGAGTAAAATTATCGCTCTCACGTTGGGCCTGTGGCGGAATTGGCAGACGCAGGGGACTTAAAATCCCCCGAGGATAATACCTCATGAGGGTTCGAGTCCCTCCGGGCCCACTCTAACGTGACTGGCACACAAAAGCGAAGGCGGAGTGACCGTCACCTTCGGTGACAGCCACCCTAGCAAAGTGCCTGTCACTAGAATCACACTAAAGCGAGTCCGCGAGCGACAGTGACTGTCACACTGCCTGTGTGGTGACAGTCAAGTCGAACCACATCCACATCCCCCCCCGCAACAACCTCCTGAATCTCCCTTACTTCCTTTTTTAGGAAGCAATGAAATCGCAGAGAGTTTTCGAGTCACAGCGGTGTTCTGAGGAGTTTCGCCCAATTCTATTCCTGCTTTATCGCATAAATCTCCCCATGTCGAAATTGAATCGTCCATCCCATGGATCACCTCGACTGTCAGGTCGTTCTCTTCACAATAGTATTCATATGTAGGCATGGCTATATTTTAACGCCAATCATGCTGTAGACTAGTTGTATGCGATACGTTCCTTATCTATTAAGTTTTGTGTTTACTGGTTTATTTTTGTGGATGGCAATTGAATTGACACCATGGCATTACATTGGAGTTGCCATCTTTGGGTTCTTTGCTCTGCTTGGCACATATGACCTCATTCAAACTGAACATTCAATTCTTCGAAATTATCCCCTCCAAGCGCACCTCCGCTTTATTGCGGAAGAACTTCGACCTGAACTCATGCAATATTTTGTCGAGCGCGATACTGATGGAAGACCGTATGACCGGAATCATCGAAGCGTTGTCTACCAACGGTCAAAAGATGCCATCGACGAGAAGCCATTTGGCACACAACTCGATGTATATACAGAAGAGTATGAGTGGCTTTTACAATCAATCGCACCAAAACCTAAGAGTAAAGATCAGTTTAGGGTTGATGTCGGAGGAAGTGAATGTAGTCAACCATATTCGGCTTCAGTCTTAAATATTTCAGCGATGAGTTTTGGTGCACTTGGCAAAAATGCAATCATGTCACTAAACAAGGGTGCAAAACTTGGTGACTTTTACCACGACACAGGCGAGGGTGGGTGTAGTAAGTATCACCTTAAAGAAGGTGGCGATTTAGTCTGGGAAATTGGCAGTGGTTACTTTGGTTGCCGGAACGATGACGGGACGTTCAACGCAGATAAATTTAAAGATACGTCTCAAATTGACAATATCAAGATGGTTGAAATAAAGGTTTCGCAAGGTGCTAAAGCCGGGCACGGCGGTGTTCTTCCAGGACCAAAAGTTTCGAAAGAAATTGCAGAAGCCAGAGGCGTTCCCGAAGGAGTCGACTGCATCTCCCCAGCATTCCACACTGCGTTCTCAACTCCTAAAGGGCTTTTAGAATTTACCGCAGAACTACGTGACCTTTCTGGGGGAAAACCAGCAGGATTTAAGTTATGTATTGGAAGGCACACAGAGTTCATGGGTATTTGTAAGGCAATGATCGAGACCGGTATTTACCCTGACTTCATCGTCATCGATGGTGGCGAGGGTGGTACTGGTGCAGGTCCTATCGAGTTTGTCGATCACATGGGCTCTCCCCTGATTGATGGTCTTATTTTTGCGCAAAATGTATTGGTGGGCAGCGGAGTTCGGGAAAAGGTGCGACTTGCAGCAGCATCAAAAATCACAAGTGCGTTTGAAATGGCGAGAGTCATGGCGCTTGGCGCAGATTGGTGTAACGCTGCGCGAGCATTTATGTTCTCTATTGGCTGTATACAAGCTCTTCGGTGCCAAACAAACACATGCCCCGCTGGTGTTGCAACTCAAAATGCTCGCCGGCAACGAGGATTGGTGGTGACGGATAAATCCGAACGTGTTTTGAACTTCCATCGCAATACAATGGATGACCTTGCACAGGTTGTTGCCGCTTGTGGGCTTGAGCATCCAACGGATCTCAATCCGAAATTTCTTTGTCACCGAACGAGTTCGCTTCATCACAAATCTTACTATGACTTGTTTGAATGGTGTACACCCAACATGTATTTCGAGAACAAAAAGGACTGCGGGTATACGAAATTGTGGGACAAATCTTCAGCTGATTCATTCAATTAATTAACCCGCGGTTAATTAATTGCTTTAAAAATGTTCATGAACCCGCGGTTAATTAATTTATTGTTTTTAGAAAATAAACCCTAGCGTTTTGTAAAACACAATTGCAAGTATTGCTCCTGCTGGAATCGTAATAACCCAACTCAGTGCAATATCACGAACCGTAGAAAGATTGAGCGCGCCGATTCCTCGGGCAAGGCCGACACCCAAAACTGCTCCGACGAGGGTGTGTGTTGTCGAAATCGGTAGCGCTAACTTTGAAGCAATTACGATTGTGGTTGCAGCGCCGAACTCTGCACAAAAACCCCTAGAAGGGGTGAGTTCCGTAATCTTCTTTCCAACGGTCTCCATGACTCTCCAGCCGTACGTTGCAAGCCCGATCACAATACCAACACCACCAAGAGCGAGCGCCCACATTGGAACGACTGATGTTGCTGCAACAGCTCCCTCTCGGATTGTCTGCACAGCGGCTGAAAGTGGACCAATTGCATTTGCAACATCGTTTGCACCATGAGCAAACGCAACAAAACACGCAGTCAGAATCTGTAGAAAGATAAAGATTCGTTCAACTTGTCTAAACTCGGTGTTGCTTGAGCCTAGGTTTGCACGTTTCTCCGATGTATCAGTAAGCGCAACGGTTTCTTTTATGACTGAGTCAATCGACCCTCGTTCATCTGCATCTGCTGCTCTTCTTGCACGGTTTAAATGTTTCAATGCCCTGTTCATTGCGCGAACGGTATATAGTTCTCTCGCTTGCCGTTGCTCTTCAAGCGAGTCATCTGTTTTGTATCTTTTCAGTAGCAGGATTGAAATGAATGCTCCAAGCAACCCAACCCCACTTGCAACAAGAAGCGCATTTGTCAACGATAAATCTAGTTTAAGATGCTTCAACCCTTTAAAGACCATGACCAGTGTCATAATTCCAAGCACGATGAATACCATGTACGGCGTAAATTTGCGCACCGCCTTCACTGGATCCGCTCTGTAAAACACTCGGTGTAACACAATTTGAAAAATAATGAAACTAATTGTGCCGCTCATTAAAGGAGAAACCACCCAACTAGCAGCAATTTTCCCAACTCCTCCCCACTCAATCGCAGATAACCCACCATACACAATGCCAAACCCGACAATCGCGCCGACAATTGAGTGTGTCGTTGAAACCGGCCATCCAAAATACGATGCAATTTGAAGCCATAGACCAGCTGCGAGTAACGCCGAGAGCATTCCAAGCACAAAGGCTTGAGGATCTCCCGCGAACAGTACCGGGTCTACGATTCCTTTCCTTACAGTGTCTGATACGTGAGAGCCAACAAAGAATGCGCCAGCAAATTCTAAAATTGCTGCCAAAATAACTGCTCTCTTAAATGTCAGCGCGCCTGAGCCAACGCTTGTCCCCATTGCATTGGCGACATCATTTGCGCCAATATTCCATGCCATATAAAACCCAAAGATGAGGGCTAAAATAATAAGTGCTGTTGTATATTCCATTTTTCCAATTCGTCTCTTATTTCAACGTCAAGAGCATCCGCACCCGATTCGCTAATTTTTCAGAGTAGTTACTTATTCCAGCAAGTTCATGTAGAAGTCGCTGCCATACAAAAAAATCGCCGACCGATAGGTCGTTTTCGCTATCAAGAACTTTTTTCATGAGTTTGCGTTGCATGATGTCACATTCGTGCTCAGCAATCGCAACATCTTCGATCATTGAATCTACTCTGTTTGCTTCTGCCCCTCCAAACCCGGACTCGATGAGGGTGTCAAGTTCTCGCATCACTTCTTTGACTTTGTGAAACGCGAGTAAATTTCCATCAATATATTCTTTTAGCGGTTCGGATAAATCATCCAAAATTTTTACGGGACGAATGCTCATCAGAACAGCGATGTCTTCACCTTGATCTGCAATTGAGTCCTGCAAACTTAAAATTTCAAGAAGTTGTCCTCTGTCGATCGCCATAAACAAGCCGCGAGGCAAATTGTTTCGGATGTCATTTTTTACCAAGTCTGCCTTGTGTTCTAGTTTTGAGATTGCTCGTGCTTCCTCACCTATATTTGAGTCGTCCCCTAAACGAATTCGTTCAAGAAGTGCAACCGCCGCCTCGACACAATCAGAAATTTTGTCGAGGTGAAGTTGAAGCGGAACAAAGGGTGATTTTCCAAAAAGTCGAGCCATTGCATTTACGGGCATCTGTATATCTCCTGCCAGTGTTTGTGGTTCTGTTAATAATAATTAGAATAAAAGTTGCAGCTGGGTACGAAGTAACATTTGTCCATCGTTTGTGCCTGAATCGCCTCGCCAGCCATTACCAGTACCTTCCCAATCAGCACTTGCAATTCCTGATGTGCTCGTGGTTGCTCCACCGGCGGCAAGGCTTTCGCCTGCCCAACCGATATCAGTCGTCCATTTGACATTGTTACTACCAGCTACTGGCCAATAGTTGAACCCAACACGAATAGCATCCATGTCATTGCTTCCATTCGTCCATGTTGCTCCGGCGATATTTCCGTTTTGATATTGTCCGAAAAGTTCAAGGTTGTCATTCAGCATAAACCCTCCTTGAATGAGCCACCCATCTGATTTTTGTTCAAGCGTTCTTGCTAAGTTTTTGCCTTCTGTAGTGACGTAGTATCCAAACACGTTCCAGCCATCACCTCTGAAAGATGCATCGATGGTCCAACCATTGCTTTCAAATGCATTCGCGTTGCCGTACTCGATGGAAGGAGTGCCACTTTGTGCTGAGATATCGAAGTTTTGATACGCAATGCCAACGAGCAAACCGTCTGCTGCTCCATTCTTAGATGTGTGGTAATTAAAATCCTTCCAATCGGCATTTCCAAATCGAAATTCTGCTCGTGCAAGCCACGCGTTTACAGGATCTTGAAGTGCTGGGGTATTTGATTGATTGGGGCCATCAATATACTGGCCAATCAATCGAACGTCTTCGTTCCTCCATCCAAGTTCAAGCCCTTGCGTCCAACCATATGTGAACGCATTGTCGAGCATCGATCGCTCGACTGTTAACTGTTTGCTCGACGAGATGATGTTCTCGCGTAAGAACCAAGCTTTAAATTGGCCAAATTTAAACCAACTTCCATTCTCAAAAGTTTTTTGGATATGTGCATCTTCAGTATTTGAACCACCACCTCGGCCCCACGTCGTCGTCATTTTGTATTTCCAAGATGGGTCTATGACTGTGCCTGAGAAGGTTACTTTTGTTCTTCGTTGCTCAAAACCGTGTTGTAGCATTTGGTTGTCTGCTTTGTTGTACAACCAACGGGCTTGAATCTGTCCATTAATTTTAAGTTTCCAGTTTCCATCAACAGATGTTAAGAATGCTCCCCCGTCATATCCAGCAAGGACGGTGCTGCCTTGAAGTTGAACCCTTGAATCTGCATCTGCTAACACATCAGAAATCAGTTCTCGGATTTCTTCCGTTCTTTGCTGATTAAGCCAGTTTTCGTTTTTTTCATTTTTTAGTTCAGAAACATCTTCTCGTAGTTCGTGAACTAGTTTTTGTAAAGCTTGTATTTGGTCGTCTTGACCAGTACCTGCTACCGCCATTAATATCAATGCGCCTATTGATATACTCATAAATTGTCTCCTAATTTTTCTTAATTCGCGCGAAGCGTAACAAATTGTGAGCGTTCGTGTGTGGAAAAAACAAACAAATTTCAGAAAGTTTTTAAACCTATTGCGATGCAACAAAACGCCAAGTATCCTGCACTCTACGGCCGAGTACCCAAGTGGACTAAGGGAACGGATTGCAAATCCGTGATTCGTGGGTTCGAATCCCACCTCGGCCTTATTAAAAACAGCCCGCTTTAGGGGGTTGTTTTTTTAATAAGGCCAAAAGCAACGCGAAGCGCCCCTCAGGCTTCACTGAAAATAATCAACCGCGGGCTCATGAGCAATTTGGATGCAATTAATTAACCGCGGGTTAATTTATTGCACGATGGCTTGGGTTGGGAGTGGAGATTTGGACAGGGTTGAACCCGTAATATGTTCATATTCAGCCGGTTCGGATAAAAGCCAGCCGGTACTACTTCCAAAGAAATGATGTTCAACTCGCAATCTCAATGGTTTACCCAAATCGTCATCAACTGAAACGAATGTGTTAGTTGTTGGGTCGTTCGCGCCAACGTAGTAAATCCCGCCATCATCAAGTAGGTTCCCGCCCGAAAGTTTCACCTCCCGACTACCAACTTCGTAGGATGTGATTTCAACGACGCCAGGAGTCGAACCCCGAATACTTGCTAATCGAGTTACAGCTTCATCTAGCACCTCTTTTGATGCTTCGCCAAGGGGAGTAGACCAAAAGAGGTACGACCCGAATTCAAGGGAGCCATATTGGTCTGTTTCCTCATCACCTGCTGAGACAGTTGCCACAAGTTGATCTGAAAAAACCACTCTTCCCGAAGAAAGATTCGTTGCTGTCATATCAAGTGCAACGATGGCATCGTTCGCTTCTGTAAACCAACTTAATCGCCGAACACTGTCTGGCGCCTCGCTCGAGTGCATAAAGTCTGTCACCTCTGATTCAATCGTAAATGAAGCAAATGCTTGTTCTGCTAACGCCTTGCTGTGGGCTACTTCAAACTTGCCAGTCTTTAGAAGTGCTCTTGTGAATGCTTTTTGCATTTCTTGAGCAATGCCAGACCATCTTCCATCAACTCCAGATCCTACCGTAAACGGTTCAATGAAGACAACCGGCTTTTGCATTGCCTCAGAACCAGCCGAGCCACTTCCAGGGGCACTGTTATACGCCCATGGGTTTGAAGAGCATGCGGTTAACAGTAAAGAAAGCAAAAAAAGCAGGAACATCAAAATCATCGTAAAAAACGTACGTCGCATGCTCTTCATATCGACCAAGGAGACCCAGAATCATGCAAAATTAAGGTACCATGGGTGGTCTATGAAATTCATCGCACTTCTATGTATCTTGTTTCCACAGCTTGTGTTGCAACAATCTGCGCCCACGAGAGTCCCCTTGCTTCGGGAAGGAACAAAAATAATTGAAAGTGAGGGTCTTTTGCTTCAACACAGTGAAAAGGACCCCATTATTGTTGAATTGCAACGAGAAGACGATGTGACAACAGACACGTTCATTCTCCTACCAAACCAACGACTTGCTGAAATGGAGTCTACAGAAGGGGCGTTTGAGGGTCATTCGTTTCGAATTTCTGGGGATGTCTATGCCTATGGTGATCAGAATTATCTTTTGGTACGGGAAGCCGTTTCTATTGGTGACCATGCCTCACGGAATCACCCAACATCTGTACCGGTCAACCCAAATACAGAGGTATTGGAGACAGAAAACTTCGATGACTCAGTTGCTGACATCGTTGATGACCTTGAAGCCGCAACTGGTTCGTTAGTTCGTTCAATTCGCAATGCCTCTAACAATCCAATCACTGAATCGACAATCAAAGATGGCAGTCGTATTTCATCGCGTAGATGTCATCTTGTTCGGAATGATTCAGGCGCTTGGATTGCTGTGTTTGTTTCTGACTCAACTGGGCTAAGCGACCCTCCTTGTACGCTTCTACCAAGCGTCTCGTTTGCAAAACTCACTCGCTGGGCAAGCAAACAAAACCCCTCAACACCCGTCTTACTCTCTGGTGAAGTGTTTAATTACCACGGGCATGGGTTTCTGCTTGTAAGAACTTGGCGACCAGTGCATCAAACCGACCATCTAGATTAATCAACCGATAGGGCTCACGAGCAATTTTCAAGCAATTAATTAACCGCGGGTTAATTAATTTGTGCTGTGGGGGTGCGGGCAGGCGCCGGAACGAGTGAAATAGAGTTGATTCGGGGTGGGTTCGAGGGTTGTCCAGTCGCTGGGTCAGCAATTGGCGTTGAGGCAATTGCTTTAATGGCATCATCACCCTCGATGGTTTCTCCAAATGAACAATACTGGCCATCAAGGCGGGCTGTGCCCTCTCTAGAGAGACAGAAGAAAAATTGAGAGCCAGCAGAATCTGGATCACTCGCCCTTGCCATCGAAATGACGCCAAAATCATGTGGCAAACTGCTGTTTTCAATCGGCAACCAATATCCCGGACCACCAGAGCCCGTACCTGTTGGATCGCCTCCTTGAATGACAAAGGGATGCCCCTTGCTTGTCATTGGAACAATTCGGTGAAATGTCGTGTTTTGATAAAAATCACCCGCAACTAATTCTCGAAAATTCCACACTGTGTTTGGAGCAGCATCCGGTCGAAGAGAAATCCGTATGTCTCCCTCACTTGTGTTCATCAACGCATCCTGCTCAACATAGACCCGCCAACCACTGATAAACGGTGTTTCAAGTCCATCCTCTTCTGCCTCATCTACCCAGCCAACTATTTTTGTATACGTAGTGTTGCCATCAGGCCGAACGACCTCTTCGACAATGGGAACTTCTCTTGAGGCCATTGGCTGAACAACAATTGGTGAACCCGTGGGGACATCCGAGACAACCAGTTGTACCCACGCGGATGTTGTTAGATTTTGTATTGCTGGGATACGGCTGACCAAATCATGCGTGCCACTTGTCACAGTTGCTAGTTGTGTTAGTTGAGTATTCTCATGGTCAAGTAACACTAATTTCGCAACATCAACATCTTCATCCAACTCTACTTGAATCATAATTCCATTGTTGATGTTGTTATATGTATGTAAAGGCACAATTGGTTGTACCAACATGCATGCCAGCAAAATCGATGAGTACATCATTTTTCCTCTCCTCTTTATGTTCGCAATGTTGCTAAAAGTTGTTCACGAACCGCGCTTGCTTCAGCAGAGCCCCCAGACCGTTTCATGACTTCACCGATAAGCCGACCAAGCGCGGCGTCTTTTCCAGACCGAACATCATCGGCTGCTTGCGGCTGCGCTTCAATCGCCTCAAGCACCCAGGCGGCAAGTTGTTTTTCATCTGTTACTTGTAGTAATCCGTTTTCTTCTGCAACTGACTCAGCTGTTTGGTCAGATTCGCAAAGTAACTCAAACAAGTTATTCGCGGCAGAAGAACCGATACAATTTTTAGCCCGCAATTCAATGATTCCAGCAACTTGTTCTGGGGTTATTCCCAAATCACAAACTTCACAAGAGCGTTCGTTTGAACATTTTGCGCCAGCATTGAGTAGCCATTTTGCACTTTCTGCGCCGTTTGAAGATTCCTCAACGCACGATTCAAAAAACCTGCAGAGAGATGGTTCAGCCGTAATTGCATTCGCGTCTTTTTCAGACAACCCAAACTGTTTTTTGTATCTACTGCGACGAGAGGCGGGCAACTCTGGGATTGACTCATTCACCTCATCAATCCATTCTTGAGAAATTGTCAGAGGCACAAGGTCAGGGTCTGGAAAATATCGGTAATCGTGAGCGTCTTCTTTTTCTCGCTGCAAAAGAGTGACAAGATTTTGGTCGTCCCAACCCCTTGTGCTTTTTGTGCCAAGACCCATTTCAACCCCATCCTCTTTCCATGCCTCAACTTGTCGTACTGCTTCGTGTTCAATTGCGCCATGGAGCGCTTTAAACGAATTTAAATTTTTGACTTCTACAATTGGCGTTGCATGTTCGGTGCCGTCTTCAGTTGTAATCACGACATTGATATTTGGTTCAAACCGCATGTGTCCCCGTTGCATAATGCCCTCGGTCACTCCTAGGAAGCGACAGATATCACGCACCTCTCTGCCATACGCCACCGCCTCATCAGCACTAGTCATATCTGGCTCCGAAACGATTTCTAAAAGTGGTGTCCCCGCACGATTCAAATCAACGAGTGAGCCATCATAGTGTGTTCCACCTGGCAATTCATGCCCTAGTTTTCCTGTGTCTTCTTCTAAATGTGCACGAGTAATCCGAACAGGTTTTTTTTCTCCTTCGCATTCAATTTCCAGCACGCCTTCTGTGCAGAGTGGCTTGTCGAATTGACTAATTTGATATCCCTTTGGAAGATCTGGGTAAAAATAATTTTTCCTATCCCATTTTGTAAACTTCGAGATGGTGCAATTTAATGCAAGCCCTACTCGCATTGACATTGCGACTGCTCTTTTGTTAATGACGGGCAGCGAGCCGGGGAGTGCCATCACAAGTGGGTCCACAAGCGTGTTTGGCTGCGCATCATATTCAGCAGGTTGAGCACCGTTTGGGGCAGCCGTGAACATTTTGCTTTGCGTCTCTAGTTCGACATGGATTTCCATGCCAACCATCACTCTTGTTGATGTAATTTCCACTACACACCCGCCTCGGTTATACCTAGGTCGCTTGTTGTAAACAGAGATTCAAATACAAATCCTGCGCCTTCTATGTTTTCCCTCGCTCCCTCGCATCTGTCAATCACCGCAATGATTGCTTCGACACTCGCACCGCACTCTTGAATGGTTTGGGCCGCTTCAAGCACTTGTCCGCCAGTTGTTGCTACATCTTCAACAATCACAACTCGATCTGATGCATCAAGATTCCCCTCAAGTTTTTGCGCCGTTCCATACTCTTTCTTTTGGTTTCGAATAAAAATGCATGGCAAACCACTCGCCATGGACGCAGTCGTCACGAGAGGGATACCGCCAAGTTCTGCCCCGGCGAGGAGGGTTGCTGATGAGGGGACTTTCTCTGCAAAAAGATCACCCAAGGCTGACAAAATGTCGGGCTTTGTGGTGAAGAGATATTTATCTATATACCACGAACTCGTTTTCCCACTTCGAAGTGTAAACTCGCCATGTAATACAGCTGTCTCAGTAATTCGTTTTGCTAATGATTCTTTGTCCATATCCCTATAGTAACGATTATGAACCTGCCCCAAGCACTTGCTCGGATCGTTTTTTGACGACTGCTTGTACCCAATCAAACACCCAAAGTGCAACAGTTCTAACTTGAACGTTCTCGGACTGGGTTGCTGCCAAAAGGGTTACATCATCAAGCGCTTCATCGGGAACAAAGGGGCTTGCAAAACGAATTAGCCGAGAAAGTTCTGCGGTTGTGCTTTCTGGTTCCTTTAACATTCTGACCACAGCTTCCACGGAGGGATCATTTGACATTGTTGTAATGACCCAAGCTTGCTCGATGGGATGTAACTTCGGAAAACTCGAAAGAACTGTGGCTATCGCCTGGTCTTGAAGCGGGTGCCGTTCTCCTTCTGCTAAAGGGGCGGATTCTTCGCCTGGCGGGGGTGTGATGAGCGGCTCTTCGATAGCAACGCTTACGTTGTCTCCTACAATCCAAGTCAATAATACTAGTGAAATGAGTTGATTAGTACTCTCATCATCGCTTACATTTTCAATTGTTTGTTTCAGCCAAATGTCGTTCAAGCGAACACCATCGACCCTAAACGTGTCTGCAACATCTCTCTTCCCAAGCACACCCGTCTCGTACACAAGGGTTGGAATCCCCTGTCGAGTCATTGACTCTCTCGCTGTAAAGTTCACTGTACCCTTGAGTGATATTGAAGCACCTTTTAGAGGGTTCGCGTTTAAAACTCCACCCACCCAATAGTCTCTTAAATCAATTTCAATTGTTGTGTGAGCTCTGGGTTTAATCGTAAGTTCTCTTTCCAAAGATACAACAATGGGGGGGAAATACGTTTTTTCTGCTCCGGGTGTTTCGATTTTTGCTTCAATTAAAACAAGAGGCTGTATTGGTCCGTTACTTGAGATTGAAAGTGGGACAGTTGTGTTGTTCGTAACTTTAATTTGAACCACGATTGGGTGATAGGGTGAATAGGTCTTTTGGTTTGTCTTAATGTCTATTCCAATCGGGGGCCTAGGATCAAGAATAAATGTGTTTAACGTTTGCAACACACCCGCCATAAGTTGCTGAAGTTGTTCTACTTCTGAGCGAATCAAAAACGATGTGCCGACAATCTCCTCTAACTTATTTCTTGCCCACACGCCTAGAACTGTTCCACCTTGGCTCCTTGCAATGTCCAACAACTCCATCGCTGCTGCGCGTTTGTTCCCCTCAGACAAATAAATCAATGCCATCCCTGCTTTTGATGGGTAATCATTTTCTAAACTCAACAATTTCGTCTTTGCTGTAATGATGTCATCCTGCCTAAAAGCAATCCATCCATCTAGACGTTGCTTTTCTTTTGGGTCAAGGATTGCTCCCGCTTCCACCTCTTCAAGAAGAGTGGTTGCAACATCTGACTCTTCACCAAGCCACAAAGATATCCATGCTGCTTGAACGTACAACTCAACAATTTGAAGCGTTTTATCTTCTTCCATCGTCTCGTAGAGTTTTGACAGCGCAATGAGTGATCCGATTGCTGAATCAAGAGCAATTTCTGCTTGGGCACGGTCGTTTTGATTTGCATAAACAGCTGCCCGAATCACTGCAAGTTTTGGTACGAGTGGCGCATGAATCCTTGCGAGTTCTAGTGGTGAAAGTCGGGGTTGTTGCTGTTTTGTTTGGCTGCGGAACTTTTCATCAACCGCAATTTGCCTTGTCATCAATGTGTCCATTGCTGCAATGCTGTCGCCTGCAGCCCATTGACTAAGCACAATATCTGCCAATAGGTTGTCGCCTATCTGACTTTGGCTTTCGACTTCATCTCCCAAAATCATTTCATAGAGTTGCTTTGCGTCTTGATAATCACCAAACGCCATTAAGAACTCTGCAAGGGCGACTTGAGTTGTTGCATCTCGTATGTTTGAGAGCATTGCAGAAGAGAGAAGTTCCGCCCTGCGATAGATGTCTGCTGATTCATCGCCAAAAAAACCAGTGGCAAGTGTCATCGCATCGGGGTATGAAGGGTCAAGCGCAACTGATTCTGCAAGCCATCTTGCAAACTGGTTCAAATCGCCTACCTGTTGTTGCAAGAAAGCAGCATCAAGAGCAAGTCTCGCCGCAACACTTGCATCTAATTCTTGCCGCCTGCTTTCTGACAAAAGTTGTTCGTACAACTTCATTCGCTGGTCAACTGTTTGGGTTTTGTTGATGACACCGCGAAGTCGTGCGAGTTGGGCTCGTTGCTGAAGTGGCTCGATACGAAGAAGGTTTTCGATTGCAAGAAGCGAAAGATCTTCACGGTCAGCCATTTGGGCAACTTCGTGTAACACCCTCCATACGTCTGAATTGTCGGGAGTTAATCGTGTTGCCTCTGTTGCGAGAGCCACCGCGGCGTTAATGGAAGTTGTGGAAAGTGGTTCTGTCATTGTTGCCAAACGAGCAACACGTGTAAATTCTTCTGCGAGTAGCAGTGATGGAGTTGGTCGATCTGGCTGCTGGTCGTCATTCTGATTCGCGACTGCAAATGTCGCCCAAAATGTTGAACAAAGGATTGAAATGATGAACTGGCGTGGCATACGAAGTGGTCTTTGGGTTCCTCAGGGGCACTGTAGCAGGGATTTATACTCTTTTTGGGTTACGTAGTTGTAGAGTTATGGCATAGGGCGTTGACACCCAAGTGTTCCGTTGGTAATTTCGTCATTCACTAACTTCCACAAGGTCTTTTTTCATGCTCAACTTACGAATTATTGCTCTCATTTTCACTCTTATTCTCGGTAGTGCTGCCTTCGCTCAGCCAAGAAGTATTACTAAAATCGTGAGCAAAAGTTCGATTGATGAGGACGGAGAATCAAAAATCCAAAAGTATGCAACTGGGTGGGCAGAACTATTACTAAACACAGATGCCGGAGTGCTTGAAGAGGCTCACGATAAACTTGCCAGCCCTTTCGAGGCTGATGTCAGGATTACTCCCGTTGCGCGGTCGTTGTATGGAAAATACCTAAAAGAAAGTTTCCAGCCACTTCTTGCTTCCACAAACGAAAACGAAATGGCTGCAGTGAACGCTTTGCAAATTCTGTCGTTGCTCGGCACAGAGCAGGCGTGCGGAATCTTGCTTAACCATGCTGATACGACAACTGAAAACCGTGATGCCTTGCGATTGTGGTCATCGATTGGGTTAGGAACGTCATTTTTAACCGGAGAACTACAAACAGATCGTGTCGAACGATACGCAAAACTTATTTCGATTTACATTTCCAAAGAACAAAAATGGTTTGTATTGGCAAGGCAGTTCGATTCGATTGCAGCCATTCAGGCAATACCCAGATTAGATAAAAGCAAGCGAGATGCGCTAGAAGAATTGTCCTTTGAGTTGCAAGCATCATCATTAGTCAAATTGCTTGACTCAATTGTTGCAACAGATGGTAGTGATGAACGCGTACAGGCACTCCCCTTCATCTTGCCTTCAATTTTGTTGCAACTCATTGAACCAAGTGTTGATGAAATCACAAAGACCGAAACACTTGAAACAATGCTCCCTTCTCTCATTGCGTTTGTTGAATACGCAGCCCAAAACGAAGCTATTGAAGAGGGAACGTTCTTGCACGGTTCGTATGGAGGGGCAGCCCACTCAGCGAGTCTGCTGATTACCAGAGCACTTGGCACGGGCGGTGATACTGAGGTCATAGAACTTTGGAACTCTGGTGATTATCCTGCGATTCTCGAACTTGTTCAGCAGTGGAAAGCAAAGCAGTAAAGTAAAAACATGTACAGAATCTACGTTCTTGTTGCAATCGTCATTGCTGCTGTACTTTTACTATTCGGTTTCGAAAAAAACAATCCTAGAGCAGATTTTGTCTTTGTAAATCGAGGGGATGTGTTCACACTTGACCCTCAGCGAATGAGTTGGCTGACCGATATGCAGGTTGCGTACTGTTTGTATGAAGGTGTTGTTCGGTGGGACACTTCCGATTTTTCGATTGAACCTGCTGCTGCACATTCTTTTGATGTGTCAGATGATGGACTCACGTATACGTTCCGTCTCAGAGAAGATGCAAAGTGGAACAATGGCGCTGATGTCACTGCACACGACTTTCAATATTCTTGGATGCGATTGTTGATGCCTGATACCGCTTCTGACTACTCAAACTTTTTCTTTGTCATCAAAGGGGCGTCTGACTTTTGGGAGTGGCGAACCAACCAACTACAAAATGGGTCTGTGTTTTCAATTGAAGACATCGAGCAGGAGTTTGAAAAGCGGGTCGGAATTACCGTTCAAGATGCACATACATTGATTGTTGAGTTAGAACACCGCGTCCCATATTTTTTGGACCAATTAGCCCTTGCGGTGTGTAGCCCTGTGTACAAGCCCTCAGTCGAGGGTTGGGGTTTTGGTAGCAACGAATATCAACAAGCGGTTGAGTTGGGTTGGAAAAACATTCCACCCCCGCCAATGTCTTCAAGGCAGTGGATTGAAATCGACCAAGCCACTGGCAGAATAAAACAACATTACATGTGGGCGAGACCAGACACACTTATTTCAAATGGTCCTTTTGAACTTAAAGATTGGCGGTACAAAAGGGATATGAGGTTGGAGCGTAACCCGTACTACCACTCCCCAGAACTCTCGACCCTTGACTCTATTCAAGCAATCACGATTGCAGATTCAAATACCGCGGTTCTGGCTTTTGAAAGTGGGCAAATGGATTGGTTAAGTGGCGTCAATGTCGAGTATCAATCGGACATGTTGTTGCAAAAAGAAAACGGGGCGAGAACCAACATCCACGCTTTCCCAACATTTGGCACAGATTTTTTCTCATTTAACTGTAGGCAAACCTTACAGAATGGTGATGACAATCCGTTTCATTCCTCTGCTGTTCGAAGAGCGTTTGTGCTTGCAACTGACAGGCAGTCTATTGTGAACCATGCAACAAGGTTAAAGGAACCAACCGTCACGAGCTTCGTTCCACCGCATTCGATTGCTGGGTATGAAACAGTTCAAGGATTGGGTTTTGATCCAGATATGGCAAAAAAAGAACTCGCAGATGCTGGCTGGATTGACCGCGATGGTGACGGGTTAGTTGAGGATAACCAAGGCACTGTGTTCCCACCAATTGATTTGTTATATACAACAAACACTCCAAGGTATAAGTGGATTGCGCTTGAACTTCGCGACCAGTGGAGTAAACACTTGGGGGTTTCTGTGCAGCTTCGGGGTACTGATAACAAGTTCTTTAGTAGTGATTTGCGGGCAGGCAATTTCATGGTTGCTCGGGGAAGGTGGTATGGGGATTATGGTGACCCAACGACGTTCTTAGACGTGTTCAGAACAAATAATGGAAACAACGATCGAGGATATTCAAATCCAGAAATTGATGAAGCGCTCGACCGTGCTGCTGAAGAAACGAATCCGGAATTGAGATTTGCCCTGCTCCAAGATGTAGAAGAAAAATTATTTACCCAAGAAGTCCCTATGCTTGTCATTTGTCAATTGATGCAGCTGTACATGTATGAGCCAAAGAGGGTGAGTGGATTAACCTCACACCCTCGACTTGTTCAGCACCTATGGCGGGTGTCAGTGACTGACTAGGAGCAGGTGTGACTGTCACTGGGTCTGACCCTCAACTGTTGAGTGGAACGTCTTTCGTCTAATTGTTCTCTGTTGAGTGCAACAACGTTCGACTTACCAAGGGGTCTGACCCTATTCAGGTGTGACTGGCACACAAAAGCGAGTCATGACTGTCACCACACTAAGTGGCTGTCACCGAAGGTGACTGTCACACTGCCTGTGTGGTGACAGTCACACGCATTGAAAATATCGCTTTGCGATATTTTTGTTTGCATGTCCCCACAGCAAGGTTGTCTTGCCACTAGGGCCAGATCCATGAGTTTGGCTTAAGGTCTTGGGTCGAAAAAGCGGTAAAGCACGTCAACAAAAAGATTGAAGAGCACCAACAATGTCGAATACACCAACACAATGCCCATCAACACCGTAATGTCTTTGCCGAGTACTGCGTCGACAAAATGCACACCAATGCCCGGAACAGCAAACACTTTTTCAACAACAAATGAACCAGTCATCGCTGCCGCTGTCGCTGGGCCCAGATAACTCAAAACGGGCAAAAATGCGTTCTTCAGCGCATACTTAAAGATGACAGTCCGTTCAGGTATTCCCATTGCTCTAGAGGTTCGTATATGGTCACTTCTCATTTGTTCAATCATGCCAACCCGAGTTAATTGTGCAATGTACGCAGCGAAGGGCAAACTCAACGCGACCGATGGCAAGACAAGGTGTTGCCAAGTCCCCCACCCACTCACTGGAAACCACTGAAGCCAGACTGCGAACACAACGAGCAACACAACTCCGATGACAAATGATGGCAAGCTAATACCGATGATTGCAATTCCGAGTGCCATTGCATCAAGCCAACTGCGAGGTCGAATTGCACTGCACACGCCAGCCGTTAGTCCAATACAAAGTGCAAGGAGAATTGCGCACAAGCCAATCGTCATTGAAACAGGAAGTTGAGAAATTAAGATATCATTTACGGTCCAGTTTTCGTGACGCAAACTTGGACCAAGATTAAAAATTGGACCGCTTCGATTTCCAAAGAGCCAACCAAAACCAGAGGCATCCCACGCGTATTCTGAATAAAACGCAAGAGGGTTATCAAGGTTGTACTGTGCCTCCATCTGCTCCATGACTTCTTGTGGTGGTCGACGACCCTCTTTTTCTAGTGGGTTCCCGGGAATTTGCCATGCGAGCAAAAAGGTAATTGTGTACACAGCAAACAAAATGAATGGCAGTTGGATGAACCGCCATGTAATCATTTTGGTGGTTTTTGAGCGGGACATTTACACCCCGTACGAGGCGCTACTGCCTAATCGTTCTGCAATTCGAATAAGTTGATTGTATTTTGCTGTTCGATCACTTCGACATGGAGCACCGGTTTTGATTTGACCGCAATTTGTGGACACAGAAATGTCGGCTATCGTTGTATCTTCGGTTTCACCGCTTCGGTGGCTTAAAACGGCTGAATAATTATTCGCGTGCGCCATGTTTACTGCTGCAAACGTTTCGGTAAGGGTTCCAATTTGGTTGACCTTGACAAGAATCGAATTTGCGCACCCTTCTTCGATTCCGCGTTCTAGAAATTTTGGGTTGGTTACAAACAAGTCATCGCCGACCAGTTGAATTTTATCACCTAGTCGGTCTGTTAATTTTTTCCAACCGTTCCAATCATCTTCGCCTAGGCCATCTTCAATTGAACGAATGGGGTACCTGTCGCACCAATCTGCCCAAATGTCAATCATCTCGTCTGACGAAATGACTTTTTCAGGGTCACTACTGAAAAAACAGTACCCCTCCTTTCCAAGTTTTCTTGCTTCTGAGACAAGTTCGCTCGTTGCTGGGTCAAGAGCGACGAAAATTTGCTCACCCCAAGAGTACCCTGACTTGTCAACCGCCTCTTCAATCACCAAAAGGGCGTCTTCATTGTCAGCAAGATTAGGGGCGAAGCCACCTTCGTCGCCTACTGCTGTAGACATGTTTCTGTTGTGTAATACCCCTCTCAGTGTGTGATATATTTCAACTGCGGCCCTGAGCCCTTGAGAAAATGTTTCAAAACCGACTGGCTGAATCATGAATTCTTGGAAATCGACCGTGTTATCTGCATGTTTGCCACCGTTAAGAATATTGAACATGGGTACAGGAAGAACATTCGCCTCTGGGTTTAGATATTGATAGAGAGGAATACCTGCTGAATGTGCCGCAGCGTGCGCGGTCGCCATAGAGACCCCTAAGATTGCATTCGCACCAAGATTTCCTTTGTTTGATGTACCGTCAAGTTCAATCATCGTGGTATCAACACCCTCTTGATCAAATGCGTCCATTCCGACAACCGCTCTTGCGATCACGTCATTTATGTTTCTCACTGCAGTTGTTACACCCCTGCCACACCACAAGTCTCCTCCGTCGCGCAATTCGACCGCTTCGTGTTCGCCCGTGCTTGCTCCACTTGGAACTGCTGCTCGCCCAAGTGCGCCATTTTCTAGGGTAATGTCACATTCAAGGGTTGGGTTGCCCCTTGAATCAAGAATTTGGCGGGCATGTATTTTGGAAATAGTCGTGCTCATAAGGAGAAACTTTCGTAAAACGGAATCATACTATGTCTATGATTGACCGTAAGAAAAACGCCGGTGTTACTTTTCTAAAGGAATACAGTGGTCCCTGCCCTTCCTGCGGATACAAGCTAAAAAACCCAAAAAGCAATCGATGCCCTGAGTGTGGGTCACGGCTGCAAGTTTCGCTTGTTGCTCCCTTTCGACTCTCTCCGTGGCATGCCATGGTCGTGAGCATGGCTATTTCACTTGGGGTGATTTTAGACAGGGTTGCACTCACGGCAGTAGGCGTTAGCCAAAGCAGTTCTTCACCTTCGTCTTGGAAGATGTTTTGGTTTAGTGTTGTCCCGCTCGTGGTCTTGAGCTTCTGTTTGTATGTTGTCTGGTCGCAGAAAAAACGTATCAATTCAGTGCATCGATGGAAGAGAATCTCGTGGTATGTTGCTGCGTGCATCATTCCATTTGTTGTTGCTGGTGCACAGTTGCTTGGATTGCTCTATCTTGCGTTACAGGTTTAAACGATTTGGAAAGCCGGTTTTTTTCCGCGAAGAACTGCATCGACATCTTTTACCACCCACCCCATGTTTATCGTTGCCGTTTTTGTTTTGCATGCAATATGGGGAAACAATGTTGCATTTGGAATATGAAGCAGTGGGTACTCGCTTGTGATGGGCTCTGGGTCATGTACATCTAAAATTGCATGCGCCTCTGGATTGTGTTTCAAAAAATCGGTCAGAGCGTATGCATCTACAACAAATCCGCGAGAAGCATTCATAAAAAGAACATTGGGTTTCATTCGATTGCACATGTCAGCATCGCAGAGGTGGCTGTTTTCAACTCGGCCATCTACATGAATCGATATCACGTCACTCTCTGTATGGAGTTGCTGAAGTTCAACTTGTTTGCAACCAAACTTTTCTTCGATCTCTAATAGGTCACTAAAAAGAACGTGAAATCCCATTGATTTCGCCATCTTTCCAAGCCGACTACCAATTCGACCAAACCCTACTATTCCTAGTGTTGTTTCGGTATATTCCTTCTCGGTGATTGATGCGGCGCGAAGTGCGTCCCACTCTTCTTGGTTCAATCCGCTGGTCACTTCATGTACGTTTCTCAGTTTTGAAAGCATCGTTGTCATGACAAACTCGGCAACAGATTCGCTATTTGCTTCTGGCGTGTTGACAACTGTTACACCCCTTTCGGCGCACGCTTGAATGTCAACATTGTCTACACCGACTCCGGCTCTCCCTACAACCTGAAGATGGGGAGCAGCCTCAAGCATCGTTTTGTCCACCTGTGTGTATGTTCGAATCACAATGCCATTGGTAATGGGTAACAGTTCTTTAAAACGAAGTGAATCTGCTGGGCAAACATGAAGGTCACACCTCTGGGATAGCCAGTCGCTGCACTCTTGTGGCAGATTCTCGGTCTGGATTACTGTCGGCTGCATCTTGATATGTTACCGTTCCACAATTTAATTAACCGCGGGTTCGGTGAGAGTTTTTCGCCGATTAATTAACCGCGGGTTAATTAATTTAGGCGTATGAGTGTAGGCCTGAAATTGTAAAGTTAATGATAATCCAGTTGAAAAGCATCACCGCACAGCCAATCAGCGCAAGCCACGCTGTCCATAACCCCTTGTCCTTGACCTTCATTCTTGTGTGAATCAAAACCACGAAGATGAGGAATGTGTTGAGTGCAAACACTTCCTTGGGATCCCATCCCCAAGGACGACCCCAAGAGTGGTCAGCCCAAATTGCTCCCATTGCAATGCCCGTCCAAAGCAAGATGAACGATAACTCAATCAAAACCATCGTTGCACCGTCGAGCACTGAACCCATGTTGTTTGAAAGAGGGTTCTTTTTGCTAGGGCGAACTTCAACAAGTGTGGCAACCCCACCCGCTTTTGCATAATCCTCGGTGCCGTCTTTGTGGTTCATTTTCTGAATGAATCGACGAATCAGATAGATTGTTGCTGAAACTGCAGCAACAAAAATCAAGCAGTACGCAAAAATAATGAAGTTCACGTGGATGTAGAGCCAAATATCGTGAAGGACTGGCATCTTGTTTGAAATATGTGGGTTGAGTTCAAGTGGATATAGGCGAACCGCAAGCAAGGCGACCATCGCTGCAATTGCTGCACCGAGCGAAAACACATATTTCATTGTTGTTCTTCGCACTAAATATTCCATCAAGATTCCAAACAAACCCCCCATCCAAGCTGCGGTCGTTACCGCCTCGAACATATTCGTATTGGGGTATCTTCCAGAAACATACCAGCGCCAAATAACTGCGATGGTGTTTAGCAAAACCGCAATGACAAAAATAGAAATGCCAACTGTGCCTACTCGCTTGAAACGATACACAAATGCCATCAATAACAAGACGACACTTATGAGATACACAATCCAGATTGCTGTAAAGTTTCCCATGCGGAAATAGATGCTTTCTAACTGTAACTTTGAGGACGAAGGATAGATTTCTGAACCATTGGCAAGTGATGGAAGCAACACCGAAAGTGTTTTTAACTGCGTGTTTACTGCGGGCGCATCTTCGCTCTGCCATGCAACAATAAGTTTCTCCCAAGCCTTCAGGACATCCTCATTTGTTTCAGGTCCAATGAGTGACCATGGTGCATCAAAAAGCCCTGACTGGGGTGGAATAATTTTAAGGGCGTTCCACAAAGTTTGCGGATTGCTCGCTCCAATTGCACCTTCAATTTGTTCAACAGGGGCAGCAAACCTTCGAACATCTTGTCGAAGACGATTTAACAATGCTCGCACAGCATCCTCTTGCAATATTTCTCTTGAAACAAGCCCTTTACTTAAAAACAAATTCATACGCTCTTGAACTAGCGGATTAGAGGTGTCTACCTCTTCAATAATTGCTGCTCGAAGACCTTTGTGTTTCACGTAAATAATGTCTTCTCCAACATACCGATCTGGGCGAATCAACATGTCAAAGTACGTAAAAGTTGCGTCTTGGGAGTCGTATGAACGAGAACCAAAAATGTAGGGCATGTAAGAACGTGCGAATGTTTCAAACGACTTGACTCTTCCATCGGTGAACACTGCAACCTGGTCGCTCCAAGGAGACATGTCAACCGACTCGGAAAACTTTTCACTTTGAGTGAACGCTACAGAAGTCACAAAAAGGGTTGATATAAACGCAATGATTCGTTTCATGTCGTCCCTCCAGAATACACGTTCAACTGACGTTTTCGTTTAATCATCGGCTTCACATAAAACGCCCAAATCATTCCAAAGACAGCCAAGCAACTCCCAAACAACATTGTGAATACGCCTCGTCGATTCCCAACACCAAGCACTGTGTAATTTAAGCCCTGGGAAGCTGGATCTGGAGGATCCCATTGTGACTGAAAGAACCACAAATCTCCATGTTGTTGAGGGTCGTTAACGCTTACTGCCATCGAATCGTTAGTGCCATCGAGTGGTTTCACAATACTTCGCCAATTTAAAATGCTTGATGTTCTGCCGGTAAAACCACCCAAGTGTGAATCGACCTCAAATGTATCAAGAGCAAGTGGCGTGCTTAGCTTTGCTTTTCTTCGTGAATACATGAGTTCAAGCAATCTGCCATCTGGGAGTTGAAGGATTGTTGGCCGATATTCAAATCGATAGACCGCCTCTTGGTTAGATTCAAAGGGGTAGTGGTGGTATGGAAGCCATGCTGACACAGTTCCCACGTCGAGGTCGATTGTCACGTGAACCATCGAGAGCGAGTTGAGAATGCTAGGGTCTCGTTGATAGATAGGAACCACCATGGGTTTCGTTGCTGCTGTTGAATAGGGTTCTACTCGATCTAACGTAAACGTCACGTCCTCTGTAAGGGGAGCAGGAATCCCTAGTTCAAGTTGTTGGGCACTAAGTTCATTTTCTTGCAACGCTGTGAGCAGTACGTATTTTCCTTCTTCAGCAACTCCAACCAATGTAATTGGGCTTGCTCCGGGGGAATAACTAAACGTGATGTTCTCATCAACAAATTTCGTTCCTTCGTGCGTTTCTCCCTCGATAACATCTCGATTCAACGATTGATCATCGAACACCCACCGAACCCACGTCTCGTCTCCTCTCTTTAACTCGATTTGAGTAAGTGAAACAACGATGTCATTAATCGTTAAATCGTTTTGGATTGCAACAATTTTGTACTCGTACTCTGTCCCTTCAATCGGTTGAAACTCTGGGTTGTTTGAGAGAACCAACTGGTAATTTGTTTCCTGAAACGTTGCAATCAATTCTGGCAACAAAGATTCTTGAAGAGTTTGCATCTCTTCAGCGGTTTGGATCCACCTAAACGAGAGCAATGATGTGTCAGCAGTACTCAACGATGGCTCAAAGGCATACAACTGCACGTTCTGTTCCACACTGTCGTCTTTTGACAATGTAATCCATGCACATGGGAACAACGTGTCGCCTCCACCCACAGTTCTTGGTTGCATGTACGCAAACCGCAAATAACTGTTCACAAGCAAGTCTTCTTCTAGAGGATCATCGGTTTGGGCTGGTGAAACTGAAATGGAAATTGGGTGTGGTTCTAGTTTCTCTCCAGAGAGCCAAACATCCTCAGGATTGTTGATGTAATCGTTGAACCTTGGCAAGTGTTCGATGGGTCGTTCAATCCAATTGGTTTTAGGTAATCCACTAGCAGAAAGTTCTCGAAGATACAAAGCACTACTCTGGGTTAACAAAAACTCATCTTTCGAATCAAATGAAAGCCGCATGTCAAGATCTTCATCAAGCAACGCTCGCCCAACAACGTTTTTCGCTCGTGACATTGATTGGGCTTGGTCGCCAGAAATCACAATATCTTCGGTATATTCAGGGTATCCAGCGATAAGTTGACGCATAAATGATTCTTCGCCATCATCTACTAGCACCGTCACGGTATATGCTTGTTTACCTTTGTCAATACCAGACATCAACTCCCAGTTTGGATTGATGCCAGTTATTTTGAATGTTGTGTCGCCGTCTTGGATGATGTTTCCAGGAGTCACAACCATCGAAACTGGTTCGTTTCCCTGTTGTTGAATAACCACACGACGTCGAGAGATGAGTACATCACCCTCAACCTTCAGTGAAAAATACACAACGCACCCAAGAACTAAAATGATGACACCAGCATGAATTGACCACACGCCAAACGTCAAAATATTGAATGGTATTTTTCGGATGGTCACAATCGACATGTTCAAACAAAGCAGAGCAACTAGCCACTTAAATGGCCACCAGTGGAACCACTCGAACTCCGTCATCTCGAGTCCTCGCATTTCTCGAAGATTCACCCACGCTTGTGGTTCCCAAATCAATACACTTACCGGCACTCCAGAGGAGCCGATTGAACAGTACAGAAAGAGGGTGACAAGGATTGTGATTCCAAACCATACAGTTGTAAACAAATCAAGGAGGGCAATCGCAATGAGGGTCGGAATCGTGACGTACCACCAAAGCGATCCAACCCCATCAAATCTGATAAACAATAAAATTGAAGCAAGAAGAGGGAGTAACCAAAGCAAACTTCTCGGCCAACGAAACATTGGGTGTGCCGGTTTTTTCATCTAATCACCCATCGCCGTATGAATATACGCCCTGTCCAGTTTTGTCACCAAGTTTACCGTCCTCAACAAGTTGAACCAACTTTTTGTTTGGAAGATATTTTGGGTTTTTATCAAGGCCGTTATACATCACCATCATGATGTCTCGACAAACGTCAAGACCAATGTAATCCGCAAGTCGCAGTGGCCCCATAGGAAACGCACAACCAAGTTTCATAATTGAATCAATGTCTTCTGGTTCAGCAACACCATCTTCCCACGCATGGAATGCCTCGTTGATCATTGGCATCAACACTCGATTCGAAACAAACCCTGCGAAATCTTCAGCAGGAACTGGGATTTTCCCCATCGCTTCTGCCAAAGCAAGTGTCGACCTAAGTGTTTCTTTGCTTGTCTCTTTTCCTTTGATGACTTCAACAAGTTTCATCACAGGAACTGGATTGAAAAAGTGCATACCAATAACACGATCTGCTGCTTCTGGAATTGCGCTTGCGAGTTGCGTGATTGAAATCGAAGACGTGTTCGTTGCAAGGACTGTTTCGCTTCCAAACGATTCAAACATTTCTTTAAAAATCGATTGTTTAATCTCGGTGTTTTCAGTTGCAGCTTCTACAACCCAGTCCGAGTCCGATGCCGACTTCATTGTTGATTCGTACGACAGTTTCTCGGTTGCGTTTTCGCCTTCTTCTTCAGTCATCCGTTCTTTTGAAATAGCTCTGGCGATTTGCTTTTCGTGATATGTCTTTGCTCTTGCGAGTTGTTCCTCGCAAATGTCAACGATTGTTGCTGAAATTCCGTGCATTGCTGCTGTTAGGGCAATTCCACTCCCCATTGTTCCACCGCCAATGACAGCGATTTTCTGTACAGCCATTGTTAATCGTTCCAGTTTCGCAATGGTTCACCGGTATACCGAGCAAGCGGTCTAATAATTCGGTTGTTTTGGTGTTGCTCCATAATGTGGGCACACCAGCCAGTAATTCTCGATGCTACAAAAATGGGAGTGTATTGGGGTACGGGAATACCGAGTGCAAAGTATGTCATCCCACACGGGAAATCAACGTTCGGGTAAATGTTTTTGTCTCGCAACATAATTGCTTGGACTTCATCACCAAGATCGAACCATTTTTTGGCTTCTGGGTTTGCTGCTTCGCAATATTGCAATCCCCAGTCGCGAAGAATTCCTGCACGGTGGTCGCCGTTCTTATACACCCTGTGCCCAAACCCCATCAGTTTTTTCTTCGTTTCAAACGCATCTTGCATAAAGGACTCTGCAGTCGTGCCACTCACGGACGCGTCCATAATTTCTTTCAGCATTTCCATCGCTGCTTCATTTGCGCCACCATGTAAGTTGCCTTTCAGTGCACCGATTCCTCCGCAGACACAAGAATGCATATCGCTGTTAGTCGATGCAATTACACGGCACGTAAAGGTTGACGCATTGAAATCATGCTCTGCATAAAGAATGAGTGAAACGTCCATTACTTTTGCAGCTGACTCGTGGGGTTTTTCGCCTGACATGCACCAAAGCAGATTAGCAGCGTGGCTCAATGAGGCATCTGGCTGGACTGGTTCTTTTCCATCAAGCGCCATTTGATGAGCACCGATACATGTAGGAATTTTTGCAAGAAGGTGTTTTGATTTTTCAAGTTCTGCTTCTTTAGAATTGTCTTCACATAGTGGACAGCCATGAGAAAGAAGAGAGACTGCTGTTCGTAGCACAGACATTGGATGCGCATCTGGTGTTCGTTTTGCAATTTGAACTATTTCGTCTTGCACACTTTTAGGAATGGCTCGAATTGAAGATAGTTCATCTGAAAATTCTGTTAACTCTGATGAGGTTGGCTTTTCGCCAACAAGAAGAAGATATGCAACTTCTTCAAAAGTCGCGTTTGCTGCAAGATCTGCAATCTCGTATCCACGATACATTAGTTGTGTTTGGTTCACTGCACAAACAGAGGTGTCGCCAATTGTTTGACCGGCTAAACCCCGTTGATCTGCTTCTTTTTTTGATGGCTCTTGTGTCTTCGTCATAGACACATATTTTAGCAGAAACGGGTGTGGCTGTAGTGACTGCCACCACACTTGGTGGCTGTCACCACACAAGCAGTGTGGCAGTCACAAAAGAATCTATTCAACGTTTTGGGAAGTTCCACTGCGTACCTGGCTCGTAACCAAGTAAATCATATAGTTCTTGCCTAGTCTGCATTTGATTTTCAAAACTTTCTGCTGAGCCTTCTTCGAGCAGTGTTTCTAAGCATGCAGCAATTGCACCCATTGCAACCCGCTGCATTGTGACGGGATAAATCACTATGTCATATCCAAGTTCACCAAACTCTTTTGATGAAATGTGGGGCGTCTTTCCGAACTCGGTCATGTTTGCAAGCAACAAGCCGGAACATTTTTCTGAAAACTTTGCAAACTCATCTACACTTCGCAAGCCTTCGGGAAAAATCATGTCGGCGCCAGCTTCTCGATATGAAATTCCTCGTACTATGGCGCTATCAATTCCTTCAACACCTCTAGCGTCAGTTCTCGCAATGAGAACAAAGTCGCTCGTCAATCTGTTTTTTGAAGCCGTTTCGATTTTCTTTACCATCTCTTCTTTGGTCACAAGAGTTTTACCGTCAAGGTGACCACACCTTTTTGGAAACTGCTGATCTTCAATGTGCATCGCTGCTGCGCCACTTCGTTCATATTCAACAACTGTTCTCCCGATACTTTCGATTTCTCCATACCCAGTATCCGCATCAACAACGACCGGAAGTTGGCTTGCTGTTGCAACCTCTCGAATTGTTCTGCACATTTCACTTAAAGAAATAAGTCCAATGTCAGGGTAGCCAGATGCATTTGCAGTTGCACCACCACTGATATAACACGCTTGAAAACCCGCTTTTGCAACCGCTGCTGCAACTAGCCCGTTCCATGCGCCTGGGCACATCACGACACCTTGATCCATTTCTTTTCGAAGAAGTGCGCTGAAGTTTGTCATATCGTAGATTTTACATCATCAGACTGAGGTGGGTTCGATTGCACACTTATCGCAAAAAACATTTTTATAGATGCAATCAATAAAACTACCCCAAGCGTTGTGCGAAGACCGTGGTGACCAAGTTTCTTGCTCCCGAATGTTGCCCCAACAAAACCACCTATGACTACTGCGATTGCAAGTGGTGCGATAAAACTTAGCTCTACTGGCAATTGACCTTGATCAGTAAAAATGCCACCCAACCCTGCAATTGAATTGACCAGAATAAATGGAGCACTGATTGCAGCAGTTTGTTTTGCTGTGGTCCAACCAAGCAGAAGAATGAGTGGACTTAAAAAGATGCCACCGCCAACTCCAATAATACCACTTAAAAATCCAATGACTATGCCTGCCATCAATACAACAACACATTTTGGTTTTGTTGTTTTTTCTTGACCACCAATTGGAATGAATAGTTTGATTGCAGCGTACAACAAAATGAGGCCAACGATGGGTTTGTATACCGCATTTGGAATTTCCACATACCCACCTGCGAATGCGGCGGGAATACTCGCAAGCACAAGGGGAAGGAATAAATCTTTTCGAAACGTTCCTGTGGAGGCAAATTTCCATGTTGCAATCGAAGAAACAACCACGTTCAATAGAAGTGCTGTTGGACGCATCTGTTCGGGTGAAATGGCCGCAAGGGCCAGCACTGCAAGATATCCTGAACCACCACCATGACCAACGGTTGAGTAGAGTGCCGCCATCACAAGTACGGCTATTGAAATGAGGAGGATGTTGCTCTCAGCCACCTGAGTATTGTACTGCTGTCCAAACTGTTTCACCCACATTGTCGATGAGTGTCACTTGAAGATTTCCAAGTCCATCAAGTTGTAAAATCAAAATCCCTGCAAGGTTTTCGCTTATGAGTTTTTCGCGGTCTTTCATTGTTGAAACGTCCGATGGCAACCACCGTCTCACCCTCGCTTCGGTATCTGCATCAGTAAACATGTCCCAACCCGCAACATCAAGTTGAGCAAGGACATTAGATGAAACCCGCTGCAATTCAGCGTCGTGCAATACAGCAACATCGTTCATGATTAAAACTCGACCATCTGGTTTAGGGAAATCAAGTACGGTGAGTTGTTGGGTTTCTACTGGCTGATGTGACTGGTGGTTTGTATTGTTTATCACAATCACGACCCCAACAACAATTGCCGTAAGAAGGGCGAGCAAGCCGATTGGTTTTGTGCGGTACGTTGAAGGTGGGAATGGGCCTCCGCCTGTTGATGGAGTTGATCGCGCTGGTAATCGGCGAACAAATTCTGTAGGAGGCTTGCCACCCATTGATGGAAGGTCTGCTGGACGAACACCTGTTATGTTTGCTGCAGATAGAACTGTTTCTACATCTTTTAACATATCGTTGATTGATGCATATCGTTTGTCGTAATCTGCCATCGCCCTTCGAACGATCCACCGAATCGCTTCTGGGCTTTGTTTACTAAAACTACTTAATCCGCCTTGCGCAGGAAACGTGTTTTCCAGCATGAAATATAAAACTGCGCCAGCGCCGTACACGTCGAACTTAGAACCGTCGACTTGGTGCACTTTCACTCCACGGCTTGCTTGGCGAACCAATTCTGGATCACGAAAGTATTCCGTTCCGTGTGTAGTGAGGGTCATTGCAGAACCAAGTGGCGTTACGAGCCCAAGATCCACAAGATGCGCAGTGCCATCATGGATAATGATGTTGTCAGTTTTCACATCCTTATGCCAGAGCCCTGCGCTGTGGTACTTTTGCAGTGTTTGGAGTAATGAGTGTTGATATGACAAAATGGTATACAGTTGTGATTCATGTAACTCACTGCTGTTCCCATGAAGATTGTTTGTCACAACGCCAAGATGATCTCCTGCGTGGTAAGGCATGACATACCAAAACCGATGTTCTTCAAGATGGTGTTCAATAATGAGTCCAAGTTTTTTTGCGGACTCCATCGCACGTGATTCGCGGACAATTTGTGGGAGTTGCGACCCAGAAGTAATATCAAAACATTTGATAACTACTTGTTTTTGTTGATTGGTGGGCTGTGCTACAAACAGTTTTGCGCCACTTCCGCCTGTTGGAAGTGTGCCAATAATGGTGTAGTTTAAAAAATGGGTCGACGTTGAAGTAGAAACATATCTAGGTCTTGGTCGTGGCATCGGTTTTGGGGTTGTTTCAATGGCAAAAACACGAAGTGGGTTATCGATGAAAATTGCAACCGTCCGATTCCATGCCTCTAATAATCGCCGTTTTGCTGCTTTCATTTCGAGATGAACAATATCCCAGCGAGCCAGAATTACGCAAATCAGGGCTCTAGACAGTTTTACAGCACAAACAAAAAGTGCGATCGGCAGAAGTAAAATATCTCGCATTTCTTGGCAAACAAAACGAGCCAATCGATAAAAGAACGTACATACATGTCCAATGATTGGGATGATGATATACACAAGTACAAGGATTGCTCCAACGAGCGCAACGATTGTGCCAAAGCATGTGAATAGTGTTGCCCACATCTCTACGTTCCACTCTCTTGTTCTAAGAAAAGTTGGTGTCGGTGATATGTTTCACTTACGGCGGAATCAAATTCTGAGTCATTACCAGTCACTCCATACGATGAGATTTCTTTTTCTTCTTCAGAAGTGAAACTGTATTGCATGACAACATTCATGATGGTCTCTTTAAGCTGGTCTCGTATTTTGCCGACGTGGCGGCTTACCGTTGGTTCACTCATTCCTAACTGCGACGAAACCTCTTTGCCCGACTTGTTGTCAAGGACTCGCATTCTCCAGACTTGAAAATGAAGAAATTCCATCTCTGACTCTGTTCTTCGGATTGCTGCACAAATTTTTGCACCAAACATCCGCTGTTCAAAAATTTCATCAACCTGAAGTGACTTTGAAGAGGAGTCAATTCGCTCGTCAAGCGAGAGCGGTTTTTTCCCGCTTCCTCTTTTTTGGGCATTCCTTCGATCCATCTCGTCACCTAGTACATGCTTTGCGATTGAAAGGAGCCATGTACTAAACCGAGCGCCTCTGTTTGAATCGTACCGGTCGATACATTTTGACAATTCTGCAAGTGTGTCTTGTGTTAAATCTTGAACAGTCTCAAGCCCAACACGACCACGCCCCCATTTCTGAAGTTGAAATCGAATCGTTGGTCCAAAATCTTGCCACAACTCAAACCAAGCGGCTTCGTCTTGCTGACGAAGTCGACGCACAAATCTTGTCGTCAAGGCGTTCATTGGCACACTTCCTTATTGGGAAACAGCATATGGTGATTTTACGTGACTGTCACCACGCATAGTGGTTGTCACCGAAGGTGACTGTCACACAGCCCGTATAGTGACAGTCACATCCATGAAATATGAGCATCGTATTTCCCAAAGACCTAGATAAGCACAGAGTGTATTTGTGCAGAATCGTAGAAAAAGGAGGTTGCCATGGGCGCCACATCACGTTTTATTGTTCGTTGGGGAATTATTGGGGG
>CAZVVI010000023.1:0-40786 GCA_964630505.1 uncultured Isosphaeraceae bacterium | reverse complement strand
AATGCGTATCTACAAGTGCTGACCGGAAGTCGAAATTCTGGGAAATGGGGTCGCCGTTGAATTGGATGAGGTTGCTCCAAGTTTCGATTTCTTCTTTTGAAGGGGCGAGCTTCGGTAAATGGTCTCGGAACGTGTCCCCGTACCACTTTGTAGCACCGTCATCACCATGCATAATTGATTGGCGAATACACTCGTTCCATAGTGAAATTGCTTGATTTTTGAGAATAGCAGATTCGTCTTCTTGAACATCATCACTCTTTGCCTTCATCGCGAGAGAAATAGCCAAGTTATTTAAATATCGCCACGTAAAATTATGTCCAACGCCATAACTTTCAGTCGCAACTTTTGCAGCAGGGCGTAAAATTTCAATTGCTTTATCGTAGTCTCCCAATTCTTCATACGCGATTCCCAGCATGTTATAGAGTGAAAGTGATTTGGGGTCATGTCGTCCAAAAGAGGCTTCGCAACGATTGATTAGGTCTTCGTCAATAAGCTCTATCACTTCTTCTAGAAAATGTCGCTCGGATTCTCGAAAGATGTTCGACCATCCGATTCGTCTTTTAACGGAATACACGATTTCGATTTCGTTATCCATTTCATCTTTAGCGATTCGTAATGCTTCTTTACTATGGCTTCTGCCTCGATCACGAATACTTTGATCTTCTGAATGAAGTTCTAAATCAGCTAATGCAACAAGTGAGTTTGCGATGAATTCATTTGAAGGGTCTGGAATAGAATTAAAAAGCCTAATTATATTTTGTATTCGTTTTTCAGGCTCTTGCCTACCCTCATAAGCACATTGCTGAATCAGCAGAAGGGCTCCTTGTTCTGTCTCTTTACCAAGAAGTTCAGCAGTTTTGATACGGAGACTAACATCTATATTGCCAGTATCTGCAACACTTGCGAGCATGCCATACATATCTGCAAGTAACTCCTTGTCATCGCCAGCAAATTGTCTTGCATGCTGAAGAGATAGGTCGTAATGCGTCTGCCAGTATTCAGGATTCGTCACAATAATTTCATCTCTTGTGGCGAGTGCCTCCTTTGCAAACTCAATGAGTTTTTCTTTTTGTCTTAACTCTCGCTGGGCTTGCAACGAAAAGTAGAATGAAACACCCGTTGAAATTGCAAGAAGTGGGAGTGCAATCACAATCGCGGCTGCTGTCCTACGTTTCCTGCGAAGAAAGCGACTTAAGGCGAATTCTTTTCTTGCTGAAATTGGTTCTCCGACTAGCACTCTATGAATATCATCACACAAATCGTTCGCAGACCTATACCTGTTTCTTGGGTTCTGAGCCATTGCTTTTGCAGTAATAATCTCCAAATCTCGGGAGACTTTTTTATTGACTGTTCGCAGTGGTTTAGGGTCGACATGAGTCAGCGTTTCGATCGCTCTGGGGATCGTTGTAGATTGCAAATCGTACGGCTTCTCGCCTGAAAGTAACTCGTACAACATCACACCGAGCGAATATACATCACTTGAAACATCAACATTTTCACCACTTGCTTGTTCTGGTGACATGTATTGCATGGTGCCTACGAAGTCAGTGGAATTTGTATGTAAAGCAGTGGGTAAACCCATTGGATCAATTGCTTTTGCAACACCGAAATCAATAATTTTTGGATTTCCCCGCGAATCAACTAGAATGTTCGCAGGTTTTAAATCTCGATGAATGATTCCATGGCGATGTGCTTCTGATACTGCTTCGCAAACTTGCATAAATAGCGTCAATTTTTCGTTTGTATCTAAATTATTTTTTTGTGCATATGTCGTCAAGGGTTCTGCATCTTTAATCAATTCCATTGCAATCCAAGGAACACGATCTCCATGCAACATGTATACGCCCGCTTCATAGACCTGCGCAATGCCACCGTGATGTAATCGACCAAGCAATCGGCACTCAATTTCAAATCGTTTGCTCGCACTTCTAGACAGTAGTCCGCGTCTTAAAATTTTAAATGCGACTTGTCTTTGTGGATTTTCTTGTGTTGCAAGATAGACTCTCCCCATTCCACCACTGCCAATTTTAGATTGGACTGTAAAGTGACCTACAACTGTGCCGAGAAATGGGTCGTTGCCAATATCATCTCGATCACCTTCGGTGTATGGAAGCAGCGACTCTAATTCTTGATAAAGTTCTGGTGATTCTTGCCTTATTTCCTCAAGCCGATGAACTCGTTCTTCTACAGTGCAATCGATAAGTTCAGTGAGCAGTTCACGAATTTTGTCATTGTCGATTGTCATCTTTTAACTCACGTAGTAGCCATGCTCTTGCCCACACCCAGTCCGAACGGACAGTCCTGTCAGTTACATTTAGAATCTCAGCCACTGTTGCTTGTGTTAACCCAAGAAGATATCTGAATCGAACAACATCTGCTGCACGGCTGTTTACACTTTGTAGTTTTTCTAACGCTTTAAGTAAAGGTTCAATCATAGTGTTAACCTCAATTTCTGGAGACGCAAGCTCACCTGGAACAAGTTCAATTGAAACTTTCTTTTTATCTCCGCCACGTCTTGCTGCATTTCTTTTCCGAGCGTAGTCGACCAAAATTTGTGACATCGACCGAACCACGCTTCCGAAGAAATGTGCACGGTTGTCCCAAGTAAGAGGATCGGTTTTTGTGTAAAGTCGTAAGTAAACTTCGTTGACCAATAGCGTTGGTTGCACTGTGTTCCCAGCATATTCTTTTCGGCATAGATTTTCTGCCATGCCATGGACATCTTCTTGCACTTCTTGCCAAAGGCGGGCAATCGCGACGCTGTCTCCTGTGGAAGCGTCGTCGAGAAATTGTGTAATGTCGCCACGAATGGTAGATGTGCTCGTCATCAACGACCATCGTCTCAAGTTGTTCTCTATGAAGCAAGTACATTTGACACAATGCATGCGAAAAAAAAAGCAAATGCGGATAAATAGTTATAAAAAAGCCCCACCATGAGGTGGGGCTTTCATTTCAAATTATTTTTGAATCAATGTAATTAATGTTCAGCTTTGCGAGGTGTTGCTTCGCTGCACTTAATTTCACGGCCGTCTAAATCGCTGCCGTTGCATTCTTCCAATGCTTTATTAGCTTCTTCATCATTATCCATCGTGACAAAGCCAAAACCACGTGAGCGACCACTTTGACGGTCTGTAATCACGATTGCGTCAGAAACTGCTCCGAATTGCTCGAAGTGTGTTTTCAAATCTTCTGTTGTCGTTCCCCAACTTAAATTACCAATATACAATTTCATACTCAAACCAAACCTTTTTTATCCGCCCCCCACAGGCGGCTGTTCACCTAGAAACAAAACTCAGATCAGGGCACTAGGTTGCCGAGACGCCGAGATTGTAATGCAAAAATGTGAATCTGCGTAATTTCTACACAAAAAGCCGTGCCGACCTGCGTTTTTAGTACGATAAGCAGTGATGTTTCGCGTACTTTTTGTCGTATTTTTTTTATTCGTAGTTTTTGGTTGCGAGAAACCAACTTCGAAGGGTCCACAGCATGAAATCAAAATTTCAACTTCAAGGCCAATTGGGGATTTGCCTACCGATGGCGATCGCCCCACAATTACCCATGTTCGGATTACTGACCTTAACCAAGATGGATTAAAAGATATTCTTGTCTGTGATGTTCTTGGGCAACGCGTGGGCTGGATTCAGCAATCCCAGAATAGAGAATTTACTGAAACGCCAATACTTTCTGGGGTCAATGGCGCTGTACACGCCGAGCCAGTCGACTTTGATGGGGATGGTGATATTGATGTTCTTGTTGCAGCAATGGGTGTCATTCTTCCAACAGATGCACACCTTGGCGAAGTTATTATTTTAGAAAACGATGGGGAAGAGAGATTTATACAGCATGTTATTGCTAAAGACATTCAGCGAGTTACTGATGTGCAAGCGGGGGATCTTGATGGCGATGGGGATTTGGATTTAGCCGTTGCACAGTTTGGTTACACGCAAGGACAAGTGCAGTGGTTCCGAAATGATGGGAATTGGAACTTTACTCCAACTCAATTAATTAATCGAAGTGGTGCAATTCACGCACCCATCGTAGACATTGACAATGACGGGGATCTTGACATCCTTGCATTACTCTCACAAGAATGGGAGACAGTGTACGCGTTTGTAAATGATGGCAAAGGAGAATTTAAGACTGAAATTTTGCATGATGTTGCAGACGCAGATTTTTCTAGTTCAGGGATTGAAGTTGTTGATCTTGATCAAGATGGTGATAGTGATGTGCTTTGGACGAATGGTGATGCGTTTGTTGCAGTCGATTACAGACCATTACCGACTCATGGTTTGCAGTGGTTAGAAAATCATGGAGACTTGCAATTTGAATACCACCGTATAGGCCAGATGGATGGTGCGTATGGCCCTTGTGCAGCAGACATGGATGGCGATGGTGATTTAGATATCGTTACGGTTTCTGAATTTGCGTTCTGGGAGAAACCAGAAACACGTAGTGTGGTTTGGTGGGAGCAAGTGGAAGGGTTGCAATTTGTCCCACATACAATTGCATCATCTCCGACACATTTAGTGACTAGTGATGTTGACGACTTGGATGGAAATGGTTTTCCAGACATTGTTGTAGGGGGGATGGCTCTCTACCCACCATTTGATCGAATCACTCGTGTGACGCATTGGCTCAATGATGGTGAACTCTCAACTGAGAATACAAAAGAAATTGAGTATCCGGTTCAAATTCAGCAGAAAATTAGTAATGCCTCGACGAATGGAGAAATTGGAATGATTTTGCACGCCAATGGCTTCAACCCTAGGGAGGCATATCAACTAGCCATGAAATCTGAACCGCAAGAGGCAAAATGGCCTTACTACTTAGGAATGTTAGATGTGACTGTTGGAAATAGTTCTGCAGCACTTGCCAATTTTGAATATGCACATTCAATTGACCAAGAGTATGCACCCTTGCAAACTCGATTAGGAGAATTGAATGTTGGAATTGGAAATATTGAACTTGCAAAAAAATATTTTCGAGTTGCGAATACTGATTATGCAACTACAGCACTTGCACAAATAGAAGCAAGTAGTGGGAATTGGGAAGATGTTATCGTACTTCTTCAAGACGTTGAAAGCCCCGCAGCAAAATCACTAAAGCAACAAGCGAGGGCTTCGATTGAAAACAAATCGGTTGCTCCATATGTTGCGATTGATATGGGTTATCAAATGGACGACCCTTGGCTTGCTGAAATGGAATCGATGTGCATTTTGGCACCACATCTTGTCACTCAAGCACAAACGGATTTTATTGCAGGAGACATTACTTCTGCTGAGCAATTACTTCGGAAAGCAATTGCAATTGATCAGAGTGATAAAGATGCTCGATTAGCACTTGCAAACATTTTGTTGCGTGCAGATCGTTTGAATCAAGACACGTTAAAGGAAGCGTTGGCTCATTTAGAAGCAGGAATAGAATCAGATCCAACGTATGTCATGACTCGGGCTAAGTATGGTTGGGCGTTATACCTCGCGCAGAGATTTGATGAAGCAAGAGTAGTGTGGAATAGGATATTGACTGAAGAACCATTCCATGGGCCAGTTTTATCAAATCTCGCCCAACTTGAATATCTACACAAGAATTATCAGTTAGCTTTTGACTATTACAAGCAATCGCTTTCTGTTCCAGAGGACTCCCCGTTTGCAATTTCAAACAACAGTGAGTTGCGTTCGTCAACCTTATATCGATTCGCACTCGCAGCAAAACAAGTGAACAAACTAGAGGAAGCCATTAGCGCCCTGCAATCGGCAGTGGAATATTCGCCTAGTTATGTAGATGCTCAGTTTGAGCTTGGGAACACGTTGATTGGAATGAAGAACTTTACTGAAGCGCTTTCACATATTGAGATTGCAAATGCACTGCAACCGAATAATCCTAGAATATTGGCAGCACTAGGATATTCATGGTTCCATTTGGGGAACAACCAACTTGCAATCGAATTTTTGGAACAAGCCGTTCAAATTGCACCAACGTTTGCGTTGGCTTGGTATCACCTTGGTAATGCACAACTTCAACAAGGTGACAAACAGGAAGCAAAAGAGTCATATTCAGTGGCAGTGCAATTGCAACCGACATTTACCATCGCTAAAGAGGCACTGTCAAAGTTAGAAGGAAGGTAAACTCTACATATATGACACATACAATTGAACATTTTATTGATGGAAAGAAAATTCCTTTCAGCAGTGGTGAAACATGTGATGATGTAAATCCTGCAACTGGGCAAGTGCTTGCCAAAGTTTCATTAGATGAAGTTTCAGCAACTGATTTAGCAGTTGATTCCGCCAACCGAGCATTCCGAGGGTGGAGCGAGACGCCAGTTGGTGAGCGATGTCAAGTATTGTTTAGTTATAAGCAACTCCTTGAAAATCACTTTGACGAACTTACAAAGATGATCGTTGATGAGCACGGAAAAACAACCGCGGAAGCGCGTGGCGATGTTCGGCGTGGTATTGATTGCGTGGAGTACGCATGTGGTGCACCGTCTTTGATGATGGGAAGGACATTACCACGCATCGCAGTTTCAAGTTCGTTTAGCCGTGAACGTGAAGAGGGAATACCGCTAGACAGTTCACTTGAACGTGTTCCGATTGGAGTGTGCGTAGGCATTACACCATTTAACTTTCCAATCATGGTTCCACTCTGGATGTGGCCTATGGCTGTCGCATGTGGAAACACATTTGTGCTCAAGCCCTCTGAAAAAGTTTCGCTTTGTGCTTTACGAGAAGTTGAACTTGCATACGAGGCCGGCCTACCTCCGGGGGTTTTGAACATGGTCACTGGCGGTCCAGATGTAGTTAATCATTTACTCACACATGATGACGTAAAAGCAGTTTCATTTGTCGGGTCTACAAGAGTAGCTCGGCATATATACGAAACAGCTTCACGTGCTGGAAAACGTGTTCAGTGCATGGCTGGTGCAAAGAACACGATGATTATCATGCCAGATGCAAATCAAGATGCTGCCATTGATGGCGTTATTAGTTCATCGATGGGTAACACAGGACAACGGTGCTTGGCTGGTTCCGTGGCTGTTCTTGTAGGCGACTCACACGAATGGTTCATTCCAAAAATTGTGGAAGCAGCGAAGCAGATAAAAGTTTCAGCAGGTGGCGAAAGTGGCTGTGGAATGGGGCCGCTTATTGATGAGGCAAGTGTTGCTCGCGTAATCTCAGCTATCGAGGGTGGTGTCGCAGCAGGCGCGGACTTGCTCCTTGATGGTCGAATTGGTTTCAGACACCAGGTGTCAGACACCAGGTGTCAGACACCAAGCGGTGGGTGTTTTGTTGGGCCGACTATTTTTGATAACGTCCCTCCAGATTCCGCCCTTGCAATGGAAGAAATTTTTGGACCAGTGTTGTCTATCTTGCGTGCCGATTCGTTGGATGACGCAATCGAAGTCACTCACCGTTCGCCTTATGGAAACATGGCTGTGATGTTCACAGATAGCGGGTACGCAGCAAACAAATTTAAAGATACTGCTGGAGCTGGAATGATTGGAATAAATGTCGGAGTTCCTGCACCCATGGCAGTCTTCCCATTCTGTGGTTGGAAAGATTCGTTCTTTGGAACGTTGCACTCCAATGGAGAGGACTCCGTTCGATTTTATACTGAAGGAAGAATTCTAGTGAGCCGTTGGTTCTAACCCCCTAAAGGAAAACTATGGCACGAATAACAAGAGCGGCTCTCATTCAAGCATCGAACGATGCTCCACCGGACTCGTCTATCGCTGAAACAAAAAAAATGATGATCGATAAACATGTCGAACTCATTAAACAAGCAGCTGATCAAGGTGCAAAGGTAACCTGCTTGCAAGAAATTTTCTATGGTCCATATTTTTGTGCTGAACAAGATACTCGGTGGTATGAAATTGCAGAGTGTATTCCAGACGGTCCAACAATTAAGTTAATGCAAGAACTTGCAAAACAACATGAAATGATTCTGGTTGTGCCTATTTACGAAGTAGACATGACAGGAGTGTATTACAACACCGCAGCTGTGATCGATGAACATGGTAAGTACTTAGGTAAATACCGAAAACACCACATTCCCCATTGCAACCCTGGCTTTTGGGAAAAGTTTTACTTCAAGCCGGGGAATCTGGGGTATCCAGTTTTCGAAACGAGTGCTGGAAAAATTGGTGTGTATATTTGTTACGACAGACATTTCCCAGAAGGTGCGCGCGAACTTGGATTAAATGGAGCCGAAATTGTTTTCAATCCTTCAGCAACAGTTGCTGGTTTGAGTGAATACCTTTGGAAACTTGAACAGCCAGCACATGCGGTTGCGAACCAATTTTATGTTGGTGCAATCAATAGAGTAGGAACCGAAGCACCGTGGGATATTGGCGAGTTTTATGGGCAAAGTTATTTTTGCGATCCTCGTGGGCAAATCATGGTTGAAGGATCAAGAGATCAAGATGAAGTTGTGATTGCAGATTTAGATCTTGACCTTATTGAAGAGGTACGCAACACATGGCAGTTCTTTAGAGATCGCAGACCTGAAAGTTACACGCAAATAACTACTCCATGACCAACCCGCTCATCAATCCGGATATCGCTCCAGTCCCAGCAGAAAGTAGGACTTGGAACAAGTGGCACCTTGCTGCACTTTGGATTGGAATGTCAGTTTGCATTCCAACATACATGCTCGCAGCAAGCATGATTCAGGCAGGGATGACGTGGTGGCAATCTGTATTGACAGTGATGCTAGGCAATTTAATAGTGCTTATTCCTATGATTCTCATGGGACATGCTGGAACAAAATTTGGCATCCCATTTCCAGTTCTCGCCAGAGCGAGTTTTGGCACGAAGGGAGCGCACATTCCTGCAATTGCACGCTCTCTTGTTGCGTGTGGTTGGTTTGGTATACAAACATGGATTGGTGGTTTTGCGATTTACCAAGTCCTTGGTGCATTGGGGTGGCTAGATATTTCAGCTGATACAGACGTAATGCCCTTTCTTGGAATCACAGTATTGCAATTATTGTGTTTCATGGCATTTTGGGTGTTAAATTTTATCATCGTACTTCGTGGTATTGATTGCATTAAATGGCTTGAATCTTGGGCAGCGCCATTTCTTTTAGTGATGGGGCTTGCACTTTTGATATGGGCAGCCATTAAAGTTGGTGGAGTCACACAAATGTTTCCGGCACCGCCTGAAAAACCAGCACCTTTCTGGCCAATGTTCTTCCCGCAGTTAACTGCGATGGTTGGCTTCTGGGCAACGCTAAGTTTAAACATTCCTGATTTCACTCGATATTGCAAATCGCAAAAAGATCAAGCGCTTGGTCAGTTGATTGGTTTGCCGACCACGATGACACTGTTTTCATTTATAGGAATCGCTGTGACATCAGCAACGATCGTTATTTTTGGAAGTGCAATTTGGGATCCGATTTTACTTGTTGGAAAACTTGGCTCAACAACTGCAGTCATCATCTCACTCATCGCGTTAACAATTGCAACGCTTTCGACAAACATCGCCGCAAATGTTGTAAGTCCTGCAAATGGATTTGCAAATGTTAGCCCGCGGAAAGTCTCATTTCGAACAGGGGGGATTATTACTTGCGTCATCGGTATAGTGATTATGCCTTGGCGTTTGTACAACGATCTCGGTGATTACATTTTTACATGGCTCATTGGTTACAGCGCTCTTCTCGGTCCAATTGCAGGCATTATGATTTGCGATTATTTTGTGATTCGAAAAATGCAACTTAACAGCGATGCACTCTATGATTCTCGTGGTCAATATTCAGGGTTGCGTTGGAGCACAATTTTTGTCCTTGTCGTTGCAGTTGCCCCAAATCTCCCGGGTTTCATCAATGCGGCGTTCAAAACCGATTACTTTCCAGAGTTCTTTAATCAACTGTACAGTTACGCATGGTTTGTTGGAATTACAATTGCATTTGTGTTGTATGGTGTATTGAATATAGGAGAACGTTACAGTGCCGACCCTTCCAGAGTGTAATTTCACACCATCAAAATATGGGGGACCATCAAAAGAAGTTGTGCAAAAACTCCGCGGGGAATGTCTAACGCCAGCGCTGATGACCTACTACAAAGACCCAATCATGATTGTGGATGGGCATATGCAGTATTTGTTCGATGAAACAGGAAAGCGATATCTAGACGCGATTGCTGGAATTGTCACCATTAGTGCAGGGCATTGTCATCCCCGAGTTATGGCTAAAGTGAATGAACAAAATGCTCGGCTACAACACACAACAACGATTTACTTACATCCAAACATCACTTCGTTCGCAGAAAAATTAGCAAGCACGTTGCCAAGTGGTTTAGATGTTGTGTATTTCACGAATAGCGGTTCTGAAGCAAATGATCTTGCTATTTTGATGGCTCGGGCATACACCAAAAACTACGATGTTATTGCGCTGCGAAATGCGTATCATGGTGGATCTCAAGGCGCGATGGGGTTAACGGCACATTCGAATTGGAAATATTCCGTACCGCATGGATTTGGGATTTTGCATTCAGTAACACCCAATCGATATCGAGGGCACTTTGGATATGACGACCCCGAAAGTGGGGAGAAATATGCTTTAGATGTAAAGGATTTAATAGAAAGGGGTTCAACAGGCGGTATTGCTGCTTTTATTGCAGAACCAATGCAAGGGGTTGGTGGGATTGTAGAGATGCCCCCGAACTATCTTAGAGATGCATATTGCTATGTTCGGGAAGCTGGCGGCGTTTGTATCGCAGATGAAGTCCAGACTGGTTTTGGTCGAACTGGCGATAACTTTTGGGGATTTGAGAATAGCAACGTTTTTCCTGACATCGTTGTCATGGCAAAAGGGATTGGAAACGGATGTCCACTTGGAGCAGTCGTCACGACAAAAGAAATTGCACAATCGATGACAGAAGCAATCCACTTTAATACGTTTGGTGGCAATCCAGTTTCCTGTGCACAAGGTCTTGCTACTTTGAATGTCATTCTAGATGATGACATGCAAGGGAATGCAAGACGGCTTGGAGAAAAATTACTTTCGGGATTGCACTCTTTACAACAAAAGTATCCTTGTATTGGAGATGTTCGAGGAAAGGGTTTGATGGTTGGTATTGAACTTATCGAAGACCAAGATAAAACACCTGCGTCCAAACTAACTGTCGATGTTCTTGAAACATGCAAGGACATGGGATTACTTGTTGGCAAAGGTGGGTTCTATGGGAATGTCCTTCGGATTACTCCGCCGATGTGTGTAACAGCAGATGATATCGATTTTATGCTCCAAGTTTTAGATGAAGTGCTTGCGAAGGAAACAAAGTGATGTTTGATACTGTCATCAAAGGCGGGACAATCTTTGCACCAGAGCGAGCGTTCGTTGGTGACGTAGGAATCAAAGGTGAGAAGATTGCTGAAGTTAAAGAAGGCGGAGACCTCGAAGGTGCTCAAATAGTAGACGCCAAGGGGAAGCTAGTATTTCCTGGCTTCATCGATCCACATGTGCATATCCATCTTCCTTTTATGGGAACAAATGCAATAGACGACCATGAATCCGCGACGAAGGCAGCACTTGTAGGTGGAACAACAACGATCATCGAAATGATTTGTCCTGGACCTGAAGACGAACCCGCCAAAGCATTTGCAGAATGGAAATCACTTGCACAAGAGGGGAGTTGTTGCGATTACACGTTTCATCTTGCTGTTGTACGGTTTGACGAAATCGCGAAAACTCAACTTCGGGAACTTGTTTCTAACGAAGGTGTGCAATCATTTAAAATTTTCTTGGCGTATAAAGGCGCGTTGGATATTTCAGACGAACATTTGCACGAACTCATGCTCATGTGCAAAGAACTCGGAGTGACATTAACAGCCCACTGCGAAAATGCAGAAGCCATTGATGCAAAACAGAAGGAATTGATCGCATTAGGGAAAACAGGTCCAGAGTGGCATGAACCCTCAAGACCACGAAGTGTTGAAGCAGGCGGCGTACAACATTTGTGTGAATTTGCTAAGCAAACTGGCGCGACAGTCTATGTTGTGCATACTTCTTGTGGAGAAGCAGTCAATAATGCAATGCGAGCAAAAGAAAGTGGAGTTGATGTGACAGTTGAAGCGGTTGTGCCTCACCTTATCCTCGATAAATCGTATGCGGAACGACCTTCTTTCGAAGGTGCAAAATATGTCATGTCTCCTCCGCTTAGAGATGCTGAAGAACATCAAGCACTCTGGAACGGTTTGGCATGTGGTGAAGTGCTCACAATTGGCACCGACCACGCACCATTTAATTTTCATGGGCAGAAAGATATGGGAACAAATAATTTTACGTTAATTCCAAATGGCATTCCATCTATCCAAGAACGAGTAGATTTGGTGCATACGTATGGAGTTTGCAAAGGAAAGATTGACCTACAAACAATGGTTGATGTGTGCAGTACGAATGCCGCAAAGACATTCAATATGTATCCTCAGAAGGGAGCACTTGCTGTTGCGTCTGATGCCGACATTGTGGTGTATGACCCAAACTTTGTAGGAACATTTAATCACGCAGACGGTTTATCTAAAATCGATTACTCCGGATTTGAAGGCATGGAACGTAAAGGTCGAAGTGATGTTGTGTTGCTTCGCGGCAAAGTCGTTGCTGAAAAAGGCGAGTTTGTTGGTGAAATCGGCGGTGGCAGGTACATCGCTAGGTAATTGGGTGTGACTGTCACTGTCGCTCGCAGCTTCGCTTTAGTGTGACAGTCACTTCTCTAATCGTTGGAAACCAACTTATCTGACTGTTCAACGAAATCATCGCCAGACCATTGTGCATCTTTTTCAATCATGCCTTCGCGGCGTGCTTTTGCTTCTGCCTTTGCTTTCGCTTGGCGAGCGACTAAATCTGCATGAGTGCTAAAAAACTGTACTGAAGTTCCTCTGAAGTCATCAAGTGTATCAAAGGAATGTTTTTCCATGAATGCAAGCAAACTCTCGCCCATTTCTTTCACCATGCCATAACCGTTAATCATGACGCCGGTGCAAACTTGAACGGTACTTGCACCGAGTAAAATAAACTGAGCAGCGTCTTCGCCGCTTTCAATTCCACCGATACCTGAAATAGTACGGTCTTGAAAACCATCTTCCATCATGCGTGCAAGTTCCATCACCATTCGAAGTGCGATCGGTCGAACTGCTTTGCAAGAATATCCTCCAGGAACACTGTATCCTTCAACAGTGGGTTGGGGTCGAAGTGTTTCTAAATCAACACCCATGACACTAAGAATAGTATTGATTGCTGCAAGACCGTTCGCTCCAGCACTAAGTGCAGAACTTCCGGGGTCAGTGATATGCGTAATGTTTGGAGTCATCTTTGCCCAGACCGGAATGTTTGCAACTTCCATCACCCAACCTGTGACCTCACCAACGATGTCTGGGTTCTCGCCCATTGCTGCGCCCATTTTTCGTTCTGGTAGTCCATGAGGACATGAGAAATTCAATTCGAACGCATCGATACCAATTTCTTGGCACCGCTCGATCATCTCAATCCAGCGGTCTCTATTGTACTCTTCCATCACAGAAGCAATCAGAATGTCATCGGGATGTGTTTGTTTAACAGAGTCAAATTCTTCGAGCCATGTTTCAAAAGGGCGATCGCTAATGAGTTCTATGTTTTCCCAACCAAAAACTTCTTTAGAACCAGTTGCTCTCATACGTGCGTACCGTGGTGCAACATTTGTAACCTTAGTTGCATCCATACTAATAGTTTTAGCTACAACGCCTCCCCAGCCCTCATCGAATGCTTTTCTAATGACATTCGCATTCGTTCCTGGAGGTCCACTGCCAATGACAAAAGGGTTTTTGAATTTCAGCCCATTTACAGTCGTTTCAAGTGTTGCCATGGGGTACATCATACGACTTTGAGGTGGTACCATCTACACTCATGGGAGAACTTTCAGCCATCGGAGCCATCTGGGATGCCCAGCATCATGAGTTATTGGAAGCAAAAACACATGATGCGATTCGATTGCGAATGCACCGTGCATTCTCTTGGTTACAAAAAGCATTTACGTTTGAGATACCAGACGATGCTGATAGTCGTTTCTTATTTTCATGGATAGCGTTAAACACCATGTACGCGAAATGGGACAGCGATTTAACAAATCGTGAACCTGAATGGCAAGTTCGAGAAGCTTTTTTGAAACGTATGGTGCAACACGATATCAGTGGTCGCATCCAAGAAGTGATTTTAGAAAATCGAAAACATTGTGATCGGTTACTTTCAGAGGAGCACCTCATCAATTCGTATTGGGGGAACCCCACAGAAGATGAAGCAAGGAAGGCAAGGACCAAGCCTAGAAAAATCGGGAAGCATTATCACGATGTTGAAGAAGTGATTAATGTCGTCATCCCACTTTTTAAATGTATGACGATGTTGCGTTCTCAATTGGTTCATGGCATGTCAACATACGGAAGTAGTGCGAACCGAGCAGTAGTTGAAGCAGGGGCGAAGGTAGTCTTTGATTTTACACTTACCGTTTTGCTAATCATTGCAGAAGATGGATTATGGGAAGATGATGATTCTTGGAAACCAGTTCCTTATCCACCAATGAAACCTCACTTTAGGAGAGATTCTTAGTGCGAACTTCTATTCTTCAAGATATTAAGATGGGTGCAATTGTTGATGTCGAGACTACTGGTATGAGCCCAAGAAATGGAGACGAGGTTGTCGAGATAGGAATTATTTTATTCCGGTTTAATGCAGCCCACCACGATGAAGTGAAAGTCGTTGAAACATATCAGGCACTTCGTGAACCAACAGATCCAATTCCCTATTCGATAACAAAAATACATGGCATCACGAATGAAATGGTATTGGGCAAAACTCTGAACTACACCAAGATGGAATCCATATTCGGAAGGGCTGAGTTCGTGGTTGCTCACAACGCAAGTTTCGATCGTAGTTTCCTTGAACATCTTGTGCCAATGAGCATCGATAGACCTTGGAAATGCAGTTGTTTCGGTATTCCATGGAAAAAGCATGGACTTGAAAACCGTAGACTTGGAACACTTCGCGATTACTTCGGCATTTCACACGACGAAGCTCACCGTGCCCTTGCCGACTGCGAAGTGGTGCTCGAAGCCCTCAAAAGACCCCGCTATCTCCAAGAACTGCTGAAGTGACAGTCACGCTGAGTGACTGTCACCGTTAAAATGGGTAATTATGAGTGACAGTCACTCCGAGTGACTGTCACTTCGGCTGCTTCATTTCTACGCCTTGAAGTAAATAATCAAGCCATTTGTTACCATCAAAATATGAATGCCACCATTCAGGTAACTCGAACCATAATGGCGAGTATTGCAAACCACATGAAATCATCGCAGAGGACCATGCCCAATCTAGAGGTGACGATACAAGATTTGCAGTAACGGGGTTTAATTCTATGTATCTCATCGCTCTTAATAGATGCAGTCCGATCATTTGCGTGCTAGTAAATCTTTCTTGCCAAAGATGTCCCGATTTACCGTATTTTTTATTGTGATAGGTGGCATATCCCCAGTTTAGCTGCCCGTACATCTTCGCTAATGAGTCTAATCCAGGAGGAGTACAAGCAATGTGGTAATGATTGTCCATCAAGCAATAAGAATGAATAGGAACTTTGTATTTTTTTGCGTATTTTGCAAGGAGTTTCAAGAAAAGGGATTTGTCTTTGTCTTCTAGAAATACGACTTGTTTATTGTTCCCTCGCTGTGTGATATGTGTGGGCACTTTGCAATTGATTTTTCGAGCAGATCTAGGCATGAATCTCTAAATACCATACGAATTGGGGACACCTCAAAAAAACTGCTCTTTTTCGTAAAATGGAGAAAAGGCAAAGTGACTGTCACTCTGGGTGACTGTCACTTACACAAAGCATGGTGACAGTCACCGGGAGTGACTGTCACTTCTTCGTTAGGATTTCGCTGGCATTGAAAATCGAGTTTGGAACGTAGAGTTCGTTGCCATCGTCTGTTGTGAGATACGTTGCATACAACCCAATTCGGGTGACTTTGCCTTCGATTTTGCCAGAGACAATTGAATCACCTACCTTAAACGGTCGGTTAAGCATAACGACAAGCCCGCCAAAGAAATTTGCAACAACATCCTTAGATGCAAACGCAACGCCGGCACCTCCGATACCTCCTATTGTGATTACAGCACTCATATTGAGCCCAAGTGATTGCAACATGACAATGAAACCGACAACCCATGCAAGTACAACACCAACACTTGCAAGTGCTTGGATTGCAGTTGTGTCAAGTTCAACGTTCTCTTTTTGGTGGTGCCAATTATTGAGGATGTGTGCAAAAGCACGTATTCCACGAGCAACAAACCACGTTGCAAGAAGAACTAATAATCCTGTGCGAATCATAGATATAACACCATCTGTGTTAATGACTTCGTCACCAGACTCAATTTGAAGCAATGAGTTTAATCCATAATGTTCAACAAGCTTTTGGGCAACAAGAGTTAACGCGATAACCCAAATTGCAACTCCGAGTGGGGTTGGAAGCGAAGAGCCAATTGCGCTGCGAATATCGCCAAGTGTCCCCTCGCCACCTTTACCAAACAATTTTGTCAATGCAAACAAAATGACATGTAAGACGAATGCAGAACCGAGAGTGATTGCGATAAATGTAACCATGCATACATGGTATCAAAATACTATTTTGTTATCTTGCCGAACCAAGTTACTGTCAGCGGGTTGTTAATCGCATCTAGGACGGGTTGCATCTGTTCAGGTCCTGGTTCAGTATATGTTGTCCAAGGAGTGGGGTCATTGCCAGGGCCACCTGGATTGTAGAAAGGAATGTAACTGCCCGAGGCTGGTATATGGACATGCGTAATGCAATGCATTGCGGCTTCGTCACCACGTAAAATGATATCAATTTGGTTATCGTGGTCTTCGCTGTACGCAAGCGTGTAGGGGTCATCAATCTCAGATTTTCCTAACTCTGCAAGTCCAAGTACTTCTATTTGTTTCCCCATGTATTCATACACAGTGTTCGTCTCTGTAATCCAAATCACAGTTCCATCTGGTGCTTCACAACGAAGCCTAAAAAACCGTTCAAAATCAGTAGGCAGTACAGCAGCCACGCCATCAGGCGAAAATCCACCTGTTGTCAAAACACGCAATCTGTATTGTGCATCCTCTCCATACAAAGCGACTCCATCATTTGGCAGTGCACCACGGAACGGAAGAGGTCCATTGTCACCGATTGTGTTCATTCGACTAATCTTTGCGGCACAAAGTCGTGGGCCATTTCCGGTGTCATACGCTGTCATCGGAGTTTCACCATCACCGAACGATAACCCTGTTGCGTTGAATTGTTTTCCTTTCAGCCCGACTAATGTAAGCGGAATGTTACTGTCTACAATTTCTAGTTTCACTGGATACAGAGCATCGCTATCTTCAGAAGGATTCATTCGGTTTCCAAAATCTCCCACCAGCACTACCGTACTTCGTTCGTTATATTCAAAATTAGGAAAAATAGAAGCACCCGCTGGTGTCACTTCGCTACCATCATTTAATGTGACTTTAAAATTTTCTGGTCGAACTGTACTTGGCTGAACTGGCCAAGAAAACTCTACTGGGAATCCGCCTTGCCCAATAACCCAAGGTCCATAGCCAACTCTAATTTGAAGTGGCGTAGCAGCTGATGTAAATGCACGCAAGGGCACGTTCTCTCCATCAACTTCATTCCATGTTCCACCGAACGCTCTACATATAAACTCCCCGTAAGGAGTTCCTAACCCGGGAACACCTAGAATTTTTGTGAATCCGAGACCAGCTCCGATGATTTTAGGTTCTTCATCCCAAAGATCAGCGTTTATAAGGACATCCCGTTGCAAGAAAAATTCGTACAGCGCAGACGTGCCAGGGAGGAACACCTGACCATTCGTGTGAGTATTGAAAAAGAATAACGGAGCGATTACCGCTACCAAAAACCGATTCATATAGGAGAATGTAGCAATAAAACAACCAAAAACAAAGGAAAAAAGTGGAATTAGTATTAGGAATCTATTTTCATAAAAAGCACTTTGTTTTTGCTTGCATTCAATTCTCAACCACTCAACATTACGTATAGAAGGAGTGAGAGATATGAAGTCAAATTTACTAGCGCTAGGTGTTTGTTCGATTTGCATATTTGGTGTTGCCAATGCAGATTTTGAAATTTTACAATCAGAATTACAATTTGAAGGCGACAGTGGTCCTGATTATTGGTTTGAACCACTTTTACCTGGGCCAATGTACTTGTACCAAGATATGGGTCATGTGACTTGGTCTGGCATCGGTGGAGACTATGTGAGTTACAATGCAAGTGGTGGTGATTATTACAGTGTGACTGATATGGGAGACCCATGGTATAACGAAAATTATGAAGAAATGCACTATGCCATGTCAGATATGATGATGACATTTTCAATAACAGATGACATAAAATTGAGTGGTTTTGGTGATTTGGGCTTCAAATTAGATGGTAGCGAAGCAGCAGCATTAAGCTCGATAGAAGATGGCATCGTACTTTCAGCGGGCACATATGTATTGCAGGTTGCCGATTGGAACTTTGGAGAGGAAGACAGCAGTTGGAATGATTACGAAGAAAATACCGAAGAAGGATATTTCTGGGATTTCTCTGGATACGATAGCTACTCATACAATGGTGGCTTTGAATTTTCTGCAGTTCCTGCACCAGGCGCAATAAGTATGCCGGCACTTGTAGGTATCCGTTCTCGTCGAAGACGATAGTCTTTAATGTAATCCTCGAATCACTCGTACGAGTTCTGATGCAAGTTCATCTAACTGATGTTGTAAAGAATCGTCAGAAAGTGTATTGCGACCATCATGAAGTTGAGCGTGGCAGTTTGTGACACATAGATGTCGTGGCAACACAAATGACCCTAGACTAGAGAGCACCATTCGAAGGTGATGTAATCCTCTGCTCCCTCCCATTCCAGGTGCAGCACACATGATTCCTGCAACCTTCCCATCGAAACATGCCATACGTTCTTCGCCATCCGCTTTAATTGTCGCCCAATCAATCGTGTTTTTTAATGTGCCTGTAAGTGAGCCATTGTATTCAGGGCTTGCAATGAGAAATCCATGATGGTCTCTCATCAATTCTTTAAATGCAAGAGCGGTGTCAGGGATGCCTTGCTCGGTATGGGTATCTCCACAATAAAGTGGCATCTGAAACTCACGTAAATCCGCGAAAGTTACTTCTGCACCGTACTTTTCAGCACATTGCATCGCAATCTTTGCGAGTTCTTTATTGTATGAATCTTGCCGAGTGCTTCCGGCGAAAGAGAGTATTCTTGGATTCTCCATAAGTCTTGATAGGATTGTATCATTGCAGACTATGAGTTTACTTGCAGTTTGTATTATTTCATCGACTGTCTTGGCACAGCCAGTGGATGATCACGAGTTTCATATTCGAAGAGTTGGGAATGAAGAACGAGTTCATTTAACTTTTGAACCACTTGTGACTTGGACATACCAGCACGCATCGAAGGTGCTAGATGGGATGCCACATGCTAAAGCAGTTGGATATTTTGATATCGCTGGTGCATGGACGGCTTGGAATAATGATGATGGTTTAGGACAAGTCATCTACCAAATACAAGGAAACTTTGCTGGAGGAACTTCAAGTAGTCCAGCATTGGCAGATAGCCTGGGAAATCCGATGGCAATGAACAATATTTTGACTTCAGAATCTCTCGCCCTCACGGATGTGTATTGGCAACAATCATTTGGAAATCACAGTGCTCGCTTAAGAGTCGGCAAATTGCATGTCTCAACTTTTTTTGATCAAAATACGATTGCCAAAGATCAGATTAGTGGTTTTATGGCACAAAATTTTAACCAGTCAATCACTACGCCAATGCCCGGTCATGGGTTCGGTGTAAATTTGGAGTGGGATATTGCTGAGCATGCGATGTTCAGAATCGGTACAGCAAACTCTGAACCAAAAGGTCTACACACTAGCGGTTTTGGCGGGACTTCTTGGGAACACTTGTTTACATCGGCTGAAATAGATTTGACTGCTAAGCCAACGATTGGTGAGCAAGAACGAGTTGGTCATTATCGCTTTATGTTTTGGAACAACGGCATCTCCAATCCAAATGGTGGAGGGAGCATTGATGGGTGGGGCGGGCTTTTCAATATGGATCAAGAAATTTCTGATTCATTAACAATGTTTGGAAGGGTTGGTTGGGCCGACGAAAATGTAGCACCATCTGATTTTAGTATTTCGTTTGGATTTCAAATTGATGAACCATTTGGCTTCAAAAACGCAAGCACTGGAATTGCATATCAGTTTGCAGAGTTGTCAACTGGCGAAGATCAAACTGTTTGTGAATGGTTTTATAGAATGCAGTGGCAAGAGGATTCTTCACTGCATATTGGACCCGTGATTCAGTATTACGAAGACGACAATCTTACTGGTTCTGTAATTCTGGGCTTTCGGTCGAGTTACAGTTTTTAACCGTCTTTAATGCAATCTTTGCAACGAGAATGCTGACTGATACTGCCACAATAAGCCCACCGTAAATCGTGATTTCGTGTAATACAGAATCTCCAGGTGGTAGTGAATGAGTTCTTTTGTATTGTGCAGCAAGATCAGCAGCATGTTTTGCAGCGTATCCAATATATGTTGTAGAAAGAAAACCGGGAATCATTGATATTGATGCGGATGCATACGAAGAAAACTTTGCTTTGCTCACTGAAACGAGATAACAAAGTGCTGTGAAATTAAACGGTGAGAGGCGAAGCAGAGCGATGATTTTAAAACTAGACGCAGCTTCATCGAATGCTTTCAATTTAGGGTGTTTTAATAATATTTTTTCAACAGGATTTTTGAAAATATGTCTTCCTATGAAGAACATCACAAATGATGCAAGTACTCCTGCGATTGTCATCCAAAATAATCCCCACCAAACTCCAAAAATTGCACCTGCTGCAAGTGCAAATATAGATTCAGGAAACATGAATGTCGTGCCAATAATGAAGAGAACGATAAAGAGGACAGGTCCTAAGAACCCAAGAGCTGCAATAAAATTATCAACTTTTGGCATGTAGGGTTCTAATACGAAGTGAAACAAACAAAACACGCCCACGAGCACAAGAAGTGCAATCAAAACTCGAATTAGATGATGGTGCCAATCAATCTTGTTCAAAAGTGAGTTCCTCAATTGATACTAATGTGTCAGTGCCATCCCGCCCTGGGATTGTATCTCTGACGACGTTGTCAGTGATTTCGTATTCACTGCGTTTTCCTTGGAAAATGACAGTGTCGATTCCCTCGCTTCCGTCGATGATGTTGTCTCCTTTGTTTCCTCGAAAAGTGTTATCAGCATCATTTCCAAGTAGATTGGTATCTTTGCTACCTGTGAGAGTTGCATCGACGTAATACTGAGACTTATGCGTGTATGGAAGATCAGAATTAAATTGAAGGGAGAATGTTCCGCGAAAATTTGAGTCGATGAGTGATTCATATCCCACCATCATTGGAGGTAAAAATGCTTCAACTAACGCGAGCCCTTTTGGATCTTTCTTTTTGATTTCATCGCGAGTTTTTGCAATGTAAATGCCCCACATGCCCCCTGGATTTTCATCAAATGCACCCCATAGTCCGTAGTACGAATCGATTACGGACGCGATGTACTCTTGTGCAAGTGAATCTTCTTCTCGAAGTTCTTCAATCCACTCATTAACGTGGGGGTCAATTGGGATTCCCCAGCGACCATCTTTGAGTGATTGAATCGCTTCTGATTTTAGCTCTTGTTGATATTGTGGAAGGGCGCCCTGCATATATGTGCCTATTCCCATGTCGTGTACAAGATGAAAAATTTCTTCAAATGCAGCGTCTCGGTGCTCCCAGTCATTTTGGATGTACCACCGTGATCCATCGACGGGAGTTTCAGATTCAAACTGGGGTTGAGCATGAATATCTGGCTCTTGCCCTTCACGATGCCGACCCTCTGGCATCATCAGCATCGCATGATTGTTTGCCATTGCGTTTGCAACTCCAGATTTGTCTGCTCCGTATTTTGCACTAGAAACATTTGTTAAATAAAATTTCAATAGATTTCGACAACGGGCAACCGCAATATCACGAACGCCCCGTTGTGCAATGATGGTAATCGGTTTGCCATTTGGAGCAATGACTTCGGTATATTTTGTAAATCGCTCTTCGCGGTAGGGCGAATCTTCAGGTAGCGGTTGCAAACCGAATTCAAGTGGTGCTGTTAGGCATAATGCAAGGATTGGTATCATCAAACTTCCTTTGTAGTGCAGGATACACCGTACATATTGTAAATACAAACAACGCAAACCCACTAAGAACACAAATTAAATGGTGTTCATGGACAAGCATGGTGGAAAGAGATACTGCAGTGGCCCAAAACATGCAAAGAGCCAATCGAATACCACTTTTGCCAATAATCAATGCAAGCGTATACGCAAAAGCGACATGCAATGAAGGGGCGTGGTTCCATCTTGATAAATTATCAAGTCCAAAATATTCGTAAAAATATGGTCCCCATACTCCAGTTGTCTCATAACCGGGTTCGATTGGCACAAGTACAAAAAAGATTGCTGCAATCGCAGTTTGTATAAGTACAGTTCCAAGGGGTGCAATTGCTTTTTGCCAAGTACGAAAGTAAAAGGGAAATAAGATAACCGCAACGTCTAGCGAAAAATAAAGGGGCAATGCCCACCCCCGGAATTGGATCTCTGATTCCCAAGCAAAATAGAGTGGATAGCGAACAGTTCGCATATCGCTCAATTCATGTGATAGAGTCCAGAAGAAAAGAAATCCTAGATAAAAACCAAGTGCTGCCCAGATGATATGTACTCGGGCGTTGTTGGTCACGCAGTAACGGTTGTCATCGAAATATCTTCGGTGGGGCGATCGCCTTGGCCAGTTGAAGTTGAGCCAATTTCTCGCACAACGTCAATGCCATCGGTCACTTTTCCAAATGCGGTGTATTGCCCATCAAGATGTTGGCAATGATCTCGACCAAGACAGATGAAGAATTGGCTTCCTGCTGAATTTGGGTCTTGCGAACGAGCCATGGATAGTACGCCTTCGTGGTGTTCTCGGTCATTGAATTCTGCATCGACATTCCAGCCGGGTCCTCCCATGCCTGTGCCATCTGGGCATCCACCTTGAATCATGAATCCAGGAATGATTCTGTGGAAGATTAACCCATCATAAAACCCGTCTTTTGCGAGTTTTTGGAAGTTTTCTGCATGTTTTGGCGCCACATCGTCCCAAAGTTCAACGGTGATGGTGCCCTTACTCGTTTCAATTGTTGCTGTTGGGTATGTCATGTTGCGAAGAATACCACATTCAAGGGTCATGTCGAGGGTCAGACCCTCGACATGACCCTCAGCACAGTTGTACGGGTTTTGTTAGGATACGGATATGGTGGAAGAATTGCGGTTGCCGTTGATTGGGGGAAGGGTTGAGGCGGGGTTTCCGTCTCCAGCGGATGATTTCATTGAGCGGTCGCTCGATTTGAATGAACAACTTGTGACGAATCCAATTGCAACGTTCTTTGTTCGGGCAAATGGGCACTCGATGGATGGCGCGGGCATTCATGATGGCGACTTGCTTATTGTTGATCGTTCAATTGCGCCGGTGCATGGAAGTATTGTCATCGCTGTAGTTGATGGTGGGTTGACAGTGAAGCGGCTTTCAAAACGAGGTCGTGTTGCGTTGCTCACGCCCGAACCAAACAAAATAGATCAAGGCGCATACTCGCCCATTGAAGTTGGTCCAGACACCGACGCAACCATTTGGGGTGTCGTGATGTGGTCAGTACACAGATTGCAATGTACGCATTAGCCGACTGCAACAATTTTTACGCTTCGTGCGAACGCGTCTTTGAGCCATGGCTTGAAGGCATTCCAGTTGTCGTACTTTCAAATAACGATGGCTGTATTATCGCACGCTCTCAAGAAGCAAAGCAACTTGGTTTTAAAATGGGCGAACCAATTTTCGAGTGTCGCAACCTTGTAAAACAACACAACGTTATTGTTCGTTCATCAAATTTTGTGTTGTATGGCGACATGTCACGTCGTGTGATGCAAACCATTCGTTTATTTTCACCTGATGTCGAAGTGTATTCTATTGACGAGGCGTTTATTAAATTAGATGGTCTTCGGGGTCGTGATTATGAAGTGGTCATGCGAGATATGCGAAGCGCAATTTTGCAATGGACGGGAATACCGGTTTCGATTGGTATTGGAAAAACAAAAACGTTAGCAAAACTCGCAAACCATTATGCGAAACAACATATTGAGACAGGTGGAGTTGCCAAAATTCCAGAAAATTCTGACGAAATGTTGCAATCCGTTGAAGTCGAAAATATCTGGGGCATTGGTCGAAAATGGTCTCAAAAACTGCGAAACATCGGTGTAAAAACAGCATCTCATTTAGCGAACATGGATGCAACCCTCATTCGGGATTCGTTCAATATCGTGGCAATGAAGACGGCGATGGAATTGCAGGGCCACGCGTATTTTCGGCTAGAACAAACACCTGAGCAACGAAAAACACTGCTTCGTTCGCGTTCATTTGCGCATCCCGTCACGACTTGGCAAGAACTTTCCGAGGCAATCGCATCGCACGCCACTCGCGCGGCAGAAAAACTGCGAAACGAAGAACTTGTTGCCAAAGTACTCAATGTATTCTTTCACACAAGTTTATTTAACCATCGAACCCCTCGACACTCAGCCCACGCGACTATCGAACTGATTCCTCCAACGAATGTCACGCACACCATCATTAAGGCAGCGCTTGAACTCGCAAAACCAATTTGGAAAATGGACTTTCAATATAAACGAGCGGGGGTGCATTTGACAGAGTTGTCAAAAGGGCCAGTGCAATGCAGTTTATTTGATTCCCCTGAAGAACGAGCGCGTGACAAAAGAATGATGCAATTGCTTGATACAGTGAATGAAAATATGGGGAGTGGCACACTTCACTTTGCAGCAACTGGTTTTACAAAGGTTATGCAGATGAAACAGATGCAAAGATCACCTCGCTACACCACACATTGGGACGAATTGCCAGAGTGTTTGTGTGGTCTGCACGAAGTAAGAGGTGGTATGAACCATACAAGCCCTAAGTCCACAACAGCACGCTAGGGAAAGATGAAGTTGCTTGAAGAAGTTGGCGAAGGATTGATACCAACAATTCAAGGAGCGAACCATGCAAACGTTCATTTCAATCTCAGCCGTAAGCGCAATGTCATTTCTACTTGCCGTCTCAAACCCTCCACCAGAAACGATTGAACTCACAGGAACTGTTCGCGATTTCGAAGAACAAACAGGGGGTGGTGGTGGTTGTGGAGGTGGAAATCCTGAAGAGGGTCATCCCGACTTTGAGGTGTATCCTTCTAAGGGGTTTGGGCAATACTGCAAAAATATTTCCACACAACTGGGAAGTGATGGCAAACCAGTGTTCGTTGGAAATGGGAAAAAAGTTCGCTGGCAAAGCACGGACAGCGATTACAAGCCAATTTGCTGGACAATGTACGACGCCTCACTAGGTGATCACAGTATTCGATATCGCCATGGAAATTCAACAGGTGGAATTGAATCTGAGGATTCATTTAATCAGTGGTACAACGATGTCGAAGGTGTGAACATCAATATTCCGCTGACGTTAACGCTTCAAAGGCAACAAGATGGAAGTTATGTCTTTGATGACCAACTCGATGCCGACTACCAACAACTTGGCGGGTTTTTCCCCATTGAAGGGCAGGGTTGGGGAAACCCTGGCGGTTCACCAGACCGAAACTTCCATTTTACATTTGAGTTACATACGGAGTTTACATATCAGGAAGATGGTGCGCAATACTTTCAATTTATTGGTGACGATGATGTATGGGTGTTCATCGATGGCTTTCTTGTGATTGATTTAGGAGGTATTCACGGAGCAACCGAACAATATGTTGACATCAGCCGACTTGGACTTGTAGACGGTGAATCATATTCTCTTGATTTCTTCTTTGCGGAACGTCATCGAACTGAATCGAATTTCCGGTTCCAAACGAATCTGCAACTTGAAGATGCTGCTCTTCCAGACGGAGGAGGATATGATTAATATTTTGGTTTCACTTCATGAATCGGAATGCTCACCATCCGAACTTGCGTAAATTGTCGATGCCCATCGCGACCGCTATGATAACCATAGCCGGATTGCTGCGCACCAACCCACGGCGTGCCTTCAGCACCACCGCAACCTTTGTTGATACCAATCATGCCAGGCGTGAGTTCTCTTGCAACTTCCATCGCATGCTGCGTTTCACCAAAGACAGCACCACCTAATCCATAAGGGGTTTCATTTGCAAGTGTAATTGCTTCCCTGTCAGTATTAAACCGCTGGATGCAGCAGAGTGGTCCAAACGTTTCGTCATGCATGATTCGCATGTCATGGTTGCAACCAGTCAAGATCGTTGGTTCAATGTAATTGTCATGTGAATGTCCACCACACAGAAGAGTAGCACCATCTTTGATCGCTTCGTCAAGTTGACTAAGAACAATGTCTCGCTGAGTGCTGCTGACCATCGGCCCAATCTTTACACTTTCATCTGTTGGATCGCCTTGTTTCCATTCTTTTGTTTTTTCTACTACTAGGTTCTCAAATTTATCAGCAATTTCGTTGGCAACATACGTCCGTTCTGTACTTACACATACTTGTCCTGAATTCCTGAAACTGTTTTGGACTGCGAAACTTGCTGCTGCTTCAAGATCTGCATCTTCTAAAACAATAAGAGCATCTTTACCGCCCAATTCAAGAACGACTCGTTTAAGCTCAGGCCCACACGCGGTTAAAATTTTAGAACCCACATCGCGAGAACCAGTAAACGCAACAAGGTTGATATCACTTTCGACTATAGTTTTACCTTGGTCATCAGCACCATGAACAATTTGCAGTACATCTTCAGGGAGAAATTCGTTCAAGATATCAGCGTATGCCTGACCAACAAGTGGTGTTTCTTCTGAAGGTTTGAATACAACACAATTCCCAGCCATTAACGAGGGAAGAATGCATTGTTGTGGCATCAGCATCGGAAAGTTCCAAGGTGTAATCGCGGCGCTTACGCCAAGAGGGTCACGGTAGAGCATCGAACGAGTATTTTCATCTGCAAGTTCTTCTGGTTGAAATGCTTCAAACGCACTGACAAGTTCCTTGGCAAACTTTTCTGCTCCGTAACTTGCTTCACCTTGTGCTTCTGGTGTGCTTTTTCCCATTTCTGCAGTAATAAGCCGACCAAGTCGAGGTGCTTCTTCTTTTAAGCGGTCAGCGATTGGTCGCATTAAGGCGAGTCGGCCTTCTAAACCAAGTGCATTCCAATCCTTTGCAGCAGCGTGAGCTTTCGCAACAATGCCGGCAATATCTTCAGGAGGAGTTATTGGAACACTTCCTACAACTTCTCCAGTAGCAGGGTTTATAGACTCTAACATTGCAATAGCAGTTGTGGGCACGATAATCTCCTTCTGAAGGTGTCGTATTATAGTTGAAATTCTCTAACTTAAGAAGTGAGAAGTTGATGTTGTAACTCTTGAATCATCACATCAAGAGCATTGATTTCTATATCAAGGATCGCTTGAAAGGACGCCTTGTCATTTGCGAGTAATTTATAATCGCCATTCTCTTTGCACCAAAGCAACTCTTCTTTTGCAAGTTCAGCCACTTGCAATCGTTCTTGAGTAGATAAAATAGAATGAGAAGTGAGGTCTAGTAAATAACCGCTCTTACTGTATCTCGTTCCTGTTTCATCAAGTCGATTGCCAAGTTGTTTACGAATGTCGATTGCGTTGTTCCACGCATCTAATCTTGTTTGAAGTGCATCAGGGTCTTCTTCTAAAATCGTAATGTTCGCGAGTCGTTCCCAAGACATCGCAAGTTCTTCTTGCACAATTGGGTCGTTTTCAGTTTGCTCCGAGAGAGTGGCAAGCCGCTCAATGATATGCTTGAGCAAAACAGCGCGAGTGTGCTCGGATGTTGGTAAGTGCCTGATATCTTCTTCGATATTCGCGACTAGTCCAACAAGTTCGTGTACCTCCTCAATTCGCCTGTCATGCTCCAAGGATGCAAGTTTCTCTGCAGCCAACGAATGAGCATCAGCAAGTTTTGCGTCACCGCGAGCTTTAATCAGGAGGGGAAGCCCAATACTTAGAAGAAGGATGCAAATAAGCGCAGCAACACTTGAAGTTTTATGTCGTTTACAAAACATTGAAGCTTGATAGACGACACTTGGCGGCCTTGCAATGATTGGTTCGTGATCTAAATATCTTCGGATATCCTCGCCAAGTGCTTCAGCAGAAGGGTACCTGCGATTCCGATCCTTCTCTAATGCTTTGAGCAAAATTGTTTCGACATCGCGGGGTACTTTACGGTTTAAATTTCTTGGTAATCGAGGCGGTTCTTCTTTGATGATTCGTGCTGCTTCGTAGATTGAAGTCTTAGACAAATTGTATGGCCAAATTTTACAAATCAATTCATACAGGATGACTCCGAGTGCATAAACATCACTTCGCGTATCAATGTCGTGCGGGTTCGCATCGCATTGTTCTGGACTCATGTATTGAAGCGTGCCAACAAGTTGGCCGACACTCGTCTGAAGTGTTGCTGCATTCATGTCAGAGTCAGTACTTCTTGCAACTCCAAAATCGATAATTTTTGGTTGGCCTGAAGAATCGACAAGAATGTTTCCTGGTTTTAAGTCTCGGTGAATAATCCCTTTTTGATGACCGTGATGAACTGCATCACAAACTTGCTTAAACAACTCAAGGCGTTCATTGAGAGATAATTGTTTTTCTTCAACATACGTTGTAATTTCCATTGCATTTGGGATGTATTCCATCGCAAACCAAGGCAGAGTGCCTTGTTCTTCTTCCCATGTTCCAGCATCATGAACTTGTGCAATCCCTTGATGTTGAAGCCGTGCAAGTAACTGTGATTCAAGTTCAAAACGACGTAGGGCGATTTCAGAAGAGACGCCACTCTTCATGACTTTCAGTGCCACAGTTCTTTTTGGTTGATCTTGTTTCGCTTCGTAGACACAGCCCATCCCACCTTGTCCGATGATGCCAACGATATTGAACTTTCCAATTGTGGTTCCGATTAGAGCACTTCCCGTTGCGACTTGCGATGTCGAATCATCGGCATCGCTCATGTCAGCAGTCATTGCAAAGTCTGATCGAATTTGGGCTTCAACTGAAGACCGAAGTGCTTCGTCACCTTCACAAGCGCTATCTAAAAATTCTGCTCGAGAATCTTCATCAAGTTCGAGCGCCTCACTACAAATCCTGTCAAATTTTTCTTTGTTGGAATCCATGGATTGCTCTGTAGCAGTATATCTTGGAAAGAAGAGCAATTGCTTGGTATCCTATGGGATTGGAATTTTGCATGAAATACTCAAACGTTGAACTATTAGCACCCGCTGGGTGTTTTCCGTCGCTTCGCGCAGCGATCGCAAATGGTGCGGACGCTGTGTATTTTGGTTTGGCTCAACTCAATATGCGCGCTCGGGCACGGCGATCATTTGATAAAACTGACCTTGGGGAGATTTGTGAAATTTGTTCTACTGCAGGGGTTCGTTCGTTTTTAACTTTGAATACCTTGATGTACGAACACGACCTGAAACTTTGTAGGGTGCTACTAGAGGAAGCGAAGTCGTGTGGGATTTCTGCAGTGATCGCTTCAGATATGGCAGTAGTCACGATGGCAAACGAGATGAATATTGAAGTGCATCTTTCTACACAGTTATCCATTTCTAATTCCGAATCGATCAAATTTTATGCTCCGCTTTGCGACCGTATTGTGCTAGCCCGCGAAGTCACTTTAAAAATGATTAAGACGATTTACGACAAAATCGTGAGTGATAATATTTGTGGTCGTACTGGAAATCTTATGGAAATTGAAGCGTTCGCTCATGGCGCGCTTTGCATCGCTGTTTCTGGTCGTTGCGGGATGTCGTTGTATAACTCCAACGCTTCTGCAAATCGCGGTGCATGCGAACAAAACTGCCGCAAAGAATACAAAGTGACCGATGTTGAAACTGGCAAAGAAATGATTATCGATAACGATATGGTGATGTCGCCAAATGATATCTTGACTATAGATTTCATCGACGAAATGTTACTGTCGGGGGTTCGTGTGTTTAAGATAGAAGGTAGGGGCCGGGCCCCAGAATATGTCGGCGCGGTAACTAGTGCATACCGAAGAGCGATCGATGCAGTACAAGATGGTTCGTATTGCGATGAACTCGTTGCTGAACTTCGGGGTGAAGTCGAAAAAGTGTATAACCGAGGCTTTTCTTCTGGGTATTACCTTGGACAAAAACAAGGTTGGTCAGGCGCGTACGGAAACAAAGCAACACGAAAAAAAGTACGTGTAGGAAAAATCGCCAACGTGTTTGCTAAGGCTGGGGTAATACAAATTAACGCAACCGAAATTGACCTTGCAGTTGGTGATGAGTACGTTATCGTCGGAAACACAACTGGTGCAGTCACTGGAACAGTTTCGCAGCTACGAGTAGAAGTTGAAGGGGATATGGAATCAGCAGATACAGTAACTCGCGGCAATGTCATTACGTTAGTACATGATGGCGAAGGTCGGCGCGGCGATGAACTCTACAAAATGGACAATGTTGTGGAACTTGTACAGTGAGTAGAACCTCTACATCTCTTGTGGTCATTCGGCATAAAGCTTCAGAGTGTGTTGGTTGTTGTTTATGTGCTGAAACGATTCCCCAATATTTCAAAATAGATGAAGAGGGAATGTCGGTTCTTATTGGAGCCGAAAATGAAGGCACATTCAATCGAGTCGACGCACTCGCCTTGGATAAACAAGAGATTGCAGTTGCGGTTGAAGGGTGTCCTGTCGATATTATCCGCATGGATAACACATGACCCCCGGAATTACACAAACTAAAAAACAACGTCCGAAAATTCGCCCACCACGAAAATTTTGGGATCGCGTATTAGAAGCAAGCGCAGTTGTTTCAGTCATTCTTGGCATTTTTCTTGTTATTCAAGCATGGTCAGGGTTACCAAACACGATTCCTACGCATTTCAATGCAAAAGGAGAAGCGGATGGATGGGGTTCAAAGGGAATGATTTGGTTGTTGCCAGCGATTGGAATCGTTCTTGTTCCAGCGATGTTGTTTTTGCGCCGCTTCCCTTGGCTCTCAAACTTGCCCATAGAAATCACAGAAGATAATGCTGAATATCAATATGGTTTGGTTGTTCGACTGTTGAGTTGGTTGGCTGCAACTGTTTCATTGTTGTTTCTCGCCTTGGTCTATGACACGATTTCTATTGCAGGTGGTGGAACATCACTCCTAGGATGGTGGTTTATGCCCATCTTCCTCGGTAGTATTTTTGGGGTGATTATTTGGTATCTCATCAAAGCATTAAAGGGCCGCTGAATCTGCTAAAATGGTGGGTCTATGAGCACCCCCGAAAGAACCCCCGAATCAACCCAAAAAATCGTTTACACACATACTGATGAAGCGCCAGCGCTTGCGACATACTCATTTCTTCCTATTATTCGTGCGTTTACTGCGTCATCAGGAATTGAGTTTGAACTCAAAGATATTTCACTTTCTGGGCGAATCCTTGCTCATTTTCCAGAATGTTTATCAGAAGATCAACGTGTAGATGATGCGCTTGCACAACTTGGCGAACTCGTTAAAACTGCTGAGGCAAATGTCATCAAACTTCCAAACATTAGTGCCTCAATACCGCAATTGAAAGCGGCGATTGCTGAATTGCAAGCAAAGGGTTATGCGATTCCTGATTATCCAGAGGAACCATCAAATGAAGCAGAACGCACTATCCAAGCAACCTATAACAAAATCAAGGGAAGTGCTGTAAACCCAGTGCTCCGTGAAGGGAATTCAGACAGGCGAGCACCAAAAGCAGTAAAAGAGTTTGCAAGGCAACACCCACATCGGATGGGTGCTTGGACAAGCGAAAGCAAAACAAGAGTTTCGCACATGGATGGTGGTGATTTCTATTCTAATGAACAATCCATTACGGTTCCTGAAGCAACGACTGTTGATATAACACTTGTGAACGATGATGAAACAACCGTTCTTAAGCAGGGGCTAGAACTCCAAGCAGGTGAAATCATTGATGCAACATTTATGAGTAAAAAAGCATTAGTTTCTTTTTTAGAAGAACAAGTCGAAGCGTGTAAAGCAGACAGCACGTTGTTTTCCTTGCACATGAAAGCAACGATGATGAAGGTCTCTGATCCAATTATTTTTGGGCAAGCAGTAAAGGTGTTTTACAAACCACTCTTCGAGAAATACGGCGATTTGTTTGAAGAGATTGGAGTAGATGTTTCAAACGGGTTTGGTGATGTTCTAGCGAAAATCGAATCGCTTCCTGAAGACAATCAGGCAGAAATTGCTATGGATATCGCAAATGTTTACGACAGTAATCCGGGGGTTGCGATGGTGGACTCAGATCGCGGTATTACCAACTTGCACGTACCAAGTGATGTCATTATTGACGCATCTATGCCTGCTATGATTCGAACGTCTGGTCAAATGTGGAATGCTGAAGGGAACACACAAGACACCAATGCTGTCATTCCTGACAACTCATATGCTGGCATTTACCAAGCAATCATAGATTTCTGCAAGGAACACGGAGCGTTCGATCCAACAACCATGGGAAGTGTTTCCAATGTTGGGTTGATGGCACAAAAAGCAGAAGAGTACGGTTCTCATGACAAAACGTTTGAATTGGCTAATGCTGGGACAGTGAAAGTGACTGACGCAGCAGGGACCATCTTGATGCAATTTGACGTTGAAGAGGGCGACATCTTTCGAATGTGCCAAACGAAAGATGCGCCGATTCGCGACTGGGTAAAACTTGCAGTAAACCGAGCAAAAGCAACAGGAACTCCCGGAATATTTTGGTTAGATAGCAACCGTGCGCATGACAGTAAAATCATTAAGAAAGTAGATGCATATCTACCAGAACACGATACCGAAGGGCTGGAGTTCCACACAATGCCGCCGAAAGAGGCGTGTACATATTCGTGTGAGCGATGCAAACAAGGGCTCGACACGATTTCAGTCACAGGAAATGTGCTTCGTGATTACTTGACAGATTTGTTTCCAATTTTAGAAGTTGGGACGAGTGCAAAGATGCTTTCGATTGTTCCACTGATGAATGGTGGGGGGCTGTTTGAAACTGGCGCGGGTGGTTCTGCGCCGAAGCACATCCAACAATTCGAAAAAGAGAATCATTTGCGGTGGGATTCACTGGGCGAATTTTTAGCACTCGCAGCATCGCTCGAACATATTGCAAACGTGTTTGATAACCCACACGCAAAAATGCTGTCTGAAACTTTGGATGATGCATCAACGCAATATCTTTTAAACAACAAAGCACCCTCTCGAAAAGTTGGTGAACCAGATAATCGAAGCAGTCATTTCTATCTTGCTCTGTACTGGGCGAAGGGTCTTGCGGAACAAACGCATGACGAACCGCTCGCGTCCCATTTTTCTGGGGTTGCGAAATCACTAGAAGAGAATGAAGAAGCAATTACGAAGGCTTTGATTGATTGCCAAGGTGTGCCAATGGATATCGGTGGGTATTACATGCCCAATGTTCAACTCGCTACAAACGCAATGCGACCTTGCGACACCTTCAATGCAATTATTGATGGTATTTTTGCAACTGCGTAACAGGTGTAACAGGTGTGACTGTCACCACACAGGCAGTGTGACAGTCACGATTCACTCGGTGTGACAGTCATAGTTGACGCCCATCTTTCGGTATTGTCATGTTGCAACCAATCGACAAGAGGTGTTGGAAGAAGATTGTGCTTTGACAAATCATCTTGATGAACCCAAAGGAAAGCAAGGTGTTCTTCATCAGGTGAAGCAGGGGTTGGTGTTTCGTCTTTGTTTAAATCATGTTCAACATCAAATACAAGTGATATTTCACATTGATCATCCCAAGCATTTTCAATTGCTCCACGGAATTGACCAACAGTAACATCCACGCCAATTTCTTCTTTGATTTCACGTGCTAAAGCAGTTTTCGCTCCTTCGCCAAAGTCAATATGCCCACCAAGTAAAAACGTGTAATCCCCAGTTCGTTGTTTACAAAGAAGGAAATAATTGCCATCACGAATGATGCCACGTACGATATAGTGGAAGGTTGGATTCATCGTTAATATTCTAGCAAAGGAACTTCACATGCTTACGACAATCATTTCAATCGCATTAACTCAATCTCCCTCAGTACAGTTTGCAGAAATTCTCGACATCGATGGTGATGGGATTATTCATCCAATGGAAGCCGCAGACGCAATCGAAATGATGTACGAGGGGGAAGGTGAAGGGTTACCCGTAGGCGAAGTAGATGAGTTAGTGCAAGAACATCAAATGTATTTGCAAGAAGAAGTTGAGTGGTTCATCGAAGATTTCGATAAAAATGGTGATGGTGTGTTGAAACTTACTGAGTTGCCAAAAGAGTTGCAGCCATTTGCAACCTATTCTGATACAAATCAAGACGGCATCATTTCAGTGAATGAATTGATGGAAGTTCATCCAGAATCGGATGAAGTGTTTGCAATGGTCGAGATCGATGAGATTTTCGATGATTTAGATGAAGAGGAAGATGGTTTGATTGAACTGAGCGTATTCATCGAAGACGATGAAGAGTTTGCAGAGTTAATTTTGCCTTTTGATACAAATGGTGATCAGAATATAAGTCGGGATGAGATGATTGCTGGATATGCAGTACTTGATGCACCGGTTACATTTGAAATCGATGGAAATAATGCAATCATGACAGGCACGATTAATGGTTCAACACCATTTCGTGTGATGGAATTGGTCTATTACCACCCAGAAGTACAAACGATCGTAATGGCTGATGCGCCCGGTTCTGTTGATGATGTTTCAAGTGTACGCGCGAGTCGAATTGTTCGTGCCCATGGTTTGAATACACACGTTCCAAGCGACGGTGAAGTTGCTTCAGGTGGCACGGACTTTTTTCAAGCAGGTGTAAAGCGGACATGCGAAAAAGGTGCCAAGTTTGGTGTGCACAGTTGGTCTGAGTTTGGAGCAGAGGGAACTGATTATCCAAAGGACGATGAAGTCCACCAGATGTATCTGGAATATTGCGATGACATGGGAATCCCCCGATCGTTCTACTGGTACACGCTTGAAGCAGCATCTGCAGAAGACATTCATTACATGACAGAAGAGGAGTTGGCTAAGTACAACATGCTCACGGCTCCAATTACCAATGACTAGCACTTAAACGATGCTAATTTCTCACCAAATCTTTTGTTATGGACAAACACCCCACGCTGCGATGAGGACTAAGAGGTCATTAATATTGACGGTACCGTCACCATTAAGATCTTCTGTGCAAGTTGAAGGACAATTGTCGCAAGATTCACACGAAGCATATTTCTTTTATTACAAACAAAACGATTTAGAAGCAATCCGTTTTGGGAATTGGAAACTACATTTTCCGCATGGATACCGAAGCATGCAAGACAATCCAGTTGGAAGTGATGGAAGTCCAGGAAAGTATGATTACTCAGTAAAAACAGGATTAGAGTTATATAACTTGATTGCTGATCCAAGTGAGACAACGAACGTTGCAAGTGAATATCCTGAAGTCGTCAACACTATAGAAACACTCGCAAACCAAATGCGAACTCAATTGGGCGACAAACTCACAGATATAGAACCAAGTCAAAGCAGAGAGCATGGGATTCTGCACTAAAACTAATAGCATCTTGGTTTTGCCGTCTTGTATTGTCTCACTGTCATTTGCACAAATGGGTGACAATGATGGTGAAGTGCAACAAGAGTTGCCACATGAGATGATGTACATGGATTCTCCAGTACTCACTCCGAAGCAAGCGTTGAACTCGTTTGTACTTCAAGAGGGGTTTCACATTGAACTCGTTGCAAGTGAACCCATGATTCAAGACCCAGTTGCAGCAAAATTTGCCCCAGACGGTTCTCTTTGGGTTGTTGAAATGCAATCGTTCATGCCAGATGTTGATGGCAATAATGAATTGCAACCGATTAGTCGCATTGTTCAGTTGATTGACCATGATAATGATGGCGTGATGGATGAATCCATCGTCTTTATGGACGGACTCGTTTTACCTAGAGGCATTGCCCTAACCCACGAAGGTCTATTAGTCATCGCGCCTCCAAAGTTACTTTATTGTCGTGACACAGATGGTGATGGAAAGGCAGATGACATTCAATCGTTGACGGATGGGTTTGGTGGTCTTGACTCCATTGAACATGCTGGAAATGGCTTGATGTATGGACTTGACAATACGTTTCATAATTCCCAGCATGCATGTAGTTTTACTTTTAATGGAGAAACCCTTACTTTAATTCCTGTTCCAGCACATGGTCAGTGGGGGACATCCCAAGATGATTACGGCAGGCAATATTATTCACCAAATTCTTATCCTGTTCTTGTGGATGATTTACCAAAACAATATGCAAATCAACGCGGTCAATCACGAACCATTGATGGTTTGTACCGAGGGATTACATCAGACAAGCGGGTGTGGCCTGCTCATCCAACACCAGGAGTAAATAGAGGGTATCAAGAGGGACGGCTGGATGAAGAGTATAAATTAACAAGATACGACGCAGCATGTGGTCCAGCGGTTTATAGAGATTCGTTGTACGGTGAAGATTTTGAAGGGAATGTTTTTGTCTGTGAAACTGTCGGGAATCTGGTGTCTCGTTTCATTATTGAAGATAACGGAAATGGTTCTCTGCGTGCAGTACCTGCGTACAAAGAGTCTGAATTTCTTGCTTCAACAGACGAACGGTTCCGTCCTGTGAATCTGCTTCAGGGTCCAGACGGTGCGTTGTACATCATCGATATGTATCGAGGGATTGCTCAACACCGAATGTTTGTCACTTCTTTTCTTCGTAAACAAATCATCGCCAGAGGATTGGAAAGTCCATTAGGACTAGGAAGAATTTGGAGAGTGGTGCCTAACGGAACACCGCTTCATCCGATTCCTGATTTATCGAGTATGAGTGCTCGACAACTCGTAGATGAGTTGACACACCCTAACGGAACAGTGCGAGATATTGCTCAACGATTGCTGATTGAATCTTCAGATGGTTCAGTTGTGCCACTTCTTGAAGAACTTGCAGAAAACGCACCAATCGACCGCGACAGAATCAAAGCACTTTGGACTCTAGATGGCATGGGTTATCTGAAGAAAGCACTTGTAATGAATGCAATTGGAGATTCTCATCCGATGGTTCGGGCAAACGCTGTTCGTCTAAGCGAAACATGGATTGATCACAATGATATGTTCCAAAAGGTTACCTCACGCTCATCGGATGATAATTTTTATGTTCGCAGGCAAGTCGCACTTAGTGTTGGAAAACGGCAGGGGCCCCAAGCGATTTTCTTTTTATTAAACAAACTCGGTCAAGTAGAACATTCAAAATATCGTTCAGCTGCCATTGCTTCATTGATGGGTAGAGAACTAGAAGCACTCGATTTAATTGGGTTGAACGCAACACTCAAAGATGATACTCCTTTAAATAGAATGACATTATTGGCTCTTGCAAATCAACTACTTGCAGAAAAAAATGAAATTACAAATATCATCCTTCTTGATTTTGTGACAAAGCAAGCAATTCAACATCCATGGCAATCAGAAGTCGTAGTCGATGCGATTCTCAAAAAACAAAAGAACACGCAGCTTCGACTCTCAAGAAAACCAACGAGATATCGATCATTGTTCACTTCAAGTAGCACGGTTCTCTACAATTCTGCAGTAAAACTTAACGAGTTACTTTGGTGGAAGGGTCGGGAAGACGTTCAAGAGTTTATTCCCAAGCGGGTGGACAAAAGTGTCGCGCAGCTCATCAGCCGCGGTAAAAAGGTGTATAACATTTGCAAAACGTGCCATCAAGTCGATGGGCGTGGACTGCCTCCGACTTATCCACCGCTGATTGATTCACCTTTTGTACTCGATGACAAAACTCGATTGATTCAAATTATGCTTTATGGTCTAACTGGTCCAGTTACCCTTGATGATGTTACGTACGATGAAAGTATGCCTCCGGCACCTCTTCAAAATGACTACGACTTGGCTGCAGTGATGACATACATCCGTCAAGCATGGGGAAACAACGCAAGTGAAATCACGCCCGAAGAAGTGGGTATCGTGAGACAGAAATATCAAGACCGCCAGTCGATGTGGACAGTAGAAGAGTTAAACCGCTAATTCAGCCAGCCACACCCAACAAACATATCTATTTCTTTACCTGTAGCATCTACATATTCTGGCACCATGATCTCAATATCTTTGAATCGCACCTCAACGTCTTGCCTTTTGTGGAGTTGAAATGCGAAGTTATTGAGAAACTCGCCTTCGTCAAGTTTCTCTGGATGTAAAAGATTTACGGTATTGCAATCGACAACGAGTTTGTTGTTCAGCCACACCATCACTTTGCTCCCGCATGTGTACACCATTAAATCATTCCAATCATCGTAATTACTGTACTGCTGCTCGGGTTTACATAACCAGCCTCGACCGCCAGATTCATATAATCCACCACAATCAGGTTTTCGGTCGACCTCCACTTGGATGCCACGAATACCAGTATTGTCATTTGGAATTTGTTGAGAACGAAAGAAGAAACCACTGTTTCCTTTGTCAATTTTATATTTCAGTTTAACTGCAAAATTATCGTAGGGTTCTGTAATCCACATCAAGCCGGTGACCTCGTCATTTACTGATTGTCTGCCTACAATCGCACCATCTTCGACCGTCCATGTTCCACCACCAACGGGTTTCATACCTTCCAATGTAGAGCCGTCAAAGAGTGATTCAACTTTCAAAGTAGGTTCAAATTGGTTGTACTCTGTGATCGTAGCATTCCGCCACATGACTTTGCTATCGCCTGAATGAATTTGAAATCCAATGTGCCCTGACATATCCATAAAGTCAAGAAAATCCGTAGTTACTTTTCCATTGACCTTAGCTTTAATTCTAGGGCCGATACACCAGATTTCATACGTGTTCCATTCACCTAGTTGAAACGAGTCTCGGACATCTTCCAAAGGGGGCTGAAGCCATGCACGCCTTCCTTCGTCATACAACCCTCCAGACCATTTTCGATCTGTAGGATCTGCTTCAATTTGATACCCGATTAATTTATCACCGATGACATGCGACCGAACTTGGATACCGGAGTTCCCACGGGTGATTTTTAGATCAACTTTTAGATAAAAATCTGAGTAGACCTTTTTACTTGTGAGAAATGAATTGCGTCTCTCTTTCCCTTCGCCAGTCAGAACGCCATCCCTAATGGTGAACTCAACTTGTGGACCAACGATTTCCCACCCTTCAAGAGAGTTATTTTGGAAGAGCAGTTCGTCATTTGAGAAACATGAACTTGCAAAAAGTAAGACAACTAAAATTTTCATGCATAGAGTATACTCACCTACATGATTACAGAACAGGAAATCAAAGAACTCGGGCATACGTTTTGGGCAATCGTCAGAAGCGGCGTGCATGGAAGTGAAGCCGAACATCTATTTATCAATCCCGGAATCCTTGCCCCGAATGGAGCGTGGCTTGAGTTAGAGCCACACCAAGAGTTGCATCGAGCGTTATCAGATGAAGTTCATAAGTGGGTTGGACCATTAACCATCAAACAGATATCTGAGAATCCTGAACGGGTACAAGCAAACGGAATTGTTCACTGGGAATCGACGATTATAGAGACTGGTGAGCGGATTATTGCTGAAGTCGGGGAGCAATGGATCATAGAAAAATCTAAAGATGGCGCATTGCGATGGACGAATTACTGGTCAAATTCCTTTGAATACGAGGATGGTTCTGCAACACTTGATATATAGTACGCCTTGAGTCCAAGTCAATTATTCAACAAGAAAGAAAAGGGAACAACGATGAAAAAATTACTTACAGCAACAATTGCAACAGGTCTTGTTATTGGATTAGCAGGATGCAAATCAGCAAAAAAAACAACCGATGAAGAAAAGCCACGTTCTGAACAAAGCACCTTACAACATATTGGTCACGATGCTAAAGATGTTGGAACTGGAACGCTAGAAGTTGTTGGCTCTGGAATCGACGCAGTCGGCAAAGGAATTTCAGGCGCTCTAAAAGGTGGCGACGATAAAAAGTCGGATCATCCTGATCATCCAAAGAAAAAGAACGATCATCCAGACCATCCTGGAATGTAATACACTAATCTCATTTACAAAAAAACTCGAAGTGACTACTTCGAGTTTTTTATTCAATGTAATTCATTTCGAATGCAAATATAATTCAAAACTACGAATAAATATCGATTCCCGCATTTCGTATCGCATCGATGATTTCTTCGTCAACGTCTGTATTTTTGCGAAGATACTCAACACCTACAAAAGGGTGTTTTTCTTGAGTTGGGTGTCGTTCATAGTCAAAGTCATGTAGTAACCCTGTGACTATCCAGCGGTTACGCTCAGCATCATCACCGTTACAAGAAGATGCCATGCATGCCGCTACACATTCCATGTGTGTTCTTAATGCTATACTTTGAACCCATTCCCTCATCAAAGATCGTGCGTTGTCAGGAGTCATTGACGTACTATAATGAATGGAGTAAACGCAGTGAAGGAGCATCACAATGCAAAACGCAAAGCGATATTTTCAATGCGTGTCCCCTTTGCGAACCGGGTCTGACCCTCAACTGTTGAGTGGATCGTCTTTCGTCTAATTGTTCTCTGTTG
>CAZVVI010000022.1:37999-40811 GCA_964630505.1 uncultured Isosphaeraceae bacterium | reverse complement strand
ACCAGCGACCTAGGGCTTATGAATCCCTCGCTCTAACCAACTGAGCTATATCGCCCAATCACTGGGGTAGTGTTCCCAGTGTGGAAAGTGGATTATACGTTAGAGGTTGAACTGCTGCTGCTTAGCCAACGGGAATCGACACCTTGTGGATGTTTCTCTTCGTTGCGGTGTGCAATTGCTGCAGCAACTAAGCCCATAAACATTGGTTGGGGACGAAGTGGACGGCTAGTAAGTTCTGGGTGGAATTGACCTGCTACAAAGTAAGGGTGCACGTCATGGGAGAGTTCAAGCACCTGCATGATTTGGTGTTCTGGGTGATGCCCACTGAAAATCATTCCAGCATTCGTTAGTTGTTCGATGTACTTTGGTTCGACTTCGTAACGATGGCGGAAACGTTCGCGGACGCTTGTGCCGCCAAAGAGTTTTTCTGCAAATGAACCTGGAGTGATTTCAACATCTTGTCCGCCGAGGCGCATTGTGCCGCCAAGACCTTCGATTTCTTTTTGATCGGGAAGTTCAGCAATGACTGGGTGTGAACAATTCACATCGAATTCAGCGGAGTTAGCGTTTTCTAATTCTACTACGTTGCGAGCGAATTCTACGACAGCCATTTGGAAACCGAGGCAAATTCCGAGGAAGGGGATTCCATGTTCGCGAGCCCATTTTACGCTTGCGAGTTTGCCTTCAATGCCTCGTTCGCCAAATCCACCGGGCACAATCACTCCATCAAGATCGGCGGCTTCAAGTTTAGAATCTGCATTTTCAGTATTAAAGTCAGTAACATCAATCCATTTCATATTGACATTCGCAGAGAGATGAGTTGAAGCGTGTTCAATTGCTTTGTCAATTGACGCGTAAGCATCTCGAATGGATGTGTATTTTCCAAGGATGCCTATATTGATGTTGTGCTTGCGTTCTGAGGCAATTGCTGTTGTGTACTTGTTCCAAGCGGAACGTGCTTTATCTTCAGCAGTTGCATCAACTCTGTTGTGTAATTTCAGCATTGAAAGAATTTGCCGATCGAGTCCTTCGTTTCGCATTGCATCAGGAATTGTGTAAATCGAAGCGCGGTCGTGCATCGAGAAGACACACTCTTTTGGAACGTTTGAGAACATCGAAATCTTTTGAATGACCGTATCTGTGACGGGCATTTCAGCACGGCATGCTACTAAGTGGGGTTGAATGCCCGCTTCCATGAGACGTTTGATACCAAGTTGAGCGGGTTTTGATTTCTGCTCACCGAGGATTGCTGGTTCGACAATGTACGTCAACGCAACGAAGCACGTAGATTCAGGACCTTCTTCGTAGGCAAGTTCACGAAGTGCTTCAATGTAGAAACCATTTTCATAGTCCCCGACCGTCCCGCCAACTTCAACAAAGACAACATCTGCTTGTTTGCCATTCTTTCCACCGTCGATTGCGAGTTGACGGAGCCGACGTTTCACTTCCCCTGTGACATGGGGAATCATTTGGACATCACGGCCAAGATAGCCGCCTGCTCGTTCGCGGGTTAATATTTCTGTATAAATTTGACCAGCAGTTGTGAAATTTGCTCTGGATAAATTTTGGTCTAGGATTCGCTCGTATGTTCCCAAATCCATATCAGTTTCGGTGCCATCATCAAGGACAAACACTTCCCCATGTCGGAATGGGTTGAGAGTGCCAGAATCAATATTGAGATACCCCTCTAGCTTGACTGGCGTGACAGTGAGACCCTTGTCTTGGAGCAGTTTGGCAAGGGACGAACTAAAAATGCCTTTTCCAAGCCCAGACATGACAGTGCCAAGCACAACGACAAACCTCGTCTGACCTTGTTGATAGCCATTTGGGATTGGGGAATAGAATTCTTTGGATTCGCCGCTCTTGCCGAATTGGCTTAAGAACGTCTCGTTTGTATCTTGGGTGGGCATTCCAGATTGTAGCATGGAGTGTACTCAAATCAAGCAAAATTGAGTGACAGTCACCATTTTCAGTGACAGTCACTAAGAAAAAAGGCAGTAAGCGGAGAAAGGGCAGTGACTGTCACCTTCGGTGACTGTCACTAAGAAAAAAGGCAGTAAGCGGAGAAAGGGCAGTGACTGTCACCTTCGGTGACTGTCACTTGTAGAATACGGCGATGTCGAAAAGGGTTATCGCTGTTATCCCAGCAAGAATAGATTCATCGAGGTTCCCAGCCAAGATGATTGCCAAAGAGACTGGAAAGCCACTTATTCAATATGCATGGGAGAACGCAATCGAGTCTGCTTCGGTGACGGATGTGTATATTGCGACTGATTCAGATGAAATTGCGACTATTTGTACGGATTTCGGGGCCAAAGTCATCATGACGGGGGAACACCCCAATGGAACGAGTCGGATTGCAGAAGCAGTTCAGAATATTGAATGTGATGTTGTGGTGAATATGCAAGGGGATGAGCCAGAACTCTCTGCGAGTGTCATTGATGCTGCAATAGACGTGTTAGGAGATTGCTCAATGGCAACAGCTGCTTGCCAATTGCAGGAAGATGAACTTGAGAATGAAAACGTTGTAAAAATTTGCGTTGAAAAGAATCAAGCACTCGATTTTTCTAGGCAAGAAGGTGAGTTTCGTCATATCGGATTGTATGTATACACCCCCGAGTTTCTTCAAACGTATGTCCAGATGCAGCCAACTCAAAACGAAATCAGTCGAAAACTCGAACAGATGAGAGCGATTGACAATGGTTTTGCGATTGCGGTCGCCATGGTCGATCCGCAAGCAGGTGGTATTGATACTCGGGAACAATACGATGAGTTTGTCACGCGAGTAGGGTCATGTCGAGGGTCAGACCCT
>CAZVVI010000022.1:0-37989 GCA_964630505.1 uncultured Isosphaeraceae bacterium | reverse complement strand
ACTGGGCGTGGCCCCCCCCCTCCCATTTACCCTAATCGAGTTCTTTGACGAGTTCGTCAAGATTACGACGGCATTCTCGGATATCTCGGTACGAAATATCTTTTCTTGCAATGCCTGAGCAAATATCCATCGCTTCTTTGGCGAGGTCAATATTTCCATCCTTTTTCGCTTTCGCAGAAAGTGCTTGCATTAAATCGTATCGAAGCGAAAGTTCAGTCGCATTGTCGGTTCCTGCAAGTGCCTTGATTGATTCTTTGAATTCACCAATTGCTTCTGAATACCATCCCTCAGCAGAAAAGCAACGACCGAGTTCTTGCCCTGCACGCACCCGCAATCGAGGTTCATCTTTTGCTTTTTGGAAACATTCCATAGCAAGATTGACATCTCCATCCAGTACAGCAAGTTCCCCGAGTTGAAAGCGGATTTTGCGATCTGTTGGATATTTCACAGCGCGTTCTTCATACTCTTTCTTTTGAAATGCTTGGAGTTCCTTTTGGGCATTCTCAATTCGTTCTTTGAGATCATCGTTTGGATTCTGAATGTTCTCTTCTTCCATTTGTTGAATCTGTTGCGACCCCATCGCAATTTTGATGTCAGCCGCTTCCATTCTGAACCGGTATTGTTGTGTCGTTTTGAATCCTTGCATGAGAACTTGAAATGCAAGTTTTGTAGATTCAAGCGTCGCTTGTTTTCTGAGCACTTTCACATATCCAGTTACAGCATCTGGTGACGATGGATTATCTTCAAATTCTTTCTTTGCTCTTGCGAGAACCCGTTCACTACTTCCGCCCGCACCTGCAAGTGATTCTTCTTCTTCCAGTTCTTTCTGTTTGTCCATGTCCTTAACAAACTTTCGAAAGCCACCTTCTTCACTTCCCATTTCAGAATATCCGCCTTCTGACATCGCACGCTCAGCTGATAGTTCATTAAGTTCTCTTTCAAGAATCGAATCTTCTGGTTTCATCCGAAGTGCAGCTTGCCCAACCTTAATCGCTTGGCCCCATGCGTCTGTTGATTTGAATAGTACCATCAAGTTTTTGAGTTCTTTATGGGATAGTGTTTTTCCGCCGCGTTGCATCATCGACAAAACAACGTCAGCCATCTCACAGCCGTATTGGTTTTGTTCCGCGTTCACTGCAGCAGAAATCGCCTTCATCCCGTGTTTAGGGTTGGTGATGTCATGCCACCATACAAAAATAGCGGTCACAAATTTCTCAATTTCGCTAGGTCCATCGACCTGTTTAATCTGCTTACTTGTCGCGGGTTCACCGCCTCTGTCATAATAGGTCGATGCAATTTGCAACACTTCGCGGTGCACTTCAATATCCCGTGGGTCTAACTTGAATCCACTCGCAAAAAAAGCAAAAGCAGATTCATAATTGTGGCTCTCCGCCATCTGCCTTGCTCGGTCAAACCACGCATTTGCCTTTTCTGGGTCTGGCAGAAATGCCTCTGTAGATTCTGTTTTCTTTCCAAATAATGCCATAAATTTCTAGTCCCCAAAGGGTACGAGGTATTCTACCTTGGGTCAATGGCTTGGGGTAGAATGATTTTCATGTCAATTGACCCACAATCTCTCACTCTACACCTCTACCCATCACCAATTCTGATGGAACGTGGTTCAGAGGTAGACCCGACAGATCAGAACGTTCAAGCCGTTGCAAAGCGGATGGTCGAAATGATGTTTGAACACAATGGCGTTGGGCTTGCAGCCCCACAAATCGGTGTACCTTGGAGAATCTTTGTGACTCGAGATCCAGATGACGAGGAAGCCGCACATGTTTGGATGAATCCAGTTTTGGAAGTCATTGAAAGTCCTATCCAGAGCGACGAAGAGGGGTGTTTGAGTTTACCTGAAATCCGTGGTGAAATTAAGAGACCCACTTCAATCCGAATTTCAGGTCATGATGCATCAGGAAATCCTAAAACAGAAGAGAGCGACGAGTTTATTGCCCGAATTTGGCAACACGAAAATGACCATCTTGATGGCATTCTCATTATTGACAAAATGTCGGTGATGGATCGGCTGGTGAATCGAAAATTAATCCGTGGTCTTGAGCGACTCCAACAATGAACATTCTCTACCTTGGTTCTGGTGAATTTGGCTTGTGTACACTTAAGTGGCTTGCTTCAATGCATACCGTCGTGGGAGTTGTGACGAACCCAGATCAACCCGCAGGTCGAAATCGCATTCAAAAGCCAACAGCAATTGGAAAATGGGCAATCGAAGAAGGGCTTGATGTTTTTAAAAGCGAAAATGTGAACTCGGTCGAGTTCATCGAGAAAATGAATGCTTTGCAACCAGACGCGGTTGTCGTCATCGCATTTGGTCAGAAACTTTCTGAAGAATTTATTGGCTCTAGACCTACCATCAATCTACATGCGTCGTTGTTGCCAAGATGGCGGGGAGCTTCGCCGATTAATGCTGCTATTGTGCATGGAGACCAAGTTTCAGGAGTCAGCGTTATTACCCTCTCCCAAAAAATGGATGGTGGGCAAATTCTTGCTCAACGTGAAATTAAAATTGGTGAACGAGAAACAGCGGGTGAGTTGCATGATCGTTTAGCACTACTCGGCCCTGAAATCATTGAGGAAGTTCTGAATGGTAATTTCAAGGGTATGGAGCAAGATGAAACGCAGGTGACTTATGCACCGAAAATTTCTCGAGATGATGCGAAAATTGATTTAACCCAAAGGGCTCAGGCAATTGCAAATGAAATACGTGGGTATTCACCATGGCCAGGTTGTCACATCACTATTGCAGGGACGGACTGCAAAATATTAAATGCTATTCCCAACAATGGAGATGGAGAGGTAGGCGAGATTTTAGAAAATGGAACAATTGCAGTCGGTGAAGGATCAATTGAAATCCTTCAATTGAAACCCGCAGGCAGTACCTCGATGAGCTGGAAAGATTTTTGCAATGGGCGGTCAATACAGTTGGGTGATATGTGTGAGGTGCCCAAATGAACATGAGAGCGATGGCATTAACCTTGTGGGATTTGTTAAAAACACCTGAGCCTACGGTGAAAACAACTTCAACGAATCCTCGACCAATTCAGGCGAAATATGATGCTCTTGTTGAAACGATGAAAGAATCGTATGGATTTCGAATCCGTAAATGGCGTACTTCGATGAGTGGATGTGCTTGGGAACTCAAAGATAAGCATGGGAACATTTCTCGAATGCTTGAGTCACCGTACCCAAAAGGTCCAATGAGTTGTGCTATCTTCCTGCATGAAGTTGGGCACCACGCAATTGGCTTCCATATTTATAAACCCAGATGTCTAGAAGAGTACAAAGCATGGGAATGGTCGATAAATGCAATGATTGCGAATGATATTCGTGTGACGAAAAATGTTCTGAAGCGTAGAGATGACTCGCTTCGCTATGCGTTAGCAAAAGCATTGCGTAGAGGGTTAAAACGAGTGCCACAAGAGTTAGTTGAATACTTGCCAGAGCATTTGAAGTGAATCGTTTGACTCGTCAACTTACACTTGAAGATTTGGAATATGACTTGCCAGAAAATCGTATTGCAGTTGAGCCAGTGACTCCACGGTCTTCTGCTAAATTGTTAGTCGTTGAAGAAGATTCATTTCGTGATTTCAAAGTTAGTGATTTGCCCTCGCTGCTCCCTCAGAACGCAATTCTAGTTGTAAATGAAACAGCAGTGTTGCCAGCACGATTTATGACAACTCGCAAAGATTCAGGTGGGAAAGTAGAGGGGTTGTTTCTAAAAGAAGTCGAACAGTATTGGCTTGTGATGCTTAAAAGTAATGGAAAATTGCGAGCAGGGATTACGTTGCTCTTGAGTGATGAAATTGAACTCAAATTAGTTGAACGTGATGGAGCAAATTGGCTGTGTAAGTGTTCTTCACCTGTGGGTGCACTTGAGATATTGAATCAAGTTGGAACTACTCCTATACCACCATACATTTTGCGGGCTCGTGGGGAAGCGAATATTCCAGATTGCCAAGATCGCGAACATTATCAAACTGTCTTTGCAGACGAATCCCAATCCGAATCTGTGGCAGCCCCGACTGCAGGATTGCACTTTGATGATGCATTACTTGCTGAACTGAAAGCATTGGGTGTAGAAATAGTTCCTGTGACATTGCATGTTGGTGCAGGTACGTTCAAAGGGATTGAAACGCCGACCCTCTCTGAACATGTCATGCATTCTGAAAATTGGTCAGTCTCTCAGGAAAGCCTTGACCAGTTGAAAAGAGGGAAAATCGAAGGAAAACCAATCATTGCAATTGGAACGACTTCAGTACGTACGCTCGAATCATTACCACCTATGGACTTGTGGCCAACTGAGGGGGGGCTATCTGGTTCAACGAATTTGATGATTTCTCCTCCATACGTTTTTTCATTCATTGATGGCATATTGACGAACTTTCACTTGCCTAAATCAACATTATTAACCCTCGTTGCAGCCAAAATTGGAATTGGCCGCTTACATGAAGCATATGAACACGCAATTGATTCTAATTATCGTTTTTACAGTTATGGAGATGCGATGTTCATCCTTTCGTAGAGAGGCAACTTCCTGTATCCTGTTGGAGCAAGGATGCACACCGTAGAAACATTAGTTCAAGGACTCGATGCGCAGATTGTTGGCCAACAAACCACATCTGTAGCAGATGTCGTGCAACATTCAGATCGTGTCACAAAGGGGGCTATCTTTATCGCCAGAAGTGGTGTTCGTAGGGATGGTGCAGCGTTCATTGAAGATGCAATGAACAAGGGTGCTACAGCCATCGTCTGCACTCCAGGTGTTGCAAAATCACTTCAAAATCGAGACATCACAGTCGTAGAAACGTATGACCCTTGCAAAGTTGGTGCAATCATCGCAGAAAGATTCCACGGTGAGCCATCTAAAAAGTTAAAACTAATTGGAGTAACTGGAACAAATGGTAAGACGACAGTCTCTTGGTTGATTCAGCATATTTTGAGTAGTTCAGGGAAGAAATGTGGGATGCTCGGGACGATTGTATGTGATGATGGAATTGTTGCAGAGCAATCAACTTTGACGACACCAAGTTTTTGTGACATTGGGAAAATTCTCCATTCGATGGTCGACAATGGTTGTGAAGTAGCAGTCATGGAATGTTCAAGCCATGCGCTAGACCAAGGGAGGGTTGCAGCTCTTGATTTTGATATTGGTGTGTTTACTAACTTGTCTGGTGACCATCTTGATTATCACGGATCAGCAGATGCGTATTTGTTTGCGAAGATGAAATTGTTTGATGTCGTATCTACGTGCGCAGTCATTAATATGGATGATCCAGCGAGTTGGTCTGTTGCAACTAGAGCAAAGGCTAAAGTGATTTCTTGCAGGACCCAGAGCGATGCCGCTTCATCTTGGGTAGAGATTATCGATGAAAAATTGGATGGCTCGCAAATTCGATTGCATGGAAATTGGGGAGCCATCGAAGTTCGACTGCCTTTGATTGGGAAACACAACGCAATCAACGCTCTTCAAGCAGCAACAGTTGCATATGAGTTGGGGGCATCGAAAGAACAAATTCAGAAAGCGATTTCAACAGCGATTCCCCCTCCGGGGCGCCTTGAGAGGGTAGAGTCAGACAAATCAACAGTATTTGTCGACTTTGCTCATACTGATGACGCCTTAGAACAAATGCTTTGGTCTGTTCGGGATGTGTTGCCAGAAGGAGGAAAACTGCACGTTGTATTCGGTTGTGGTGGAGATAGGGATAAATCGAAACGACCTCGAATGGGTTGTGTTGCTGCAACTGTCGGTGATGTTGCGTATGCAACAAGTGACAACCCTAGAAGTGAAGATCCAGAAAAGATTTTGGATGAAGTTTTACATGGCGTTCCTAAAGATAGGCGTTCCCTTGTGCATAGGATTGTTGATCGAAAGATAGCAATAGAAACTGCAATTGATTCTGCTGCTGAATGCGATGTTGTTGTCATCGCTGGAAAAGGGCATGAGAAGAATCAAATTCTGATTGATAGGGTGATTCCATTTGACGATGTGGAAATTGCAACTCAAGCAATCCGCAATCAATCAATGGGCTCGTAACTGTGGCATTTACAACCAAACAACTTGCATCGTATGTTCAAGGCTCACTTGTAGGCGATGATCATGTGCAATGTGAAGGGGCTTCGATTGATTCAAGGCAATGTATGCTTGGGAATGTATTCTTTGCATTGGGAGGCGACAATGTTGATGGGCATCAGTTTATTGAAGCGGCAATCTCTGCAGGGTGCAGCGCAGTTGTTGTTGAAAAAGAAATCTCCGCGTCGGTTCCAGTTGTTCAAGTCAAAAATGTCCGCAAGGCACTCTTTGATCTCGCAACGCATCGGAGGAAGAGATTGCAGGTAAAGAAAGTCATTGCCGTGACTGGTTCGGTTGGTAAAACAACAACGAAAGACATGATTGCGTTGATGTTGGGACCAACAGCAACGAAATCAAAAAAGAGTTTTAATAATGATTTAGGTGTTCCACTTACAATTCTTGATGCAGAGGGTGCCGAGTATCTCGTTGCTGAAGTTGGGGCAAATGAGATAGGCGAGATTGCACCACTTGCGACATTAGTTCAACCAGATATTGGAATATTGACCACAATCGGGCATGCACACCTTGAGGGATTTGGAGATTACAAGACTATCTTGGCTGAAAAAGCCAAACTTCTTGAATCTGTCACAAGTGACGGAGTAGCCATCGTTCCTTTAGAAATTGACCTTGGAGGATTCGAAATTTCTGCTTCGGTTTGCACCCTTGGAAGCACAAGTAATGCTGATGTTCAGATTGAAACAGGTGTTGACGCCTCGGGGCATTCGACTCTTCGAATTGATGGTATTGACTGCACCCTTTCGATGCTTGGGGAGCATAATGCGAAGAATGCTGCAGTTGCAATTACTGCTTGTAGGCATGCGAATCCAGAATTCGGTGTAACACTTCTTTTGGAACGATTGCAGGGTTTTCAAGGGGCAGAAGGAAGATTGCAGAGAACTGAAGTTGATGGCATCACGTTTATAGACGACTCTTACAATGCGAACCCAGCTTCTATGAAGTCAGCGCTCGAATTCTTTAAATCGATTCCTTGTTCTCGAAAAATTTTGATTCTTGGTGATATGCTTGAATTAGGTGAGCACGCACATGCTGAACACAGGCTGTTGTCGTCAAGTATTGAGTCAGTAGGAGCAGATGTTGTTATTTTGGTTGGAGAAGAGATGAAAAGTGCATCACAGACAGTTACGTCAATATATGAAAAGGAGGCAACTATTGATGCGCTGAATCGAATTGTTTCTATGTTGCAACCAGATGACACTGTTCTTCTTAAAGGCTCAAGAGGGATGCAACTTGAACGAGTGATTGAATTGAAGCGCCAAACGAAAGTTTCAAGCCAGTAGTCGACGATACTCAGTTAACAAATGATTTACAACCTATTGCAATCAATGGATCAATGGCTCGATAGTATTGGGCTTTATTCTATTCTCCAAGTTTTTTACCGCCTAGAGTTTCGAGCGTTCACCGCTGTCATTGTTGCCTTCTTGATTGTGATGTGTTTTGGGAAAACATGGATCCGATTATTAATTAAATGGAAAATTGGTGATCATGCAAACTTCAACCACGCTGAATTAGATGCATTAATGAAAAGCAAAGAAAACACCCCAACGATGGGTGGTGTCTTGTTAATGGGTTCAGTCCTCTTGACTACGCTGTTGTTCGCTGATTTGTTTAATCACTATGTACGGTTATTGATGATGGTAATCATTTTGTTTACAGTCCTAGGCGGTATCGATGATTTTCTAAAGTTGGTGTCTGGTCATCGAAAATTAGGTTCTAGAGACGGCTTGTATCGTTGGGAAAAACTACTTTTTCAGTTCGGAATTGGGGTGGTCGTTGCGCTGATGGCTTGGAAATATGCTGGTGTGAGCGAAGTTGCTCACTCATTGACACTACCCTTTGTCCGTACCTACGTGCCTGGGATGGAATCCCTTACGCTTTCGCCTAATGTGATTTTGTTAAGCGCAGGGTCATTTATTGTTTTGTCAATTTTTATGGTGATGTTGATGTCAAATGCTGTAAACATTACAGATGGGCTTGATGGATTGGCTCCGGGAACCGTAATGATTGCAAGTTTTGCAATGATGGTGCTTTGCTATATTGCAGGTTCCTCAGATTTAGCTTCATATCTGTTACTGCCCTACATCGAAGGAGCATCAGAAATGATGGTTGTAGCGGGCGCAACTGCTGGTGCGTGCCTAGGTTTTTTGTGGTTCAACTGCCACCCCGCTCAAGTGTTTATGGGAGATACGGGATCGATGCCACTTGGGGGTTTACTCGCAACGATTGCAATCATTATCAGGCAGGAATTTTTGCTACTCATTATTGGCGGGATTTTTATTATTGAAATTGGTAGTAGTTTTTTACAAATTTATTATTCGAAGTTTACTGGTGGCAAAAGAATCTTTCGATGTGCACCTATCCATCACCACTTCCATCGGAAGGGGTGGTCTGAATCGCAGGTCGTGATTCGTTTCTGGATTGCTGCGGTTATTCTTGCGATGATCGCGCTCGTCTCGATCAAGATGCGTTAATTCAAAAATGTACCTTTTTTCTGGCGGCAGAGATATGGCATATTGCGGCTCAGAGCCGTAAGTTGTTTGTGGAATTTTATGGCTGAGTATCTTGTAACTGCAGTGAACACAATAGGTTAAGATTCAGGGTATCGAACTGCTGTGTCGAGATCGATCATCGTATTTGGAAGAGTAGGTGCTTTTTTGAAACGATGTTGACGAAGCAGTTTCACCAGAACAGCCATATCACCATGGAGTGGTGCGGTAAATTCTGAAGGCGAGTTTGTGATTGGATGTGTAAATGAAAGATAAGTAGCATGAAGTGCTTGGCGTTTGATCACACAATCTAATCTATTCTGATCACAATCTACACCTCGAGGAACAATGTCTGAAATCTTTAGATGTTTACCACCATAGATATCATCTCCGACAATCGGATAACCTAGATGTTGCATATGCAAACGGATTTGATGGGTTCTTCCAGTTTTTAAATCAAGTTCAACGAGTGTAAAGCCGTCGTAAATCTCACGAACGTGGAATACGGTTACTGAAGGTTTTCCAGTGTCATCCCACCGAACAGCATAGCCGTCTCGTTTCGTTGGATGTTTTCCAAGTGGAACATCGATCGTGTCGGTCAATGGTTCAACTTCTCCGTGTACAACAGCGAGATAACGTTTTCGTGTCTTCCTTTTCTCAAATTGCTTGCTTAATCTCCAATGAGCAGTATCTGTTTTTGCAGCCACCATCACGCCAGTTGTATGTCTATCAAGACGGTGAACAACTCCTGGTCGAGCGAATTCTTCTCCAACTGATGAAAGTGCGCCATCTGTGACATGTTGGAAATGCCATGCTAGACCATTAATAATCGTTCCAGATTTGTTTGATCTCGCTGGGTGAACAATGATGTCATCATCTTTATTAATCACAATCAAATTATGATCTTCATAAATTATTGTAAGTGGAATTTCTTCTGCAACTAAATCGGTTGAAGGCGGGGGTGGAAGGATAATTGAAATAACGTCTTCTTTGTGAAGTTTTGTTGAGCCTTTAGGAAAGGTTCCATTCACAGTTACTAATTCTTCTTCTATTATTTTTTTGATGCTTGTTCTAGAAAGAAAAGGAATGCGAGTAGCAAGATAACTATCGAGTCGACGATTTAGATTTTTTGAAATTGTAAAAGTAACTTCGATGGAATCATCATCTAATCCTTGCTCTTGGTACGCCCGAAAAAGAGCCTCAGTGTTGATATTCCCGCCGCCATCTAAAAACTTTTTTGACCGATTCCTCGGTAAATTCATTGTTACTGGCCAGATTCTGAAAGATCAGTGAGTCCGTCAATTGTCGTATTAATTGGCGTGGGGTCTCTTTGTAAAGTTTGATTATTACGAGCTGTTACTTCAGCATCTGTAGGAAGAACAACTTTCTCAACTAAGACATCAAGTGAATCTATACGACTTTGTGCTTGTGCAGCAAGAGCCGGAAAGGTGTTCTTTGAGCGGCTAATCACAGCTTCATAGAATCTTTTAGCGGATTCAACATCACCTTTTGATTCAGCGACTGCTGCTCGACCATTCATTCCAGATACAGCAAGAATAGTATGCTCATCGGAGTTGTTGTCTGTTTCGATTACTTTTGCGTACAGCCCATCGGCTTTCTGTAGATAGAACGATCGATCTTCTTCGGTAAGCATGGTTGCGATATCAGCATTACTTTCAAGAGTTTGTCCTGAAATAACAGAACGCATATATCCATCTGCTGCACTGAGCAAGCCAAGAGATTGCAATGCATCAACATCCGAGTAAGTTTGAGCAATATCTTCGTTTGATGCAGGAAGCCCTGTCGAGCTAGCTTCAATATACGCAATCCATGCCTCTGCACGGTATGCGTCTTTTGATTGTTGATAATTAATGAAGAACAAATATCCAGCAATCACAATCATGATAATGAGCAGATAATTTGGCCCCTTGGTTTTCAACCATTGAACGAAATCCTCATTGACTTGGCTTTCGGAGAGGTCTGCTGTTTGAATATCTTTTAAGCGGTCACGATCCATGATTGTATCCTCGTCTAGAATCGGTCATTCTAGCCCAATAAGTAGAAACAAGCAAACATCGAACAAGTTGTTACTTGAGATGCAATCTGTCTGCTGTGTTTTGAAATTGTTGCAAACAAGCAGCTAAATACCTAGGGTCACCTTCAGATTGCATAAAGGCAGGTGCTGTTGCAGCGAGCAGAAGCCTGCGAATATCGACGAGTTCATTGAAATTCTCATCAACTCGCATCCCCAGTGACTTTCTTGCTGCCATCATTGCATGGACTGGTTTTGAGGACTTTAGTCTGCTTTTATAGCCCCAGAGTTGTCGTTCAAGATACACAGCATCTTCTACCCAATGTCCAGCATGTACTTCTGCAAGATCGATCAGTGAAACATCTGCTTGGGGGTCATCTGTTCGGCACATCGCATTCGCAAGATGAAGATCGCCATGTAGCCACTGATCGATGCGACGAGCCCTCCAAGTTTCTAAGATTGAGTTTAATTTTTTGGAAAGTAACGAGTGTGCTTTTTTCCAACTTGGCTCGTCTTCAATATGATTTTCTCGAACACTTTTCTTAGCTGTTTTTAATAGTTCCTTCCAGTCCTCTCTGCGACCAAGCTGATCAATTGGAAATTCACTCGCTGATTTTGTGAATCGTGCTGCTGCATCGGCAATTCGTTGAATATTTGATTCTTCCCAATGCTTACCTAATGGCCCAACGGGGAAACGCTCGATCACCATCCAAGCAAGATCGTATCCGTTCAGTTGTTCTCCACTTGCGAATAGAGTTGGTGCAACACCATTCGCACCTTGCATACATCTAGTCCACCTCAACTCTTTCTCTACGACTGGGAGTTTGATGACGACTTCACTAACTTTAGAATCTTCTACCCACGTTGCATATCCAGTTGCAGCACCGCCTCGTTGCCAATCCGTTCGGAACCAATGGATATCTTTGATTTTGTTATTGGTTTGTGAAATGAGTACTGGTTCAAGTGAACTCGCAAGCGATGAGGGAATCATGCTCTTTGCAGATTCAATCACTCTTGCTTCTCCTGAGGTCTCGCACGCCTAAAGAGTAATGCGAAAAAGAGTAAGAATCAAGTCTATTGAACTAGGGGTTGCTCTATTGCCCTTCAGAACGTAGGTTACGGGGGTGAAAACCAAACAATGGGATGTTTTATGCTTAGATTTAGACGGGACACTCTTGTGTAAACAAGGTGAGGTTTCAGACCAGAATCTCCACGCTCTTGATCGAGTGAAGGAATCTGGAATCGAGACTGTTGTTGCTACAGGTCGTAGTTTTGAAGAATGTAAACATATTCTGAAGCGGATTAACCACACAGGTGTATGTATTACAGCAGGGGGATCTCAACTAACGAACCGAGATGGCGAGTGCCTTAGACGAAATGTTGTTGACGATTCTGTGGTCAAAGATGTAACCGCTAGGGTGCTACATCAAAATCTTCGATGTTTACTTCTCAAAGATGGGACTGCTTGCGATGCGCAATATGTTCTTGTTGGAGATGCTCCACTGCATAGCGCTTCTGAATGGTGGTTCGAGTCGTTAGGAATCTCGGTACATTCAGTTCCAACTATTGATGACGATCCTTGGCCAACCCACACCTTGCGAGTTGGGGCAGTTGCTCATGAAGATGACTTGCGGTCAGTTGCAGAGCAACTTGAGGTGGAGTTAGAAGGTAGAGCTAAATTACAGCATTGGTCTGCAGTAACTTCTGCTGAAGCAACGGGTTCATCTACTCACCTTCTAGAAGTGTTCGGATATACAGTAAATAAATGGTCCATGTTAGAATCCCACTTAGGTGATGAGATTACTGAATTGCGTATTGCTGCAATAGGTGATGGATTAAACGATATCGAAGTTCTAAAAGAAGCAAAACTTTCGATTGCGATGGAGAATGCAACAGAAGAGGTTCAAGGACATGCAAATGTCATCGCAGGGCATCATGATGAGCATGGCTTCGCTGAAGCGATGTCTCGTTGGATCATTCCAAGGGCACCCACAGTATGAGTGCATCAACTGTAAAACAAGAGCAATTGAAATCAGTTTGGGCAATTTCATCTATTTTTGAAGGACTGCATGAATATTCACAAACATGGGATGTGTTCTCACCAAAAAGTGAACCTTTCTGGGCTGAACTTTCAAAATTAGATTCATGCCGTTCTGTGTACGCTGCGTGTAGAGGCGTGACACTTGCATGCGAAGGTAATCAGCCAGCAGTTGTGTTTGTACCAAATCGTCAAATTGCGAAAGCAATGAAATATGCAAGTGAAGCAGTTGTTCAATCTCCGCTTATTCTCGTAGTCGAAGATCATCCTTTGATTGCACCTCATTTATTCCCAAGAGAGTCTGCAAAGCGAGCGGGACTTTGTGTTGTGGAACCCTGTACCCCTTCAGAAGTAACATATTGCACAAGTGCTGCAGTAAAACTTTCACTTTCAACATCTCGACCAGTCGTATTGATTGCTCATCATGGAATTTTAGGCGGTTCTGCTTCTATAGAGTCTTCACAATCGCCTAACGCTCAACAAAGTCGACAACCTGCAGAAACTATTTCTCCAACTCGTCTAGGGAGAAAATTAGAACTCAACAGGCAACGAACCTTGCCAAGCCCTGGCGAAAAGATTTCCGTTGGCTTTGTCACTGTGGGCATGTCAGACCCTGCACTTAAATATTTAGTGAGCGAGTTACAACTGTTGGGTCGAGTTCCAATGTTAAACTTAAGGCTGATTCACCCGCTTGATGCTGTGCCAGTTGAAAGATTGATTTCAAGATGCAGACATGTTGTGGTGCTAGAACCACGCCCTGGTGAGGTTGAACAAGAAATTATCTCAATTGCACAATCTATGCAACGAGAGGGAGGAGAAGTTGCAGCAATTTGGGGAACTGAGTTGCCTCCGATAGACCCTGAACTAGAGCCAGTTAAAGTTCCGGTTGATTCATTACATCCAAGCGTGGTTGCTAGATTAACTCAGCACTTATTGCATGATGTAAAACCATCTGCTCAAGTGAGTCTTCATTTACTTCCAACTCTTCCTGATTTAAATATTATGTCAACTCGAAGAACTCCTTTTGGAACAAGTGCAGCATTAAAATTGTTACGAGAAACTTCGATTAATGTATTCAAATCATTAGAGACATCGAACTCCTTAGTCATCGATGGGAAACACAGTATTGAAGGTGATGAAGATACTGTCTACGTAGAAACATGGGGCGAACATAATTTCATCTCTGATGGTGCAGACGTTGTTAGAGATGCAAGAAATCAATCTCAAACACGCATTTTGCTAGTTTGGAGGAGCAACGAGTCAAACAATACATTGTCTATGATTGTTGAGTCTATCACTTCAGCAAAAGGGGATGACCAAAACTCAGTTGTGGAAGTATCTCTTGATAATCGTGAAGAACTTGATGCTGCGATTGTCGCAGCATGCCGCCGCAAAGGTATTTCAATCATCTTGGTGAATGATGGGGCTGAACCTCAATTTGATGTGGAGAAGCTTACAGAAACAGCAACAGATATTGACCAACGTGGCTTTAGGCCTCAGCACGCAATCGTCATCCCAGTGGAGCAAATGGCCTCAGTTCGAATTTCGCCTATCGAACCTCTTCAACCTGTTGCTGGTGTTCCTGCGATGCCTTTGGAATCTACTTTAAGTTCTCGTTGGATTAAAAATCAAGGTCAGAAAATCCGCTTTTCTTTACGCCCATTATTAGAGCGAGTTGAAGTCACAAGAATTAAACCACCAGTACGTGTAGTTGCTCAAACTACGAAGAGAGTTTCTCCTCCTCAACCCATTCATGCTTCAAGCCCAACCTGGAGAGTTCACATTGCAGGATCAAGAGGAGACCAGCCGGGGGTTGTAGGGAAAATCCTAATGGAAGCGGGGAGGCAAATGGGGTATGAAATATGTTCTCAATGCAACAGTGCGTTTGTAGGTGCAGGTCGTAGAGCATGGACACAGATACTGTTTACTAGAAAGCAAACCACCCGATCGTTTCGCCCGCTCGTTGCATCGATCCCGTGGGGTGAGGCAGATTTGTTGCTCGGTTGGGACAGGGAAGAGGTTCTTCGTTCAATCGACCCAAAAAGGGCACTTCAAGTTGCATCACCTCAACGTACTTATGCAGTTGTTAACACAGATCCTCTTGAACGCCAATCATCATTGGCAGATGTTGAAGGGTTACCCGCAACAATAAATATTTCTACGATTTCTACTTCTTGCAAAACTGATTCTGCAGTTGTACGAAGTTTTGCATCTCTTGCAAGGTATCGATTTCACAACGAGAGATTAGGTGATGTTATCCAACTTGGAATGGCATTTCAATTGGGACTTATCCCTGCAACCGTCGATGCAATTAATGCCGCAGTTGCGTTGGTTGAAAAAGAAGGATTTGCAAGAAGTATTGAGTCGTTTAATTTTGGCAGACAGGTTGCTTTAGATCCAGAGAATGCGTGGCAACCAGTCAAAGAGGAATTTCAAGTTGATCTCTCAAAGATGATGAAGCGATCAGTTCGCGACTACTATAAGTTAGGGAAGAGGGGTGTTTCTAAAGCAGAAACTATCGAGAGACTGATTATTCGAGCGAAGCAATCGTTGTCGGGTTTAGTGGAATCGACCGAGGGACGTCAAGTCATGGTAGATTTGATTAATGGATTACGCAGATGCATGCTATGGGGTGGTGAAGAAACTGCATATACCTATTTAGAATCAATTCAACAGTTATATGATGTAGATCGTGTAGAAACAGGGAGGTTATTAACTAGAAAGGCAGTTCTCCCAATTGCCGAAGTCATTCTCATCAGAGATCCAATCTACTTAGCACAACTCGCTAGAAGCCCTGAAATTTTACGAAGAATCCGAGCACGATTGAACGTGCGGTTGTCACGAGGAGATACATTGAAGAGGCGATTCCTGTCTAGGATTCGAATTGGTCTTTGGAATTGGTCTTTGCAAATTGATTTGCGAACGAGTGATTGGTCTTCTGCAATAGTTTCTTGGATAGGAAAAATCATTCCTCATAAATGGCGCGGGCATAAGAGAAATAGGGCGATCCGAGATGCGGTGCTTAATGCAGCACGCCTAGCAACACGCGAGCCAGAAAAATATGATGTATGGGTTGAACGATTTAACGAATTACACAAACGGGCATTGAATGGTGATTTGCAGAGGAGTTCGCTTTTAGAGATTAAGAAGATTCTTCAAGGGTGATTTGTTGATGTTCTCTTTTTAACTGTCCACACGCTGCAGCGATATCTTGCCCACGACTAGCTCTGATGTGTGAATTCACACCATATTTTGAAAGCGCTTCTTGAAACCGATGTACTTGAGCAGTATCTGGTCGTTTAAACTGTAAGTCTGGAACAGGGTTGTATCTGATTAAGTTTACATTACAACGAAGTGTTTTACACAAATCAGCGAGTTCTTTCGCTTGAGAGACTCGGTCATTTACACCTCCAAGTAGTAAATATTCAAGGGTAATTTCTCTTCCCGTTGCATTGAAATAATGGCTGCAAGATTTCAGAATTTCTTCAATTGTTGCGAACTTCGCCCAAGGAATAAGTTGTTTTCGTAATTCGTCATCAGGCGCATGTAAACTTAATGCAAGAGTGATTGGGATTTCGAACTTCGAAAGACGTTCAATTGCAGCAGGTAAACCGACTGTTGAAACGGTTATCTTTCGTGCGCCGATACCTAAACCCCAAGGTGCATTCATGATTCTGATTGCTCTCGTTACAGCGTCATAGTTTGCCATCGGTTCCCCCATCCCCATGAACACGACATTTGTGATGTTTTCTTTTTTTAACCGAATTAACTGCTCGACAATTTGACCAACAGCAAGATTCCCTTCTAGCCCTTCAAGCCCTGATGCGCAGAATGTGCAGCCAACTGGGCAACCGACTTGACTAGAAACACATGCTGTTTTACGAGACTTTGTTGGAATCATGACGGTTTCAGTCTGTTTCTCTCCTTTGTCCCAAGCAAGTAGTTTTTTTATAGTTCCATCAGAAGCATGTTTTGTTGTGACAACTTTTGATCTTCGAAAAAAAAGTTTGTTATCGAGGAGTTCTCGATACTCTTTTTTAACGTTCGTCATCGATTCGATAGTCTTTATTTTCTTATTGTAAATCCAGTCCAGAATTTGAGTACTCGCATACGTGGGCATCCCAAGATCGGCAACTAAAGCATCAATATCTCTTGGGAACAACTCAAGCGCATGGACTTTTGAGTTCATTGTTCTTTTCCCTCTATTGTGATACTTTTCTTCTTCAGATAGTTTGTTAGAGATTGAGGCTTTGAAAAGTACATCCCTTCATTCACATTGGCGCTGTCGACAAGTTTTCCATTGAAATGTTGAATCAGATATTCAACCAACTCTGTGACAAGATGTTCTGGTGCACTAGCCCCTGCAGTGACCAACACTCTGTCTACATTTTCAAACCAACCTCCTTGGAGCATCGTCACATCATCTATCAAGTAAGAACTTGTTCCAGATGATTCCGAAATTTCGGTTAGCCGTACAGAGTTAGAACTATTGTTGCTCCCGACAACGAGAACTAAATCCACTTCACAAGCATTTTCGCGAAGCGCTAACTGTCGATTTGTAGTTGCGTAACAGATGTCGTCGCTTGGAGGGGAGTGTATTTCTGGAAAGTTCTTTTTTAAAGCGTCAATAATGATATTAGCATCGTCAATGCTAAGTGTGGTTTGAGTGAGATAGACTAATTTCGTGGGGTCAATTATGGAAAGTGATTGAATGTCTTCTGGTGTTTCCACGATCTGAATTGAGTTCGGGGCTTCGCCTAATGTGCCTATGATTTCTTGATGATTCTTGTGACCAATGAGTAGAATTTGCCATCCGCGTTTAGCGTAACGAATGGCCTCAGCATGGACTTTTATCACGAGTGGGCATGTCGCATCGATGCAAATGAGAGATCGCGAAACCGCCTCTTTTTTGATCGCAGGGCTGACACCATGAGCGCTGAAGACAACAAGTGAGCCTTCTGGCACTTCGCTAACATTTTCTACAAATATTGCTCCTCGTTCTCTCAATCTTTGGACAACATGGCGGTTGTGGACAATTTCATGGTAAACGTATAAATGCTCATGTTCATCCATGACATCGAGCAGTTCATCGACAATTTCAATTGCAACTCGTACGCCCGCGCAAAACCCTCGAGGATTGGAAAGTTTAATTTGCATTTAAGTGGCATTGTACTCTGTGTGGTGGCATGTACGGAAGTGCGACTGTCACTTTGCGCTCGCGGACTCGCTCGGTGTGACAGTCACGCCGAGATTCTTATACAAAAACGCGTACACATCTGCAGCCTCTTCAATGCGAAGCCAAGTCGGTTTTCCAGCGCCATGGCCTGCTCGAGTTTCGATTCTAATGAGAACAGGATTATCACACTGTTGAGCATATTGCAATTGAGCAGCAAACTTGAAACTGTGGGAGGGGACAACTCGGTCGTCGGTATCTCCAGTCGTGACCATCGTTGGGGGATAACAAGAGCCAAATTCCACGTTGTGGTATGGAGAGTATCCAAGCAAATATTTAAACATCTCAGGTTCATCTGGTGATCCATAATCACTGGTCCAGCCCCAGCCGACTGTGAAAAGTGGGAAACGAATCATGTCCAGTACTCCAACTGCTGGCAGACATGCCCCAAACAAATCTGGTCGTTGAGTCATGCAGGCACCAACGAGTAAGCCGCCATTACTGCCACCTTGGATTCCAAGTTTTTCAGTTGATGTCCAATTATGTTCTATAAGCCACTCGCCACACGCAATGAAATCATCGAAACATTGTTGTTTGTTAAAGAGCATGCCACCTTCGTGCCACTCTCGGCCGTACTCGCTTCCGCCTCGAATACATGCAACTGCGTATATGCCACCCATGTTGATCCACGTTGCTCTTGATGGTGAGAAGTAAGGGAGTATTGGAATATCAAATCCTCCGTAGCCGTAAAGAAGCACTGGATTGTTTCCATCAAGTTTGGTCTCTTTGTCAGCGACAATAAAGAGAGGAACTTTTTTCCCGTCGGTACTTTCAACAAAAGCCCGTTTCACAACAACATTTGAAAGGTCGATAGGGAACTCGGTTTTTGCGAACACCTCTGTTTGACCTGAATCTAACTCAAGCGAGTAAATTGTTGGGGGTTGGTTGTAACTTGTAAATGACCAATACACGACTTTGTCTTCGTTCTGCCCACTGAACCCATACGCAGTTCCAATTCCGGGCATCTGTACGTCGTATAACTTTTCTCCCTTATAGGAATAAACACTTGCTTTTGTAGAAGCATCTTCAAGCCATGTAGTTGTAATGTTACCGCCTACGATATCTGCACTTCGCAAAATATCCTGTTGCTGCGGAATAATTTCGGTCCATGTGGGTGTTTCTTCACTCAAATCGACAGATACAATTTTACTTTTAGGTGCATTCCGATCAGTTGTAAACCAGAGTTTGTCACCTACGCCGCCGATGAGTGAAATCGCAGCATCAAATGTCGGAACGAGCCAATGAAGAAAATCTTCATCTGGACCTTTGATAAGTAGGGCGTTGTTTGAAGACGTGCCTTCATTTACTGTGACAACTAACCAACCACCATCTTTAGTCACTGAAGCGCCATAATATCGATGAGGGTGTTCTGGGTCAGCCCACACAAGTTTGTCTTGAGACTGATCAGTACCAATTTTATGAAACCAAAGCTCAGAGTTATTGGTGGTTTCGATATGACCCTCACTATCTGAATTTGGATATCGAGAGTAATAAAAGCCGCTTTCATCAGGTAGCCACGCAGGCGAGTCGTTTTTGATATCACTTAACACTTCAGAAAGTTGTTCGCCAGTTTTTAAATTCTTTGTGTACCAGATTGCCCAATCAGAACCAGCGTCCGAAATTCCCCAAGTTAGATACGTGCCTTCGGGGCTTGGGCTATACATGGACAACGCACGTGTGCCATCTTCAGAAAACGTGTTTGGATCTAGCAGTACTTCGTCTATTGAAGTTGGAGCAGTGCCAGTATAAATGACACTATGGTTTTGTAATCCAGTATTCCTAGATTGAAACCATCTGCTTCCTCGGTGAAATGGTTGCCCTTGTTTTGGGTAATTCCATGCGTTGGTAAGTTGCTCCTTTATTGAAGGAAGAACTTCAATCGAATCTAAGTACGACCTTGTCACTTCATTTTCTGCAGTAACCCATGCTCTGACCTCATCACTCTCTCTAACATCATCTTCTAGCCAGCGATATGGGTCTTGAACTTCAACACCATGAATAATCTCAGCGAAATCAGTTCTGTTTGAGTTCGGATACTCAATATCAGTAATAATGTTAAGAGCACAAACTGCGAGAATTGAAAACATTGACATAGTTAATTAAACTCCGACGATTTCAGGTAATTGTTGAAGACCTTCAGTTAAGTCAACAGGTCCATCTTCAGTGATAAGCACATCTGCCTCGTAATGAACACTCATCGAATGGTCAGCGGAAAAAATAGGCCACTGTCCCTTAACAGTTTCAATCTGACCCGTACCGACAGAAAGCATCGGCTCTACTGCAATGAGCATTCCTGCTTCGAACGTTCTCCAAGCATCGGGCCATTCAGTAGGGTGAGAAGGGATAACATTTGAAATGAATGGAGGTGCATGCAATGTTCTTCCATACCCATGCCCGCCGAGTCCTCGGATCAAATGGAACCCATATTTGTCTTGGGCAACGTGCTGAACAGCTTTTGCAAAATCCATCAGTGGTTTATCCGGTTGCATTGCAGCAACCCCAGCAGCGAGAGATTCTTTTCCGGCTTGCATGAGCTGCAAATTTTCTTCGCTTGCATATTCAATCGCCCAAGTCCATGCAGCGTCCCCAATCCATCCCTTGTGTAAAACTCCGATATCAATCGAAATCAAATCGCCTGCTTGCAGAGGCGCCTGTGACATCACATGCGTTCCATGAACAACGCAGTCGTTTACGGAAAGACAAGAGTGACTTGGGAAGGGTGATTGCCCAGGGATTTTATATTTTAAAAATGCACTTTTACAATGTAGAGCCCTAAGAGAATTTGCTACGAAAGAATCAATTTCTGGAAGTGTCAAACCTGCTCGCAAAAATTCTGTTAATGAATGATGGATGTCAACAACATGTCTCGCTGCAATTTTTGCAGCATCGATGTCTTTGCCTGTAATTAATGGAGTTGTTTTCAAGAGTCTTCCTCAATCTCCATTTCGCCATCTGTTAACAAATGCACAATTTCTCCTTTAATCGAAACGAGAAGGGGGCTTCCAGCTGAAATGTGCCACGCTAATTCTCGTTCATCATAACTGTCCAGAAGTTGCAAATCCGCTTGTTTCCCTTTTTCAATACTTCCAATTTTATCTTGTAATCCAAGTACGCATGCAGCATTGAGCGTTGAAGCTGTAATTGCTTCAGAAACGGTGAGCCCAAGTCGTCGACACGCAAGCGAGATAGTAAATGGCATCGAAGGACATGGAGCAGAACCAGGGTTGTAATTCGTTGCAATCGCTACTGCACAGCCCAAATCTACAATATCTCTTCCTCTTGCATATGCATCATGCAAACAAAAACCTGAAGCAGGTAACAAAACACCAATGGTGTCACTTTTAGCCAGATGGCTTAACTCTGTATCAGTCGATTGTTCAAGGTGATCCACACTAACAGCACCCATGTCAACAGCGATACTTAACATTCCAAGAGGATTAAACTGATCAACATGTGCTCGGATAGGACAATCTAACTCGATGGCTTTTTCAAAAAGGGAAGTTGTCTCTTCCACTGACCAAGCGCCAACTTCGCAATAACAATCGCATGTAATACCAGGAAATTCTTGGGCTATTGCAGGAAGTGTTTCATGAATGACAAGGTCAGCAAAATTCTTTTGTTCAGTGTCAATAGCGTGAGCACCTAGAAATGTGCCAACAATTGATTGTGAGACGTCTTGAGAGGCGTCGTGAATTGCTCGAAGCATTTTGAGTTCATCATTCGTTGTTAATCCATACCCACTTTTTACTTCAAGTGTTGTTGTACCCAGAGACGCCATCAGCCCAAGTCTGCTAAGGAGTTCCATACTTAACTCATCCTGCGAAGCTTCGCGGACAGCTCTGACAGTAGACATTATTCCACCGCCTTGTTCAAGAATTTCAAGATAGGGAACACCCCGAAGTCCCATTTCAAACTCTTCAAGCCGACTTCCAGCCCAACACGCATGTGTGTGACAATCAACAAATGCGGGCATTAAAATCCGTCCACCAGCATCTACAATTGGAATTTCTTCTTGTTCGCCAATCAACGATTCATGTGGGGCACCTTCACCAACGTGTTTGATGAGTCCACCACGAACAAGTACGTGTCCAAGATCAATAACACCCAAGTCATTCATCTCTTCTTTTCTACGAGGACCATTGCTTCCTGCTAAGGAAAGAATTTTTGCGTTAATGATGAGAAAATCAGTCACGTGGTGTTGCCTTCACAGGAATGTTTACATGTTGATCGTTTGCACACTCAATCGCTACAGAATAACCAGCATCTACATGTCTAAAAATGCCAGTCATTGGGTCATTTGTGAGTACTCGCTCTAGTCGTGCTGCTGCAGCATCGGTACCGTCAGCGACAATCACTTGACCTGCATGTTGTGAGTAGCCAATGCCTACGCCTCCTCCATGGTGGAAACTCACCCAACTTGCACCGCTTGCAATATTGAGTGCAAAGTTGAGTAATGGCCAATCACTTACAGCATCTGTTCCATCAAGCATGCCTTCAGTTTCTCTGTTTGGGCTAGCGACTGACCCGCAATCAAGATGGTCTCGACCAATCACAATTGGTGCAGAAACATCACCATTTCGTACAAGTTCATTAAAGGCGAGCCCTGCTTTGTCCCGTTCGCCTAACCCTAGCCAACATATTCTGCAAGGAAGACCCTGAAATGCAACTCTCTCTTGTGCCATTGTAATCCACCGTTTAAGGGATTCATCTTCAGGAAACAAACTGAGAATAGCTTCATCTGTTTTCTTGATGTCTTCTGGGTCGCCAGACAATGCGCACCATCGGAATGGACCTCTGCCTCTACAAAATTGAGGTCGGATATAGGCTGGGACGAAGCCAGGGAATTCAAAAGCATTTTCGACGCCCGCTTCAAGTGCACGTTGGCGTAAATTGTTGCCGTAATCAAATGTTTTGGAACCTTTACTCATAAACCACAACATCAGTTCAACATGTTGCACCATTGTTGCTGTGGATTTTTCGACATACTCAGTTGGATTTGTCCCACGTAGTTCATCTGCTTCTACTCTGGACATTCCATTTGGGTAATATCCTACGAGTGCGTCATGTGCAGAGGTTTGATCAGTCAACGCGTCTGGAATGATGTCCCGTGTTTGAAGTCTCTTGAGTAAATCAACTATATTGCCATGGTAGCCAATTGACACTGCTTCATTGTTTTCCTTTGCAGTTACGCTTCTGTCAATTGCATCATCGATGTCTTCTATGATTTCATCAAGGTACCGATCATGCACTCGTTTTTCTAATCGTTCCATACAAACATCAGCAATCAAGCACGTGCCATCGTTCATTGTGACTGAAAGAGGTTGTGCACCACCCATTCCTCCACAGCCTCCAGTTACAGTTAGTGTGCCTTGTAATGTTCCGCCAAAATGTTGTCGAGCACACTCAGCGAATGTTTCAAACGTCCCTTGCAGGATACCTTGAGTGCCAATGTAAATCCAAGAGCCTGCTGTCATCTGTCCATACATCATTAAATCACGACGTTCTAAATCATCAAAAATTTCCTGCGTCGCCCAGTAAGGAACTAGGTTGCTGTTGGCGATAATGACTCGTGGGGAATCTTCAGTCGTTGTTGCAATCCCGATTGGTTTCCCAGATTGAACTAACAAAGTTTGATCAGGTTCTAGCGATTGTAAGGATTTGATGATTGCATCAAAACACTCCCAGTTTCTTGCTGCCTTCCCTCGACCACCATACACAACAAGATCATCTGGTTGTTCTGCAACCTCAGGATCTAGATTATTCATCAACATCCGCATTGCGGCTTCTGCTTGCCATGTTTTACACGTCAGTGTTGAACCCCTTGGAGCTTGAATAAGGCGTTTTGATGCTGTAATCGGAGGTGTTTCCATTCCGTGATGGTATCCGCAACATGGACTCTTCGCTAAGGGTGTACGATAAAAATTGGCAAGAGAATAAGGAGACACGCCATGACAACTCAAACAGAAATGACTATGAATCCAGTAGCAGTGAACGCATTTGCTTGGAATGAAATCGCGACTAGAGATACAGGCGCAACGTCCGCCTTTTATTGTGAACTCTTTGGTTGGACAGCAGAACTAGCGGATTGTACGCCCGGCTACACCATCTTTAAGATGGGCGAGAACCAAATTGCAGGCATGATTGAAATGGATGATAAGTGGCCAGAAGAGACCCCAACTCACTGGGGCGCGTATATTCACGTTGATGATGTTGATGGAACTGCAGCAAAAGCGGCAGAAGCGGGTGGCTCAATTTGTTGTGAACCAATGGACGCAGGAGAGGGTGGAAGAATGGCAGTGGTAACGGACACAACAGGTGCTGTAATTTCGCTCTACAAAGGTGGCGACGGAATGAATGCATTCGGTACAGGAGCATTTTGCTGGAACGAACTTTGCACAAACAACACTGACAAAGCAAAAGCGTTTTATACCGAAGTCTTCGGTTGGAGTGCGATGGAAGGTCCTGATAGCGATTGCCCATACACAGTATTCCAATCGGGCGAAGATTGCGTAGGTGGCATGATGCAGATGCACTGGGAAGGACCACCAAGTTGGTTAGGCTATGTTGCAGTTGATGATGTAGATACTGTTGCATCAAAAGCAGCCGAACTAGGTGCACATATTTGCGCAGAACCACAAGATATCCCAAATATCGGACGATTTGCAGTGTTCACAGATCCAACAGGTGGCACCCTAGGTCTCTTTAAGAGCCAGTCACCTTGCTGTGGCGATTCCTGCGGTTGCTCATAAGGTTTTTACAAAGAAAGTTGTTGCCTTTTTCACTCGAATAGGCATACTTTCAGTAGATGTCTAGGATTTTCTATTCAGTTTGCATCATGACAGTGATGAACGCTGTGTGCTATGCCAATGTTCCATTTGAAACATTGCGGCAATATCCTACTGGCTTGTATACAACAGGCATTCTTGCGGGTGATCTTGATGGGGATGGTGATATTGATCTTGTCACTGCGAATCGTGGAACAGCAGACGTGACGGTTCTGTTTAATGCAGGCAATGGTCTCTATCCAGAGTCAATGAATTTTCCAACAGGGTTAAATCCAAGGTATGTTCATGGGGGTGATTTTGATGGGGATGGGGATATCGATTTGTGTACACCAGATTACACAGGCATGACCGAAACCATTTTGGACAATGATGGAAATGGTCACTACTCGATTCATCAACAAATCACACTTGAAACGCCAGCTTTTTCGTGGGTGGACGACATCGATGGCGACGGTCATCTGGACATCCTTGTTACTCACTGGGATGAAGAAGCAGATACTCCAAGCCAAAATCCTGCGAAGTTCACGCCTCTTCTAAACAATGGAGATGGAACTTTTTTTGTGGGTCCCTCAACAATGATTGGAAATCAACCAAGGTGTGGTGCATCTGCAGATTTAAATGGTGATGGAATTAAAGATGTGTTGGTTGCAAATTATTGGTCGAGTACGATTTCAATCATCTTGGGGTTGGGTAAAAGACAGTGGGCGGATGAAATCCAAATTCAGTTGACGGGTCAACCAAGGTATCTTGTTGTTGGCGATTTCGATGATGATGAAGATGTCGATTTTGTTGCGGTGAATAAATCTGAAGACAGCATGTGGGTTTTTCATAATGATGGCAATGCGTCGTTTTCTTTAGAAGCCACAAGGCAAACGAATGCAACGCCTCATTCAGTTGATACTGGTGACATTGACCTTGATGGCGATCTAGATATCATCGTGACCCATGTCGGTTCAGGTCAGCAGTTGCTTTTTCACAATGAAGGTAACGGGCTCTTTCCAACTTCTCAATCATTGACGATGACTGGTGGTCCCGCTGAAGTGAAGTTCGCTGATGTTGATGGCGATGGGTATCTTGATGTCGTTTCAGGGAATGTGAACAATGCACAGCGCGGTGCGAGCGTGTTGATGCAGGGGACGTGCGAAGGGTTAGATTGCAATAACAATGGGATTGAAGATATTTGCGAGTTACCCGACTGTAATGTGAATGGCGTGCCTGATGATTGTGATATTGCCAGCGGTTTTTCATTCGACACAGATTCAAATGGTGTGCCAGATGAATGTCAAACTGATTGTAACGATAATGGTTTTCCTGATGAGTTTGAAATCGCAGAAGGAATGGCGACTGATTGCAATGAAAATGAACTTCCAGATGATTGTGACTGGGCAATTTTTGCTGATTGTGATGAGGACGGACTCATCGATGGTTGTGAAGTTGACCTAAACGAAGATTGGGTTCCAGATGACTGTCAATGCATTGCTGACTTTACTGGGGATGGCAAAGTTGCAATCCATGATTTATTGCAATTGGTCGCTGCGTGGGGCGAGAATCCGATTCCTCATGGCGACCCTGTAGAGGAAGACTTAAATGTTGATATGGAGGTGAACATCCAAGACTTGCTTATCTTGATTGCTGCATGGGGAGATTGCCCAGATGGAATTGATATGAGCATTACTGGTGCATGTTGTTACAGCCAGTTCATGTGTGAACCGATGACTGACGTCGCGTGTGCAGTGACCAATGGCACGTATAATGGCGATGACTCAGTGTGTGAAGACATCAAATGCCAATCACCTTAATGGAGTAGCGATTCAATCAGTGCAATATCTTGAGCAGGGGAGCAATCAGTATGTCGTTTCGAAACGACTGTTCTTATCTTTTCGTACATGACTTCAACTGCATCGCCGCTTCGTAGAGGCCTGTGATGATCAAGTGCATCGCACCCAATCAGTAGTTCAATTGCAATCACACTTCTGCAAAGATTGACCGATTGTCGAAGAAGAAGTCCAGCGGTTGCACCCATTGAGTTGTAATCTTCAATTCCTGCAGATGTTGTGATATTTGAAACGCTCGCTGGCATCGAAAGGGTTCTCAGTTCCGCACAGCATGCAGCTGCGGTATATTGAGTCACCATGTGGCCACTTTCAATCCCAGTTTCTTTCGCTAAGAATGGGGGCAAATCGTTATATGTATCACGTGCAGAGAGCAACCACTCAATTCTTCTTTCTGCGATTCCTGCGATGTGGCACAGTGCAATTCTTAATTCATCCATTGCGATTGCTAGTGGCATCCCATGAAAATTACCACCAGAAATAATTTCAGCATCTTTCGGAAAAATGAGTGGGTTATCTGTGACAGCCCCAAGTTCAGCAGAGACTACGCCTGTGACTCTTGCAATCGCTTCAATTGCAGCACCGAGAACCTGAGGAGAGCAGCGAAAACTGTAAGGGTCTTGTACGCGGTGGTCATCTTCTTGATGTGATGTTTTAATTGTTGACTCTTTTAAGTGTGCTCTTAATGTACTTGCAACAGTTTGTTGTCCACTTTGAATTCTTGCAGTGTGCAGCCGTTGATCTAGAAATGTATCAGTTGCTTTTGCAGCATCAATTGACATTGCAGTGGCAATGACGCCCGCTTCGCAAAGAATAGCAATATCTGCAAGTGCAAGCGTAGCAATCGAGGCCATCATATGTGTGCCATTGATTAATGCAAGCCCTTCTTTCTCTGCTGGAATAATTGGAGTTATTCCAGCAGCAGCCATTGCAGCTTTTCCAGGCATTGTTTTGTCGCCAAGAGTTGCTTCGCCTTCACCGCACAACACAAGTGCAAGATGTGCAAGCGGAGCAAGATCTCCAGATGCGCCTACTGAGCCCCTTGAAGGAATGATTGGAGTCACGCCGGCGTTGAGCATGTCAACGAGACTTTGAGCGACAACTGGACGAACTCCACTGTGTCCTCTGCATAAACTTGCAGCAAGCAAAACCATCATTCCACGCACGACTTCTTCATCAAGTGGCTCTCCAACACCTGCCGCATGCGATCGGAGTAAGTTCAATTGAAGTTCTGCAAGTTTCTCATCTGGAATCCGAGTGGTTGAAAGTGCACCAAAACCAGTATTGATTCCATAGATTGCGTCATCGGATGACACTTTTCCAGAGACTATTTCTCTAGCTGACTCCATGAGCTCAACAGCAAGTGGGCTGATCTCTACTTGTAATCCCTTTCGGGCTACTTGCACAACTTGTGGTCCAGCGAGTGGCCCGCCATCTAGAATGAGTGGTTCTTGTTCCATGTGAGCATCTTACATTGCTGTCTGACACCTGGTGCCTGACACCAGGTGTCAGACACCGAGTATTATGTGGCAATGGAGTCATGGATTCGCACATTTGTAGTCATTCTAGCTGTGGGGTTTGTCGGTTTCATAGGTAATTGGCAAGCGTCAACGTTGGTTTCATCTCGAGGAGCGTTGGGACCTTCAATATTACAAACAACTTCTCCAATTTCTTCGGTTCTTGCAGTGCTCATTACAGTAGGGGTTGCATCTATTGTTGGTGGGTTTATTGCAAAAATGACATCATCTACTGTAGGGATGTTCGTTTTGGGGTTCTCGATCTTTGCAATGTCGCTTAAACTAGCTGGTGTAGAAGAGTTTGTGATGAACGATGGGAATTACACCCTCCTCATCCTTGAAACAGCATTTTTAAGCGCAATCGTGTTATTGGGAACACTCATCGTCTTTGGAATTGGTGGACCTCTTCAGTGTGTGCAGAAACCAAGTGCCGATGAAAAAGTATCGGTTCTTGTTGGGAAAGCAATCTTGATTTCACTTGTTGTACTGCCAGTTGTATGGCTTATTGCGAATTCTCCAACCAAAGGGCAAGTCATCGGTGCGACTGCCCTTGGTGGTATTTTGATTGGGTTCTTGGCAAGACAAGTGTTACAAACAATGCAACCGCTGTTATTGTTTTGTTTTCCAATTGCATTTGGAGGAGTTGGATACATCATCGGACTAGCCATCAGTGAGTCAACACCTGCTGCATTTGCGCAGCAAACGATGTCGCCGCTCCTCCTTCCGATGCCTTTGGAGTACGCATCGGGCGTAATCCTCGGTTTAGCGATTGGTCTTGGCTGGACATCTTCAATTGCAGAACAAGCAGTAGGAAAAGAAAGTCGGTAATTTGTGTCAAATCGACCTAACGTTCAGTACACAGAGTTGTACCGACCCGGTCGATTGATAGTTATTTTTGTCGCGTTTTTTTGTATAGTAATTGTCTATTTTTGCTACCTCATGATGTATAAAAAAACAAATATGTACTTCTTTGTGGTACTGATGTTTTTCCCTTTCATATTAGGCATAGCAGACGCTGTGTTAAGAAAACGCCTATTGCCATTTGGATCTCTTCACGGTGAACTGGCAAAACGATTAAAAAGACTCAAAACATGTTGGCTACTTCGTAAGAGCGGCAGAGGTATACGAGATTTGCAGAGAATAGATTTAGACTTACCAAGAACCGTTGCAGATCAATCGCTAAAAGTGAATTTAGATTCGATTGAAATTCCAGATGGGTTGATTGAACCAGAGAGAATTCTTACCTCGAAGCCAGGTAGTTTGTTTGGATGTGTATTCGGTGTATTGTTTAGCGGTTTTATAATTTGGGGTGTCTTACTTGTGCGGATTCCATCAACCTACTTGTGGATTCTCGTAGCAATGTTAAGTTGGCACATCGTGCATCTTATCTTAGGGCTACCCTCTGTTCACCGTAGCAAAAAGTTGCCAACGCTTTTAAGAAGAATCGGAAGACGTAGGACACTGAGTGTGCCAATCGTTGTTGGGCCGGGCTGGGTAAAAATGAACAACACAGTTTTTAGGGCAGATCGAGATATGTTTTTGATTCGCAGATCAGGATTCAGATTGGCATCATCCGAAATCGATTGTATGCTAGCTGGACCGCTAGCACGACAACGGATGACGTTTAGTGGAGTGGGTGATGATGATTTTCAACTCTTATTCGGTGCGTGGAATGTAGAAGACGTGCGAACGGAATTTATTCACTCAGAATTAAGTTAAACAATCAATCAATTCTTAACTCTTAGAAACGGTCAGCGATGCTCTCCCAGCAGTATGATCTTGGCATAGTGAAGTCCCATCACAATCCTCAATGACATCTTGTAGGGTCATGCTTGAGAGGTTTTGTTCTAACTCGCCGATGGCATGATCGATTTGTTTATGAAGTGGGCAGAGAGAGCGCTGATGTTCAGACCTGCCAAGTGGACACGTCAGAATTCTTTCAAGAGGATCAATCACATTTACAACTTCAAGTAACGTGACTTGCGTTGGATCACAATCGAGGGCAAATCCGCCTTTGCGACCACGTTGTCCTTTTGATAATCCTGCGCGACCTAATTGTTGTAACACTTTAACTGTATATCCAGGAGGCACAAGTGTTGCTTTTGCGATATCGACCGCGGTTGCAGATTCAGTAGCGTGCTCGGTCAAGTAAATCATGATGCGTAGTGCGTATTCGGCTGTTCTTGAAAGCATAAGTCCAAAAGTCTCCTAACTTCAATTTAAACAAGTCATTTGGATAATCATATCAACAAATATGTTTTTACATGATATTACAACGTAAAACGCGTTTCTTAGCCTTCAAAGCATGTTTTATATCTTGATATTTGCGATTTCTTTAAAATCGTTCATCCGATTTTTAAGCGCTTCTGGTGTTGTGCTGACAAGACCGTCAAGGCCGAATGACTGCAATGTGTAGCTCGCTGTGACTGTTCCAAAGGCCATTGCAGTTTGCATCGCATCAAACGAACATTCTCCAGAAGCGGCAATATGCCCCATAAACGCACCAGCAAAACTGTCACCAGCGCCAGTTGGGTCGACTACGCCTTCAAGTTCTAAGGGGAAGGCAGGGACTACGGCTATTCCATCTTGATGAACAAGCACAGCACCATGCTCGCCTTTTTTCACGATGACAAAACTTGGTCCCATTTCGATAATTGCTCTTGCAGCAGAAATTGGATTAGAAATTTCTGTGAGTTGTTCAGCCTCAGCATCGTTGATAATCAGCCCGTCAATTTCTTTGAAAAGTGTAAGTAATTCTTCTCTGGCAATGTTAATCCATAAATCCATTGTGTCTGCAACAGCAAGTTGTTTGTTTGGGAATTTGCTGAGCAAATCAAGTTGCACACTTGGATGTGAATTGGCAAGGAAAATTAATCTGCTGTCTGAATATGACTCGGGCACGTTTGGTGGAGCTTCTTCAAGAACGCCGAGTTCGGTAAAGAGCGTCTCTCGTTGGTTCATATTGTCGAAGTATCTGCCACCCCACGCAAATGTTTTTGAATTTGCTCTTCTCTCAAGACCATCTAAACACAACCCATCAATCGATTCGAGTAATGTAGAGTGTTCCTTTGGCCAATCTCCGCCAACCGCTCCAACTACTCTTACAGGGGTATGGTAGAAAGCAGCTGCGGCTGCAAAGTACGCACAAGATCCTCCTGAAACAGCATCAACTTTCGCAGTTGGAGTATGTACCGTATCGATCCCAATGGTTCCTGTGACGAGCAAAGGCATAGATGCAAATTATAGTGCGTTCCTAAGGTTGCCACCAGCGTCAGAAAGTTTTTGACAAGCGCTCTTCAAATCTGTCTGGCAATTGTGCATGACTATTGCAGCTTTGACATCGCCCTTCGCTTGTTCAAGCAACGAGGCGGCATCTTCTCTTTTGATTTCACATACAGAACTTACGATTCGGATCGCTCGGTCGAGTAGTTTGTTATTACTTGCGTTCAAATCGACCATCATGTTTCCATACACTTTGCCGAGTTTTGTAAAGAGCGTGGTTGTGATGATATTAAGCGTGAGTTTTGTTGCTGTTCCTGCTTTTAGACGAGTTGAACCAGTAAGTGGCTCAGAGCCAGTATTCAATATGATGAGATGGTCAGCGCAGTTTGAAGCAGGGTGGCATGTTAGAAAGCCTGTGGTAGCACCTCGCTTTTTAGCAATTTCCAAACCGCCAAGGACCCAAGGTGTGGTCCCACCTGCAGCGATTCCCAACACGGTATCTTTCTCATTTAGGCAAAGTTCGTCAAAATCGTCCTCAACACCATTTGGATTGTCTTCTTTTGCTTCTGAAGACCTACGAAGCGAGGAATCCCCTCCTGCGATAAGCCCAACAATGAGATCTGGATGAGATTGAAAAGTAGGGGGACACTCAGCAGCATCAAGTACTCCGAGCCGACCTGAAGTGCCACATCCAAAATAAACTAATCGCCCACCATCGTCTATTCTTCTGTATAGCACATCTATGAAATCGGCAATTTCTTTGCTTGCTTGTTTGACTGCTGAAATTGCTTGGGCATGATCTTCGCTTAGCAGCTCCACACATTGAAGCGTACAGAGCAAGTCTAGATCTTTCGTACCAGCATGGATTTGTTCGGTTGAGACAGATCCTCTATCGGGTGGCAGTGACATATCCTTATTGTATTGGTGTCTGACACCAGGTGTCAGACACCATAAGACGCAAAAAAACAACGCCCTGCAAAGGCAGGGCGTTGTTCAAAAAAATCGGGGGTTTTGGGGTTGCTGTTTAGACCATTTCTTTCAATGCTTTCAAAGGGGTAACTTTGACAGCTTTGCGTGCTGGTTTAGCAGGAATATCTCGTGTTTCATTGAGCAAAGGTAGGAAGACGTTCTTTCGTGCAGGACGACGAGGAACAATTTTCTTTTTCACTTTCATGAGACCAGGAACTGTGAATACGCCAGGACCCTTTCTGCCAAGGTCTTTTTTAATCATGCAGGACATTGAGTCAAAAACTGAAGTAACTTCTTTTCGTGAAAGCCCAGTGTCATCTGCAATGCCAGCAATAATTTGTGTTTTAGTGCGTGGTTTGCATTCTGTCGTTTTAGCGGTTTTTTTCCGTGATTTCTTTTTGGCCATGGGATTCGATTCCTTTCTTTGGTCCAACTCGTTCATGTGCTCTCCCGCCAACACTGGCGAATCAAATGGCACGTTCATTGTGAAATGTACCGAGTATTAGAACCCCCCACAAGGTGTGAGAAGAGAAAAACACAGGAAAATACAGGGTTTTTTACCTTTTTAGAAAATTAAGTCAATCTGCCGATGATGTTAAATTACATAGATTCAAGAGAATCTTGCAGAAGAGTTCACAGATGATAAGCCTATTGGTATGATTCCCTTTTACTATTGAACTGTACTAATTGAAGAAGAAAAAAACAATGTTTAAATACGATGTATGTATAGTTGGCACTGGACGGGTCGGATTGCCATTAGGTCTTTCTCTTACCGAAGAAGGCGTAAATGTCGTCGGAGTTGATCTCGATGAGAACCTTCGTGATGCGGTTAATAATGGAAGAATGCCGTTTCATGAACCAGGGTACGACGAACTCGTAGCGAGCAAAAAGTTAGTCTTGCATTCGTCTCCAGAAGAAGTCGTTCCACAAAGTGCAGTGGTAATCATTACTGTCGGAACTCCACTACATAATCATATTGAGACGGATTTATCTCAAATTCAAAGAGTTCTAGAGGGATTAAAAAGCCACTTCAGAAAAGACCAAACGATTATTCTACGAAGCACAGTTGCTCCTGGAACAACTGCGTACGTGAAAAAGTGGATTGAACGGAACACTGATTTTACGGTTGGTGATGATATTAAATTATGTTTCTGCCCTGAAAGAATTGCTGAAGGTGTTGCATATAAAGAACTCAGATCGCTTCCACAAATTTGTGGGGCTGAAGATGATGACAGCCGTGAAGCGGCTGCAGAGTTGTTTGGAAAACTTGCTCCTGAAATTATGAGAACGAATTTCATTACTGCAGAACTTGTAAAATTGTTTAATAACATTTCAAGATATATAAATTTTGCAGTTGCAAATCAGTTCGCATTGATTGCTGATGATTTTGGTGCGAACATTTATGAAACGCGACATCTTGCAAATCATGATTACCCTCGTTGCAATTTAGCAATGCCTGGCTTTACGGCAGGGACGTGCCTTCGAAAAGATTTCGGAATGATTAATGAATGGAGCCCTTATCCAGACATGCTCGTCTCAGCTTGGAAAATGAACGAGTTCACGCCTGCGATGCTCGTTAAGCAACTGATGCAACGAACGAAGATTCACGACAGCAAGGTTGCAGTCCTTGGCTTCACATTTAAACAAGATACTGATGATATTCGAGATAGTTTGGTTCCAAAACTGTGCCGATATATTCACAGACAATTGCCAATGGAACTTCGAGTTACAGACCATCATCTGCCAGATCCCATTAAAGAACCGTCTGCTTCTGAGCCAATCAGAAACTGGGCTGTAAATGACGCTCTTGATGGTGTAGATTGTGTGTTTGTTGCAACAAACCATACTGGTTATGGCGATGTCCTTAAAGAGTTTGGAAAGACTCATCCCGATGCTTGGATTGCTGACATTTGGAACGTAGGTGGACTCGACCAAATTTATTATCAAGCAGGGCAACTCGTAGAGGAGAAGGTCAACCAATGAAGGTATTGCTAACAGGTGGTTCAGGATTCTTGGGTTGCGAATTATGTAATGAGTTATTGCAAGCAGGGCATGAAGTTGTTGTCCTTGATGATCATTCACGCGGTAAGCCGGCTCGGCTTGAGCGATTCGGTGACAGCGTTCAGCTTGTAGATGGCGATGTACGCGATTACGATGCAGTGCGTAGTGCAACTGAAGGATGTGAAGTCGTTTGGCATCTTGCATACATCAATGGCACACGTTACTTTTATGAAAAACCAGACATGGTTTTGGAAGTTGGCATCGAGGGAACACAGAACACAATTAAAGCTGCTCTTGACGCGGGGGTTCGGCGATATGTATTGGCAAGTACAAGCGAAACGTACAACGAACCAACACATGTTCCTACTACTGAATCTGAGCGGCTGATGATTCCAGATGTCACAAACCCACGCTTTAGTTATGGCGGTGGCAAAATCGCTTGCGAATTACTAGCCCTACACGTTGGTGGATTCCGTGGTCTTGAAACAGTGATTTTTAGACCGCACAATTTTATTGGTCCTGATATGGGTTTTGAACATGTGATTCCTGAAATTACAGGACGAATCGTTGAGATGTCTGATTACCTTACGAAGAAAGAAATTGATTTACCGATTCAAGGCGATGGCAGCGAAACTCGTTCGTTCTGTGATGTCACCGATGGTGGACGTGGTTGTTTTATCGCTGGCGAGTTTGGTGAACATGGAAATATTTACCACGTTGGAACTGAAGAAGAAGTTTCAATTAAGCACCTTGTCGAAACGATTGGAAAATATTGCGGTGTGAAAGTGAATGTTGTGCCCGGAGAACTAAGAGCAGGGGGAACTCCAAGACGCTGCCCAGCAATTGGAAAACTGCGAGAACTTGGCTACGAACCCAAATACAGTTTTGAACAACTCGTTGAACGATGTGTAAGTTGGTACGTCGATTACAACATGGCTAAAGCCAAATCGTAAATGTCTTTAGAAGGGAAAAAAATTGTAGTTACTGGAGGCCGAGGTTTCTTAGGCGGTTTTGTATGCAGAGCACTTGTTGCTAAAGGAGCAGATGTTGTTCCAATCGGTAGCAGCGATTACAACCTCATCCGACAACAAGACATTCAACGGATGTACGAAACAGAGAAGCCGGATGTCGTCGTTCATCTTGCTGCAGCATGTGGAGGAATCGGTGCAAACGTTGAAAATCCAGCGAGGTTTTTGTATGAAAATGCTGTGATGGGTTTAATGCTTCTTGAAGAAGGTCGATTACACAGCCTTCAGAAGTTTATATTGATTAGTACAACATGTTCATACCCTCAAGATGCTCCACTTCCATTACAAGAAGATAGCATTTGGACAGGCAAACCGGTTGGAGCAACAGGACCCTACGGCATGGCGAAACGATTACTTCACGAGGCGTGCGAGACGTACGGAAGGCAATACCATTTACCTTGTGTTGTGCTTGTTCCTGCAAACTTGTATGGGCCTGAAGATCACTTTGAAGAGGAAAAAAGCCACGTGATCCCTGCAATCATCAGAAGATATGTTGAAGCGAAAGAATCAGGTGCAACTTCAGTCTCAAATTGGGGAAGCGGAACGCCAACCCGGGAATTTTTGCATGTTGCCGATGCTGCTGACGCAATTGCGATGGCGGTTGAACTAGATGTTTCTTCAGAACCTATAAATCTAGGGACAGGAATCGAAACTTCAATCGCAGAACTTACTGAATTGATCGCACAAGCAGTTGGGTACGAAGGTGATGTTCAGTGGGATACGAGTAAACCAGATGGTCAACCCAAACGGTACTTAGATGTGAGCCGAGCGAAAGAATTACTCGGTTTTGAAGCCAAGATAAGTTTGGAAGACGGAATCAAAGAAACTGTTAACTGGTATAGCAATCACCGTTAACGATGTGATTCGTATCCCAGTTTTAAAACATCAAAATATTTTTTACCCGATACGGTAATGGAGTATTCACTGAGTAGAAGTTCTCGGGCTCGTTGTCCCATCTCCAATGTTTGTTCTTGGTTGTTCATTAAAAGTTCGATTGCTTCAACGAATCCATCAGTGTCACCAAGTTCCACCCATTTGCCAACATTGTTTTTCTCGACTTTGAGTCTTAATTCTGAGTTCGGTGATGAAAACGCCACAATTGGTCTGCCAACTGACATCGATGTATACAGTTTAGAAGGAAAACTAATTCCATCAATTCCCTTTGCTATTGTGACAAGGAGTGCATCGCACGAGCAGAGTGCATCATTAAATTCTTCCTGCGGGGTGTAAGGAAGGAGTAGCGTGTTGGTTAACCCTAATTTTTTTATTTGGGATTCAATATAAGACCGTTGACCGCCTGCGCCTGTGAAGACTAGTTTAAAATTTTTACCCAGTAACCTTCTCGCTGCTTCAAGAACCATGTCAAACTCATAATACAACCCAAGGTTTCCAGAGTACAACAATGTAAATGGTTCAATTAAATCATATTCTGTTGCGAAGTTACTTTCGCTTTTTGGTTTTGGTCGTAAATCATCTGGATCAGCCCAATTCGGAATCACATGGATGCGATCATTTTCAGGGCCGTAGTTTTTGTGGACGAGCCGTTTTGCTGCATCACTGAGTACAATCGTTTGCTCAGCTCGTTTGTACATGATTCGGTTACATAACTTCCAAATACGGTCGATTATCCCGTTCTTTCGTATCTTGCCAACCCAAACTGCGAGTTCTGGATAGGAGTCATGAAGCAGAACAACGTATCGATGTCGACGAATCATTGAAACAAACGCGCCGACGAATCCAAGATATGGTGGGTTTGTGGTGTAGAGAAACACTTCGCCTTTTCTTCTTGGAAGAACATGGATGAGTGCAAGTGGGACAAGAAAGGTAACGGAATTTAACACTCGCCCAAAGATGCTATCTTTACTGAATCGAGTTGACCATAGACGTTTAACATGTACTCCATTTTTGAATTCAGTTCTAGGACACTTTTGCCAAGTTTCTTTTGGACCGTAGGATGGGCGGCAAGTCAGCACTGTGACATCTGCGCCTTGGGCGGCAAGATTCTCAGCAAGTTCAAACAACAAGTGCCCAGTGGAAGCGACATCCGGAACATAGTATTGGTTCAAAATGACCACCCGCATGTGATCTTCACTGGAATTATTTGAGGGCTGTTCGCTTGATTGGTTTTTCATTTGGTGGGCGTTGTGGATTTCTCCCCCAAGGATCGAATGAACCATTATATCGGCATTTCTAAACCATTTAAATACATTCAAATCAAACAGATTTAAAAGGGTTAGAATATCTCAAGGAAGCCTATCGGCTACTGATATTAGAGAATTAGTAAACCTAGCAAACAGTTATACGGAAGTATCTATGAGTGGCAAAGGGTTACATATTTTCTTACAGAGTGAGCTTGATGTTTCTCTTCCGACAACAGGTAGTCCAGAAATTTATGATGGTTCAAGGGCTAGATTTATTGTGGTGACTGGTAACTGCTTTGAGGGGCATGATGAGCTACGAACTTCTGATGAAGCTGTTCTAAAAGCTATTGAAATATGCCAAACGAAAAGTGATGACAGGGTGATTGTTGAAGCAAGTCATGTGGTTTCGTCTGAAAGAGAAGCTGTCAAGTTCGCACTTGACTTGTTAGATCAACGTCGTTGCGATGATCGCAGTGAATGGTTTAGAGTACTTAGTGCTGTGAAGTCTACGCTAGGTCAAGACGGCTGGGATCTTGCAGATGGTTGGTCTAAGGGTAGTGATTCCTATGAGATTGTTGAGAATATCAAAACTTGGGATT
>CAZVVI010000021.1:0-42210 GCA_964630505.1 uncultured Isosphaeraceae bacterium | reverse complement strand
GTGCAAGCGCAAGCAGCACTCGATTCACTTCGGTGAATGTCCTTGCCTGAGGAATGAGAACGGGTCGCGTGCAAAACTTTACTGGCAACAGTAGACGTAGATGAATGGCCGTCCACGACAGAATCCGGCTTATCGTCCACAAGCAATCACTCGAACAACCCCCGTAGCGAAAGCTTCGGGGGTTGTCCATTAGTGCTCTGGTGTGACAGTCACTTTGCGCTCGCGGACTCGCTTGGTGTGACAGTCACTAGGGCGCCTTTAATGTCACCTTGATGATGATGTTTTCTTCGCCACGCTGTACAGTGAAATCGATGACATCATCTGGTGCTGATTCCCTTAACAACTCCATCAATTTTCTGCCGCCCGTGAGTTCTACATCGTTCCATGCAAGTAACACGTCATCTTCTTGCAAGCCTGCATCCGCTGCACTTGTACCTTCGCTGACACCAGAAAGCAAGATGCCGGTTTCTAACTCTGCGGAATATGAAGGATGCACTCCAAGCCGAACAGGTGATGGCATTCTTGCTTGTCGATTGGCACCACCCTGTGTGTTTGATGTGAAGGTTAGCCAGTCGCTCTTTGCAAATCGAAGCGCAAAAGTCTCAGCAAGTTCAGCGACAAGAACTGCACCAAACGGATTTACGGTATATGCTTGATCAGCAGGGGTGTGGTATTCATCAGTCATCCCTGTGAAGAAGAAAAGCACTGGCACGTCTTCCTTGTAAAAGTTCGTGTGGTCAGATGGCCCAGTACCTCCAGGACTTAAACTCCCAGTTAAGGAGGACGCTTCAAAAATTTCTGGGACGATGGTTTCAAACTCAACAGCAGTACCCGTTCCACCAAGCATGAGATTGTTGTCGCGTAATCGTCCAACCATATCAAGATTAATCATTGCGTTGACTTTGTCTAAATCAATTGATGGTTCATCAACATAATGCGCTGAGCCGCGAAGACCAGCCTCTTCACCATCGAAGAAAAGAATCAGAATAGAGCGCATCGAATCGTCTTCAGAGGTTGCGTAATACTCAGATAACTGCCTTGCCAGAAGTAGCACAGCAGAACTGCCAGATGCATTATCGTCAGCACCTCTGTGCAGCACGCCTGGGGTGGAAGTGCCCGTATATCCAAATCCAACGTGGTCATAATGCCCTCCAACAACAACCCACTCCTCAGCAAGATCTCCTCGACCTTGGATCACACCGCCAATGTTCTGTGCGTGTAATCCTGAGTACTCAACTTCAGTGCGAAGCGTTGCAGTGCTAAGTTCGATTGGATTTGTGTCGCCAACATCAGCAAGCGATTGAAGTGTTTGCAAATCGACGTCACTGAGTAAAAGTTCAACACTTTCATGGCTAAATTGCACAACCGGAATGTCTGTTGTGCCAAATCGGCTTGACCGAGTGTTTTCAAGCCCACTGCGACCATCTCTACAATGGGGTGGATTCACTAGGATAATCCCTGCTGCTCCACGATCGACGGCTGCTTGCATTTTGTCACGTATATTTGAATTCGGGCTAAAACGCCTACTTGCCCATTGGCTTGCACCATCTTCATCGAGCGGCTCATAACGAAGCATCAGCGCAATTTTCCCCTCAATATCAATTCCTTCTGGGAAGGACGTATAACCATTCTCGCCATCTTCGATTGAATATCCAATACACACAACTGGGGCGGTAATCTCTGAGCTCCCGCTGTTGCCAAGGACAACGTAATCTCGTTCTGGAACAAGTGCCATGTCATCTACTGCTACGAAGGAATCAATCAAGGTTGGAGCCTCACTATCAATTTGAAACGTGAATGGTTGATACCACGAAGTTCCATTGCCAAATGCTGGTGTGAGCCCATAATTCTGCAGATTCCAAACGATATACTCACCAGCTCTTCGACTCCCCTTAGAGCCCGGTTCACGACCTCCCATCCAAGGATTTGAGAGTAAAGTGAGGTGTTCGTAATATTCAACTGCGAGCGGGCCGGCTTCTTCAAAATACTTTTTTATTGCACGATCAGCAGTCGTACTTTCAGGGTGGAACCGCCGTAAGGATTGAGGAGCATCGACAACTGAACCTGTAGGTTCACCGTACACAGGAAGAATGAAAAGAACGCTAATTAATGTGAGTCGTATCATGCCGTAGAGTTTATACTTACCTGTCTAAAACAGCGAGTGACCTAATGGATTACACCCAATTAAATTCCTTACAACGCCAAGAAATGCTACAAGCGATTGGAATTGGCCATATCGACGAGCTTTTTGATGCAATCCCAGAAGCAATTCGATGTACTGAGGGTTTAGATTTACTTCCAGCACTTAGCGAACTCGAATTGCAAAGAACGCTCGCAGAGATGGCTTCTCATAACCATGGCGCTCACGATATGGCGTGCTTTATGGGCTGTGGTGCGTATGATCATTTCTATCCTGTGTTGATAGATCAACTGATTACTCGTGGTGAATTCTTAACTTCATATACGCCATACCAAGCTGAGGCCTCGCAAGGATCTTTGCAAGCATTTTTTGAATTTCAAACACAAATCGCAAGATTGACTGGTTTAGATATTGCCAATGCCAGTTTGTATGACGGCGCTACTGCAGTTGCAGAAGCAGCACTCTTAGCAGTCAACTCTACGAAGCGAAAAGAAGTGTTGGTGGCTTCAACCCTACATCCTGAATATATTGCTGTGTTACATACGGTGCTAGCAGATTTAGATGTCTCAATCACAATGCTTGAGGATACCGATGGGAAAATTGCACCAAGTACCGTTGAATCGAATTGCTCAGAACAAACTGCGGCAGTCATTATTCAATCACCCAACATTTGGGGACAAATAGAAGATTGGGAAGGATGTTTTGCCAAAGCGCACCAAGTGCCTAAAACTGCAGCGATTGCTGTCTTTAATCCAATTGCATGCGGAATGCTAAAAACGCCTGGCGAATGCGGTGCGGACATTGCAGCGGGTGAAGGGCAACCACTTGGAAATGCATTAAATCTTGGTGGTCCTTATCTGGGTTTACTCGCCGCAAAAGATTCATATGCCCGAAAAATGCCAGGGCGGCTTGTCGGGATGACTACCGATGCTGAAGGTAGAAGGGCGTTTTGTTTAACACTTCAGACTCGCGAGCAACATATACGCGGGGCAAAAGCGACAAGTAATGTTTGTACGAACCAAGGATTGATGGCGATGCGCGCCACAATGTTTATGACAACGTTGGGGAGCGATGGATTGAAGGAAATGGCAATGCAGTCTTGGCATAAGGCTCATTACCTCGCAAATGCCATCTGCGATATAGATGGATGGGAATTTCTATACAGTGGTGCGTTTTTCAACGAGTTTACGGTTCTGTGTCCAGTTGACATCACGCAGTTTGTGGAACTTGCGAAATCACGAGGCATACTTCCAGGTGTCGCTGCAGCTGGCCGCAGAATGCAGGGTCTCGCTTCTGGGAACGAACTAATTATTGCGGTAACTGAAAAACGGACTATACAAGAGATGGACGCCCTTGTTGAATTGTGTAAAGAGGTGGCGTCATGAATACTATTGACATCATTCAAAAATCATCAAGACAAGATCGTCCAACCGAGCCACTCATTTTTGAAAAGCATGTGGAAGAAACCAACGGTGTTGATTTTCCCCCACTTGATATTCCAGAGGCAGTAATCCCCGCACATTTACTTGGAGCAGGAATCAATTTGCCTTCCTTTGGGCAACATGATGTGATGGGGCATTACACTCATCTCTCTGATCGCAATTTTTCTGTCGATGGGAACTTTTATCCTCTGGGTTCTTGCACGATGAAACACAACCCAAGAATTAATGAATGGGGCGCTGCACTACCAGGGTTTACATGTTTGCACCCGTTGCAAGACGAGAATACGATTCAAGGCGCGCTTCGATTGTTGTACGAAACAAGAACGATGCTTGAAGAAATTGCAGGGCTCCATGAAGTTTCACTTCAACCTGCTGCAGGTGCTCATGGTGAGTTTACAGCATTGAAAGTCATCAAAGCGTATTTTGCTGATCACGGTGAGACTCAGCGTTCGATTGTTCTTGCAGCAGATACCGCGCATGGAACAAATCCTGCTTCTTGTACGATGTGTGGGGCATCAGTGCAAACAGTTCGAACAATTAACGGTCAAACAGACTTAGAGCACCTCAAGGAAGTCATTGACCATCATGGGGCAGAACACATTGCCGCATTTATGATTACAAACCCAAGTACTGCTGGGTTGTTCGATGTCAACATCAAAGAAATCGCTGACATTGTGCATGATGCTGGAGCGATGTTGTACCTTGATGGCGCAAACATGAACGCGATGGTTGGTCGTATACGTCCTGGTGATTTTGGCGCAGACGCGATGCATTACAACACACATAAAACATTTAGTACACCACATGGTGGTGGTGGACCGGGGAGCGGACCAATTGCAGTGACTGAAACACTCGCCCCGTATCTTCCTGTGCCACAAATCATGATGGCTGATGATGGTAGTTTTTATCTCGACCGAGACCGAGAAAAATCAATTGGAAAAGTGCGTTCATTCATAGGTCAGTTTGGTGTGCTTGTCCGTTGTTGGTCATACATTTCAGCATGCGGTCCAGATGGACTTAGAAATGTCGCTGACACTGCTGTTTTAAATGCAAATTACCTTGCTGTGCTGCTCTCAGATTTGTACTCGATGCCATACTTCAACCCAACAGAGAACAAGTTCTGTGCGCATGAGTTCGTGACTGTCCCAAGAGAGTTACTTGAGCAGGGCGTAACACTCGTTGATATCGCTAAGCGAATGATTGATTACGGCGTGCACCCGCCGACAATGCATTGGCCTGTGCACGATTGTCTCATGGTGGAACCAACTGAAACAGAATCAAAACAAGCCCTCGACCATTTTGTCGATGTCATGCGGCAGATTGCAAGTGAAATTTCAACAGACATCGAGAAAGTGCAGAATGCCCCGAGTGAATCTGACATTGCACGTGCAGATGAAGTGTCTGCTGCCCGAAAACCAATCCTCGTCTACAAATAAATTAACCCGCGGTTAATTAATTGCTCTAAAAATGTTCGTGAGCCCGCGGTTAATTAATTGAAATAAGCCAGATGATGCCTCCAGCGACGATGCCTGCCAAGAGATCATCAACAAGGACTCCGAATCCGCCTTTTAGTGATTGGGCAGAATTGATGAGTCCTGGTTTCCAAATATCAAAAATTCTGAATAGAAGGAAAGCAAGAATTGCGAGCCCAATCCAATAAAGCGAGCCCACGCTTGATGGATTAACCCATGCCATTCCGAGCAATGCAATTGATTGCCCTGCAACTTCGTCGCTGACGACTTGAGGTGGGTCTTTTGTGCCAAAATGATTTGTGTACCAAGGTGCGAGCACAACAGTGGCGATTGACGAGGCAACAACGATTGCACCAAGTAATATCATCAGCCAACTTTGGATAAGACCAAAGTGCCCACAGAGCAGGACAACAATGAATGGTTTCAGAGATCCCCAAGTTCCCGGAGCTTTTGGTAGTAGCCCAAGCCCTCCTGCTGTACACCACATTAACTTCATCCAATTATTCATGCTTGTTTCTCATGACTGCTAGAAGACCAGTCACGTAAGGGAGACCGGACCAGACAGTAATCAAAAGCAAAAGCCAAGCGAAAATGTTGATTGTGAGCATGATGCCTTCGTGTTGTTCAGGATGAAAATTTACGACTAGAAGCAAGATGAAGGGGAGGGCAATAGATTGAAAAATCATCTTGAATTTTCCTGACCACTTCGCACCACAACGATGCCCCATGGATTCAAGCACGCTTCGGATAGAAGTCACCAAGAGTTCTCTTGCGATGATGATGACGACCATCCATGGGTAAATCCCAGTGGCCATGGTGAGCATTCTTTCGCTCTCTACCCAAGCATCGACACTAAATCGAGGTCCTGCAAAATAAATAAACGTGCCTAAAATCAGTACTTTGTCACAAAAAGGGTCCATCAGCCGACCAAACATCGAGACCACATTCCATTTTCGAGCAAGGTACCCGTCGATGAAATCAGTTGTTGCAGCAAGGGCGAATAAGACAATCGCGATGTTTCCCCAAAGAATCCCTTGATCTGGGAATCGATACCCCCCAAGAACGGCAAAAAATGCTGCAGCAATCAAAATTCTTAAAAGCGTGATCGCATTCGGGATTCGGCTTTTGAGGGCTTGTTTCACGAAATCCATTCTACCTTTAACACCGCAAAGTGGTTGCTTTTAGGGGCTCTTGGACATATCTTGCCCGTTTTCAGAAATATATCTTGCCCACACCCTGGAAGCCCCAAATCACCCTCAATGGACTTGTTCCTCCCTTACATTGCATGTTTGACGATTGCCCTTGCATTGTATGCAACCCTTCTCCCTGCACCACTGAAAAGAACGGTGATGTTCATTGCAGTGAGTGTTGCAGCATCGGGCTGGCTACTGGGTTTACTTATTGGGTCTCTTTCCACATTTGCTGATTCAAGCCAAGGCGTCTTTTTTATCATTTTCGCACTCTGCTCAGTTGCGTGTGCAATTCGAATGGTGACGCATGATCGTCCTGTCTATAGTGCCCTGTACTTCGTATTAGTCGTTCTTTCGACCGCAGGACTGTTCCTACTCCTTGAGGCTGAGTTTATGGCGTTTGCACTTGTGATTGTGTATGCAGGTGCGATTTTAATTACCTACATGTTTGTGCTCATGCTTTCTAACCAAGTCCCAGATACAACTCAGTTACAAAATCATCAACAATATGATCGAATCCCTCGTGAACCGGCAGCAGCGGTAGCGGTGGGTTTCCTATTACTTTGTTTAATCACAGGCACTGTGATGAATGGCACAGCATCTTTGCCAAGTCAAGGTGATGAATTTTCAAAATGGCAAACTCTAGAGCAATTGCCCAAGCAATTTAAAGCAAGCGTCCTTGAACTCGACCCAACATTTTCTTGGCCTCCTGCTTTGTCTGAGGATGGAACGAGCATTCGTCAGAATAAGAGTCAAGCGTTTGTTGTGTCATCAGAAGGCAAGTCGTTGAATCTTCCCGATGATCTGTTACCCAGAAATACCCAACAAGTCGGGTGGTCACTAGTAAACGATTTTCCAGTTAGTCTTGAACTTGCTGGTGTTATTTTATTAATGGCGATGTTTGGGGCAGCAGTTCTTGCACGACGTGCAATTGAACTAGGTGAACAGGAAAAACGTGAAACTTTTACATCACAAGAGCAGGACGAATCATGATGACAGAAGCAGCCCTTGCAGGGTACATCATTGTGAGTGCGTTACTACTTGTGATTGGATTAGTAGGATTTTTTGTACGTCGAAACTTAATCGTGATGTTTCTTTGTACTGAATTGATGTTTCAAGGAGCCGCAGTTGCGTTTGTCGCGATTGGGAGATACTTTTTTGATTATTCAGGGCAAGTGATGGTCATCTTTATCTTGACTGTTGCTGCAGCGGAAGCTGCGTTGGCGTTGGCATTAGTCGTCTTGTTACACCGGCAACGAATGACCTTAGATGCTGATGTTTATGGAGAACTGCACGAATGAACGCATCGCTCTTAATCATTTCAAAAATAGTTGCGATGCCCGCGGTTCCTGTTGAGGATGTTCTTCAAGGTGTCGATGTGAGTTGGGCTGGATTCATTTTATGGATGCCACTGATATCACTGGTGCTGTGTGGTTTGTGTGCCGCGTTCAAAGTGAAGACGAAAGCCCCAGCAATCATCACTGTAATCTGTCTTGCAACCTCTTTTGTGCTGACGTGCTTGCTTTGGCAGAGTTATGACAAACCAGAGACGATTCATTTGTTCGATTGGCTACAAGTTCACTGGGCAGATGGATCATTCATCGCGAACTTTTCTCTCTATATTGATTCACTCACGTTATTGTGGATGCTCTTTGTCACAGGGCTTGGAACGCTCATTGCCTTGTATGCCAGTGAATATATGGAGCATGATGTTGGGAAGGGATACACGAGATTTTTTGCTGGTGTTAGCGTGTTCCTCTTTGCAATGAGTTGTCTTGTGATGGCGGACAATTTGCTCATTCTTTACCTTGGATGGGAAGGGGTTGGTTTTGCATCGTATTGGTTGATTGGTTATTTTTACCAACGCCCTTCTGCAGTTGCAGCCGCGAAAAAAGCATTTATTGTGAACAGAATAGGTGATGTTGGGTTAGCCCTTGCGATTTATCTCATTTGGTCTACATTTGGAACAGTTCAATATGACCAGCTCACAACCGTTCTTGATGCTGATCAATTCCAAAGTTCTTCCGGAGGCTGGACTGTACATGCAATCCCTTATCTTCTGATGCTCGCTGCTTTTGGGAAATCTGCACAACTACCGCTGTACGTGTGGCTTCCAGATGCAATGGAAGGTCCTACACCAGTCTCGGCCCTTATTCACGCAGCAACAATGGTCACTGCAGGTGTTTACTTGATGATCCGAACGTACCCACTCTTTATGCTCGATGAGTACGCACTAGATGTCGTCGCATGGGTTGGGGGATTAACTGCTTTGCTTGCAGCAACAATTGCAATGGCTCAGTATGACATCAAGCGAATTATGGCGTACTCAACAGTTTCACAGTTAGGGTACATGTTCCTTGGATTGGGCGTGCTGTCTTCATTTGGTGCTGCGTATCACGTGTTTACACACGCATTTTTTAAAGCGGTATTGTTCTTAACCTGTGGTGCGATTATGCACGGATTTGCTGGGCAACTGGATTTGCGTCGTCTCTCTGGCTTAAGAAAAATGAAGGGATGGAAGATTGTCAGTTACACCATGTTGATTGGTTGCCTTGCGTTAGTGGGGTTCCCATTCACAAGTGGTTACTTTTCTAAAGATGCAATTCTTGCAGAGGCGTTTATAACTCAAGGGGTTGGGTTTGAATTTTTAGGGTGGCTCGCCCTCTTTACAGCAGGTCTAACCGCGTACTACACATTCCGTGTTTGGTTTAGAGTTTGTGCAGGACCAGTGGAGTACGAGCCGGGTGATGAGTTACATGGGCAGAGTGCTTCTTCATTCCACCCACATGCTCCTAGATTTGCGATTAATTTCGTACTTGTCGTCATTGCACTGGGCGCAATTTTGGCAGCACTTCCATATTTCATCCCGAATGAGACCGAAGGAATCACAGGGGGTTGGGTCGCAGACATGGTCAGCGATTCCCCTGGACATCAGGGAGTACAAAAAGTTATCCAAGGTGATGATCATCATGCACATCTTCTGGGAATGCCAGTACATACTGCAATGTACTTCATATCAGCAATTGTTGGATTCATAGGAATTGGCTTCGCGCTCTACTTCCATCTGTTTAGACGAAGCGCAGCAGACAAGCTGAGAAGCCGGCTACTCGCCCATCGGTCAACCCGCTGGTTGCCAACGGCAATGGAGCAAAAATGGTACGTCGATGAAGTGTACATCGCTTTGATTCGCTCTCCGTTATGGATACTTGGAAAATTCTTCTCACTCTTTGACAAATATATTATTGATGGAGCAATTGTAAATGGAATTGCTGCAATTCCTAAAACTGTAGCAAAGTGGTTCTCGCCACTTCATAACGGTGCCGTTCAAAGTTATGCAGTCTCAATGGTTGGTGGGGCAATTTTAATTATCGCTCTTATGCTTCTTTTCCTTCTACTGAAAGATCCAACTATTGTGCAATCAACGATACAAATGGATCACAGTGAACAAGTCATTGCTACTGTGGGGGGTGGGCAATGAGTTTGTGGTATTTACTTCTACTTCCGTTGATCGGGGCAGCAAGCATTTTTATCTGTAAATCAAGTGTTTCAAAGTGGATTGCATTAGTGACATCAACTGTGGTGTTCGTGATGAGTTTGTTGATGGCAGTTCAATTTAATCATTGGGGCAATTCATCGTATGGGTTTGTCTCGCATGTTTCATGGTTAAACGCACAAGGCATCACCCTTGATGTCGGTGTAGATTCAGTTGCACTGTTGCTGGTGTTGTTAACAACATTACTTACACCTCTATGTGTTTGGGGTTCGTTTAGTGCAATCACAAAACGAAAACGCGAATATTATGCTTGGCTTCTCATTTTAGAGACAGCGATGCTCGGTGTCTTTTCTGCTCAAGATTTGATTTTGTTCTACGTCTGTTTTGAACTGACTTTAGTTCCAATGTTTTTCTTGATTGCCATTTACGGTGGCTCAAACAGATCACACGCAAGTATTAAATTCTTCATCTACACATTCACTGGTTCGTTGTTTACACTTGCAGGGTTTGTGTATGTTGCGTGGCAATACCAAGTTTCTCAATATGGCACATGGTCATTTGCAATACACGATTTGACATTATTTGCTGCAACGTTATCACCACCCGAACAAAGTTGGATTCTTCTTGCCTTGCTTGCGGGCTTTGCTGTCAAGATTCCAGTTTTCCCCGTGCATACATGGTTGCCACTTGCGCATACCGAGGCACCCACTGCAGGGTCGGTGATTCTTGCTGGTGTCCTCTTGAAACTTGGCACGTTTGGCGTGTATAGATTTGTATTGCCAATGGTGCCAGAAGCAGTCGTTGCATATGCACCAGCAATTGCAATCCTATCGATTATTGGCATTTTGTATGCAGCACTTATTTGCTGGGTGCAAGACGATGTGAAAAAATTAGTTGCGTATTCTTCTGTAAGCCACCTTGGTTTTTGTGTGTTGGGATTAATTGCGTTGAATCCAGTTGGGCTTGAAGGCGCGGTGCTTTACATGTTGAATCATGGACTCTCTACAGGTGCACTCTTCTTCCTGATAGGAATGATGTATGAACGGTATCACACGCGTGATATGAATGCGATTGGTGGGCTTGCTAAGAAAATGCCAGTCTGGTCATTCTTTATGGTCTTTTTCGTCCTTGCGAGTGTCGGTCTTCCGGGGCTTAATGGGTTTATCAGTGAATTTTTGTGTTTGATGGGTACATTCATTGCGTCAAGTTCAAATGAAGTGTGGCCAGGCGTGCTAGGCCCTGAATATGCTGCAATTGCAGCAGTAGGAATGGTACTTGCCGCAATGTACTTGCTCATCATGGTTGGGAAAGTTGTTTTTGGCGCATTGAAAGAACCTGATCGAGACAAAGAACATCAGATATTGCCTAATGATCTTTCACCAAGAGAAATCGGAATTCTCGCGCCACTTGCCGCACTTTGCTTGTGGATTGGTGTTCAGCCAACGCTATTCACAGACGCAATGCAGGGTTCAGTAGAGAATGTTCTTTCTCCTTACCCACGTATTGTTGAACAAGAACAGAACGAAAGTGAAGCACAGCAAAAACAAACGTGGCAAATCAAAGTGAAGGAGGAACAACATGGCTGATCGATTGTGGTTCCTTATTCCTGAACTCATCATTCTTGCTGGTGTTGTTGTATGTGCTATAGGTGGATTATCGAATATCGCTGCAATTCGTAGGCGCATTGGTTTTATTGCATGTATCTTTTTAGCAGCATCGTGCATTTCAGTGCCTTGGGTGTATGCAGATCAATCTCTTGTTGACTCAACGTCCCTATTCCCATATTTGGGCAAGTATGTCAAATTCTTCTCTGCATTGATTGGAATTCTTCTTGTCATGACATCGGGCGGACTTGTTGACAGAAAATATGAGCATGCGATTGCTGCAGGGAAAGATCACTTCAATACGTTACGATCAAGTAGTGGAGAGTTTCATGCCTTACTTCTTTTGAGTATTACTGGGCTCATGCTTCTTTGTGAAGCGAGTGATTTAATCTGGTTGTTCTTGGCACTTGAACTTGTTTCCTTGCCGACCTACGTCATGGTTGCCATGAGTCGTTGGTCAAAAGTCGCTCAAGAAGCGGCGATGAAATATTTCTTCCTTGGTGCAGTCTCAGCAGCGTTAATGCTCTATGGATTCGCGTTGATGTATGGTGCAACAGGCACAATTGTTTTAAGCGAGATGGTTGAAATTTTTGCAGTGCAAAGATTAGATGGTGGAAGCATCACGCTCTTCGGACAAATTGGCCTGTTGCTTGCAATTGTAGGGCTTTGTTACAAAATTGCTGCCGCTCCGATGCATCTCTATGCACCTGACGTGTATCAAGGTGCTGCTGCTGCTGTGACAGCATTTCTTGCATTCATTCCAAAGGCAGCTGGGATGATTGCCATCATTCTGTTGGTTTCACTTGTCGGGTGGGAGGACGGATTGCCACCGGTTATTGAAATGTCACTGTGGGTGATTGCTGTGCTGACGATGTTGCTAGGAAATATTGGTGCGTTATTACAGAAATCTGCAAAACGGATGCTTGGCTATAGTTCAATCGCGCACAGCGGGTACATGCTTATCGGTGTGATTTCAGGTCCAGAATATGGAATTTCAGCAGTACTTGTGTATCTTGTCATTTACGGATTCACAAATACCTCCGCATTTGCAACCCTTGCAGCACTGTCTACTGATTGTGGTGAGCCAGTCGATGCTCTTGAAGAACTAGCAGGATTACATCGACGAAGTCCAGCAGCTGCAGTTTCAATGTCGATTTCTTGTGGTTCACTTCTAGGCATTCCACCACTCTTTGGTTTTTGGGGCAAACTTCTCCTTTTCGCAGCAGGCATTGCTGCAGGTCAGCTTCTTCTTGTTCTCATTGCAGCACTTTCAAGCGCTATCAGCGCATGGTATTACTTGCGAATTATTGGTTTGAGTTTACTGTCATCAACAACTCCAAGGGGAGAATATGTGATGGTGAAGTTACGTTGGCCTCTCATTGCTGCGATACTTACAGCGATCATTGCCGTTGGTGGACCAATTGCGCTGAAGTCAATTTCAACGAGCGCTACACAAGCCGTCATGCAGCCAGAGTAATTACTCGGGGCGTAATTTGTTGGGTTTTGTAGGCTTTGTAAGCGTGAGTTGTAATCCAAACCCAGCAGCAGCGATTCCAACGATCGACCAAATTAACAAAGACGTTCCGATCGTGGGCATTTGGGAAGGATCTAAAACTGCAGCAATGCCAGTTCGTATGCCTTCGATGAGGATGAAACTTCCGCCAACTGAAGTCACAATCGCAGAGGAAAAATAGGGCAAAAATGTTGCAATGAGTAGCCCGAACAATAATCCTGCCACCGCTGCACCACCGAGGAGAAATCGATAACTGGTGGGAATTGGTTGTATTGTTGCGGCTGCTCTTTTCCAACCAGCATTTGAAATTGCAGAGATGTCGTCTTTGACAAGTTGCAATGGTCCAAAAAGAGTTTGTTGGTTTTTTGAAAGTGATGAATTTGAAGATTCATCAGCAGGGGGAGTTTCTTGGGCTGCTTCGATGATCTCTTTGACGACTTCTTTCCCATCTCCCAAATCTGCGACCATCCAAGTTGCTGTGGGAGCAATTATTGCAAATGAGAGAGCAAGTGAGATAAGGATTGCAAGTTTTGAAAGATACACAGCAAGAATCGCAGCAACAATACCAAAGGCCACAACGATGACCCAAGGTGGGATACCGATTGATATTTCTGGTTCAATTGCGAGCCCAATTCCAGCTCCCAACAATCCAAACCCTAAACCCACAGCAGATTTTAATAATCGAGCACCTGCTACAAGGAGAATGACGCCTACGGTTAAAAAGACGATTGGAAGTAGATATGGGAGCACTTGTTCCATAAGGTTCTCTATCTATCGTCATTGGGAGAACCACTCACCTATTTTTATGCAGAAAAACATGCATAACAGGTGTGACTGTCACCACACAGGCAGTGTGACAGTCACCTTCGGTGACAGCCACTTAGTGTGGTGACAGTCACTATTCGCTTTTGTGTGATAGCATGTGAAGATGTATGAATTGAAGCGAACACGCCTTTTTTGCGGTATTGCGGTACTTTTTGGAGTTGTGATGATGACAGAGGGAACAAACGCATTTGCAGGACAAGATCAAACACCTCCACCCTCAACTGAAGGGAGGAACCGACTTGGCGAAACAGCAAGCCCGTATTTATTACAACATGCACAGAACCCTGTGCATTGGTATCCATGGGGAGAAGAGGCATTCGAAGCTGCTCGAGCTCAGAACAAGCCAATATTTTTAAGTATTGGGTATTCAACCTGTTATTGGTGTCACGTCATGGAACGTGAAAGTTTTGAAGATCAAGAAGTCGCCGATGTACTGAACAAAGATTTTATTGCCATCAAAGTTGACCGAGAGGAGCGACCTGATGTAGATGAGATTTACATGACTGCAGTGCAGATGATTACCCGAGGTCGAGGTGGCTGGCCAATCTCTATTTTCCTTGAACCAGAACAACTTCAACCATTTTTTGGGGGTACCTATTTCCCTAAAAATAATTCAGGCGGACGTCGTGGTTTTATCTCGACGATGAACTTTATTACTGAAAAGTGGGAAAATGACCATGAAAGCGTGATGAAACAAGCCAACTTGGTTGGGGATGCTGTTGCAAACAGATTGACAACACTACAAGAATCTGTCCCTCTCAATTCAAAAGCAATTGAAAAAGGGGTGTCAACACTTCTATCTCGATATGACCAAGATCGTGGCGGATTTTCAAGCGCCCCAAAATTTCCGATGCCAATTTATTCAGATTTTCTGATGCAAACAAGTTGGGACATCCCGCAAGTTCGGAAATCTGTAACCAAAACACTTGATGAAATGTTCATGGGTGGAATGTACGATCAGGTTGGTGGTGGTTTTCATCGATACAGCACCGATAGCAAGTGGCTTGTCCCTCATTTTGAAAAAATGTTGTATGACAATGGTCAGTTAGTTTCAACTTATGCAACCGCCTATGAGTTAACTGGGAATCCAACGTACGCTAAAGTCGTTGAAGAAACGCTTGGATATGTCGATCAAGAATTGAGTTTGCCAGAAGGCGGTTTTCTTTCTGCCCAAGATGCAGAGACCAATCATCTTGAAGGCGAAACGTATCTCTGGAGAACAAGCGAAATACAGGAAGCACTCACCCAAGCAGGACTTGAAAATGAATTGGAATTCACTCTCGCAGTGTATGGACTTGACAAAGGCACGAATTTTCAAGACCCACATCACCCCGAAGTTCCTGCAACGAATGTTTTATTCCTTACAGATCATCCGGACAATCTCGCCTCCAAATTCGGATTGACGTATGAAGAGTTCCAGAACAAAATAGATGCAATCGATGCAGCATTGCTCGTTGCCAGAGACGTACGTGATCAGCCAGCAACAGATGATAAAGTCATCACTGCTTGGAATGGAGTGATGATCAAAGGGTATGCTGATGCTGGGAGGATTTTGCAACATCCAACTTGGGTGCAACGGGCTGAACAAGCAGCTGATTTCATTCTAACAAACATGAAAACAGATTCAGGAAAGTTGTTAAGAACATGGAGAGAAGGAAAGGGAGGGTCACAAGCGTTCCTCATTGATTATGGTTCTCTTATCCGAGGACTACTTGCGATCTACCGCGCAAATCACTCTCAACATACAATCGATGCAGCGATTGAACTGTACGATAAAGCGAAAGCATTGTTTTATGTCGAGGGTGAAGGATGGTACGACACAGAGGAAGGGCAATCCGACTTATTCGTCCGCACCCGTGCACTCTCAGACGGCGCGATGCCTGCGGCAACATCTCTGATTCTCATGGATCAAATTGAACTCGCTGAGTTTACGAACGATTCACGATTTCAATCGGATGCGCTCTGGACATTAGATTCAGAAAGCCAACTGATCAGTTCTGTTCCCCTTGCAGCAGTTGTAGCAACCCAGGGTCTCCATACGATGATAGGGCTTTTTCCAGAAAAATTTGATGAAGAATTTGAAGTCACGATGGCAAATCCTTCACCTGTACGAATGAGTTGTGAACCAAAACAACTCACAATCCCGGGTGGTGGGAGTGGTGTTTTGAATGTAAAACTTCGATTCGCAAAAGGGTGGCATGTAAACTCACATACTCCAAATAATGAATATGCAGTTCCACTTTCAATCCAATCGTTGGATGAGAACGTTTCACTCTCAGTGACTTGGCCAGAGGGTGAAATAATGACATCCGCTGGCGAGCAAGTGGAAGTGTATGGAGGCACAGTTCTCATCCCGATACAAATCTCAGCATCCGCAAAACAAAAAACTCCAATTTCGCTCTCGATTACATGGCAAGCATGTAATATAGACTCTTGTTTGAATCCAGAAACATCACGAATCCCCTGTACAATTATTGTGGAGTAACGAATTGACGGAGCTTTTTTCAGTCGCGTTAATTTCTACAGGCGGCACAATCGAAAAGACGTATGACGAGCAAGAAGGAATTCTTGCAAATGGGTTGTCCGTACTTGAGTTGATGATTAGTTCACTACAACTTGACGGAGTTCAAATTCATCGAGTGGAATTGATGAATAAGGACAGTAGCGAAATGTCAGAAGAAGACCATAATACAATTGCTGAGTGTGTGAATGAACAATCCAAGTCAAATGATGGAGTTATTGTCATTCATGGCACCGACACTCTAGCGATTACGGGTAATCGAATTGTAGAACTCTACCCTGATTTGGAAAAGCCTTGCATTCTTACAGGTGCCATGAGACCTTGGATTATGAGAAATACAGATGCACTCCAAAATCTTGTAGAATCATTTACAGTAGTACAACTAGTACAGCAGGGAGTATACGTAGCGATGCATAATCAAGTGCTTCAATTTCCGGGTGTGACTAAAGATACAGTAAGAATGTGTTTCGTAAAAACGAACGTAGCAGTGTAAAGAAAGCGAGAATCTCAACATGTCAAAAAAATATTTGACCGCTCCAGTGCCTAGCACAACTATGCCAAAGGGCATTCCGTACATCATCGGAAATGAAGCCGCTGAACGGTTTAGTTTTTATGGAATGAAGGGCATCCTTGTGATCTTCATGACACAGTATTTGTTCATGTTGCCAGGGGGTGGCGGAGAGCCAATGACAGATGCTGCTGCAATGGCAAATTACCACCTATTCACAACCGCTGTGTATTTTTTCCCCATTTTTGGGGCGCTTTTGGCAGATATTGTTCTTGGTAAATACCTCACGATAATGATTCTTAGCACAGTTTATTGTGCGGGTCATGGTGTCCTCGCCTTGATGGGAGCGACTCACGGATTTGACCTTACTCCTGGCTTAGTGCTGGCAATCGGGCTTGTGTTGATTTCGGTTGGTTCTGGTGGCATCAAGCCATGTGTCTCAGCGCATGTTGGTGATCAATTCGGAAAACAGAATGCGAATCTGCTAGAAAAAGTATTCGGTTGGTTCTATTTCTCAATCAATACTGGCGCATTCCTGTCCACTTTATTGACTCCTTGGTTATTGGAATGGTACGGACCACACTGGGCGTTTGGAGTCCCGGGTGTTCTGATGGCTGTCGCTACATTTGCATTTTGGATGGGAAGGAATGTCTTCATTCATATCCCTGCAGGAGGCATGGCATGGTTTAGAGAAACGTTCAGTCTTACAGGAATCAAAGCGATTCTAAAACTTGGCATTATCTTTATTTTTATTGCAGTATTTTGGGCTCTTTTCGACCAAACAGGGTCTTCTTGGATTCTACAGGCGGAGGACTTAAATCGACAATGGTTAGGGATTAATTGGCTTTCATCTCAAATCCAAGCAGTGAACCCAATCATGATTTTGATTTATATCCCTCTGTTCCAGTTCGTTGTCTATCCCATTATCAATTCTGTTTGGAAACTGACTCCAATGAGGAAGATTTCTGTTGGGCTATTCATCATGGTTCTTGGCTTTGGAATGATTGGTGTAGTGCAAAGTTGGATTGAGAATGGGCAACGACCTTCTATTGCTTGGCAAGTTCTTGCGTATGCGATTCTCACAGCATCTGAGGTGATGGTTTCGATTACTGCTTTAGAGTTTGCCTATACTCAAGCACCAAAGAGAATGAAATCAGTCATCATGGCCTTGTTCTTAATAAGTGTTGCACTTGGTAATTTGTTTACTGCTTCCTTGAATCACTTTATTATGGTTCCAGATGGACTTCGTGATGTGAAATCTTTAGCTGCTTCTTGGAAGAGCAAGGAAACATCAGATTCTGATCGTGAAAAACAAGCGAAAGCAAAAGGGATTACATATCAGAGAAGTGTAGATGGTGGTTTTGAGTTTTCATTGAAGGGATGGGAAGAATCAATTTCAGGAGATGATATTCGAGTCGGCTATGCTCCAGATTTTGAAAGGACTTCCTTGGTGACGAGTGAAGTTTCAGTCATCGAAAATGCAATCGCAAAGATTGGTGCATTTTGGGATGAACATGATCGCTTGCCTCTTGAGGATGAAGGTATATCTGCAATTTCCTCACTACAAGATCCTTGGGGCAAACCACTTCACTATACGTTAAAGAACAGGATTCATTTTATAGTGACGAGTGAAGGTCCCGATATGTTGTTCATGACTCAAGATGACGTGCGTGCAGAAGTCACCGTCGAATCACATACAATGGAACAACAGAATGAAATGCTCTTTAGGTCTGATGGCGGTGATTGGCTTTCAGGGATTCACCCCAAACATACATGGATCACAATCGAGAAAGCAAAATTTGATGCAGCAAATGCAATTGCAGATGGAGACACAACTGCAACGTATGAGCAATTCCTTAAGACTGCCGATATCGAACCAGATGCTGTCCCACAAAAAGAAAACCATAATTTCAAAACAACATGGCAAATTGGCGGCGCGTCTGTTTTGCATGGTTCTGCGTACTTTGAATTTTATACTTGGTTAATGCTCGGAACTGCAATCATATTTGTTGGTGTTGCGTATTTCTACAAACCAAAGACATATATTCAAGATGAAGGGTGATTCTTTCGTGACTGGCACCACACATACAGTGTGACAGTCACCTTCGGTGACAGCCACTTAGTGTGGTGACTGCCACGACAATTCAATCGTCTAAATTGATTGCGTGGACTTGTAATCGATTGCCTTGAGGGATGAGTAAGAAATGTGTCCATTGATCTGATGTTGTTGCCATCGGGATGGCTAATTTGTTTCGTAAATAAATCCCTTCATCATCGCCAACTCTTTGCCTCAAAATACGATGATCAGTTGCAACAAGCCAAGTGTCATCACTCGCAGGTGTAGCAGAAATGCTCCCTGGAACGAGTGCAATAAGTTCCTCGCTTAGGTTTGGTTCCCAAAGAACCATTCTGTGCAGAATTGGGTGGTAAAACGCATGTGTTCTGTGCCAATAGTGGGTTTGTGTAGTTGAGGAAATCTGCCAAGCAAGTTTACGTGTGGCACCCTCATCAACAATTGGTAGTGTAATTGAAGTGAGCAATGGGTCTCGCGCACGAAGGTCAAGTTCGACGAGAGATAACGTGCCATTGTTAATTTTAAAAACTCGAAGACGGTCATTCCCAAGAAATCTAGGCAAAATCCAGTCGCTTACTGCATCATCAATTATTCGTTGACCCCTCAATGTTTGAAGTACAAGGTAAAAACGATTCTCATTTGCAACTCTTCTTGACCAAGCCAAGTCATGATTTGAGTTAATCGTTGGAAACGCATTGACATACTCATCATCAACAAGCCAATTCAAACTACCAGTTGCCCATTCGATCTTACCAATTGAACGTGTGCCGTCTCCCATAGGAACTTCAACCAGAACGCCGTGGTCATCGGCTGCGGGACTTAAAATCAACCCTTCTCTGCCAATGTGCAGTGGCGAGATTCTTCGGCCTTCGATTGGGTCTAGAATGTGTAACTCGATCGTAGTAGAGTCAATTACAGAGTCATCATTTCCGCATAAACTAGAAATTTTCGGGGGTGTACCGAGTTGAACTGCAGCATGCAAGCCATTTGGTGAAATGACGGGAAGTGTGAACCGGTCCCATGGAAGAACGCCAGCAATCCAATCAATGTCTGTTGAAGTCGTCGTTGTTGAGTTTGCTGTTGGTTTGATCGTTTGGTTGAGCACTTGTAATGCTGCAATTCGATCCTCTTCATTTGCTTGAGGCATCGCCGTTTTGGTGGTGCTTCCGCATGCTTGCATGGCACCAAGCAGACCGACTGAAAGCCCATACTTAAGGAAAATCTGTGACATTAGGTGTAACTGTTCACCTTATTCTGATGATTTGAAATCAGCACCCGGATTTCGGAGTCGATTTTGTAAGAAATCATCGCCTTCTTTGATGTGTTCAATTTGCTCGTCAACAGGCAATGAGATTTCGTTGAGCCGTTCCAAGTAATCGGCGTTGTAATTATCGCCGTTATCTTCGGTAGAGTTCACAATGACCGGTGTAATGAACACGAGGAGTTCTTCTCGAATTGTTTGGTCTTCAACAGATGTAAAGAGTGCACCGATGAGTGGGATATCTCCTAAAAGTGGGAATTTCTTTTTCACTTTTTGCTCTCTGTCTTTTAGGATGCCACCGATGAGTACAGTTTCACCGTCATGCAGTTGCACTTGACTTCTCACTTGTCTTCTTGAGAAAATAGGGTTGCCGCCAACTCCGGTTCCAACTTGATCTGAAAGTTCGACATTAATTGTAAGATCGACATCACCATTAGCAGTGATTCTAGGTCTAACGTTGAGCATGACCCCAACATCTCTGTAATCAAAGCCGCCTTGTACAATTCCAGTTCCAGTTGTGCTGGTTTCTGTTTGTACAGGAATTTCAGAACCATTGAAGAATATAGATTCTTGATTGTCAGAAGTAAACGTTTTTGGTTGTTGGATTATTCGGACGTTCGTAAGTTGGTTCAAAGCATCAAGTGCTATACCGATATTCGCAGCACCTAGTGTAAATACAGCGCCGGGATCATCGAAAAGACCTCCGAAGATGTTGTTGATTTGTCCAGTAAAATCACCATTAATTCCAACGGAGTTCTCGGTATTTGGATTTCCTGTTACTCCAGAACCCCAACGTAGACCAAGAGCGAGATCATCAGTTAACGTGACAGCTGCGATGGTCGAAGAAATCATGACTTGGCGAGTTGCTCGATCAAAATTAGAGATGACATCAACGATTGATTGCATGTAAGCAGGGGGAGCGAGGATGGCGATTGCATTCTGCCTGACGATAGGGACGAGTCGAATTTTGGAAATGAGTGACGACTCTGGTGATTGATCATCAGCGTTGGCACCGCCTTGTTGCCAAGGGAAACTCATCTGCCCACCAGTTTCGTTATCAGTTGATGTTGCGGAATCTCCAAATCCCTCGCCAGAAAGACCAGTGTCAGGTTCCTCGATTGTCGCTGTAACACCTGGAGCAGAGAGTAATGCATTGAGTTCTTGAGTTAATGCAACGGCATTCGCATGTTTGAGTTCAACAATTTTTGGAAGTCCAACATCTGTTGGTTGGTCAAGCGATTCGATGATGGAGTCTAAAAATGTAAAGCTCTCCTCGGTCTTAGATAGCACAAGAAGTGCATTTTTGTCAGGATATGCTTCGAATCGATACACCCCACTGACAGCTTGTGTAACGTCTGCTCTTTGGTTTTGACCACCTCGTGCGGTTCCACCACCGCCAGAAGAACCATCACCAAGAATTTCTTGGAGTAAATTTCTAATTTTAATTGGATCGCTATACATAAGCACATACATCTTGCTCGTCTCAGTTGGTCTTGGAAGGTCCCATTCGGCTTCAATCAATTCCCGAATTTCATCCATGACATCTGGCTCTGCTTGAACAGTGACAGAGTTCTGCTGCATGTTGACCGTGAGTCTAAGTTCGACTTCCTCGGCATTGGTCGTTGTCGTTGTCGTTCGCCTCTGATTATTTCTGTTCGCGGTAGATCTTGCTTGTGAAGAAGTACCAGACTCTTCGAACAATTCAAAAATGTTATCTGCAATTTCAGAAGCATCAGCATATTTCAATCTGAATGTTTGGAGTTTGCCTGAGCGCCAGATGCGATCGAGTTGGTTAATCAAATCTTGAATTTGTTGGCATAGTCCAATGTCGCCAAGCACAACAAGTTGGTTCGACTCTGGATAAATAGTAAGTGAGCCATAATCAGGGAACGTTTCGTTAATTCGATCTCCGATGACCTGTGCTTCAGTTCGTTCAACAGAGAACACCTTAATCACAAGTGTGCCACGGTCTTGGCGGAGCATGATGTCCTCATCAGCACCAATGACTGGGATGTCACCAATATCGCTGAGCATCGAATCGAGAGGACCAATGATGATGATGTCATCTCGTTCAATAACACCAACTTGGTTGAGACGAAAGGCTTGGAAAAGTAAATCGAGTGCCATTCCTCGATCAATGGGTTCGTCATTTCGAAGGGTAATTTTCTTTGCTCGCAGGGAACTCGCACTGACTGGGATGACAACCTTTCCAGTCGTTTGTGCAATGAAACCAAGAGTTTCATCAATTGAGACATCATCGAACGCAAGAATGACAAGCCCCTCAGGAATTGGTCGAAGGAGCGGGGATCTTGTTAATTGTGGTTCTTCTGAACCCGAAATCACGAGAACTTCTTCAGTCTCAATTGGTTTAGGGTCTTCGTTTCCACTTGCTTCTGGTTCTTCTGAATTCTCGCTAGCAACTTCTTCTTCAACTTCTGAAACAGGGTCACTCTCATCAACGACCTCTTCTGGTTCAGGCAAATCGATAATCGGTGCAGATTCAGGCAGTGGTCGATCTTGACCATTTGCAAACGGTGTACCTGCAACCAGCAAGAGGGTAAGGTTTATATAGAACGCTGTTTTAAAATTCACTCTTGAATCCTTCTCTGTTTCATGGTCGTGGGGTGCAAATTTGCACCAGAGATTAACGCGACGAAAGTTAGAATATTACTCAGTTTATATACATGTGAAGAATTTAGACTATCGGACTTTCATCGGCTAAATGGATGGATTCAAGATAGAAAAGAGGGGTGATTCGAAAGTGAATCGCACCAAATTCAAAATGTGGATTTCTAACCCAAAATCTGAAGGGTGTTTATCCCTCGATTTCTTCTAGAAAGGAATCTGAGACTACCGGCGGAGGGTCTTGGCGGAAGAATGGCTCGTCACTGCTAAAGAGGTCAATGACATATTCCCCTCTGCGGTGTTCAACCGTCACCATTGATGGCAGGGCTGTTTTAACCAATTTGAGCCCATCTTGTTCTTCACCTATTTTCAGACGGATGACTGTGCCGGGACCTGAGCCTGAAGTACGGAACCATGCTTCCTCACCAATAATTGCAATGAGCGGAGGTCCTGTGTACGTTGTGGGTGCAGGGGGAGGTCCTGGTGGGGTCGCAATCACGGGTGGGGGAGTTGGAACATCCTTGACAACTGGTGGCGGTGGAGGCGTGGGTGGTGCGATGCGAATTGGGTTGAAGAATGCAGATCGTCCATTAAAGCGCGAAATGTCTACAGCTACCTGCATGTTATAAGTATCAACTAAAGCAGATGTTTTTGAATCGTTAGTGTGTAGCGTTGACGACGAAAAGAAAGGCGAAGCAACTGTCGTGATTGCATACACACAGTAGATAAATATGACAGCAACTGATGCGATACTCCAACCTAGTGGTCCTCGTAGTGATTGCATATTCATTAACGACGACCCTTTCGATTCGAAGGGGCGACAACCCATGCTTCGACAGATAAATCCACTTTAATCATTCGGCCATCTTGTTTTGTCAAGCGAACATTTGAAACAGCATCAATCCAAGGGCTGCTCTCTAATTCAGAGATTACAAGTAATACTTCTTCTTGCGTTGCCTCGAAACGGATGTCGCCAATAACTTGTTCTATATTTTCACCCGCATTCCCGATACCCGGAAGTGAACCGGATTTCATACGTGTTGTTTTAGTTCTTGTAAACTCATCGTCTTTTACACGGTGATTGCTAAGAATTGTGTGAACAGATTCGGTTAAGGCAGAAGCCCCATCGGATTTTGCACGAGGCAATTCTACTTCACCAAACGACGCAATCGCATTCTTCACGGATGATGTTAATGTCGTGGGTCGTTGAAGTTCTTGAAGTTGTAACTCTTTTTGTTCGACTTGAGAAGACCAATTTGATCCAAGTTCTGCAACAGTTGAATCCCAGATCAAAAAAGCGACGGTAAATGCTGCAGCCCAGAATGCCCACTGCATCGCACGTGACCATGTTGACACTTGATTGAAAAATCGTTCAATTCCCTGCATCATTTTTGAACTTCCTTTAATCGATCAAGTAATAATCGCATTTCATTTCGTAGTCTTTTCTTCGTTTCATCATCACCTCTTGGTACATGTTTTAGCCCTTCGGTGACATCAGTCAGTGATATCCTTGCTTCGTCTTCACTCATTAATGCAATCTGAGCTGGGTCAAGAGGTTCTGGTATTCTTGGTCCACCTCCACCACCCTGATTTGGGTTGTCAGACCGTTTACCTGCATCGCTTCCACCACCCGGTCTATTTGAGGGTCGATTACCACGAGCATTCTCCCCATCATCTAAGAATGCTGGGGTCTCGTTCTCTACATCCGCTAACTCTGGGTTCGCTTCACTTAATGGTGAGGAATCTTCATTTGCAGAGCCAGTGATGACTTCAACTTCCTCATGGTCAACTGCTTCCTCGGGTTGCAGCCCTGCTTGCCTCATCGCATAAGTCCAGTGTCCAAAATCTTGATTAGTGTCATATCTAGGGCGTCTTAAAGGGTTTACAACAGTTGCCCATAAATCAAATTCTCGGTCACCATACGTTCCTGCAGGGTCGTAAGAGAACTGAATATCTTTAAACATGCCGGTGGATTGCAAGTTTTCTTGCATGCTAGCAATAAGCTCGGCAGCAGATTTGCCGTCTTTTTTCAGTGCACGCCCACGGAGTGAAATCGGTTCTCCAACATTCACACGAACACTCTCGATTTCAACTCCAATTGGAACATTATTGATGACATCAGCGACGATTTTTGTCATAGGCCATGCAGATTCCCCTAGTTCTTTGTACACAATCTGTTGCTTTCTTGTTTCAACAATTTCGCTGTATTGTGATTCTAACTCTGGGTTTAGAAACTCTAAGATAGAAAGTTTAATGCCATTGACAATCGTCGACCCGAATGCAAGCAAGAGGACCGCAGCGATAGTAAGTCTAGTGGCAACTGATTTTTTACTGTATCTGTCAACAAATCGTTCGGTAAATGTTGGGTTCAAGATAGGTGCTTGAATTTTCATCGTTGCCAATGATTGCATCGAGCCTGTTGCTGTCAGTAAACCACCCACAACAATTCCCCATTGGGACCACCACTCTTTGCTTGAATCAGAAATGCCACGAACGCGATTCATCGAGCTTTCAATGATTGATTCAGGCAATAACAACATAGGTTTGTCAAACGAATGCATTGTCGTTGCTGCAGTAATTGAAGTGATCATTCCTTCTGTGAATGCAGGGGTATGATTATGAGAAGTTGCAGTTTCCCTGACAATTCTTGAAATGCCTTCGATGAACACCGCAGTAGAGGTTGCATCTTCACGGGTCGCTCGAAGTGCAGCACCATTGGCATGGGATAGGGCAATTGTAACGGTACCATCAGTTGGGTCTGCATACAAAATGGGTTCAGTTGGTCTTAGACCATCGAGCAGCGATGCTACTGATGCAGCGTCTGGGATGAAAAAAGCATCTTGTAAACAATCTGGGAAATCTATCGCAGTATTCTCAGGCCATGCAACAATGAGCCCAACGCGGTTTGTTTCACCAGCTCCACAATCTAAAGCAGCCATTGCACGGCGATGGCTGGGCGTTCCACCGAGGAATTTTGATTCTGCTTGGAGGCGCAATGCTTCCATCATTTGATCACTGTCGATGTCTGGCAACGTCGTTGTTCGACAGACCGTCGAGGATCCTGAAAGAATTGCATATATCTCACTGGGTTGCATTGACTGGAGCAATTCTTCCAATGCGGCATTGCCACGGACCTCTTTTGTTTCAATAATTGTTGGCCGTGAATCATCAGCCAATGAAGCAAAAAGACATTTCCATGTTTCCCCAACTCTTTGGGTAATGGCGATGAGATTGCCATTATTGCTGTATTCAGGTTGTTGGGTTAGGGTACTCATTGCTCTCTGTACTCCAATATCGTCACAGGGAGGGTAGAACGATCGACGATTGCAATAATTTCCTGTTCTTGGCCACTTCCTTCTGCTTTACCGATGCTAGAGATGGTGTAAACGTTGCTCTGAGTATCAAAAAGTCCATATAAAAATTCAACCATGGTTGCTTGAATGCCTGGAATTTGTAAAAAATCAACTGGGCTTGTAATTCCACCCTCATTGTTTGCTCTGAGATAAAGTAGTTCTTCAACTAGCCGATCATTTTCAGGAAGAATCCTGAAAAGAAGTTCTGGTGAAATGGTGTTGATATTCATCCTTCCCGGAGGAGCATCATGTGCGTCATATAAACTGGTTTCAGCGAAGATGACCTTGAGTTGATCGTCTGTAAGATTCGTCACACCCTCTGCATCTCCTGAGATTGAGCGAAGCGTTTCAGTAAGTAATGTGCCTAAATCAGCTTCGTCGCTTTTCGCAAAGGTGATGAGCGCGTCTGCTTGTGCTGGTTCTAGCCCCAATCTAAGTTGTAATGTTTCTGAGTCAATCTTATTTAAATTGATTCGTTTTTCTCCGCTTGAAGTCGCACCACCATCAACTGAGGAAGTTGTCAGAAGTGAAGCCCAGCCACCATCGAGCCAATTGTCAGGTTCGTCCCAAGGTAAACTTTCCCCGCCATCATCTTCGTTTGGGTCAAGTCGAAAGTTCACATTCCAATCTTCTCCGCGAACATCATCAGGCATCACACCTGCAATGAGTTCTAACTCGGCGATGGATCGCAACAATCCATTCCTAGGCTCATAAGAAGTCTCAAGACTCAAGTAGTAGTCACGTTCTACACCTAACGTGCGAGGTTCATCATCTTCATCAATCCAATCCAGAATTGCCTCAAGCACACCGAATGCCATATCGTCAATGACGAGAATAAAAATGGAATTGTCTTCAGAGTTGATATTGAACTTGCTGTGTTCATCCATCGGTCCAGCCCAATCTTGGCCATCTGCGTAATGGCGAATGTCCCACGTTGCTGTTCCAGTTTCACCAGTTGCAACGTATTCCAATTCTTCAAGCATTGCAAAAGCATTCTCAGTAGCAGGCCTAGAAGTATGATCAGCCATCACTGCGATAGAAGATTCAATCCCTGCTCGTGCCGCCCACCTCGACTGAATACGATCGCGGACTTCAATTCCTAGCAATGATTGTCGTTGAGAAAAGATTTGGATTGATGATGTCACAATTGCAGCGATACCAATTGCCCAAAGAGCAATCACAATGACTGAACCACGATGTGCTTTTTTGTTCATCATGGGTCAAGTGGAATCTCATGTACATTGCCATCTGGGTCTGTGATTGTTTGTTTATTGGAAGTTTCGGAACCTCCACTCTGTTTACCGCCTTTTGAACTCGAACTCGTGGTGGCACTTGAGCCTGAACCCGAACTGCTACTGTCGGCATCTAACCCAAGTTCCTCACCCGACTCAATGCCGAGGGCTGCTAATCGGGCGTCTTCTTCTTCTTGGGCAATGAGTACTAATTTATCATCAGGAGATCTGAAACGATCTAGTGGGACTATTGTGCGTAGGGTTACAAGAGGGGCGTGGATTTCACCCGCATACTCCATTCCAGTTGAGGAAACAGTGACTCTAATCGCCTGTGGGATACCTTGTTCATCAGAATCCCAAATTGAAAACCAAGTTATGCCATCGAATGCTTCAAATTGCAATGCGATGATTCCTTCAGCGATTGGTGTTGCCATTCCACCACCAATGGGATTGTCATCAAGAATGGCATCTCTTCGTTTCCACAGCGCAGTACTGACGTCGTTTGGTTCTAATCGAAATTGAGTTTCATATTCCATTCCTTCGCCATTGAAATCAATTTCTTTATTTGCACGGAGCGCACCGTCAAAAAGTAAGAGTTCATCTTGATCCATGATGTTTCCTTGGAAACGGTGTGTTAAATCAGAAATGAATAGTCGTGTATCAAACAAATCTCCACGCCGCAAGGTTGTGATGATGTCGCGTCTAATTATTCTCAGCGCAGTGTCGCATCTTGAAAATGCCTCCAACCGTTGACGGCTTACAGCCTTCGATGAGCCTAACTGTGCTAGTGAGAGCGTTATGCCACCAAGGACAATTGCAGCCATTGCGCCTGCGACCAAGAGTTCAATGAGTGTAAATCCGCGGCGATTCATTACTCGTCCCTCCCTTCGATTTCATCCCAGTATCTTGCTTCTCGGTCTACTGGTTCAACTGGTAATCGATCAACGGCTTCTCCATGCCTTCTGGCGATGAGTGTTTGAATTTCTACAAAATGTTCTGTCCCTGTCACTTCCCAGAAAATTGTTGCGTTTGCTTTTACTGGTAAGTAGAGAGAGGAGTCTTCAAGTTCAATTTCATATGTAAAATTATTAAAAGGTGGGTCAAAGCGTCCGCTCTTTGGATACGTTTTTGCATATTCATCAGGTCCAACTACTAGCGCCATGGTGAGCAATTCATCTGCAAGCCAACTCGCAGTGATTTGCCGTTCTGCATCTCCTTGGCGAATCAGAGATCTGCTGCTCATTGAAATAATGACTGCCAGGCCGATTGCAAGCATTGAAGAACCGATGATGACATCGATGAGTGCCAAGCCTCTGTGATGTGCATTTGTGATTCGATTTACCATTCTTCACGTCCTCGACCCTGTGCATCAAGATCAATTGGAACCAGTGGGTCATTGCCAACCCCATCAAACCAAATGTTAGGACCCATTGAGTGTGAAGGCAAGGAAATGAGCGCAGAATGATCTTCCCAATCAAGTGCGACTTCAATAAGGGGTCTTGTTTCGCCGGGCGATGTGGTGACAGGCCACTGAGTTGTATCTGTGATTTCACCATCGACAAAAATCGTTACAGCATCTGACTCTAGCCAACTTGGAAGTTTTACGGGTCTAGCAAGAGGGTCTATTCCCCAATAGAATTCGCCATCATCCTCTTTTTTTGTAAGGAGTTCAAATTGTTTTGATTGAGGGTCATACCTCAACGCAGCGGGCTGATTGCTTGTTGAAACTCGGTGTGCGAACATCAGCACAACATCATTTACTCTTTCTACAGATAGATTGAATTCACGAAATTGATTTCCTGATAACCGAGGAATAATGATTGCAGCCATCACAGAAATGACCATCATCACGATGATGATTTCGATTAAGGTAAAACCGAAACGGATTGGTTTGCTGCAATGCTTCATACTTATTGTGTGATGTCCTCGTTCACACCTTCGCCGCCTTGCTCGCCATCTTCTCCCCAACTAACAACATCGAAGTCATAATTCACATCACCTGGAACAATAACCTCAAACGGTCTATTCCAAGGATCAAGAATGTCATCTTGTTTATTGAGGTATGGTCCTTTGGGAGCACCGCCATCATCAGGTGCAAGTAACAAAACTTCAAGATCAAAGTCATTCGAAATTTGGGAAAGCCCCATGTCTAGTTGATATAAAATAATTGCATCAGCAATTGCGTTTGCTTTGGACTGAGCGGTGGAATGCTTTGCTGACCCCACATGTTCAAGGACACGGGGAACGATAATTGTTGCCAGAACAGCAATAATCATGACAACGACAATAATTTCAATGAGGGTGAAACCGCGTCGTTCGAGTTGTTTATTTTTCGTTGATGTTTTCATAAGAGTATTTCCTATAACGTTTTATTTCATGAGAGATTGCAATTCGAGCAGTGGTAACAGAATTGATGCAAGAACGAAACATGCGAGCGCTGCCATGATGATAAGTAGAACAGGGGGGAGCGCTTTTGTAAACAATTTAAGGGAGGCATTCACCTGACGGTCAAACGCAGTCGCAGAGTGCATGAGCATTTCTTCAAGTTTGCCAGATCGTTCTCCTAAGTTCACAACTTGAACTAGAAGTGGGGGGAATAGTCCAGATTTTTCTAAAGGATCAGCGAGTGGTTTACCACTGCTAACTTGATCTTGTACGGCATCGATTGCGTGAGCAAGTGCTGCATTTCCGAGTGTGTCTCGAGTAATTTTTAACCCTTCAAGAATAGGAAGCCCAGCAGTTGTCAGTGTGCCTAATGTTCGAGTAAACCGTGCAACGGCAACATCTCGAAGCAATCTGCCTAAGAGTGGAATACGTAACTTAAATCGATCGAATTTGAATCGATTTTCAGCACTTGAAATCCAACTTCTCCATCCGATGATGATGATTCCAAAAATCACAATAATCCAAAACCACCAATTCAAAAAGAAATCAGCAAACCCCATCACAATTTGTGTTGGCCAAGGTAGTGTCATTTGACCTGCGAGTGGTTCGATGAGTCTAGGCACGAGTACTGTCACAAGTACAATGCCACTAACTGCGATCAAGCAAGCGATGATTGCAGGATACATAATGGCACCTAGTAACTCGCGTCTTAGTTCAAGTGACCGGTCCATCAAATCTGCAAGTTGGTGAAGTATTGTACTCATTTTGCCTGAAGCATCTGCTGCACGGAGCATCCCAACAATTAAATCATCAAAAGGTTCACCCCACTCCGCTGCAGATTTGTACAGTGGATCGCCTGCTTCTACACTCTGAATGAAATGATCGAGTGCATCTCCAGTTGCGGGAGATGCTTGCTTTCGAATTGTGCGAAGTGCTTGCATGAGTGGCAGACCGGCTTCTTGTGCTGTTGCAAGTTCACGAATCATCGTTGCCATTTCCACTCTTGACATTTTCCTTTTTCGCGATGAGGTGTACCGTGCTATTTTCATAGATGGTTTCACCAAATCAACTTCAGTTGCAGTTTCTCCACGACTACTGAGTTGTTTCACGACATCTGCTTGGTCCCTCCCTTGGAGGAAACCATTTTTAATTTCTCCGCTACTTGTAATACTTTGAAAACGAAATTCAGGCATCATGCACACCGTTATGGTTAAAATTCGCCTTCTGTATCTTGGGTTGCTCTTAGAACTTCAGCAATTGTTGTCACCCCTTGAGCAGCTTTTGCGATCGCGTCTTGGCGCATCGTGATATGTGATTCAGGAAGCGTATCAGTCAGTTGAGTTGATGTTTTGTTTTCTGAGATTGCTGAACGTAGTGCTGGATGCACGACAACCAACTCAAAAAACCCAACTCGTCCTTTGAAGCCGGAATTGTTGCATTTCTGACAACCAGTTCCAATCCACATGCCTTCACTAAAAAGCGGCAATTCTTGAGCAGTTAGTCGATGAGACAGGTCATCTGAAAGTGGGACTTGTTCTCTACATGACTCGCAAATCCTTCTTCCTAGTCGTTGTGCGAGTGCACCTTCCAAGACTGATGCCACGAGGTATGGTTCGACGCCCATGTCAATCAGTCTTCCAATTGAACTTACAGCATCGTTCGTATGAATAGTAGAGAAAATCAAGTGACCTGTGAGTGCAGAACGAATCGCAATGTCTGCAGTTTCACCATCACGAATCTCACCAACAAAGATGATGTCAGGATCTTGACGAAGAATTGAGCGTAGTCCTGCTGCAAAAGTGAGCCCTCGTTTAGGATTGACAGGAATCTGGTTAATGCCGTTGAGCTCATATTCAACTGGGTCTTCAATCGTAATGATTTTTTTCCTTGGATCGTAAAGTTTGTTTAATGCGGCGTACAAGGAAGTTGTTTTTCCAGACCCTGTTGGACCTGTGACAAGAACCAAGCCGTGTGGTTTCTCAATCAGTTTGTCAACTTGGTTTTGCATTTCTAGAGTCATGCCAAGGGCAAGTAAATTTAAGGGCATCGAACTTTTGTCAAGAATCCGCATGACAACAGACTCGCCATAAAGCGTAGGGACAGTTGAAACTCGAATGTCAACCTTTCTACCTTCAAACCTAAGCGCAATGTGACCATCTTGAGGAACGTACCGCTCTGCGATATTCATTGAAGACATAATCTTGATTCGTCCTATCAACGCTGGCTGTAGATGTTTTGGTGGCGGTGGTTGTTCTTCAAGCACACCATCGATGCGATATTTCACCTTGAGCTCAGTCTCGAATGGTTCAATGTGCACATCACTTGCTCGTTGTTGGATTGCTTCAAGAAGAAGCAAATTGACCAAGTTAATCAATGTTGGCTGTTCAGCCATGACAAGAATGTTGTCTGCCTCGATTGCATCGATGTTGTGATCAGTTGATTCAGTTGTCGGGGATTGTCCACCGAGACTTTCTGCCATTCTTGCGGCAGTCGTTCCGTAGTGGCGCTGCATTAACTCTGAGAAAATGTCAGGTTCCATTCCACACCGAGTCACAGGGTGATCGGTAATCGTTGCGACTTCATCCGCTGCCTCTATGTCGTGAGGGTTCAACATCGCAAGAAGGAGTCGTCCCTCTTCAAGTTGAATGGGTAAAACTCTCAGACGGACGGCAAGTTCTGCATCGATGCTTTCAATGACTCCATGGTCAACTTCAGGCGTTAGTTCAAACCACTGTAATCCCATATTGATACACGCCTGCTTAGGGTTCGGCGGCGCGTCCATGTCAATATTTTCTACGTGAGTTTGTGGAAGTTGGTCCATAATTTCATCTCTTATTTATTTGAACCGCCACTTTTGCCACCTTTGCCAGAACCGCTATTGCCAGTATCGGTTGAGCCCAGACCAGTTGAGCCAGCCCCATCTTTCTTTGGCGACGGTCCTTTTGAACCTTTGCCGCCAGTCGTATTTTTGTTCCCTATCTCAGTGCTCAGTGCGCCATCTTTTCCTGTTGGGGCTTCTGATGGAAACTCAAATACTTGTTGTTCAGATCTTGGAATCCAACGTGAAGAGCCATCAAGTTCAAGAAATTGGTCAGGGGCGAGAAGTGCACGAAGCATCTCAATATATCGTTCACCGAGTTCTTCTCTTTTCTTATAGATTTCTCGGGTGGGATCTTCTAACTTTTGGGGTGTGCCCCCATCTCTTCTCACTTGGCTAGCGAGTTCTCTATTTCGATGAACAGCAGGCTCGTGTTGGCGGGTTTTTTCTAAGAGTTCAAAGTTCATGACTTGTAGTTCCTGAAGATAACTCACTTCAAGTTGAAGAATCTGGATTCGAATCTCTTCAGAGTATGTTTCATTTTCTGCTGCTTGCCGAAGTATTCTTTGAGCAGGAGTTCTCCTATAAATTCGTGTGTAACCACGTTTCAAGGCACGTGTTCTGAAATCTTCGCTGTCATTCCCCGCTAGATTTGAGCTGATAATCTCGATGTAGCGGTCATTTAAATCTCGAACTTCAATCCGTGCCTTAATGAGGTTTTCAACAAGATTTGGCGATCGTTCTGCGTTTCCAGACAAAATATTGTCGAAGAGTTTTTTTGGATTTCCTCGAAGAATTGCATCTCTGTTGCGAAGCGCAACATCAAGTGCATCTGCGTATTCAGTGAGTTGGTTGTTAATGGCATTTTCAGCAACTGGGGATAAATCTGAATCTCTCACTATTTGGAAGAGGTCGACAGACTCGCCACTTAATCGTCCACGACTCATATGTTTTTCTCGATAGAGTCTTTGAGCAAATCCGGGCCAAAGCAATCGTTGGTCTTCAACGAGAATCGCTTGGACATTTTCAAGAAGTCCATCATCGAGTTTTCGTTTTTCAATCAACCAATCGCCCAATGCATTGAGGACTGGTTCTAGTGTTTCCTTGCTCGTAGCAGGGGGCTTGTCGCGTAACTCTTCTGCAATTGAATTCAATCGTTCTTGGGTCGCTGCCCAGCCACTTTCAAAATCATCTTCGTAGGAGTCGAACATCGCTTCGACAATGACTTCCTGAGTATCATCAAGATTGAGCCCTTCTGCGAAGACGACTAAGTCTCTACTCATGAATTCAGGTTGCATTGCTTCAGCCATGTACTCCATTTGTCCCATCGAAGTAGATGGGAAGAGTAAAGTGAGCAGCGATAGTGAAATTGCCGCTAGGAACGGTGATAGCGAGGGTATGAATTTCATTTGGAATTCCTTCTTGTATCTATATATATAGGTCCTTCTCTACGCTCAATCATTGCCAGAACACCCCTTTTCGGCTGTTCTACATGGCCAGTTCAACGCACTTATAGGATAAATATGACGAGGTAATTGGATAGAAGTACTATCGGACGCCATCTTAGGACTCCGATACTGTTCGTTGCTCAATTCGTTTCTCTGAGGTTGTTGCAACGATTCGATCAACGAATATAGAGGGAGTATGGACTTCATCAGGGTCAAAAGTGCCAATTGGTACGATTTCTTCAACTTCTGCAATCGTCACCGCTCCCGCGGTTGCCACCATCGGATTGAAATTTCTTGCAGTTTTTCTGTAGAGTAAATTGCCTGCTTCATCTGCTTTCCATGCTTTCACGAGTGCGATGTCGGCAGTTATTCCACGCTCTAAAATGAACACCTCACCATCAAATTCCATTGTTTCTTTACCTTCAGCGACGACGGTTCCAACACCTGTTTTTGTATAAAAGCCAGGAACCCCCGCGCCACCTGCACGAAGCCTTTCTGCAAGTGTGCCTTGTGGGCAGAATTCGATTTCTAATTCGTCAGCCATAAACTGGCGCTCGAATTCAGCGTTTTCGCCCACGTATGAACTGAGCATCTTCTTGATTTGTCTCGTTTGGAGGAGAAGTCCGAGCCCCCAGTCATCTACTCCAGCATTATTTGAGACGCACGTTAAGTTTTGAACACCACTATCTCTTAATGCGATGATGAGTTGTTCAGGAATACCACATAATCCGAAGCCCCCAACGGCAATCATCATGCCATCTGAAAGGAGGCCATCGAGTGCTTCTTGAGCAGATGTGTAAACCTTGCTTGCCATCTGCACATCATACGAGATTGACTCGATTTCAGTTGCTTATCCTTGCCTGATCCACTTCGCTAATTGCAAAATATTTGGTGGTTTTCCTTGAATTAGGATTCCAATCCTAAAGATTCGTGCACATATCCAAACCATACAGATGACAGCAATATAGCCAACAGTGATGGATGTCAAAATTTCCCATGCCATGATCGGTTCTGTGGCTGAGGTAATCCGAATCATCATGATGAATGGTATGAGTGGAGGGATGTAACTCGTCGTCATAGCTACAGAGCCTTGTGGGTGTTCAGTGATAATTGGCCAGAGCATGATTGGGACTAAGAAGAGAAGCATCATCGGCCCCATTAATGATTGAGCGTCACTGAGTTCAGAAACAGCGCTGCCAACAGCAACCATCATTGTGGCAATCATGAAATATCCCATCACAAAGTAGACTAAGAATAATCCAAGTTGTGAGAAGGTGACAATGTCCATCATTGCGAATGTGATAAGTCCAACAACTGCTGCGGATCCATACATACATAAAATGACTGCACTCACTCCAGCTTGCCCAATAATTTTTCCTCCAAGAAGTTGCATCGGGCTAATTGCACTCAACAAAACCTCGATGACTTTGTTGCTTTTTTCTTCGATCGTAGTTGTCAACAGATAGTTACCACTTGTAAACGTTGCAATCCAAAGCAACATGACAAATGCAATTGGTAAAAGTGTCCTTGCAATTTCGTTGTCTGTTGCAAGTTCGCCATCTTCTTGAACTCTCATCGTAATTGCATTCGGACGCTTGAGCATTTCCCTCACACTGTCTGGATCATGTCCTTGTCTCTTTAACCGAGCATTCACAATTGCATTTTCAGAAACTCGAGTCACGAAATTTGTGTGATCAATTGCAAAATCGTTTGGGATAAACACCGTGAGTTCTTCATCGCTGTCAACAGATTGAACTAAAGAATCAGGAGTATTGATATAGGCAAGATATGAGCCGTCTAACACAAGGGGTTTGACTTCATCAGCTGTTGATTCATCAATTCGTTCAACAGTAATCGTTGGGGTTGGAGATTCTGACAGGAATGAATGTACCATTGCGTCTTGGGTGACAAAGTCGGGAAGTTTTTCAAGTTGTTCTTGTAATGGCGATTTAGAATCTGTAAAAAGTAGTTGCAGTTCGTTCACAACATCTTCGGGTGCATAGACAGCAACAACTCCGTCAAGCGGTTCGTCCTCAGTTTCAAGAAGAGGGATCACAATAATAAATAACCCAATGGTCAGAATAGGCATCACAATCGCACCAAACACAAATGCTTTTGTCATTGCGGTGTCTCTAAACTCTCGCCAAGCAACTGTCAATGTTTTACGCATTTGTGAGTTGCTCCCGAGTTATCTCTGCGGCTTCATCGCCTTCATTTGTAGCGATTTGGTGAATAAAAATGTCAGTCAACGTTGGCTGCATGATTTGAATCCCTAAAAGTGCAATTGAACTGGCTATTTCACTCACAATCACTGTTTGGCATGCATTTTCATCTAAATATAAATTGATTTCTCCATCCTTGTTTGCGGTGCCCTGTTTAGATATTCCATCAAACTGGAGAAAATCGACATTGGCATCAACCGGAGTGACTTGCACGATGTTCGGGTCGAACTCTTCTCTTACAGCGTCGATTTGGTCATCGATGACTTTAACTCCATTATCCACCATGATGATTCGATCGCAAATTTCTTCTGCTTGAGGAAGAACGTGCGTTGAAAATAGAATGGTTTTTCCGGCTTGATGAAGTTCATGTACGATTCCACCAATGAGTTGCGTATTGACGGGATCAAGACCTGTGAATGGTTCATCGAGAATAATGAGTTCTGGTTCGTGGATCACGGCAGCAAGAAACTGAATTTTTTGTTGCATGCCTTTGCTCAGTTCTTCGCATTTTTTGTTTCGTACGTTTGGAAGTTCGATTCGCTCAAGCCATTGGTCAATCGTATTCCGAAGTGAAGAACCACGCATCCCTTTCAAGTGTGCGATGTATTCGATGAATCGTCCAACTTTCATTTTTCTATACACACCACGTTCTTCAGGCAAGTATCCGATACGATCTTTAGCAGCCAATGCGTTTGTACCGAGGACGTTTATGCTCCCCGAGTCTGCATGAATGATTGACATAATCATTCGAATGGTTGTGCTTTTTCCCGCACCATTTGGACCTAGAAACCCACACAGCGAACCGCGTGGGATTTCTAAATTCAATTGTTGAACTGCTTTTGTTTCACCAAAAGATTTCGTGACTTGTTGAAGTTCAATTGCTAGCGTCATCTTGATCTCGCAGTTGAATTATTTGAGGTGGAAGAAGAAAAATATCATCCTTTGTTTTATTCAGCACTATTCGGTCGAGTTTCATTGTGATATGTGTTTCATCACGTGTGTAGATGACACTATGAAAGAGGAGTAAGTCTCCAACCCGTTCCCAATCTCTGAAATAGATGTTGATGGTTGCGTCTCCATTAGAGGTATTTTCAATGGTGCGTCTGCCCTTTGGTCTGTACGTTTGTTTAGAAAAAAATGCAATCTGATTTTTCTTTTTATCTGTGTTTTGGATTTGAATTTTCCAGCAGAGCTCATCATCAAACTCTTCAGTGCCTAAAACTTCCATGGAAGCCAATTGAGTTGGGAGCATTGTGAACCACTCAAGCCAATTCATCTGTTGAACTTTTTGAGATAAAACTGGATCCCCAATCAAAGCCCATGTCATTTCATTATCTGAATTCAGGTTCTGCTCCCACGCTGTGATTCCGTCAGAGCCGAACCGAGTTTGCCCAACGCCGATGTACGTCATTACACCAAGGACCTTGCCACCTTTCTGTGTAGCAAGCTCAACCTCTACGACAGGTCGGTCATCGGGTAATCTCATGACTCCATGGAGTTGAAAAGACTCTAATGAATTAAGTTCTTTTCTACCACCAATTGACTGTACTGCTCGAGAGAGGATTTCTTCAGGAGCTGGTGTTTTTTCTTCAGTAGGTATTGGATGAGGTGGCATCGCAAAAGAGTTTGAAGTGCCACCAAGAGAGAAACAAAGAATGCCAATACAGAGAAAATTCTTCACAATTTGCTATCCTAACTGTTTTCATTGATTACTGCCAATAGATCCCTTTATCCGATTCATGTGAATCAAGGTTGAAGGGTGAGAAGAGGTCGAGTACGCTTCACCGAATATGCCTTCAGAAATCAAAACGGCAATTCAATCGGGAGTGTTTTTCATCGATGGTGCGATGGGAACCGCAGTACAGGCGATTGAGACCGACGTAGAAAATGATTATCTGGGTCGGGAAAATTGTACGGATATCCTGTCTAAGACAAGGCCAGATCTAATCAAGCAAATTCATGTTTCTTTCCTAAGTGCAGGAGTCACTGCCGTTGAAACGAACACGTTCGGTGCGAACAAACTTGTCCTTTCTGAATTTGATGAAGAGGCCGCTACTTGGGCGTATGAACTCAATGTGACATCAGCAAAACTTGCGAAGGAAGCCTGTGATTCAGTCGATGGACAACGGTTTGTACTGGGTTCGATTGGTCCGGGAACGAAACTCATTTCATTAGGGCAAACGACGTGGGATGCGATGCGAAATTCGTATGCTGAGCAAGCGGCAGGGCTTATTGAAGGGGGAATTGACGCATTTCTCATCGAAACATGCCAAGATATTTTACAAGTGAAATGCGCCATTTCTTCGTGTATGGATGCACTTGCTGATGCGGGAAAATCAACAGAAGACATCCCGATTATGGTCAGCATTACAATCGAAACAACAGGGACAATGCTCGTGGGGAGTGATTTACAAACGGTCGTGCACGCAATTTCACCATACCCAATTCTTTCTCTTGGTTTGAACTGTGCGACTGGACCTGAATTGATGGAGCCCCACATTGCTTGGCTGAGTGAGCACTGGGACGGATTTGTTTCAGCGATTCCGAATGCAGGTCTTCCAGAACTCGTCGATGGGCAAGCATATTTTCCACTTTCTCCACAAGCGTACGCAGTTGCAATGAAGCGCTTCGTTGAGATGTATGGAGTAAATATTGTTGGAGGCTGTTGCGGAACGACACCAAAACATCTTGAATCATTCATTCAACAAAAACCTGAGATGCAAGATCGAACTGTCAAACAACTCATTCCTTCTGCAACAAGTTTGTACAACCCAGTTGAATTTAAGCAAGACTCTTCAATGTTGATTGTTGCAGAACGAACGAATGCAAATGGTTCACGAAAGTTTAAGCGATTGCTTGAAGAAGAGCAGTGGGATGGCCTCGTTGATATGGCACGAGAAGAACTTTCTGGGGGTGCGCATGTTCTTGATGTATGTGTTGATTACGTTGGACGGGATGGTGTTAGGGATATGGAAGAAATTGTTGGGCGGTTAGTTCAACAAGTTGATGCTCCGTTGATGCTCGATTCTACCGATGCAAAAGCGATTGAAGCAGGTCTTAAAAGAGCAGGCGGTCGTTGCATCGTCAACTCCATTAATCTGGAAGACGGAGAACAACGCCTCGATGACATTTGTCCGTTACTCAAACGATTTGGCGCAGCGGCAGTCGCACTCACCATCGATGAAGAAGGAATGGCAAAGACCACCCCAAGAAAGGTGGAGATTGCTCGTCGCTTACATGATTTATACACAAACAAGTGGGGACTGAAATCAAGTGACTTAATGATTGACGTGCTCACATTTACGATTGCAACAGGCATGGAGGACGATAGAAGACTTGCACTTGAAACTCTTGATGCAATTGAAATGATTTCAAAGGAATTGCCAGAGTGTGGGTTGTTGCTAGGGGTGTCGAATGTTAGTTTTGGTTTGAAGCCTGCTGCAAGAAGGGTGCTTAATTCGGTCTTTCTACATGAGGCAGTTCAACGAGGTTTGACTGCAGCGATTGTGCATGCATCAAAAATACTACCTAAACATAAAGTAGAAAAGCATCAGTGGGATGCTGCGATTGATCTCATTTATGATAACCGTGGGGAGCACGACCCACTCATTCACTTCCTTTCTCTGTTTGAAGAGGATGTTGTAGAAGAAGAAGACGATGTTTCTAACATGCCACTAGATCAACTACTTCGTGGGTATATCTTAGATGGCAAAAAAGAAGGACTTGAAGAAGTCCTCGAAGAGGCGTTGGAGCGATGGCCAGCACTTACAATTATCAATGAACACCTTCTTGAGGGTATGAAAACGGTTGGGGAGTTGTTTGGTTCTGGTCAAATGCAGTTGCCGTTTGTGTTGCAGTCGGCTGAAGTGATGAAGCGGGCTGTTTCGTATTTAGAGCCGCACATGGAAAAAGGCGAAGCGGTAGGAAAGGGGAAAATTGTTCTTGCAACTGTTGCAGGTGATGTGCATGACATTGGCAAGAATCTCGTTGATATTATTTTGTCAAACAATGGGTACACCGTGTTCAATATTGGTATCCGACAAAAAATTGAATCGATTATCCAAGCGGCAAATGAACATAACGCAGATGCGATAGGGCTTTCTGGCTTGCTTGTCAAATCTGTCGGTGTCATGGAACAAAACTTGCATGAATTAAATATGAAATCGATTCAAACTCCAGTGATGCTTGGCGGGGCTGCGCTAACTCGGCACTGGGCAGAATCGCATTTGCGGTCAATCTACAATGGACCACTCTATTACGGACGAGATGCGTTTGAGGCACTTGCAGTATGCGACAAACTTGTTGCAGGTGAACTTGCTTTAATAGACTCGCAAATTGAGGTGCGACTAACAAAGCGTGCCGAGGTTGAAGCGAAAGTACAAGCAGGTCGAAAAGATCGTGTTGATAGATCAGGAGATTCTGAAGGCGTAAAACTCAACCAAGTAGAAGTTCCTCGAGTGCCATTCTTCGGTTCAAAAGTAGAATCCGATATCGACCTAGAATTAATCTACCCATACATCAACAAAACAGCGTTGTTCAGAGGGCAGTGGGGGTTCAAGAAGGGTGCGTTGAGTAGGGAAGATTTCGATGCACTTGTGACAGAGACTGTCGAACCAATCTTTGAGCGATTGAAATTGTGGTGCGAAGAAGACAATGTTTTGCGACCGAAAGTCGTGTATGGTTGGTGGCCATGCAATAGCGATGGCGATGATGTACTCATCTACGACGAAGTAGACCATGACAAAGAAATAGCAAGGTATACATTCCCAAGGCAAAGCAAGCGTGCAAAACGCTGTTTAAGCGATTTTTTCAAGCCTGTAAGCAGCGGAGAAAAAGATATTATTGGAATGTCCTGTGTTACAGTTGGCAGTGAGGTGAGCAAACGAACGCGCGACTTGTTTGATAATGATGAGTACACAGAATACTTGTACTTACATGGCATTGGTGTGGAATGTGCTGAAGCGCTTGCTGAATACTGGCATAAGAAAATGCGAATCGAGATAGGTATTGCTGGTGAAGACAAGCCAACTCCAAAGGAATTGTTTGCTCAGGGCTATCGAGGAAGCCGGTATAGTTTTGGATATCCAGCTTGCCCAGAAATGGATAAACAAGAAATCTTGTTTAACTTACTTGAACCCGACCGTATTGGTTGCACATTGACTGAGTCTTGGGAAATCGTACCCGAACAATCAACGAGCGCCCTCATTGTGCATCACCCTCAAGCTAACTATTTTTCCGCCAAATAAACTGGTCGGAGGTGTGACGTCACACCTGAGGGGAAAATATCCCGAGGATAGTTTATTTCTTTGGGTATGATGGGGAGCGTGAAGCAGTTGCTTACATCGTTAAATCCTACGCAGAAGGCGTTGTTGGCATTAATTCTTATTTTGCCAGCTCCGTTGATTGGAGTTACGTCTTCGTTTTATTTGCCGTCTATTCACAATGTAATGACGCAAGATATTGAGATTGGGAAAGTCGTTTGGGCAGTTGCGAAAATCTGGTTAATGCTTTTGCCTGTTGCTTGGCTCCTGTTTGTAGACAAGGGTAAACTCAGTTGGTCGCCAACGAACTGGAAAGGCGTTGTTGCGGGTCTGCTTTGGTCGATTCCAATCTCATTTGTGCTGCTAGGGACGTATTGGGTTGTAAAAGGCGGATCGTTCATTGACCCGAAAGCAACAAGCATTATTGAGGAACTTGGAATTGCAACACCTGCCAAGTTTTTGATTTTCGCCTCAGCGATGTCTCTGGGTAACTCTCTCATTGAAGAGTATGTCTGGCGTTGGTTTGTGTTTAGTAAGTTCAAAGTGCTTGTAGGCGCTTGGCCTGCAATCGTGTTTTCTGCATTCTTCTTTACTCTGCACCACGTTGTCATTATGTATAGTGTGGGTTCTGTTCGGTTGGTCCTCGCGGGTTCAGGCGCACTCCTTACGGGTGGAATCATCTTTGGGTATCTCTACAACAGATACAGTTCAATCTGGCCCGGCTGGATTTGCCATGTTGCAGCAGACACCGCTATTATGTGGGTTACGTGGCAGATTTTGACGTCAAATTAATCGTCATATTTCTCTTTTATTAATAGGTCAC
>CAZVVI010000020.1:0-43088 GCA_964630505.1 uncultured Isosphaeraceae bacterium | reverse complement strand
CCTGCCCAGAACCTACGCACACAGTTAAAGAAGATTATCAGAAGGGCAAGCGTTGAACCATGGCCCAAGTTGTGGCAAAACCTACGTTCTTCAAGGGAAACCGAATTGGTAGAACGGTTCCCAATACAGGTGGTGACGGCGTGGCTAGGCAATACCACTGCTGTTGCAATGAAGCATTACTTGCAAGTAACGGACGAACATTGGAAGCGTGCAGTATTGGCAGAATCAACAGACGTACAGGGTGGCACAGAATGCGCACCAGTACCTAGCGGTTTGGGTATGAATCGTACTGCACAGGGTTTTAGTGGTAAAGTTGTAAGTGTAGATGGTGCAACAAGAAACACCTGCACGCCGAAACGTGCAGGTGTTAGGAATGGGCCAGAGTGGACTCGAACCACCGACCTCACCCTTATCAGGGGTGCGCTCTAGCCAGCTGAGCTACTAGCCCCACGTGTTTCAATGAAACTCGGGCGTGAATTATAGCACTCATGGGTCGGGTCCACCAGAGCAAACAGGTGTGGCTGTCACCGAAGGTGACTGTGAGACAACCTTGCTGTGGGGACATGCATACAAAAATATCGCGAAGCGATGTTTTCAATGCGTGTCCCCTTTGCGGAATTTTAGATATTGGCGTGCAATTTAGACGTGAACGGTGTGGCTGTCACCACACAGCAGTGTGACAGTCACCTTCGGTGACAGTCACTAAGTGTGGTGACTGTGGCAGGTGTGACAGTCACGAAAGAATCGTTTAGCACGATCCCCAAGAGCCGACAACTTCAAGTAAGTCGCTGACATCTACAGCGCCATCATCATTGATATCTGCACTGCACCCCGAGCAGGCGCCCCATGCATCGATGATTGCCAAGATATCCGCAACACCAACAGTTCCATCACCATTGACATCTGCTGGGCAATTGTTTGGTTCACATACACCAGAGTCGCATGCTGAGTTTGGACCCTGCCATGAACCACCACCATTGCTACAGTTGGTTTCAGGAATATTGATGCATGTCCCACTTGTACCGATACAACATGCACCAGATGCTGGCTCTCCAATAATTTTGAAGACCTCGCCGCCTAGATCGCAGATATAAATTTCGCCATTTGCATCTTCGCCAAAACCTGAAATGGAACCGATTGAACCACTGATTGGATCAAGTTCACTTGTTCTATCTTGGTAGTCAAATGTATTCGTGCCGTCATACCTAAATGACCAAATTTTACTTGTGCAATAATCGCCAAAGAAGTATGTGCCCTCTAAACCAGAAATCGCATTTCCTCGATAGATACATCCACCTGTAATTGAGCAGCCATATGAGTGTGTATATTCCCAAACAGGGAACTCCATTGTGCTTGAGCCGGGACATCCACTTGTGTTATATGTGTGGTCGCCCTCGTAACAACGCCACCCATAATTTTCACCACCTACACTTGATGCAGGTTGGAACGTAATTTCTTCATATGCATTTTGGCCAACATCACCAATCCATAAATCCCCAGTGACTCGGTCAAAATTACAGCGCCATGGGTTTCTCAAGCCATACGTCCAGATTTCATCATCACCAGTAGTGCCAACAAAAGGGTTAGAAGCAGGTACGGCGTAGGGTGATCCACCATCAACATCGATTCGCAACATTTTGCCAAGCTTTTGATTTGTGATGTCTTGCGCTCGGTTACCGGGGTCACCACCACTGCCGCCATCACCTGTTCCTATGTATAAGTATCCATCAATTGGACTAAACCCTAGCCAACCACCATTGTGGTTTGAGTAGGGTTGGTCGATTGTCATGATTGTGTATGCGCTCCCTGAGTCTGCAACATCTGGGTTGCTCGAGACGGTGTACCGAACGATGTATGTATCACTATTGCTTGCTGTGTAATTGATGTAGAAGTAACCATTTTGCTCATAGTTTGGATGGAATGCCATTCCAAGCAAACCCTGTTCTGAACTTGTACTTACAGTAAGACTTAAAAAAGAAGTGGAGTTTAGGGTGCCAGTATCAAGATTAAAAATTCTGATTCGTCCTGTACTTCCCGATCGTTGTTCAACGATAAAAATTCTGCTTGTATCTCCAGGAGCAGCGGTGACTTGAACAGGTCGAGCTAAGCCGCTCACAACGAGTTCAGATGAAAGTGGACCTCCACCAATTCGGTTCACTGGATCTTGGCCAGTGTGTGCAACGATTGGGTTTTGGTGGCCTTGAAATTGACCGTTAGTCTGTGGCTTGATCGCTTTGCCAGCACCAATCATGCATAAACTTGCGATGAATGTAATGAGTATTGTTCTTGAAATCATGTATTTCTCTCCTGTTTATTCCCTTATGTGAGGAACAACATCTATTTTAGTCTTTATCTGTCGGCAACTAGAACAATCTATTCGCAATCCAAGTCGATTCGGTTGCTAATTGTCCGATAAAGCCACCATCTGCCACAGAAGGTGTCTGACACCAGGTGTCAGGCACATTGCTCTAAACACCCTTTAGAGTACTCCTCAGAGGGATAAGGAGCAAGAAAAAAGGGAAGGTTATTCTGCTGTTTCTATGGATTCGCCCGCATCACCCCACCCTATGAGGCCACCCCTAAGGGTTTTTACGTCCGTAAAGCCCATTGAGATCAGTGCTTTGCTCATCGCAATTGCGACTGAATCATTGTAAGTTTCACCTGAAACGATAATGATTCCTGCTTGGTCAAGGCGCCACGATAAATATGACAGTCTTCCGAATGGAATGTTGATGGAGCCGGGAATATGCGATTTTCGGTAACTCCACGTTGGTCTGGGGTCGACAACCACGGTTGCCTCATTGGGTCCGATTAGCGTACTTTTACCTTCACGCATCAATAACGCAGCATCTTGGGGCATAATGAACGACAGATTTTTGTCACTAATTCCGCTGTCGCACCCAGCAATCCCCCCTAGCAGCCATAAAAAGGCTGGTATACAGAAGAATGTGACGAATTGCCTGTTGGTCTTTACCATACGTGACAGAATACACGACCATCTTGTTCGTTGTCATTGGTACACGAAGGACTTTTCAACATGTTTTGCCAAACTCTTCTCGCATTTTCAGCCTTGTTATTGCCAAGTTCACCAGTGATTCCTCCGCATTTTCCCCTTTTGCCACAAGAAACAACGACTTCAAATAAAGGACACGCAACGGTGCAACTTCGCACAGATGTTGGTTGGGTTGGTGCTTCTCAAACATTCCACGTCATTGTGCTCATCACCCCCGATCCAGATTCGCATGTGTATTGGCAAAATCCCGGCGCGAGTGGTGCACCAACCGAAATAGAGATTCAAGCACCAGAAGGTTTTATTGTCGGAGAACCAATTTTTCCAAGACCAAGAACTTTTAAAGGAGAAGAGGGTGAGACGTATGGGTATAGCGAACTCGCTGCGATTTTTATTCCCGTGACAGCACCAGATTCCCTGCATGATGGACAAGTCAAAATTGACGTGACGACTTCGTGGCTTGCGTGTAAAAAATTGTGCGTCATGGGCGAACAACACAATACATTAGACATTTCAACCAACGCCCTGCGCCAAGGTCCACGAAATAGAGACATGCAATTATCTCGATGGTATTCAGGTTTGCCACTACCCCTTGGTGACCTTGATGAAGGGAAAAGCTTCATTTCAGGAAGGATGATTCATATTTCTGGAAAAACAGAGATTCGTCCAATTCAATTTATAGGCATAGAACAGCGGGGCGTACAGTTTGGCTCACACCACGAACTAGTACGCGAGGGCAACTCTTTTCGCTTGAGTGTCCCAATTCAACTAAACTTTTCGCTCAAACAACAACTTGATGGTGATACCATTGAAGTAGAAGGGTTATTACTCCTAGGTCGCAAGAACGACGACCCATCGTACGTTGTTCAACTCGAAATAGATCCAACGAATCAATAACCAGAACTCTAAAAAGGACAGGAAACAGAACATGAAACAATTATTAAAGCCGCTGACAGCAGCAGTCATCACAATCTTTGTATGTACCTATGGTACGACTGCCCAATCAACGAATCCGACCAAAGACACAACCGAGAAAGAAGAAAAGAAAGTTGCTGAAGTGGGCGAGGAAGCACCAGCGTTTGAACTGAAAGATCAGCATGGCAAAACACACAAACTTTCTGATTATGAAGGTCAAATTGTTGTCCTTGAATGGTTCAATGAATCATGCCCCTTTTGCAAGGGCGTTTGGGAATCTGGACTTGTACCAAATCTTATCACCGAACTAAAAGGCAAAGAGACAGACGTTGTCTACCTTGCCATCAACTCTACTGCAAATAAACCTGAAGAACAAATTCTCAAGGGTGGTTCAGAATATTTAGAAGAACTTAAAGTCGAAATACCAATGTTAATGGATTACGACGGGACAGTTGGTCATGCGTACGGCGCACGGACAACACCACACATGTACATCATTGACACAGAAGGTGTATTGGTCTACCAAGGCGCACTGAGTGATGATGCTCGCAGTAAAAAAGGCGACAAGGCAGAAACACATGTATTGCGAGTTGTTGAGCAAATTGAAGCGGGCGAAGAAGTTTCACCAAGTTACGTTCAGCCGTGGGGATGCTCGGTGAAATACAAACGAGATGGCGATTCGCCCCGTAGAGGCCCACGCGGAAGACCCCGCGGTTCGTGACTGTCACCACACAAGCAGTGTGACAGTCACCTTCGGTGACAGCCACTTAGTGTGGTGACAGTCACACCTGATTAGGGTCAGACCCCTTGGTAAGTCAAACGTTGTTGCACTCAACAGAGAGCAAAAAGACGAAAGACGTTACACTCAACAGTTAAGGGTCAGACCCAGTGCGCGCAAAGTGCCTGCGACGTGTCTGACACACCCGAGGGTCAGACCCCTTGGTAAGTCAAACGTTGTTGCACTCAACAGAGAGCAAAAAGACGAAAGACGTTACACTCAACAGTTAAGGGTCAGACCCAGTGCGCGCAAAGTGCCTGCGACGTGTCTGACACACCCGAGGGTCAGACCCAGTGCTACGCCAAACTGACAGGCATAATGATGTAGACAAAGTGGTTTCCACTTCGAATCAAGCCGGGCTTTTCGCTTTTCTTAAGTTCGATTGTGACATCGTCACCTTCGATGACTTTCAATGCGTCCATGATGTACACAGGGTTGAAAGCAATCTCAAGTGTATCACCCGTGAATGATTCAATAGGCACTTCTATTTCTGCTTCACCAGTTTCTGGAGCTCGGCTGGTAATCTGTAATGTTTGGTCGTTGAAAATTAAACGAACACCTCTTGATTCTTCGTTCGTCATTAAGTGTGCACGCCGAACAGCCCGATGCAACGCTTCTTTTTGAATCACTGCCTTGCGGTCAAGATCTTTTGGAATCACATCTTCAAAAGGAGGGAATGTTCCCTCTACTAAATTACTCGTAAGAGTTGCATGACTACCAGATTCATTTTCTACATGAAACATAATTTGACCGTCATGCATTTTTACGGAAACGGATTCGTCGCCATCATGTAAAAGTCTTTTAAGCAGCGTCATCGCCTTCGTAGGAACAATGCAATCGGCTTTTTCACAATTGCTATCACAAGAGCCAGTTGAAAGTGCAAGTCTGTGGCCGTTCGTTGCAACAAGACGAATTTGCGAATCCTTTAAATCCAAATGGACGCCATTGATGGCATACCGACTATGGTCGGTTGCAGCAGCGAAAACGGTTCTTTCCATCAGTCCCCTGAACGCAGTGCCATCAATTGTAAAGTCTGGCTCAATACCATCAAACGAAACACACTCAGGCGCTTCTGAAATTGGGAACCCAAACACCTTAAAACGCGAGTCTGAAGATCTAATATTCAGTTTGTCGTCATCCCCCACGATTGTCAGGGTTGCATCATCGCAAGAGCGAGCAATTTGAGAAAATTTATCCGCTGGAACGAGAACTTCTCCGCCCTCTTCGATATCAACACGGTCGATAGACAGCGTTAATGAGATTTCACCATCGGTTGCTGCAAGGGTGAGCCGTCCATCGTGCCCCGAAAGTTTGACGCACTGTAATGCTGGTGTTGGAGTGCGACCAGCGACGACTCCTGTGACAAGGGCCATTGCTTCTACAAGGGCGTCCCGATCGCAGACGGCTTTAATGTTTGTTGCTTGTTTTACTGTCATAACTTTTGTTCTCTTTCCACTTTTGTGGGCTCATTTTTCCCATGCCAATAATAGCATATTGTTGAGTGTACCAAGTGGGCGGGAGAATCTCCCCTTCCAGAGGTTTTTCCTTCGTTTTTGCGTTGATGACATTGCCTCATCATGCGATACTGCACACTTACGAGTCGCTCGGTGAAAAACATAATTTTCACCAATAATCCCACAGAAACGAAGATGGAAGGATCCATAGATGTCTTTTGAAAACGCTATCCACGCCCGCGCAATTGCGCTCGACACAATGTCACTCGAAATGTGCGCCGAATCGGGCAGTGGACACCCAACTTCAGCGATGAGTATTGGACATCTCATTTCTGTTTTGATGTACCGAACAATGCGGTGGTCTAAAGAGAACCCCGAATGTCCTACGTCTGACAGGCTTGTTTTATCTGAAGGTCACGCTGTACCTGCAGTGTATGCCGCAATGGCGGACATCGGCGCAACAGTGATGTGGAACGGCGAACCAATACAACTGAACAAAGAGCACTTAAAAACATTGCGAGAAGCAGATTCCCCACTAGATGGTCACCCAAACCCAATGGAGGGCGTTTCATTTTTCGACGCAGCAACCGGTTCACTGGGGCAAGGTCTTTCGGTTGCAGCTGGGCTTGGGCTCGCAGCAATTGCGGATCAAACGGGAAGAAAAGTGTACTGCATCATTGGTGACGGAGAGTCAAGAGAAGGGCAAATTACAGAGGCACTTGATTTCATGATGGATCACAATTTGACAAACGTGCTCCCTATATTTAATTGCAATGAATATGGTCAAGCAGGCGCAGTAAGCGGACAACAATCTCCAGAACGCATTGCTGCAAAACTTGAAGCATTCGGGTTTGACGTCGCAACAATTGATGGGCACAACCCAAATGAAATTAAAGCCGCGTTTGATCAATTTAACAGTGATGGGAGAAAACAACCCATGGCGGTGGTTGCAAAAACGGTAAAGGGATGGGGTGCTCCATCCATGCAAGGTGGAAACTGGCACGGCAAACCCGCAACTAAAGAAATGCTTCAAGACATCATTGGTGAACTTCGTCAAACAGGGATGAAATTTACATCCTCGCTTGATACTGTTTCGATTTCAATCCCCAAACCACCAGCAGCAAGCCCAGAATCCAAAGACGACTCCGCTGTGATGACGTTTCGAGAAGCGATGCAGAAGTGGGACATGACAACTGTGCTACAAACAGGAAAAATGGCAACCCGCAAAGCGTATGGTGTTGCACTTCGAGCACTTGGATATGCAAATAAAGATGTTTGGGCAGTGGACTCAGATGTCAGCAACTCTACTTTTAGTAATGTCTTTGGAAATGATGAAAATCTTTCGAGCCGATTTGTTGAATGCAAAATTGCTGAACAGAACATGTATTCAGTGGGTGCTGGATTAAGTGCCGCAGGAAAAATTCCATTCTGCTCAACATTTTCTAAATTCATTACTCGTGGGTACGACCAAATCGAAATGGCAATCAACTCTGGCGCCAACATTAAAATTGTAGGTTCACATAGCGGAATCTCGTTAGCAGCAGATGGCCCAAGTCAAATGTCGCTTCCAGATGTCGCGTGGTTTAGAAGTTTTGGCACAATGAAAGATCATCATGGCAACCCCGGTTGTTACGTTTTGCAACCAGCAGATGCGTGGGCAGCGTATGGGCTGACGATTGCAATGGCGGATCACACAGGCTGTTCTTATCTTCGAACATTTAGACCTGAGGTTGAAATGATTTACGACGAAAACACCGTGTTTGAACTTGGAGGCATGGAGGTGTTGACAGAAGGTCGCGATGTATTGATTGTCTCTGCGGGGTACATGATTCATGAATGCAACAAAGCAATCGACGAACTTGATCGTCTTGGCGTAGACGCATCGTTACTTGATCTTTACAGTTTGCCTTTCGACGAAGACCGCCTTCTTGATTTAGCTAACGAAAACAATGGCAATGTTTATGTTGTAGAGGACAATTACGGTGCCTCATTAGGCTCTGCAGTTGCAGACGCATGTGCAGCATCAGGCGATGCATTTACAGTTGAACAATTACACGTCAAAAGAATTCCAAAATCAACACGAAGCCCAGAATCAATCTTGCGTATGTGTGGCTTACACTACACAGACATCGCAAAAGGTGCTGCGTCCTTATTGGGAGTTCACGTAAACAGTTAGGAGTTTAAAATGGCAAACGAAGAACTACACAAAATTGTAAACGATCAAATTACGCATGAACTCGGTGCAGAAATGCAGTACCTAGCGATGTCATTTTGGTTTGAACGAGAAAACATGCACGGCATGGCAAACTGGTTCAAAAGGCAAGCAATTGAAGAGCATGAACACGCCATGAAAATAGTAGGGTTTATGAATGAGTGGGATGTTCCGATTACACTCAAAAGTCCACCGAACCCGGTGACTGATTTTGTCAGCGCAGAAGCAGTCTTTGAAGCAGCCCTTGCTCACGAGCAACGCGTGACCGAACTGATTAACACCATCTTTACGCTCGCCAGAGAAGCATCTGCTTGGCATATAGAAGTCGCGTTCCAATGGTTCATTACCGAACAAGTAGAAGAAGAGGTAAACGCCCGCGATAACCTCGCCAAAATACGAATGGTTGGGAACAACCCTGCCGCCCTTCTTGAGTTTGACCGACACCTCAGCGCTTAACATTTTTACATGTTTGGTTCTCATCTTTCTATTGCAGGAGGCATGGTTCATGCTCTAGACGCTGCAAGTGAACAGAGAATGGATTGCGTGCAGGTCTTTACGAAGAATCAACGTCAGTGGAAGACCAAACCTCTGCGAGATGAAGATGTTAAGACTTGGCTAGAAAAAGGGGCAGAACTTGGTTGGCGAGGGACAAACAAAGTGGTGAGCCACAACAGTTACCTCATAAACATGGCTTCACCAGATAAAGAGATGTGGAACAAATCTATTGCGCTACAACGGGAAGAAATTGAACGATGCGAACAACTTGAGATACCACTCCTTGTTGCACATCCGGGTGCACGTCTAGGAACCCCTCGTAAGCGAGGAGAGAGAAATTCGCTTAAGGGGAAGATTCCCAAGGAAGAAATTGAAGGTCTTCAACGAATCGTTAAAGCGACTGACAAATTACACAAACAGTTGCAAGGGTACAAAACAGTGACATGTTTTGAGACGACTGTGGGATCAGGAACAAATCTGGGTTACGATTTTCAGCACCTAGCGTGGATTCGAGAACACGTGCAGGAGCCAGAGCGAGTCGGTTTTTGTTTTGATACATGTCACGTCACAGCTGCTGGATATGACATGACCTCACTCACCAAAGCGAATGATGTGCTTCAGTGTTTTGATGAAACTGCAGGCATAGAACACATAAAAGTTTTTCATTTCAATGATTCAGTGGGTTTGATAGGTTCACGGCTCGATAGACACGCCCATATTGGGCATGGGGCGTGTGGTTTGAGCTGTTTTCGTTCAATTCTTGAACATCCTCAATTTGATGACGTACCAAAAATTCTAGAGACATCGAAGGAGGAAAATGAGGCAGGGAAACCGATGGATGTCGTGAACATTGCAAAGCTTCGCCGCATGGCGAAAACGGCAGTAAAACACCGATAAACCAATCTGGTTTCCAAGTATCCTATCAACCCATGACACGCTTCCGTTTTATATTGATTTGTACGTACTCTCTTTTTGCGGGGTGTCATGCTATATCTTCAACAAATCAAGACACATCCGCATCAGTTTCACTCGCTACCGTGACAGATGTTCAACAAGTGACGATTCATGCTGCAGAACTTGCCAAGGAACACGGAGATTATGGTGAAGCCCTTGAAATGTTCAGGGAAGTGCTCAACCAGAACCCCGTTGCAACAGATGCATTTGTCGGAATTGGTGACATCTACCTTATTCAAAAAGATTGGCAACGTGCAGAACCTGCTTATGCTCGTGCAGTAAAGTTAGAACCGAGAAACTTTGAAGCACAGTATGGTCATGCAGTTTCATTACAAATGTTAAAAAAGTTTGTTGATGCTGTTAGGGCATACCACCGGGCACTCACAATTAATCCAGAAGACATGGGTGCGAATATGAATATTGCCACAACATATTTGCAAATGGGTAGACCAAAAAGCGCGTTGGTGTTTGCCCAGCGCGCAGTAGAACTTGATGGCGAACTTGCACCAGCACAAATAACACTTGCCGCGACATACCAACTGCTGAATCGCCCGAAAGACGCACTCGAAGCATACATTGCTGCATCTGAAGCGATGGATGAACCATCACCTCAGCTCATGAGAAACATCATCTACTTATTGACGCTTGAAAAAAGGTATCAAGAAGTTGTCAACACAACTGAGCAACTTGTACAACTTGACCCGACCTCTGAGACATACGAGCAACTTGGTTGGGCGGAGTTTCGCCTTGGTGATTATGCTGCTTCGCTTGAAGCATATAAAACGTCAGTTGATTATGACCCGAATAACTGGCGGGCGCTGAATGGTATTGGGGTGAACGAACTGAACGCGTGGTTACTTGGTGATAAAACAAGTACCGATCAATACCAAACAGCCCGCACTGTTTTTCGCAGGTCTCTAGCAATTCATCCAGACCAACCAAAGGTGATTACGCTGATTTTGCGATACGGTTTGTAATGAACAAGGGCGCCAGACCCTACAATACTTAGATGCCCGACACCTTACTACTAGAAACATTTGAGTCGCCATCAAAAACCCCATTTTTAATCGAACACGTCAACGAAGAATTCACTTCGGTTTGTCCTGTCACAGGTCATCCAGATTTTGGCACAATTCTTCTTCGATATGAGCCGTCTGAAAAATGCGTTGAACTAAAAAGTTTGAAGTTGTATTACCAATCCTATCGAAACGAAGGCATTTTTTACGAAGCGGTCACAAATCAAATTCGTGATGATCTTGCACAATGTTTGAACCCTGCTTGGATGCAAATCAAAACAAGTTGGAAAGGGCGTGGTGGAATTCACAGCACAATTCTCGCCACGCACGGAGAAGTGCCACAGTGCTGGCAAGGCGAGTAATGCAACTGCTCCTTGCAACCTCAAATCAACACAAACTCACTGAAGTACGGACGATTTTAGAACCGCTTGGGGTTGAAGTGATTGGTTTAGACACTCTTGGTAAGACGTATGAAGAACCCACTGAAGATGCCGACACCTTTGAAGGGAATGCAAGACTCAAGGCAATTGGGTATGCCAAAGCAACAGGCAAGAGGTGTATGGCTGATGATTCAGGTCTTGTCGTTGACGCACTAGACGGCAAACCGGGCGTCTATTCCGCTCGATTTGCAGGCGTTGGTCACACAAGAGAAGAACGAGATGAAGCGAACAACGCATTACTTCTTTCTCAACTTGAAGATGTTTCAGAGGATTCAAGAACAGCAAGATTCGTTTGTGCCATTTGTGTTGCTGACCCTGATGGAACAATCGTAGGAGAATCAAAAGGATTTTTTGAAGGGTTGATTGCAACCCAGCCAAAGGGAAAGAATGGATTTGGATACGACCCTCTGTTGTTTGTTCCAAGTTTAAACAAGACAAGCGCGCAGATGACTTTGGAAGAAAAGAATCAACTCTCTCACCGAGGCGAAGCAGTTCGAAACATTATTTCGTGTTTTGAAGTGTAAGAACAGCAACTTCTGCTGGGCAATTCACGCGTAGTGGGAACCACGCTCCAACACCGACAGTTACGAACAAGCGGCTGTCGCCACGTTCGTACATCCCAGCAGAATACCGATGTGCAAAAGCGAGGTTTGCCCCCTTCTTGTTTCTCAGTGCCATCTGCCCACCATGCGTGTGTCCAGATAAAGTTAATGGGACATTCATTTGTGCTGCATGCTTGAATGCTTTGGGGTTGTGCGAAAGCAACAGATGAGTGTCTTCAGAACAAACACGCTCTACTTTTTGTTTACATTGTTTTGATGATTTTGCCCAGTCGATTCCTGAGATGTTGAGCTGCGAACCACCAACCCGCACTCGACACGTTGCATCTCGTAACAATGTTACGCCTGCGTTCACAGCCATCGTGCTAAGTGTTGAAGCACAATCTAACTCATCATGATTTCCAAGAACAAGCATAGAACCAAGTGGTGAGTCGATTGATGCCAACTCATCGAGCAGTTCATCGGCACCATCAAGATGCAAATCAACAATATCTCCGGTACACACAACAAGATCTGGCTCTTGACTTGCAAGAAGTTGCAATGCATGTTTCGCTCGTTCAAGTGGCATGAGATCACCAAGATGAAAATCGCTGACATGTCCTATTCGCATGCCATCAAATTCTTTTGGCCAAATTGGTGAACTGATGTCGACCTCTTGCAACGAAAGAGATTGGTCAAAATGTTTTTTGAAGAGTTTGCCCTTGCTGAGTTTATTCGGACCAGAGGTAAACAAAAGGTGTCTTGCTTTTGCTCGTCTAAATTTTCTTGATGGCTGTCTGGACATAGTCATGGTACGGTCAATACGGAATAGTTCGTTTATCGTTCGTTAAAAACGAATTTCTCCCCCAACATAAAGACCTTGTAACCCAGCATCGAACGTATACGTCCCGTCTTCTGCATTTAACTCTTGTAATCGGTACCCAAAAAATAATGCTGTAGACTCAGAAAAATAGAACGAGATACCTGCTTGGACGCTCCACATTGATCCGCCATCATGCCCAAACATTGAGCCAACGAGAAACTGACTTTGAATACCCATCGAGTCAATCCCTGAAAGTGCATCATCAATTTCCCACTCGAACTCCATCTCAAGACCGCCCTGTAATGCAATCCAACTATTTTGATGTTCGACTTGCGTGGCAGTCGTGATGTTTTGGAGACGAGTATTTACGCCAAACCATCTGATTCCAGCAACCGGAGCAAACGAAAGCGACGCAGTATCGCTTGTTTCATACGGTTGCCAAATTTCCCATGCAGCTTCAACACCAACACTTTGCATGTCAGTAGATGCAGACCATCTATTTCCAGCAGTTAACGCCATGCCACCGTACGTATCGTTCCCCACATACGTTCCGTTGCCAGAAATTGAAAAATCGAAAAACGAGAGGGACATCTCGACGTTTTCAATCGGCTTCACTGAAAACTCAATCATTGGAACAGTTTCTTGACTCCGCAAATTGATGTTCGTCTCGAAATTCACAGGGCCGCCACCATCTGAGATTGTTCCACCAAGTCGAGGGAGCCACACGCCTCCCCGCATTATTGCGGGCTCATCAAAGGTCTGGGTGCTCATGCAAATAAGAAGGATTAATGTGTGCATGGCATAGGTCTCTCTCTAGACGAGATGAACCTTCCCGGTTCCCTTAGTAATTTCACCAAGATTGATTGGAGACTCACCAAGTTGTTGAAGGTGCGTGGTAATCGATTCAGCAAACGACGGCCGAACGATGAGTACATATCCGATGCCCATGTTAAATACTTTGTACATCTCTTCTGTTTCGATGTTGCCATGAGATTGGAGGAACGTAAAGACATCCGGTACATCAAAGCGATCAAGGTGAATCGTGGCATCAACAGAATCGCAAAGCGACCTGCAAAGATTCCCCGCAATTCCACCCCCAGTGATGTGCGCCATTCCAGAAACGACCTTCTTCACTTTGTATTGGCCCAGAAGTTTCATAATTGGTTCAACATAGATTCGAGTCGGCTCAAGTAAAACTTCGCCCAACGTTTGATTGGGGCCGAGTTCTTGATACACTTTTTCTAAATCTAGCCCTTTCACAGCAGCCCTCGCAAGTGTGAACCCATTGGAGTGAATTCCACTAGAAGGCAAACCAATGATGATATCTCCTTGCTCAACTCGGCTCGGGTCGATTGCTCTTTCAAGTTCAACGACGCCAACGGCAAAACCTGCAATGTCGAAGTCGCCTTCTTGATAGATATCTGGCATTTCAGCGCATTCTCCACCGAGCAATGCACAGTGTGATATTTCACACCCCCTTGCAACTCCAGAAACGATTTTTGCAGTTGTTTCCGGATCTTGCGTATGTAATCCTAGGTAATCCAAGAAAATGAGTGGCTGTGCACCCTGCACAATCATGTCATTCACATTCATCGCAACACAATCTATTCCGACGGTGTCGAATCGCCCCAGTTCACACGCTAATTTCACTTTTGTTCCAACCCCATCAGTACACGCGACGAGCACGGGGTCTTTGTAATTGCGTTTAAAGAGGCGTTCGTTAAAATCAAGGCGGAACATCCCCGCGAACCCGCCGTGTTCGCCAAGCACACGTGAGCCATGTGTTCGTTTCATCATGGACTGAATGAGCCCAACAAGTTGATCCCCCGCTTCAATATCAACACCGGTCTGGGCATAGGTTAAAGGTTTTTTTGTATCAGAAGACATCTGCATCAGTGTAGTCACCTTGAGCCGTTGGCGGTATCCTGTATGGTCTTATTTGGAGTAAACCATGTCGATTCTAGTCAACGGAACAACAAAAGTCATCTGCCAAGGCATCACAGGTTCAGCAGGTGCATTTCACACGAAGGGTTGCCAAGAGTATGGCACTCAGATGGTTGGTGGGGTGACTCCTGGAAAAGGTGGCGGGAAAGACGCCAATGGTCTGCCAATTTTTGACACTGTTTCTGAGGCAGTTGCAGAAACTGGCGCGAGCGCAACGATGATTTTTGTTCCACCACCGTTTGCAGCTGATTCAATTCTGGAAGCAGCAGATGCAGGAATTGGAGTCATTTGCGCGATTACTGAAGGCATTCCGATTGCGGACATGATGAAAGTGAAAGCAATTCTTGCTGGTTATCCTCAAACGGTTCTGATTGGACCGAACTGTCCCGGAATTATTACTCCGGGAAAGAAAATTTCTGGCGAAGGTGCGTCAGCGGCATTTGAAGATGGCTGCAAAATTGGAATCATGCCCGGCTATATTCATACGGCACCGTGTGATGCCAAAAGCGGTAAAAGTATTGGAATCATTAGCCGTAGCGGAACATTAACGTATGAAGCTGTTTGGCAAACAAGTTCAATAGGTCTTGGGCAGACGACTTGCATTGGAATTGGTGGCGACCCCATCAAAGGCGTGAACTTCATCGAGTTGCTTGCGATGTTTGAAGAAGACGATGAAACAGATGGCGTTGTACTCATTGGTGAAATTGGTGGAAATGACGAAACCGAGGCAGGACTTTGGGCAATGGAGCACATGTCAAAACCAGTTGTTGCGTTTATTGCTGGGAAAACTGCACCAAAAGGAAAACGCATGGGTCATGCTGGTGCGATTATTGGTGGAGAGGACGATACCGCTCAAGCCAAAATGGACGCACTGAGGAAGAGCGGAATAACTGTTTCCGACAGCCCTGCAGGAATTGGGGCTGCGATGGGTCTGACCCTCAACGGATAGTGACAGTCACCGGACTACCTTACTGTGGGGACATGCATACAAAAATATCGCAAAGCGATATTTTCAATGCGTGTCCCCTTTGCGAAATCTTAGATATTGGCCTGCTATGTAGACGTAAACAGTGTGGCAGTCACCACACGGGCAGTGTGACAGTCACCTTCGGTGACAGCCACTTGTGTGGTGACTCTCACACCACTTGTGTGGTGCCAGACACCAGGCTGCGAAAAGTGGCAGTCACACCCGCGATGAAACAAAAATTTTAGTATGCTGTTCATTATCCCAAGGAGGGGACAATCTGTGACTACACTGAAGGACCGATACGAAAACGTACAACAACGAATTGAAGATGCTGCAACAAGGGCGAATCGCTCACCAAGTGATGTTCATTTGGTTGCTGTGACTAAATATGCCTCAGTTGACGATGTTCGTCAACTTGTAGATTTTGGGCATGTTGATTTTGGTGAAAGCCGGCTTCAACATTTCACGCAAATCGCAGCACAAATAGATGAGTACATCGAACGCCGAAATGAACTCGGAGAGCCAGACCTCGCAAGCCCAATTCGCTGGCATTTTATTGGGCACCTTCAGAGAAACAAGTGTAGAAGGGCCGTACCATTATCACGAATGATTCACTCGGTAGATTCACTTCGACTTGCTGAAGAGTTGCAAGAAGTTGCAGGCAAAAAAAACATCACAGTCGAATGTTTGCTTCAAGCAAACATCTCTAGAGAACGGCAAAAAACAGGAATCGCCCCAGCAGCTGTTGGGTATTTACTAGAACAACTTGACACGATGCCCAATGTTGTCCCTCGCGGGTTAATGTGCATGGCCCCAGAAAGTGATTCCCCAGAAGATTCTAGACCTGTCTTTAAGCGATGCAACGAATTGTTTATAGAAATGCAATCTCACCCCAACTCAGGAGAGGCATTTAACGTCTTGTCGATGGGGATGTCCAATGATTTTGAAGTCGCAATCGAGTGTGGTGCTAACATTGTCAGGGTAGGGTCTGCGTTGTTCGGTGTTCCAGCGCCGAACTAAGCAATTCACAGGCATTTAATCATTCTCTACTCAATTCTCTACACTATCCTACAGCGATGCATTTCAATGACATCCTGAAACGAGATCGAACAATATTCAGTTTTGAGTTTTTCCCGCCCAAGACTGAAAAGGGCTGGAATGCACTCACTGGTCGCCTTTGTGAATTTGAAGCCCTTGAGCCATCGTTTGTTTCCGTGACATATGGTGCTGGTGGCTCGACTCGAGATCGGACGAAGGAATTGGTGTGTTATCTAGCGAAGGAAACCACACTTGATCCTATTCCTCATCTCACGTGTGTTGGTCACACACATGCTGAAGTCGATTCATTGCTCCAAGATTATGCTGAAGTCGGAATTGATAACATTCTTGCAATTCGAGGCGATGTTCTAGAAGAGGGATGTGCAAACGGCGACCTTTCACATGCAGCAGATTTAGTTGATGCAATTCACTCGTTCGATCACAAATCATTTGGGGTGGGTGTTGCGGGATTTCCAGAGGGGCATCCGGAAACACCAAATCGACTCGTCCAACTTGAACACCTTAAGCAAAAAGTGGACAGGGGCGTTGACTGGATTTGTACACAGTTATTCTTCGACAACAATGCATTTTTCGACTGGGTGGAGCAGTGTGAAATCGCCAACATTACAACTCCGATTATCGCTGGGATTATGCCAATCACGTCAATCACAGGGATGAAAAGAATGGCTGAACTTGCAGGAGGCGCTAATTTCCCAGCTTCTTTGCAACGAAGGTTATATCGTTTTCAAGATGATCCTGCATCTGTGTATCAAGCAGGTGTGCAATGGGCTGCTCAGCAATGTGCTGAACTCCTTGATTCTGGAACACGCGGAATCCACTTCTTTACAATGAATCAATCCTCGGCAACCGAGGAGATATATCGCTCTCTAGGTGCTCCAAGTGGCTCAAGCTTACGTGGCACGCACGATTCTACTTAGTAGAGTATCCTTTCATTCCCATGAAACGCTTGCAACTATTTATCTGTACCCTCTTATGCTCTCAATTGTTTTCAACAGTTGCTATTGCTACAGCCAATATCCCACCCGAGCCAAACCTAAGGAAATCTCCTGCTGCATGGATTGGCTTCATTCTTATGTTTCTATTCTTTGGAATTGTCATCACAATTAGCTTGATGACTTCTAAACGGGGTCACCAAGATTAACGTATACGATGAAATTTGCGAAGCAAACATCTCGAAATGGCATCATTGCACTGAACGGAATACTCCTTGTTGTTCTTGCGGCGATTGTCCTCTCTGAGAATCATACTGAAGCGCAATCAACATCCAATCACAGGTATCTTGCAGTACCAAGTGTTGCAAACGGAATAACAACGGGGATTGTGTATATTTTGGATACAACGCAACGAGAATTGGCTGCAGTTGCTTGGGACCATAATCAGAACAGAATCAAAACATTGGGATATCGGAACATGACCGCTGATGCGAAATCAGTATTGAATCAATAGATGGAAACTCATCAACACAATTCACTCATTGCAAGCGCATTTGTTTTAATGGCGTTGATTCTGTTTGCAGCGAGCCAACGAGCTCCCAAGGCAATGGCAGACTCATCGGCAACAGGTGGTGGTTTTACAATGGTGACAACCCCAAGTGGTCAAGGGACAGACTTGCTGTATATCATTGATGATCAAACATCAACATTGATGGTCTACGATTTACAAAACCCCCAAGGGCAGTCTTATATTCGACCTATGGCATCGTGGATTCTTCCAGCGATGTTCTCATCAGTCCGAAATTAAGGTTCAGACTGTACACTGCTTAGATGCGAATCCCAGTTGATACGGTGATGACTCACCAACGATGTTCTTCCTTTGCGAGCCGCTCAATCAAAACTGCTTCCAAAGAGCAAGGTCTTCGGTTAGCGCTTTCAATGGTTGACCTTACGACCCTTGAAGGGAAAGATTCTCCAGAAAAAGTACGGTCCTTATGCTCAAAAGCAATTCGCCCCTGGGAAGGTGAGATTGAACCCCCAATACCCTCGGTTGCTGCAGTCTGTGTGTATCCAGAACTAGTTCAAGTGGCGAAGCGAGCATTAGAGGGATCAACGGTTGCAGTGGCATCAGTTGCAACAGGATTTCCTAGTGGGCAATTTCCACTGGAGGTTCGTTTAGATGATGTTCAAAAAGCGGTAAAGGCAGGTGCAGATGAGATAGACATGGTGATCAACCGAGGAGCTTTTTTGTCAGGTCGTTTTGAGGAAGTTGCAGATGAAATCACCCAAGTTCGTCAGCACTGCGGACGCTCGCATCTAAAAATCATCCTTGAAACGGGCGAGTTAGAAACACTTGAGAATGTGCGTTTCGCATCAGAACTCGCAATTCGTGCTGCTGCCGAGGCAGGCCCTATTCACGATGGTGAAGTATTCATCAAAACATCTACAGGAAAAGTGAGCCCTGCAGCAACAATGCCGGTGACCCTTGTGATGCTCGAAGCCATTCGAGATTATTATGAAGAAAGTGGAATTCGAATTGGCATGAAACCCGCTGGAGGAATCCGCACAGCAAAACAGGCACTGCATTATCTTGTTATGGTGAAAGAAACCCTTGGAGATGAATGGTTAACAAAATCACTGTTCCGTTTCGGTGCTTCAAGTTTAGCAAATGATGTGTTGCGGCAACTCATTCGACAACGAACTGGAAGGTACACTGCGTCTTACGACTTTAGTGACTCATAAAAGATGCCGACGAAAAAAACGAACACAGAAAAAACTAAAAAAACAGAATCACCAAACGGTGTGAACTGGGAGTACAGCCCTTCTATTGAGAGTGTGAAGGTTACGATTGAGCAAAAAAACAAACTGTTCATAGACGGCTCATTTGTGTCGCCAAAATCAAGGTCTTGGTTTGCAACAATCAACCCAGCAACGGAGGGAAAACTAGCAGACATTGCTTGTGCCGGCAAAGCAGATGTAAATGCAGCAGTTCTTGCTGCCAAGAAAGCATTGCCTAAATGGTCAAGATGCAGTGGTGCAGAGAGAGCAAAATATTTGTACCGAATTGCCAGACGCATTCAGGAACGAGCAAGAGAACTCGCAGTCTTAGAAACGATGGACGGGGGCAAACCAATACGAGAATCAAGGGATGTCGACATTCCCCTCGCAGCACAACATTTTTTTTACTATGCGGGGTGGGCGGATAAACTTGAATATGCCTTTGCGGGTAGGAACGTCTCGCCGGTTGGCGTATGTGGACAAATTATTCCTTGGAACTTTCCTCTCTTGATGGCTGCATGGAAACTCGCCCCAGCCCTTGCTTGTGGGAACGTTTGTGTGCTCAAACCTGCAGAAACAACCTCATTAACAGCACTGCGATTAGCAGAAATTATTCAGGATGCTGGGTTGCCTGATGGTGTTGTGAACATCGTGACAGGTGCTGGGGATACAGGAAGGTTCCTTGCCGAACACAAATCTGTAAATAAGGTTGCCTTTACTGGCTCAACTGAAGTGGGCAAAATGATTATGCAAAGCACTGCTGGCACGGGGAAAAAGTTAACGTTGGAACTCGGAGGTAAGAGTGCAAACATCATTTTCGCAGATGCAGCGATTGATCAAGCAGTAGAAGGTATTGTTTCAGGCATTTATTTCAATCAGGGGCATGTTTGTTGTGCTGGTTCAAGACTCCTTGTGGAAGAATCAATCATTGACGAGGTCATCTCAAAATTGTCTCATCGCCTTCGTACTTTACGAGTCGGCGATCCACTCGATAAAAACACAGACCTAGGTGCAATCAACTCAAAGCCACAACTTGCAACAGTGCAGCGGTATATTCAAAGCGGTATTGATGAAGGTGCAAACTTGCATGAAGTTCACAAAGAACGGTTGCCATCCAAGGGGTTTTGGTGCAAGCCATGCTTTTTTACAGATGTCCAACCAAGTCATACAATTGCTCGGGAAGAAATTTTTGGTCCAGTGCTGAGTGTGATGACGTTTAGAACCCCACACGAGGCAATTTCTAGGGCGAATAATTCTCCGTACGGCCTTGCAGCAGGTGTTTGGACCGACAAAGGGTCAAAAATTTTTGATATTGCAAAAGAACTCGATGCAGGTGTGATTTGGTGCAACACATACAACAAATTTGATGCCGCCTCGCCCTTCGGTGGTTATAAAGAATCGGGCTTTGGACGCGAGGGTGGTATGCAGGGGCTTCGACCGTACGTCCGCCTAGAGGGCATGCAAAGGGGTGAAGCGTAATGTCAAGACTTACTGTTCCAAAAACATACAAGTTGTATATTGGCGGGAAGTTCCCACGAACTGAGTCAGGAAGGTCAATTGCAATCGAAAACCAAAAAGGTGAGATTGCAGCGCATATCTGTCACGGGTCAAGGAAAGACTTCCGAAATGCTGTTGAAGTTGCAGAGAAAGCTTTTGCTTCGTGGTCTGGGATGACTGGATACCTTCGGGGTCAAATAATCTACCGAATGGCAGAGATGCTTGAGGGTCGCAGAGAAGAGTTTGTTGCTGCAATTCAGTTAACGCAACATGTTTCAGCCACAATTGCTCGCAAAGAGGTAGATGCTTCTGTAGACCGCCTCGTTCGGTTTGCTGGATGGACAGATAAATTCCAGCAAGTGTTAGGTTGTGCGAATCCGGTTGCTGGTGCGTATTACAACTTTACAATCCCCCAGCCCCAAGGTGTTGTGGTTGCAATTGCACCCCCATCGCCCTCACTTCTTGGGCTTGTAACTTGTATAGGAGCCCCACTTGCTTCTGGAAATACAGTTGTTGCAATTGGCTCAGAGCCACATCCAATTTCTTCAGCGATTTTTGGAGAGGTTTGCCAAACCTCTGATGTGCCCTTAGGAGTGATCAATTTGCTGACAGGCGTTCAAGATGAGTTTATCGAACATATCGCAACCCACCGTCAGGTTGCAGGTGTATACGCAGCGGACCTTTCTAAGAAAACTCGAACCATCATTCAAGAAGGTGCAGCAGACAGTATGAAACGACTCCACTTTGTGAATGCAGATGAAGAGTATTGGTACTCAAACTCAGATGCAGCATCTCCTTGGGAAATAGAGCCATTTGTTGAGATGAAAACAATCTGGCACCCCTCTGCTTGTTGACTACTTATTATTTTTGATTCGGTACGTTTTGCTTCGCATTGAAGTATCACCAGCAGGAGTAAATGTTGCTTTTGCTAAAACGACGTCATATCCACTTTCTAAATTATTGAAATGCACTCGATACGTCCGTGTGACAGGGTCGAAACGATTGTGGTTTACATCAGGATGGTGAAGTGGCACCGACTCTGTTCCTAGCACATTGCCTTGGATATCAGAAAGAGTAACATTAAGTACACCTGCACCTCTGCAAGAGAATCCATCCATATCAGTAAATTCAACATGGACAATGATCATCGATTTATCTTCAGGGTTCTCTGCTTCCCTGATTCGACTTAACGGGTGAATCTCAACGTGATGAGGTGAGTATGCCCAAGACCCCACCTGTGCTGTACGGACTCTCTTGCTTGAATTACACCCAGCACAACACAAGCACACCATCACCAGCAACAACACCCCAACGACACACACCGAGGTAGTCAGTTTTATGTGTATGAGTTGTGGCAAGCGGATCTTCGTTACTGCGCAGTCTCGTCAATCATTCGATTGATTGCAAGGTCAAGTTTGTCGTCCGTGAGATATGTATTTGTTGCAATTGCTTCTTTGATTGCATCGATGCGATGCTGGCGAACATGTGGAAGTTGTTGAATTTTTTCAAGCATTTGAGCCTTCTGTGAAAAATCAACATGGTCGGCCACGTGATTGCCTTCAACTGCCTTTGCAGTTACTTCGATTGGTTTTGTTGGAGCAGTTGATGCATCTACTGGCACCTTGCCCACCACTGCGTTTCCGATGACGGAGATTTCAGACATTTCTTACACCTTTTCTGTGTCGCAAAGCGACCGTTTACCTCAAGTCCCTAACACTTCCCTGTCCCACTCATATCTGGTTCGTTGAAGCCACCAAGCAATACAACGAGCACAGTAGTTTTATCGTACTTTGGATGCAGTTTGCTTGAACTTTGCTGTTTTTTTCGAAGTTTTCGTAAAGTCCGATATCACCACGCATTACAACGCAAAAAAGGGGTTTTTTGACGTGGTTCTATGCGGTAGGATACCCCTAATGCGTTGTATTATTGGATTCATATTCTTGTCACTTCTTCTTCTAAATTCTGTAGCTTGCCAGAGCGATGGGACGAGTGCGCAGGGAGTGTCAAAATCAACATCTCAGGGCGACATGATGGACATTTCAACGTGGGATTTTGGAGAGGTTCAAACAGCCGGGCAGGGATATACCTCTGGTGCTCAACAAGGGGCATATTCACAAAGCAGGGACCAATACGCAGTTGTCATCGCCACATTCACCGGTGACTATCACGACCAATCTGCTGAAGCAACCCGCAACCAATTGTGTACTCAGTTCCCTTCGATTGGTGGCAAACTAAAAGTACGACCACGAAGCAGGGGTTCAGCGTTGACGTACGGTGATTATCAGGGATATGACGACCCCCAAGCGAAAAATGACATCGCGATGCTTCGAAAGATTCCATCGAAGCAAGGGACACCAATGTTCGCCCAAGTCATGCTGATGAAATTTAAAGGCTCTCGCTTAAAACGTGACCTTCATCCACACGATTTATGGACTGTTCGAAGGGAGTACCCAAAAATTGTCCCAATTTTTACCCTTGAGGTTGCCGTGTGGGGTGATTTTGAGAGTGGGCAGTACCCCAAAGAGAAAAGAAGGTCTGCAGCCCAAGCATATGCTGAGCAATTGAGAAGAAAGGGCTTTGACGCGTATTTTTATCACAACGATGATGCTGAACTTAGTTCTGTAACCGTTGGGCTATTCGGCCAATCAGCGGTCGATGCAGAGACGGGCTTTTATAGTGCTGAAGTTGAAGCACTTCTGTCCCGTTTTCCAGTACGTCTTGTGAATGGAGAAGAGGTTCGTGTGTACTTTAATCCCTCCAATCCCGAGCTTGGCTCAAACGCGCAACCCCCTGTTCTCGCTGAAGTTCCGATTGATTAGGCTTGACTAGGCTGAGGAAAATTCTCGTTGATGTTGGGTGTTATTTCTTTTGGACCCACAGCAACAAACGTGATTTCTCCAATTTCTCTGTTTGATAACCAATCGTTCACATTGTTGAGGGTGACACCATCAATCTCTTCCAGACGATCAGCGAGTGATCGAGTTCTTCCAAGCGCGAATTGGTCACCCCAGAGCGCAGCGGCTCTTTGAGCAGTTGATTCACCATGCATGACAGTCCTAGATTTCAGCCGTTGAATTGTTCTATCAAATTCTTCTTTGGTGATGCCATTTTGTAGTTCAGCAAGTTGTTCAAGGCACACTTCTGCGGTTTCATCTGCTCGTTGAGGAGTTGTTCCAGCATGAATTCTCACAACAGACCTTTCCTTAGCAGGTGAGTAGAGCGCAGAAACGCTGTAGCACAACGATCTTCGTTGCCTAACTTGTGTAAACAATCGTCCACTTGTTGCACCTCCAAAAACTGAGATTGCAGTTGACTCAAGAATGGACTTCTCATTTGCGGCGTTAAGACTGTCAAACGCAAATGAAAGGTGCACTTGGGAAGAATCTTGCTCAATCCAATACGTACCACGTGTAGGTGATGATGATTCGATGCGATGAACGCTTCCTTCTGTCCATCCTGATACAAGTTGCTCGACTTCACCAACAACGCGGTCGTGGTCAACATTTCCCGTAATCACTAGAACTGAGTTGTTTGGGATAAACAACTGCTTATATACACCGTGAAGTTGCTCTATCGTTGCACTTTCTATACACGCCAGATCGCCATATGCAGACCTATTAAACGGCGGGGGGAAGTGGTGCTTGTTTAATTCAACGTTCCCTAGATGAGAGGGATTGTCTGCTAAAGACTGGATAGATTGCAGCGCTAGGCTTTTGCAAGCGGCCAATTCTCCCTCTGGCAACTTTGGGCTGAGGAAATACGCTCCTAAGAGCGGTAACGCCTCAAAAAGCCGGTTCCCGAGCATTATTGATGAGATTCGAAGAAATTCGACCCCGCAAGTAATGTGCCTCCTGACCCCAATTGCATCAAGCTGGTCATTGTGTTCCTTTGTATCGAGCCCAAGAGCACCCCTTTGGATGAGTTCTGCAAGCAAAACACTTTCCCCATCATGCACATTTGTTGCAACTCCTGCACGAATGCTCCAATTTAATGCAACGGTTTGCACGCCTGGAATATATTCAGTAATGAGAAGCAAACCGTTTGAGTACGTATGGTGTTTGATGTTCGACATGAGGTGATCTACTTATGTTTCAGAGGATACAGTTGTTTTTTCTGTTTTGTTTTTGTTTCTTATTTTTTTTAGGTATACGACAAGAACGTACGACTTGATGAAGGTTGTATAAAAAAACATCGCTTCAATTCATTTAGCGATGACACAAAGTTTTGTGAATTAGTTGTGATACTAAACAAAAAATTAGTCATAAGTATAAAAAAACAATAAACTTACAGAATAATTAATTGCGCGCAAGTTTAACTAAAAAACAGACTAAAACATTGCGCAATGTTGTTTGTATGCACTTTTTGTTGCGCATAAAAGAAAAAATAATTCTGAAGTTCAAAAGTTTATTGTTGTAGTTTTAAAAAAAATTGTACAAAAGCACTACCAAAGTGCGACAAATACGGTTACAACATTACTGACGGAGTGTCCGTCAGTGGTCCAAACGCGCGTATTATTTATTGTTGAAACACAAGGAGGTCAATGATCATGGCCAAAAAGAAAGCAAAGAGAAAATAAGCGTAAAACAACTCGCAAAAAGGCTACTCGCAAGAAAGCTACTCGCAAGAAAGCTAAGCGTAAAACAACTCGCAAAAAGGCTACTCGTAAGAAAGCGACTCGCAAGAAAGCTACTCGCAAGAAAGCTAAGCGAAAAACAACTCGCAAGAAAGCGACTCGTAGACGACGCAAATAAGCTGCGTTTTCTAACTCAGGATCACACGGAAACGACCCCACTTGGGGTCGTTTCTTCTTTTCCATAACCCTAGAAACCACAGCCAATTCATGGCATAATGCCCCAATTATGGAAAGATCTATTCAACTTTTTTCTGGAAGTAGTACGAAGTAATACATCATGACACACATCATTGCCGAACCCTGTATTGGAACAAAAGACACCGCCTGCGTTGAAGTATGCCCAGTTGACTGCATTCACCCCTTAAACGATAGTGACAAATTCGATGACTCCGAAATGCTTTACATCGATCCCGATACATGTATCGATTGTGGGCTTTGCGTAGATGAATGTCCCGTGCAAGCAATTTTTCCCGAAGAAGACTTGCCTGAAGAGTGGCATAAGTATATTCAAATCAACACAGATTACTTTTCTTGAAACTTTTGTGAGTTTTTATACGCCACTTTGGGAATCTGGCTCTTCTGTCCAATCAGAGACTCGATCTCCAAGTTGTAGCTCACTTGGCAAAGTCTTTCGATAGCCTAACTTTCTGATGACTTCAAGAACGTCAGTCCACGTAGGGAAGGTCCTACCGTTTGCCTCTTTGAATGCAGTAATAGCAACCAAAAACATAAATTGTTCTTGGTTCATTTCTCCTTCTTCAGCAGCTCTGAGAAAATCAGTTCTGCGTCTTCCGGGACCTCTTCGTCTGTCAAGATCTTTTGAAGAGGGCTTACGAATCGATCTTCTGTCAATACCGCTTCTGCGGTCTACAATCTCACCACAATCTTTAGGCATTCCAGAATCATCACCATGTTGTTCCTGTTCTGCTACCACATTGGTAGCATACCCTTCAATTGAACACATGTTCACATTTTTCATCATCAAGCACCAACCAAAATAATCCTGCACTGCAAATGACCAACCGCACACCCCAAACGCAATCTTCTCCAAATGTTTCCGCTGTCATTATTGGTTGGTTATTGCCCGGATTAGGACATATGATGCTCGGGCAACGCAGAAGAGGGTTTTTGATTATGTTTGGAATTCTTTTTTTGGTGTTGTTTGGTGTCCTTGTTGGCGGAATTGATGCAGTTGACCATACTCACGATGGGCTCTGGTTTATTGCTCAAATTTGGTGTGGTGTGGTTGTTGCTCTCGTTGATCTTTTAAACCACTGGTACATTGTGCCGCTTCCGATTTCTGAAAAAGCGAACCTCGTTGGGTTAAGCCACGCGAACGAAATAGGTACATTGTTTATCGCGATGGCGGGGCTTATGAATTTTGTTGTGTTACTTGATTTGATACAAACGAAACCAAACAATGATTTAGACAGGCGAACTCCTGATTCAAACAAAGAGGAGTCTCCATGCTAGCTTGGATTCCATTTTTAGAACCAATGAACGCAATGCAGTCTGTCTGGTACCTCTTTCTGATTCCAATGTCCTTTGGAATTTCGGTTGTGTACAGAGCCCTCAGAGAAGAGACGTATGTAACGTATTGGCGATCAGTTGTTGTCATGACCGTACAAGTTGTCGTTGGCATTGCAGCCATTGCTGTAGCGCTTGCAATTTTTGTTCAGTTTATAGTGCCACTTCTTAACCAGCCATAAGCCATAAACCTTGGGGGCAATCCACAATTTTCCCGCGAAGTACTGCATGAATGTGCTTTAATCTTTGGCTCACCCGCGACTCGCTGTACCCAATTGCATGTCCTATTTCTAGCATCGTGAGCCCTTCTGTGTATGTGAGCACAACAATGAGTTTGTCATACGTCCCTAACTGTGAACACAACCACTCATGTAAATCTTTCTGGTCGACAGTCTCATATTCGTCGGACTTTATCTCAATCGAAGTCGCAGCCAATCCGTCACCACTTTCGTCATTCTCAGTGGGATGGAATGGAATGGTGTTTGGAACATGCACATCACGCATCACAGCAAGAAATTCTTTTTCGTCTAGTTGAAGTACATCTTGCAATTCCTCGTCTGTTGGAATTCGACCATGTTGTGCCCTGAATTCTTCTATGCCACGAGAAATCATCTTTGTTCTTGTTCTTGCAAGGCGAGAAGCTGGGTCGATTCGCCGCAGATAATCTTTCATTGACCCCTCAACCCTTCGGCGGGCATATGTTTCGAATTTGTAATTCAACAACGGGTCGAATTTCTGAAGACAATCAATCAGTCCAAAGAAACCAATTTGTTCTAGATCTTCTGGGTCTACACAACTCGGCAAGCCCGAGCAAATTCGACGTGCGACGTTTCGCACAAAGGTCCGCATGTAATATTCAATGAGCCACTCTCTTGCAGCTTGGCAATTTGTATCCTTAAAATACATCATTGCTTGAACCGCAAACTCAGCTTGCGAGGTGCAATGCTCATGATTGACTTGTTTGAGGTGATATGGCGGCAAAAAATCGCCACCATCCGGCTTTGGATGACTGACCATTGTGGTTTCTTCCCTGAAACGTGTTGCAATGTACGGGCGTAGTGAACAAACACTGCCCAGCCTGTTCTCATCGTCCATAAATCGAGTTTTACCCCAATTTTTTATCCAATTTAATCCACCACAGCAATTAATTAACCGCGGGCTCAGCATCGAATTCCAACCAATTAATTAACCGCGGGTTAATTAATTGGTTGGAATTGGGGTGTTTTTCATGTACATTGATGGGTTAAAGGATTTAAAAATGACCATATTTACACCATTCGCCCTAACAATTGCCTTCTCAGTTCAACCTCAAGCGTTTCAGTTTCACTCAGAAACGGTTCCCTATGTGGAGATGTCAAGAAGCGATATCGCAACAGAATTTATCCAGTTGACTTCGAATGGGAGCGATACAACGCATGTCATTATTCGTTTAGGGACTCCAGCACTACAGCAACTTCTTCTTGAAGTTGATGGATTTGAATTACAACACTCTCTTGGTGGTCAGTCATACGTTGCAGCGTGCAATCCTGCCATCCTTGACCCATATGTTGTGCTTACCACGCTTGACGTAAAAGAAATTCGAACGCTTGAACCCTCGTGGAAACTCCATACCTTTCTTGCTGAAGGGCGAATTCCAACGTGGACGATGCCTCCACCGAAAACAAGAGCAGAAAAACAAGACCCAACGGTTGCTGTGTATGTCATGTTTCACAAGGATGCCGAACTCCAGCAATGTGCAGACCATGCAAAGATTGACTTCGACGCAAAAATCAGATCGACAGTTGTCACAAACAACACAGTCGTAATGGAACTGCCATACTCTGCAATTGTTCAAATTGCAGAACAGGACAACGTGCTATATATAGAACCAGCGCTTCCAAAATTCTCAGAACTCAATAATTCAAACCGAGTCATCACTCAAGCAGACAGCGCACAATCATTTCCATACTCCCTTGATGGAGAAGGGGTATCTGTCATGGTGTACGACGGTGGGTATGGATGGTCAGGTCATCCAGATTTTGGTGGCCGTCACACAACCAGAGATAGTTCTGGGCAAAGCGACCATGCAACTCACGTCGCAGGAACAATCGGAGGCGATGGAACAGATAGCGGAGGCCAATATCGTGGGATGGCACCAGCTGTCACCATAGAGAGTTACGGGTTTGAGCAAGAGGGAGGACTTCAACAAGGATTTTTATATACAGATCCAGGTGACCTTGAACAAGATTACAGTCAGGCAATTAACTCCTATGGTGCAGTACTTGCAAACAATTCAATCGGAACCAATACCGCCCCAAATGGATTCCCTTGTGAGTGGACCGGTGATTACGGCATCACAAGCAACTTAATAGATTCCGTAGTTCGCGGAGATCTTGGTGGAGATATTCGAACTATCTGGGCAAATGGGAATGAACGGCAAACATCGAATTGTGGTTCAAATTACAACACAACTGCCCCACCAGCATGCGCGAAGAACCACATTACAGTTGGCGCATTTAACTCAAACGATGAATCAATGACATACTTTTCAAGTTGGGGTCCTACCGATGATGGTCGAATAAAACCAGACGTCTCGGCACCTGGGTGCGAGGATGGTGGTGATGGTGGTGTCACAAGTTGTTCTGCGTACGGTGGTTATTCCAGCAAGTGTGGAACATCAATGGCGTGTCCTACAGTGACTGGTCTTTCGGCGTTAATCGTACAAGATTGGCGAAATCTTTATCCAGGCGAGCCCGATTTGAGGAGTTCAACATTGAAGGCATTACTCGCCCACACTGCAGAAGACAAATTTAACGCAGGACCAGATTGCCAATATGGATATGGCAGCGTACGTGTTGTCAACGCAATCGATCAAATTCGTGCGGAAAATCACGCTGAACTTGAGATATCCCACGGTGAAACAGTAGAAATGCTCGTCTATGCTGAGCAAGCTGGCAATGTAAAAGTCACTATTGCGTGGGATGATGTTCCAGCGACCCCACTTGTCATTCCAAGTTTAGTCAACGACATCGATGTACACGTTATTGATCCGAATGGGACGACTCATTACCCATGGACAATTGACCCAAGCAATCCTGGCAATCCTGCAGTGCGTACACAGGCAGATCACCTTAACAATATAGAGCAAGTGCAAATTGACGATGCCCAAGCAGGTGTGTATCGGATCGTAATGACTGGGTACAACATTCCAGAGGGACCTCAACAGTTTGGTCTAATGGCTTCACCTATGCTTATTCAATGTTCATCCGCTGGACTCGCGTCGCTTGATCGAAGCATGTACGCATGTGGAGCAGAAGTTTCAGTCCAAGTAGTTGATTGTGATTTGAATACAGATGACACCATTGTTGACACAGTTGATGTCACCATCACTTCAAGCACGGGTGATGAACTTTTACTTACGTTGTATGAATCAGGCGAAGCAACATCAAGTTTTTATGGCGAAGGAGTTGTATTGGGCGAGGACATCATCGCGAATCATGGTGATATGTTGACACTTTCATACGTTGATGCAGATGATGGGCAAGGCGGTGTTGATGTCATCGTGACGGATACCGCCACTATTGATTGTGAACTTCCTTCAATACTCAGCGTTGAAATTCTTGAGGTCCTCACACACGAAGCGACAATCCGTGTCACAACTGACGAAAACACATCTGCGACGATTCAATATGGAGAGACATGCATTGAACTCAACGAAATTATGTCGAGCAATTCTCCATCCACTTCTCACGATGTCCAACTGACAGGATTGGCTGACAACTCGTTGTATCGATTTGCTGTTGTATGTGAAGATGAGGCGGGCAATACAGTCGTTGATGACAATAATGGTATTTGTTACATGTTTACAACTGAAGATGTGCCAGATTACTTTACTGAACAAGATAGCGGTTTTGACCTTGATGGAATGTCAGTAACATTTACGCCATTTGCAAATGTCGATGGCTACCGTGCATGTGCTGAAATGATTACAGAACTCCCTACGAATCCAAACGAAGGAGTAACAGTTAGCTTGTCTGACGATGATTCAGAATCTGTTTCAACATCAGTGCCTGTTGTATTGTACGGCGAACAATATACATCCTTGTTTATCTGCAGTAACGGCAGAGTGACATTCAACTCTGGAAATACAGACTACACCGAATCAATCAGCGAACATTTTGCTGATGTGGGCATCTCCATGTTGTGGGATGATTTAAACCCCGGAAGTGGTGGCACGGTCCGTTATGCGACCTTCTTAGATCGAGTTGCCGTAACCTTCAATGATGTTCCTGAGTATTCCAACACGGGTAGCAATACCTTCCAATGTGAGATGTTCTTCGATGGCGTCATCCGATTAAGTTGGCTTGGAATCGACTCAAATGACAATATTGTTGGACTTTCTGCTGGCGGTGGTCAACCAATCGGCTTTGAAGAGAGCGATCTATCCTCTGAAAGTGATTGTGGCGACCCAACCATACCTGGAGACGTCAACGGTGACGGCTACGTTAATGTGACCGATTTGTTGGCAGTTATGGATACGTGGGGACCATGTAGTGGCTGTCCAGCGGATTTAAACGAAGATGGCATCGTCGATGTCGTAGATTTGCTTGAGGTCGTAGGCAACTGGAACAATGGTGTCTGACACCAAGCGGCACTAAGCGTTGCTATTGGGCGTGTAATGGCGTACACTTACGAATCGGAGTAAAATACGACTATGGCAAAATTGTTCTACACATTAACTGAGGCGAGCGAACGACTTGGGAAAACCGAAGACGAAGTTCGTGAGATGGCTCAATCGGGTCAACTTGAAGAGATGCGAGATGGCGATCAAGTCATGTTTAAACGAAATCAAGTTGATCTTCTCGCAGGCGATGCAGATCAAAGCAGTGAACTTGATCTTGATATTTCTTCTGGAGGTTCATCGATTGGTTTTGACCTCGCCGATTCAGCAGTGGACACTCCTGTTCAAGGTACAGAGCAGACCGCAGACATTGAAGATCCCAGTAGCGGCGGAAGCGGCGGATATGGACTTAGTGACAGCGGTACAAACCTTGGACTTGGCGGAAGTGGAGCAGGGCTAGATTTAGGCGGAAGTGGATTCGGCTTCGATTTGGGTGATAGTGGAAGTGGCGTGGGACTTGATCTTGGGAGTGGAGACCCAAATTCAGATAGCGGTCTTGGTGTCGTGTTTGAAGGTGGCGAGGATGATGACTCTGCTGAAACTCGCGTCGCAGACGCAGTTGACGAAGAATTGAGTCTCGAATCTGTTGGCAGTGGTAGCGGCCTACTCGACCTTACAAGAGAATCTGATGATACATCTCTTGGTGCTGAACTTCTTGATGAGGTTTGGGAAGATGAAGCGAGTGGAGAGTTTGGTGCTGCGGCATCTGGCTTGTTCGAGTCTTCAGAACCAGAACCATCAGAATCTGCAGTTGCATCACACGATGCTCCAATGGGGCTTGCGGTTGCGTACGCTGAAGCGTATGACGGAAAATGGTCTGGCGCAGGTGTTGGCTTCCTTGTTGGAGCGATGGTTGCCCTCGTTGCAGTCTGCGTTATGTTGACAACAAGCATCATGGGAGTTTCTCCAAAACTCGGTTCGATGGTCACTGGCGATTTAATGATTTGGGGAGGTGGCTTTGCTGCCTTCGCAATTATTGCCGGTCTCATTGGCATGTTCATAGGCAAAGCAAGCGAGTAACGCACTCTTGACACTGACAAAATATGGGTGGCAGCAATGGAGTACGATTACGGTTGTCCTTTGTCTTCCAGCTTCACTTGCAATATGGGGTACCCAATCTTCTCAACTTTGGTGGATTGCAGTTGGGCTGATTGTTTTGTTTTGGCTTGCGTTGATGTCGTTCTTCAGGAATCCATGGCGAAAAATCCCTACAGACTTACCTGAAGGAGCGATGCTAAGCCCTGCAGATGGAGTTGTTTCAGCAATCGAACATGTTGACTCTCACGAGACTGTTGATGGCCAAGCAGTCATTATTCGGATTTTTCTTAGCGTTCTAAATGTGCACATTAATCGAGCACCGTGTGATTGCACACTGGCAAACTCAATCTATCGAAAAGGCAAGTTTTTAGATGCCCGAACCGAAGAATCAGCGAAAGTCAATGAATCAAACACTTTGTTTTTTACCCGCAACGATGAAGCGTTTGGTGTTCGGCAAGTCTCTGGAAAAATTGCAAGGAATATCGTTTGCCCAATTCAAATGGGTGATGTTCTAGCGCAAGGGCAACAATTTGGAATGATTAAGTTTGGTTCAACCACTGAACTCATTCTTCCACGACCTAAAGATGTGACCATTCACGTGAAAAAGGGTGATTGCGTGCGGGGTGGTCTCACTCTGTTTGCAACGCTTCATCCTCGTTCATAAACGCGTCCTCAAGCCAGATTGAACGAAGAAGGGGAACAATCGGATCATCAACATCGGTGTACATCTGGAAAGTGTTTAAACCCTGCTCGACCATTTCCCTGTCATGAATCTGATGACCAATGTACGCAAGAAGGAAGCCATATGTCCCTGCATCTCGTTCTATATCTAGTCTGTTACTGACGGTGACTGCAGCACGAACAAGTTCAATTCGAGGCGGTAGAAGTGAAGGATCATATTCAACATCAATCATTTCTGGTTGGAATGAGAGAAGGGATTGCAAAACATATCCTGCAGACAAGTACAACCCAGCACCAATCTTTGCGTGCCCAAGCCCTGCTGTTGCAAGAGGGTGCCCGGGTACAAATTGCAGGGCTTGGTTGAACCTTCGTTGGGCATCAAAATAATTACCCTTTGATAATTCAACTTCTCCAAGTTGCACAAGTTCATCAAAACGAGTGTTCGTCTGCCCTGAGAACTGGCTGATTTGCTCGCCATGGCGAAGTGCCCCAGCAAGAATTTCGATTGCTTCTTCGCTCAATTGCTCTTGTTCTGTTGGCTCAACGCCAAAGGGATTTACAATCTCTCCATCATCACCAACATCTCCTGAGTATGGGATGCCAGCAAGTTCATTTTGTAACATGAGGTACTGAGTTTCCAACCACTGTAGTGATTGCTCTTCTTCTGATGTCATCGAAGAGGTTTCATCCTTTGCAAGCCCCTCTACGGTTTGAAGAACGTTGTTGTATTGATTTGAAATATCAACCTGAGTATTGACATCAGGTTGTTCAAGTCTATTTTCAGCTGTTCGCCATGGTTGGACAAGCTTTGAAGTGCCCATTCCATTCTCTGAATCTTGAGTGACACGTGCAGCATCCCAAGCAGAAAAACCAAGCGCAGTTGTTGGCATATCCGAGGTTTCAAGGGAAACACCGGTCATGGGAGAAGCGGCAAGATACCCAACAGAGTCACCAGTGATATGGGATCCGACTGGAACTGGCGAAGCGTCCATCGGATTTGGTTGTGATCCACTACCAAGAACCTGCCCTAGTTTGTACTGGTCGACTTGTCGTTTAGACCAATCATCTGGATAATCGAGTTCACCTGTGCCCCCATACTTTCTTGCATCCTCTGCGTTCCATTCATGAGCGTAGGAGCGAATCATTCGTCCATTTGACATCTGTTCTGGGGCTGTCGACCAATTGTCAATAAAACTAGGATTGAAATAGTTTAAATCTCCCTCAGAGAGGAATTGGGCAGATTGCTTGTACCAATTATTCCAATACCAAGGAGTATTGTAGAGGTTGTCCATAAACGAACTGTCTGACGAGCCGTCATTTGCAGCATCTGACAAGAGCTGTAATCCAACGGCGTCACTTGCTGTTCGTCCAATGCCCTCATTCAATCCTCTGCCATTGAGCACGTTGCTACGGTTGATTTCGTTATTCAATACACCCGTAGGTAGCAATTTTTTTTGATTCACTCTGCCAAGAGAAGATGTACTTCCGTCAAGGGCATTTCCGTCTCCAAGAGCATCCTGAGCAAAAGTCGTTGCACTTGCTAGTAGGACGAGGATTGCTGGAATGAGAATGTTATGCATGTTGCGGTTCCTTTACGATGGCATCCTACTTACACTGTGTCGTATGTCACAAGAGACACGATACATTACAACGCCAATCTACTATGTGAATGATAGACCTCATATCGGTCATGTGTACACCACAACTCTGTGTGATGTGTACGCAAGGGCAATGAGAGCGCTTCACCACGACGTGTTTTTCCTCACTGGAACGGACGAACACGGCGTTAAGGTCGAACAAGCGGCGGTTGAGAGAGGGATTCCACCTCAGGAACTTGCAGACCAAAATTCAGCGGAATTCCGCTCAATTATGGAATTATTTGAACTGACGAACAACGACTTCATCAGGACAACCGATCCTGAACACATGAAGCAGGTACAGGCGTTCATCACAACGCTTCTTGAGCGTGGGGACATTTATTTGGGCACATTTGAAGGGTGGTATGACGTTGGGCAAGAGGAATACCACACTGAAACAAGTGCCCGAGATTTGGATTACAAATCTCCAGTGAGCGGGAAACCGCTGATTCGATCTTCTGAAAAAAATTATTACTTCAAACTAAGTGCATATCAAAAACAAATCGAGGAATTGTTTGAGACAAATCCAGACTTCGTTCGTCCGGAAAGTCGGCGAAACGAAGTTCTTGGTCGCCTGCGTGAAGGACTTCAAGATGTACCAATTAGCAGAACGAACTTTTCATGGGGCATTCCGTTGCCCGGCGATGAAGAACATGTCATTTATGTATGGATCGATGCGCTGTTTAATTACATCACAGCACTTGGTCTTGGGGACAAAGAGAGCAGCCAATTCGAAACGAGAGGAAAGTACTGGCCAGCAACATATCACGTCATCGGCAAAGAAATTTTATGGTTCCATTCAGTTATCTGGCCAGCAATTCTCATGGCATTAGAACTTCCGTTACCAAAATGTGTATACACACACAGTTTCTGGATTCATGAAGGAAGGAAAATGTCAAAAAGTCTGGGCAATTTTATTGATTTGGAAACAATTGAATCGTACGTTCAAAAATATGGAATTGACGCGTGGCGATATTTTTTGACGACTCACGGTCCACACGGCGCAACTGATGCAGACTTTGTTTCAGAAAAATTTCACGATATTTACAACGCACACCTTGTCAATACAATCGGAAATTGCGCAAGTCGAGTGACGGCGATGATTGATAAATATTTCGACGGAGACATCCCATCGGAATCCCAAGCTCAACAGAGAATCACATTCGATAACTTTGATTGGGTTGCAAGATGCGATGCAGCATCAAAAGGGTGGTTAGAGGACATGGAGAACTTTGCTCTTGCTTCAGCAACTGAACGGGCAATGGATCTCATTCGCCACGTGGACCTGTTCATCAATGACACCGCTCCTTTTAAACTTGCCAAAGACGAGTCAAAACAACACGAATTGGGCGCAATTCTGTATCAATGTATTGAGACTATTCGAATCGCTTCAATTTTACTTTCGCCAATCATTCCAATCAAAATGGAAGAACTGCAATGTGCAATTGGCGAACAGCCAGAAGAGTCTTCAGAATTGACTTTTGAAGAACTGGTGAACTGGGGGCGACTAAAGTGTGGGACGAAGTCCACAAAAATTTCACTTTTCCCTCGGCTAGAATAAAAACAACCCAACTGTTTTTAATGCTCTTACTTAACTTATTGAATGGAATCATCAACCCCAGTCATTGTTGGACCGGGAACGATGCCATGCGCTCGTAGTGCATTGGAGATGTCTTCATTGGTCGGGTCAATCACCCACGCTTCTCTCCAACGGGTCACTGCTAACTCATCATCACCAAGTCGCTCTGCGAACGTTGCTGCGATGACGTAGGGCCGAGCATTTGTACCATCACTGATGGCAATGGCTGTATTGATTGCAGTTGTCGCAGAATCAGGATCATCTATTTCCATGGTGTACTCTGCAAAGTTCACCCAATCGTGAACAGTTTGTTGTTTTTGAGCCTGCGAGAGTAGGAAGGAGTACAACTTATCCGCATTCCCACTTTGTAATAGCGATTCTGCATATGCATTAGTGATTTCAGCATTCGTTGGTTGAAGTGATTGAGCAACGGCCAACGACTGGCTTGCCTTTTGCGGGTCTCCCATTTCCATATAACATTGCCCCAGATGGTATTGGGCTTCCCAGTCGCCGGGATGTTGTAGAGTCGCTTGTGAAAATGCCTTGGCTCCATCAGCCCACCTGCCTTGCCACATTGCGTAGTTGCCACGCTCAAGAAGGGCGGTGTTGCTTGGCTGTCCACAGCCAGCAATCATCAAAAATAGGGTGCTAGAGAGTAAACAAATTGAAAATCGGTATGGGTGTTTCATGGTGTATCTTTCTCACTATCTACATGTTCACGATGAAGGAATTTGCACCCACATGATACGGCAGAGGATAACATTGTGCATCCACAGGCCGAAATCGAGTGGTAAAGATTGATGATTTCATCTGTAGGAGTATCGTCCTAGGTGTAACATTCCGTGTACATCGTGGTACGCTACCCCTATAAAGGAGCATGAGGAGTCGTTAAATATGGCAGCCCCAACAAAAGAAGCACCATTCCAGACAGTCGTTTTGAAGCACGATTTGCCCGATGGAACATCCCATTTTGATTGGTTACTCGCAGTCGACGCAGAACGCGAAAAGCCATTGATTAGTTTTCGCGTTGAGGAGCGACCCGATATCGTTTCTGAGAGTCGATGGATTGACCTAGACGCAAGACCAGATCACCGACCAGAATATTTGGATATCGAGGGGGAACTTGAAGGCGACCGAGGAGTTGTTGCAAGACTTGCCAGCGGTAAAATTTTCATGTGGAAAGAGATTCAAAGCGGTTGGAACTTGATGGTGAAGTGGGACGATGGGGCGCTGACTGAATATGAGATTCTTTCAGGCGAAGGCGTGCTCGCATTCAGGAGAATTTTTGAAGACCAATCTCAAGACCCACCACCGCCACTCCCTAAACCAAAAGTTGGTGATGTTCCTGTTGAAGGCGAAGAACAACCAGCGGGATTAACCCGTAAAATCACCGCCTTTGGTAAAGGAAAAGTGGAAGCAAGCGAATGGGCGAGGGTACCAAACTCAACCGGAACCGGTGCATCTCACGTACGGACGTTCCACAGCAAATTGACTGATGATGCGTTGAGTTACGTTGACACGCAAATCAATGCATGGCTTGACGAACACCCTGAGTTTGAAGTTAAACTTGTCACTACCACAATTGGTACGTTCACAGGAAAGGTGAAGGAGCCGCACCTTATTTGCCAAGTTTGGGTGTAATGGTTAGAAGCACGCAATGAATTCTGAAGATCATGTTTGTGTCTGTCATAAAGTTTCGTTGCGTAAACTTGAATCGTATTTGAAACGTGAAAATCCTAAGGTAGCATCTCAATTATCTGAATGTCTAGATTCAGGAACAGCATGCGGCTGGTGCGTTCCCTTTCTCAAAAAATTACATACTCAATTTGTTGATGGTGAGCCTATGCAATTATCCGTGGATCATGAACGATACTTAGACCGCCGAAAGGCATTTAAGGAACGAAATACAGCTAGCGATGGAAAAGATGGCTGAAGAAAGATCAATTCCTAGGGATATTGGTGGGTACTCCATCATTGAAATTCTCGGGGAGGGTGGAATGTCAGTTGTGTATACCGCGATGCAGGAACACCCGAAAAGAAAGGTCGCAATAAAGGTCTTGCGAGGCGGGCTGTTTAGCCCAACTGCAGCGAAAAGGTTTCATCAGGAAGTAGAAATTCTAGGTCAACTTGACCACCCTTGGATTGCAAAGATTTACGACGCAGGGACGCACGATGATGGCAATGGGGCAACCCCATACTACGTCATGGAACATGTCGAAAACGCACGAGAACTCTCAGACTATCTTAAAAATGAAACGCTGATTCGTAGAGAAAAACTCAAGTTGTTTACGATGATTACTTCAGCTGTAGAACATGGTCATCATAAAGGAATAGTACACAGGGACCTTAAACCTGGAAATATTTTGATTGACCAAAGCGGAGAACCAAAAATTATCGACTTTGGAGTTGCAAGATCAGTCAACAATAATAAAGTTAACGAAGAGGCTATGACAGAAGCAGGGAGACTTGTAGGCACGGTTCAGTTCATGGCACCCGAACAAGTTGATGCGCAAATTACAGATATCGACGCAAGATGTGATGTGTATGCGTTGGGTGCAGTGTTGTATCAAATGTTGACAAATCGCTTACCAAGAACACTTGAGGGACTCCCGATTTACGAAGCAGTGCGTCAAATTTGCAAAGAAGACCCGATACGCCCCACGACCTACGATAGCACAATCGATCAAAATCTTGAAGCCATCATCATGATGGCACTAGAAACAAATCGAGCGAAGCGGTATCAAACAGCCGGTTCATTTGGTCGCGACATGCTTCGGTATTTAGGGGACCGCACAATTAAGGCAAGGAAGGCGACGACCATAGATCGCATGAGGCTTTTCTGTCGAAGGCACCGAACACAACTACTTGTTGGGTCTGCAGTATTGTTCGTCCTTGCACTTGCTGTGAGTGGTTTTCTGTACTTGCAAAGTGAGTCCGATACAGAAATGGACAAACTCCAAGAACAAGTTGATGCCCTGAATAAAGAAAACGAAACACTTGTGAATAATGCTCAGCCAAGTGAAAGCCTAGAAGTCGTCGAGTCGGCACCCATTCTTCACCTTCCATCGCCTCCAAACGAAGTCGAGATTTCAGAAGATGGGAAAACCATTGCCGCAATAATTGGTGAAGATTATTTTGCGACCCATTTGAACGGCGCACCCATTTCTCTTCCACCAATACAAATCGAACCGAGCGAGGCAACGATTGGACTTTCGCCTCAAGGTAAAACACTTGCAATTGTTTCAAATCAACGATGTCGAATTGTGCCTCTGGGAATAAAGAAGCCACCAATAAGGCACAATGGAAATTTTAGGGGGCTTACATCGATGTTTGTTGGCGAACGAATGTTGGGAGTTGCACTCGATGATATGTCATTGCATCTTATTGGGGATAAAAATCAGGCTCGCAGGACAACATCTATAACTGGCGTGTATAAATCAATTGCAATACCGATGTCAGGCGAGCAGTTAATTGCAGCAACTGACCGCTGGATTTTTGTTTGGAGACTGAAGGAGTTCCCAAAAAACGCACGACAATTTGATGGTGTTCAAGACCCTGTTCTGGTCGGAGGATTTCATCGAAAAATAGTTGTTGTTGGTCAGAATGGCCAAATTGTGATTCATGAACTGAACAAAACAACCCCAACAATGACCTCACTTCGCCTTGAAGCAAAAATGGATGAAATCGCGATGAATCCGAAAGCGACAATCTTGGGATATATATCAAACGAAAAGGCATTTCTCTTTAACATCGAAACAAGCGAAACAACGGAGCAGACATGGATGCCTGAAGTTCCAGTTGGCATTGGTATAGATGACAACAACAAATGTATTCTGTGGACTCAAGAAGGAAAGGTCTATCGAGAACCCTAGTATCAGGTATAGACGTTCAAGAAGCAGCAGATGTGGTGGAATCGGCAGTTTCATTCAACACGTCTTGAATTAGTTCTAGCCGATTGACGACGACCGTCATCGATTCAGGTCGATTTTGAGCCTCGGGTTGCACGCAATCCATAATTTGTTTTGAGATCAACGAATGTATTCGTGGGTTCCTCTCATGTGGCGGAACGGGAAGTTCAACTTTGTCCACATCAACTGCTCCACTCACAAGACGATCTGTAGTATTGTTTGGAGGCATCGCTGTAGGAATGACTTCTCCTACGAGTACCCAGTACATCATTGCTCCAAGGTTATAGATATCAGTTTTTGGAGTGATTTCCCAGCGGTGCGCTTGCTCCGGAGCCATATAACCAGGCGTCCCTTGAATTCGTTTTTTGATTGTTCCAATTGAACAAGCTTGTCCAAGGTCAATAATTTTAACAGCGCCGTTTTCTTCAACAAGAACGTTGTTTGGTTTCATGTCTGCATGAACGAACCCTCGACCATGCATGTGCGCAAGTCCCCTTGCAACCTGCAAGAAGACACTCACTGCCTGACTATGATTTTTTGGTAGTTGTTGATCAAGAGTGGTTGCATCAACGAGTTCCATAATCATCGAGACTGCGTTAACCTTCAAAAGTTTCCGATGTTTAATCAGTTTGCGGATTTTTCGTATCGAATCATGATCGAGTTTTGAGCCGATGGAATATTCTTGTTCAACTTGATCTAGGAACCGCTGAGATTTTTCATCTGTCTTCTCAACATATTTTAATGCTGAAACTTGCTTATCCTTTGGGTTTTGAACAGCATAGAGCATCGAGGCAGCACCTTCTCCAAGTTTTGCGAGCACGGTGTATTGCCCAATCTTCTTTGGTTGTGATCTCGGTGTAGCCATTTATGTAGTACGTGCGGGCACCATCTTACGAGGCGCGGGTTGATATGAAATTGTAGGGTACCTCGGTCACCCCCTTAAATCAACTTTTTACTCAAAAAATCACTTATTTAAGGGTGTAGGGACGTCAAGCAATTGGCTTCTGAACTGTGCTTCAGCAAAATATTTTCCTGGGGAAGTTTTAGGGCTTCCGATTTCATGGGCTAAAAGGACTTGGTTAGAACTGATTGATAATTCCAACTGCAGTCGCTGCACAAGGTATGAGAGGTGATTGAGTTGTTGCTCTGTAAAAGGTCTTCGATTGCCATTGCCTATGAGACAGATGCTAATGGTGCCCTGATTCCATCTGGATTCATCTACACCCACCGGCTTTGCTCCTGCATTTTGATTGAGCCATCGATACCCTACGTGGACATCACCATTTCCTAATCCATTTCCGTTTCCAATGAGAAAGTGGTACCCAAGGCCGCTTAGACCAGATTTTCGGTGTGAGCGATCAAGCGTCTCTGGGCTTCCTGCTGGCTGTCCTAGATGGTGAACGACGATGGTATTCCACCCTGTTTCATCATCAATTGCCTCAAGAATCACATCTTGTTGTGGTCGTTCATCAATTGGTGCAAGTTTTGTAAGAAGCATTCCACTGTGAACAGTGTTGCCGCCGAGTTGAAGGATAAATATCGCACATGGGATCACAAAGAAAAAGCATCCCCAAACAATTTGGGTTCGTCGAGATAGCATCCTTGCTGAATTCGGCTTCATTTCTAGCAATTCCTTCGTGGGTGACATGATGTCGTCACCGTTACTCCACTATCGGACACATCCCCCCTTTTGACTTGATAAAGGAGCATATCGGACGCAAACTGAGTTGTTGCGGTTATTCCTTTTGACCAAGGCGTGCTCGTAATGCTGGCTCAGGATTTCCAAAAGGGTCTGGTTGCTCAGTAATTTGAGGACCATATCGCATCGTGTTGTATGCTTCGAATTGATTTCTTGTTTCGTTCTTTTTAAACAACGAATTTTTACACCCACACAACAGAACTGAAGTGGCAATGAGTAGGATGAAAGAATATCGACGTCGCATCTTAAGATTAACCCACGTTACTCTGCTGATGGGAGTTCTGAGAGAACCTCATCAATAAGACCGTACTCGAGCATTTCTTTAGGGTCGAGCCATTTATTTCGTTCACAATCGTCATGAATCACGGATTGGTCTTTTCCTGTGGTTTTTGCATACAAGGCAAACAGGATATCTCGCAACCGTAACATTTCACGTGCTTCGATTTCTAAGTCTGTTGCTTGTCCCTCAAGAACGCCACTGAGAAGTGGTTGGTGCATGAGATTTTTTGAGTGTGGTAACGCAAACCGTTTCCCCTTTGTGCCGTTGGTCGCAATGACTGAGCCCATCGAGGCTGCTTGACCAATGATGTATGTTGCGATGTCACACGGAACGAAGTTCATGGTATCGACAATTCCCAACCCCGCGGTCACCGAGCCTCCTGGAGAGTTGACATACAAACTAATGTCGGCTTTTGGATCCTCATTCGCAAGGAAGAGAAGTTGTGCAACGATGAGGTTTGCGGATTCGTCCATGACTGGACCACCTAAGAAAATGATCCGGTCATTTAAAAGTCGCGAGAAAATATCGTAGGAGCGTTCGCCTCGTCCAGTTTTTTCAATGACAATTGGTACTAGTGTAGACATTCTTATGTATCTTTCTTTTTGCTCTCTTGAAGTTCAAAGACCTCATCA
>CAZVVI010000019.1:11439-52293 GCA_964630505.1 uncultured Isosphaeraceae bacterium | reverse complement strand
ACTGCGGTTCTAGTGAGGGAATTGTACTACCATAGCGACAGAATGCGAACCCTACCCACTATTTTCATTGCACTTTGTGCCATAGTTTCAGGGTGTACAACCTACACCCCAGTGACGGTTGTCGTCTCAGATAGTACTGGTTCGCCTGTACAAGGAGCATCCGTGCAGGCAGCACCAATGTATTTCTTTAACCCGACTGACAAAAACTACATCGTCATTGGTCCGTATGACATTCTTGAACCATTCACTGGAAAAGGAAGTGTGGGCTCAACGAATGAAGTTGGGAAAGTAAATTTGGAAATCGTTGTTGATAGCCCATTGGAATTAAATGTTTTTGCTGAAGACTATGAACCTTGGCGCGGTCAAATTGCAATCACAAAACAAGGTGATGTAGAGGTGAGCCCCTATCCAAACGAAAGTACCCTGCAAGTCACTTCGACTAAATCTCTTCAGTAGATTTTTTTGGTTTAAAAATTCTAAAGAGTTTCGTTAGTGGGTCGTAAAACTCATCAACAACACTTTCTTTCAAGGGAATAATAGCGTTGTCGGTAATCGTAATATGTTCAGGGCAAACCTTCGTGCAACACTTTGTAATGTTGCAATACCCGATGCCTTGGTTTTCCTTCAAATCAGGAATGCGGTCCTCTACATCAAGTGGATGCATTTCAAACGCTGCTGATTTTACAAGCATCGCTGGTCCAATATATTTATCGTGATCATGATGGTCACGAAGAACATGACATACGTTTTGGCAAAGGAAGCATTCAATACACTTACGAAACTCTTGTGCACGTTCAACATCTTCCTGAGCCATTCGCCATGTGCCGTCTTCAGCATCTGGAGTTCTTGGCTTAAATGGCTTGATTGTCATCTTTGCGTCGTAATTCCACTTTACATCCGTCACTAAATCTTTGATCTGTGGAAACGCTTTCATTGGCTCAACTGTCACTGGTTGTTCTAAATCAAGAGAAGAAAGCCTTGTCATGCACATGAGTTTTGGCATGCCATTAATTTCAGCCGAACATGAACCACATTTACCCGCTTTGCAATTCCACCTAACTGCTAAATCGGGTGCTTGCTCGGTTTGGATATCGTGCACAGCATCAAGGACAACCATACCATCGCTTACATCAGTTTTATATTCTTCAAACTGGCTTTCCTCCCCTTCACCACGCCAAATTTTGAATGTGACTTCAGCCATTATTGAGACGCCTCGATTATTCTCTGCATCTCATCCGTCTGTGGCACAACTGGCACACGTTCGACTTCCATCGAACCATCTTTGCCTTTTCGCACAACTGTGTTGTACGTTGACCCCTCTTCCGTTTTTTCTGGAAACTCTTCTCTGAAATGTCCCCCACGACTTTCCGTTCGTTGTTCTGCTGATAAACAAAGCGCCTCTGAAACAATCAATAAGTTATGCAAGTCAAGTGCTGTATGCCAACCTGGGTTGTATTCTCGATTTCCGGGAGCGTGTGCTTTTTTAGCACGTTCAGCGTACTCTCGAATGTGTTCGATTGCTTCCTTAAGCCCAGATTCACTCCTTGAAATTCCTGCTAAATCCTGCATGGTTTCTTGCAAATCTTGCTGGATTTTATAAGGATTTTCACCTTCAGTTCGATCAACTGGCTCAAGCGCTTTTGTGACTAGAGCATTCACTTCATCTGCACTGATATCTGTAAATAAATTTTGCTTTTCAGCGAACTTCGAAGCGTGTTCACCTGCGCGTTTACCAAACACGAGCAAGTCGGATAAAGAATTTCCACCCAGACGATTTGCACCGTGCAATCCTGCAGCGCATTCGCCACAAGCAAACAGTCCATCAACTGAGGACATTTGTGTATCAGCGTCTACGCGAATCCCACCCATTGCGTAATGCGTTGTTGGGCCGACTTCCATTTTCTCTTTCGTGATGTCAACGCCAGCGAGTTCCTTGAACTGGTGGTACATACTTGGCAATTTCTTTTTGATGTGCGCTTCGGAATCTTTGATTTTCTCTTTAATCCACGCTATATCTAAATATGCGCCACCATGTTCACTTCCGCGGCCTTCTTTCACTTCCTTGACAATTTTTCTTGCAACGTGATCGCGAGTTAAAAGTTCAGGTGGGCGGTTTGCTTCTTTGTCTCCTGTCACATATCGCCAACCTTCTTCCTCATTATCAGCAGTCGAAGATTGATAAAGCGGGGGCACATCATCGAACATAAATCGATTCCCTTCGCTGTTTGTCAAAATCCCGCCTTCACCACGAACACCTTCAGTGACAAGAATGCCTCGTACACTTGGTGGCCAAACCATTCCAGTTGGATGAAATTGAACGAACTCCATATCAAGCAAATCAGCACCTGCATCATAGGCAAGCGTTTGCCCATCGCCTGTGTATTCCCAACTGTTGCTCGTGATTTTGAATGCTCGACCATAGCCACCGGTTGCAATCACAATTGCTTTCGCTTTAAAAAGGAGGAATCTTCCCTTCTCTCGTTCATATGCCAATGCACCAACGACACGATTTCCTTCAGTAAACATATGAAAGATGGTCACTTCCATATGAAAATCAATGCCTTGGTGGATTCCATGGTCCTGCAATGTTCGAATCATCTCTAAACCAGTTCGATCACCAACGTGCGCGAGTCGTGGATATTTGTGCCCGCCAAAATTTCGTTGCAGAATTTTCCCATCTTTGGTTCGGTCAAACAGTGCACCCCACTCTTCTAGTTCGTGCACCCTTGCCGCTGCTTCTTTCGCATGATGCTCAGCCATTTTGCAATTGTTTAAGTATTGCCCACCTCGCATGGTGTCTGCAAAGTGCACTTTCCAATTATCTCTATCATCAACGTTTCCCATCGATGCCGCCATGCCGCCTTCTGCCATCACTGTGTGTGCTTTACCAAGAAGAGATTTACACACAACTCCAACAGATTCATTCATCGATGCTGCTTCGATAGCAGCACGAAGCCCTGCACCGCCTGCGCCGATAATTAATACGTCATATTCATGTGTGGTGTATCTATCTGTCAAAAGATTCTCCAATCTGTCCACACACCTGTGCAACACAACCGAACATATAAATCAGTAAATCCAACCCAAATTAAACTCATCCATGCGAAAAGCATGTGACGCTTGTTTAAACAACTCACACACTCGTATGCTTTCTTATGTGCCTTGTGCTTAGAAATTTCTTTAAATTTCCCGCCGACAATGTGCCGCAGTGCGTGACAACCAAAGGTATATCCTCCAAGCAAAATGACATTAATTGTTAACACTATTGTTCCGATACCGACACCAAAGTGTTTAGCACCTTCAGCATCTGTAAACCACATTGACAACCAAGCGTCATATGCAAGGATGCCAATAAAAATCACTGCGATATACATAAAGTAGCGATGTATGTTTTGAAGAACAAGTGGAAGCGAGTGTTCTCCTCGGTAACAACTTCGAGGTTCGCCGACAGAGCAGTTCGTTGGATCTGCCCAAAATGCTTTGTAGTATGCACCGCGATAGTAATAACATGTAAAACGAAAACCACCCGGAGCCCAAAGAATCAAAAGTGCTGGCGAAAAAGGAAGCCATGTTGGCCACATCTCTGGCTTTGTTCCAAACCATGCATGCCCTTCACTTCCAAAAATAACTGGCGAATAAAATGGAGAAAGATATGAAGCACCACCTCCATCAAAATAATAATCAACCCCTTGAAATGCAGCCCATGTTGAATAGACAATGAACGTTGATAGTCCAAGGAAAACTACTATTGGTTGAAGCCACCACGAATCTGTGCGGTTTGTTTTTCCAAAACCGCGAGGTTTCGGAAGGTGTTGAGGTAAAGGGAGTGGTGATTGGGACATGGGAAATGTGAGTTCTTTCCAAGACCTCTAGTTTAGCAGATATCAATAGTTTTTTGCTTTTGGTTAGTGTGTTTTAATGATGCCAAGTGAAACTATTGTTGTGTCATCATCAAGTTCGCTACTTCCAGCCCATTGCATCACTGCCTCAAGCAACCGATTGACATCTTCTTCAGCAGAGGGTGATGCTGAAACGAGTTCATATACCCGTTCTACGCCATATTGTTCACCCGAAGCCGTCTGTTGCTCAGGGATACCGTCACTGAAGATAATGATTCGATCACCGGGTTCAACAAGCAAGGTTGCATTTCGATACTCAGAGTTTGAGTCAATGCCGATTAAGAATCCGTCTGGGGTTGGTGGAGCTTCTGCTGTACCGTTTGATCTACGAATTGCCCAGTGTCCATGACCAGCATCAACATATTGCAGTTCTTTCGCGTGTGCATCGAAAATGCCCACCCACAAAGTCAAGAACCGATTCATTGGTGAACGTTCAGCCACAAACTTATTCACTGCAGTCACTGTTTCTTCTGGACTGCACCCTGCGCGAATCCTTGCGTGAATAAATGATTGAGCTGAAGACATTAAAATCGCAGCACCCGCACCCTTACCGCTTACGTCTCCAACAATCAATGCCATTCGGTTCTCAGAAAGTGGAATAATGTCGAGTAAATCACCAGATGCTTCTCGACCGGGCTTAAACACTCGTCCCCAACCAAACACTTTGCCAACGCCGACATCTTTGGGAATCAGTAACTCTTGGGCTTCACGGGCAGCATTTAAATCTTGTTCTAGTTTTGCTTGACGAATCTGCATTGTCAATCGACGCAAGTTTGAAAATGCGAGACCGGCCATCCGGCAAAGTGCTTGGCAGAAGCCAGCGGCATCAGGTTGAATTTGACGTTCTTGCTCGCGGGCGTCAAGATATAAATACGCAACTAACTTTTCATCCACCATGATTGCACAACAAATTGCAGAATGGATGTTTAAGTCTGCAATACTTTGCCCAAATCCAGAAGTTTGCCCTCCAAGCATGCACGCAACATCACCCTTTGAAGCAGCATCAAGAAGTGAACGACTAAAAGTCGTCCCTGAAGCATCACGGGAATCGCCATCTAGAAATCCAACTACTTCGATCCCACCTTCTTCTTTTGATGGCATGAGCATAGCTGCTCTTTGGAATCCAGTTCCATCAATTGCTGATTTCACGAGAAGAGTGCCTAATTCTTTCAAATTAGTTGCCTTGTTGATGTCTGCTGAACAGTCGATGAGCAAACTCAGCCGGTGTTGAGCGAGAGAGCCAAGGTCTGATCTTGACATCCTTTGAACGCGGTCGACAACTTCGACACTGTCATCAATCGTTTGCATCGCAACAGGAGCGCCTTGCCTGACACTCGTTCTGAACGTCCATGGACCTATTCGTACCATGTTGCCAGTTGCAATAAGTACCGTCTCTTCTTTTTGACATTGCACATCATTGACGAATGTGCCAAGCCGGCTCCCATGATCTGTCACAAAGCAGCCTTCTTCGGTCGACTCGAATGTTCCGTGTTGACGGGAAACAGTCGCCTCTGGCAATTTTAAATCGCACTGTGAGCCCCTGCCGTAGATGATTTTTTCACCCGGCTCTAACCAAAATCCTTCAAGATCGGGTCCGGTTACAGGCTCAAACCAGAGCCGCTGAACTGCTTGTGTAGCTTGTGTCACTAATCATAGGATAGCAGGACAGTGGTGTATTAGTGACTGTCACGTTCCGGACATCCACCGGTTTGGTGACAGTCACTTGAGGTTTGGCAACTCTCTGCCGAAAAGCATCACGGAATGGTGACAGTCACGTTGAGTGACTGTCACTTTGCGGACATCCACCTGTTTGGTGACAGTCACTTTGAGGTTTGTCAGCTTTCCGAAAAAAAGCATCGTGGAGTTGGTGACTGTCACTTTGCAGATTTCCACTGTTTTGGTGACTGTCACTCCCTCAAATACTTACCTAATTTAACGGTGACAGTCACCAAAGGTGACTGTCACTCAGCGGTTCAGGTTTGGTGACAGTCACTTGAGGTTTGGCAGTTCGTTGCCGAAAAGCATTGAGAAATCGAACACGCCACCACCGCCACCATCACCGCCGATGGTGAACTGGGCGTTCAGTGCTTTTTCGATTTTCATTGAGGCATCAGACAGATGAGCACGAGTGTAAGCATCTGCTTGATTTGCATTCGCAGTTTGGATTGCTGCAAGAATATCAACCAGTTGCATTCGGACTAAACTTTGAATCGTTCGGCTAGCAGGTGTGCCAGCATCTTCCTCTAAACTAAGTTCGATTAACCGAGCAAGGTGTTCACTTTGTAAGTTTCGACGTAAACTCGAAATGGCAGGGTTCCGATTCGTTGAATCGCTTGGCACATCACCAAGCTCAGCCCAAACTTCATCTGTTACTGCTTGGATTACTTCAGCAACTGTGAGAACATTCACTTCGGGGGCATTTCGAAATTCTGCGTCATACAAACCACCAAGCGTGCTTGGGTTCATCAACATTGATAATGCAGATGCCTGCATACCACCAATTCGCTGGTGAATTGGCCATGCTGAATTAGTGAACATTGAAGTGCCTCCACCAGCATCCCAGTACTTTTCAACTGTCATCTTTCGAAGCAAGTCACCATCGAGCCCCCACGCTTCATCACGCATTGCATTTTCAAGAACAATCGCAAGTGCTCTCCGTTGAACTTCTGGTTCAATCTCTTCGATAGGATCTCGCTCGCCAGGATCGCCCTTGCGAGCACGGTTATTTAAGGTCCCTCCAATCCAATCTGCAGCGATTCCAACTGCCGAGAATTGGCGGTTGATTAACATTTCATACCCACTGCGTGCCCTTCCCCAACTTTGACCGTCTTTCACCATTCGATCTAGAATTGTAGCTCGCAATTGTTGAACTAAACGAATTTGCGAGTCAGCATAATCAAGTGGATTCTTGCCCCAATCAAAACGGCGTGAAGATGGATCACTGTCATACGTGTCTTCATCTGTAGAGTATGCAAGTTCTGGCTCGTTTACTCTGGAAAGAATGTCTGGCAAGGATGCGTCATCGGTTGTGTACCCATATTCGATTGCCCACATGTCATACGGACCAATGGTCATCATTGTAAAGTCTCCCTGATCTGGGCCATCTTCGACATTAATATTTAATGGAGAGTATTCCATAACAGAGCCACAAATTGCTTCTGGCTCGAAGTTTTGATTGTTCATCTCATCCATGTCATAGACTGTTGATGCTTTAAAGTTGTGACGAAGCCCAAGAGTGTGTCCGGTTTCATGCATGATCACATCGCGAAGAAGTGCCCCGATGAACCAATCTGGAACACCATCAAGCATATCACCATCGTAATCTTCCCCTTCGCCATTGCCATCATCATCTGCCAACATATTTAAAATGTCTGGATGAAGTCTCGCCATCGAAAGTTCAGCAGCTTGGAACGCTGGGTACATACATGCACCATTTGTTTGGCTCACTCGATTTCCCAAACCATCGAATTCTTCATCGCCAATCATTTCAGTGTTCTTAACGAGTGCAGGATGAGTCGGCAAAGATTGGATTTGCATCGCAATCTCTTTTTGCTCAAGTGGATTTGCTAAACGAATTCGAGGGTCCCAATTTGGGTGTGTTTTTAACCATTCACGTGCGGCTGGATCAAAACTTTCCATCGCAATCTCAGGTAGCAACTTATGCCACGCTTTTGTCCATCCGCTCACGAACGCTTCATCCATCACGATATCTGCGTCTAGGATTCTTCCTGTTTCAGGATCAACTCGGCTTGGCCCAATTGCAAATCCCATATCTGCATTCGTCCAAAGTATGAAGTTATAACGAGCGTCTTCTGGATCTTTTTCCATGTGAGCACCAGTAGATGCATCTTGTTGATAGACCTCGATTGCATTTACGATTCCAATTTGTTCGTACGCTTTATTCCATTCGAGCACACCATCACGAACCCACCTGCGGTAGCGCACAGGAATTGTGTGCTCTAGGTAAAAAACGATTGGTTGTTTTGGTGGACTCATCTTTAAACTAGGATCAGCTTTTTCAAGTTGCCAACGGTTGACATACCTTACCCATGGATCGTCACTTGACGCGTCTCCTATGTCCTTGTGCGTTGTAGAAAAGTAACCGATTCTGTGATCTGCAATTCTCGGTTGGTATCCTGTATCTTTCTCAACTGTTCGTATGGAATAAGAAAGCGTGCCAAATTGCCCAGATGAAAGTGGCAACTCAAATGTCAATTCAACATTAGTCGGAAAACTTTTTGCTTTTGAAAGTGTTGCCAAGTCTGTTCTTGCTCCTCTTGCTTGCCCACCAAAAAAGTTTGAGGCTCCGTGCAAGAATAAATTTGTGCCGTTGATCACTGGCCCTCCATTTGGACCTTCAGTAATAATTGGAACGTCAAGCACAACTCGATCGGTGAAAACTCGTTCATAACCGCTCTGAGATTGAGAATCACCAGTTGTTTTGACTTCAAGGTTTGGTTGTACTAAGACAAGTTGGTCGTGAATACGAGTCCAATATCCATACACATCTCCGACTTGAACACCTGAAAAACCAATACCGCTTGAAACTGTATACGCGATAAGGATCGGTTGTCCTTCAAAACCAGCAGGAAGTTCGATGAGCAATTGATCATCCTCGTTTCGATAGAGGGTGTACAACCCACCTTGACCATCAACTGAAGATACAACAGCATCGTATCCATCAGCGACGTTCTCAAAAGGTGGCAGTCCATCTTGCGATTGACTCATCCCCATCCCAAAATTAGGTCGTTCGGCGGGATTTGCTGGTGTTGAGTCAGGAACAAGGGCGAGTGTGATTGCGATAGCGAATTGAGTAATCATAAGTCTTCCTTACGAGGGATATCCCTCAGTGGTTCTAACATCGGAAAGATGATTCTAATGTGAATAACCCCAGAAATGGCAGCGAGTTATCGGGCTTTTTTCCAAAACAGGGTTAATGCCACAATGGCAAAGACCATAATTGCAATTACGATGTAAATTATTGATTGAAAGGGATTTCCACCCACAAATGACACTGATTGCATCGAAACGAGCCCAACAATCGGTCCAATCATATACCCACCACCGATGAATGCCTCGTGCTTGCCTCCAGCATCAACTTCTGCTCTTCCGACTGACATCGCGTAATAGAGTGCAGCATAATACGTTACGCCCATTCCGCCTCCGAATAAGACGAGCCCTACAATAAGTGGGAACAGCCCCCAAGCACTTAAAATGAGGATAAAGCCAGTCGTCATCGAAACTAGAGCCCCCCAAAGCACAGACCACTTTCCGTGCCATCCGGTGTCAGACACCTGGTGTCTGACACTAGGTGTCTGACACCGGTCAAATCGCCACATAAAAGCAGTTGCAATGACACGAGCAATCATCCAAATCGAAACGATTGGAGTTTGCCAGAAGATGTCGATGGCGATTGCTGCAAGCACATAAGGAAGCAAAGGCGCTAGTACGCCATTGATGACGTAACTCAACGGCAGTAAGACTCTCGCGCCCTTTAGCAATCCGTGGTAGCCATCGGGCACATGTTCGATTGATTTGAGTTCTTCATGTTCAGGTGGATTCTTTGAATACCAAGGAAGTACACCAATCGCAAGTAGGTTCAACACGCCTAATCCAACAATAACCATTGATGCATGAGAGCCCATCAAGGGAGCCATAGAGATCATGACGCTTGCGACTGCAATCATCCAGACAAGATTCCACCAACCGATTGCTCGACGCATTTCTGTTCCATGTCTGCCAGCAACTAAATAACTTTCAACAATTGGCCATAGCCATGCACTGCAAAATCCAGATACCCCGCCCGCGATCCACATTACCAATGGACTGTTTAGAAACAAGGGGAGTGAACAAACGGCTGTTACCGTGGCTAGTAAAACTGCAATAATGGTTCGAAGTGAAACAAAAGGTCGAAGCGCACGAGTGCAAACGCCCGAAGATAATGCCCCAATCACATAAACAAAGCCAATCAGTAAATAGAGCGCCAAGTTCTCACTTTCGCTAAATCCATAATCACGTTTTGCGATGAACGGTAAACCGTTCCAAATCACACTCGTGCCTGTTGAGGCTAACCCTGTTAAAACGAGTGAAGCAGTTAGAGATGCGCGATTATTGCGCAGATGGTTCACTGGCAACTTGGTAATTCGGTGCTTCTTTTATAATTTGAATATCATGAGGGTGGCTTTCAATAAGCGACGCACCACTCACTCGAACAAAGGTCGCTTGGTTTCGCAAGTCGACAATATTTTCTGTCCCGCAATATCCCATCGCCGCTTTAAGCCCACCTACCATCTGATAGACAAAATCACCAAGTGGTCCTCGATATGGAACGCGACCTTCAACGCCTTCAGGCACGTATTTCTTCGTATTTGTCACATTCGCTTGGCTGTAACGGTCTGCAGAGCCTGAACCCATTGCACCCTCGCTACCCATTCCACGATACGTTTTGAATCTTCGACCACGGTGCAATATAAGTTCGCCGGGACTCTCATCAAGCCCGGCAAATAGTGAACCAAGCATGACAGCACTAGCCCCTGCTGCGATTGCTTTACCAATGTCACCACTTTGACGAATTCCACCATCAGCGATGACTGGAATGTTATGTTTATCAGCGGCTTTACAAGCATTAACAATTGCTGTTAACTGAGGAACCCCAACACCACTGACAATTCTAGTCGTGCAAATAGACCCAGGTCCGATGCCTACCTTCACCGCATCTGCGCCAGCTTCGATAAGCGCCTCTGCACCTTCTTGAGTAGCAACATTGCCTGCGATGACATCGATGTCCCATCGTTTTTTGATTTCTCTAATCGTGTCCAAAACATTCAAAGAATGTCCGTGAGCAGTATCAACCACAACAACATCTACTTCAACAGCGATCAATGCTTCAACTCGGTCATATTGATGAACACCAACTGCAGCACCAACGCGAAGCCGGCCACGACTGTCTCTACATGCTTTTGGGTGATGCCTGATATTTTCAATGTCACGCATTGTGACTAAACCACAAAGGTGATTTTTATCGTCAACAAGAATTAATTTTTCGACCCGAGCTCGAACCATCATTGCTTCAGCTTCTTCAAGTGTCGTACTCATTCCACTTTTAACCAAATTTTTGGAGGTCATCAATTCACCAACCAATTGATCGCTGGAATCAACAAATTTCATATCACGCCGTGTCAGAATGCCCACAACTTCGCCATTCCTGTTTCCATCAAGAGTTACGGGAAAACCAGACACATTCTGTTGAGCCATCAATTCCGTTGCTTTTGCAATAGAATCTTCTGGACTTAGTGTCACAGGGTCTGTAATCACTCCATTTTCAGAGCGCTTTACCTTCTCGACCTCAAGTGCTTGAATTTGAGGTGACATATTCTTATGTACAACGCCAAGACCACCTTCTTGAGCAAGGGCGATTGCTAATGCAGATTCTGTCACTGTATCCATAGGCGCAGAAATCAGAGGGATATTCAATTTTATACTGTTTGTAAGGCGAGTAGACGTGTCGGTCTCATCCGGCGTAACGTCACTGAGCCGCGGAACGAGTAAAACATCGTCAAATGTAACAGCTTCTGTTATGTTCAACTTTTCCATCTGTCAAGGATACCCGTTTTAAGGATAGGAATCAACCCTTTTAGCGTGAGGAACCGCCCTCAATATGCTACTCTGTCCACTTATACAACCCACATTTCTACGTAATCACTGAAGAGTAATACCATTGAGCCATACAGAAGAAGATTTAGCACCAGATCCAGTTTCTCACGACCTTGGAACAACACCCGGCAACGGTGTTGCTGAGTTCAGAAAAATGCTTAAAGCGACCATCAACTTTGAAGCATCGGACTTACACATTAAAGCTGGAACAAAACCACGAATTCGCGTTCGCGGTGTTCTTCGAAGTTTAGATGCTGAGATGAATAGCGAACCGCTTTGCTATCAAATTGCAAAAGATATACTAGATGAGGGGCAGTACTCTCACTTTCATAAGCATGGACAAATTGATTTAGCATACGATTACGATGAAGACCATCGCTTTCGCGTAAACATGTTTATGGCACGTGGGAAACCATCGCTCGCTTGCCGTTTGATTACTTCAGACATCATGACTTTTGAACAGTTGCATCTCTCCCCAATTCTTGGTGAAGTTGCGATGAGTGCAAATGGGCTTATTCTATTTGCTGGTGTTACTGGTTCAGGCAAGTCAACTTCAATTGCTGCGATGTTGAATTATGTAAACCAACGAAAACGTTGTCACATCGTAACAATTGAAGATCCTATCGAATACATCTTTAATGATGAGAAGGCAACAATCAATCAACGAGAAGTCGGAATCGACTGTTTGAGTTTTAATGAAGCACTGCGAGCGCTTGTTCGGGAAGACCCTGATGTAGTTCTTGTTGGTGAAATGCGAGACCATGAAACATTTGAAGCAGCTATTCGTGCAGCAGAAACTGGGCACTTGGTTTTTGGAACCATTCATGCTTCCTCAGCATGGCAAACATTTGGTCGCATTTACGATTTGTTCCCAGAAAGTGAACGGCCACAAATTCGGAAACTACTTGCATACAACTTACGTGCAATTGTGTATCAAAAATTACTTCCAACACTACACGAAGATACTGCAAGAATCCCCGCACTTGAAATTTTATTGGGAACACCAATTGTTACGAAGTATATTCTTGAAGCTCGTGAGGGCGAATTGCTCGATGTAATTATCAAGAGCCACGAAGAAGGAATGGTGGACTTGAATACTGCTTTGCTACGCCTCGTTGAAGAAGAATGGGTTTCATTAAAAACTGCTCTAGATGCAACTCCGAAACCTGAAGACTTAAAAATGAAATTAAAGGGAATCGCATAATGATTGCTGCGATGCTCGCCGAGGCAACACCAGAGTTTTTGTTAAGCCCATGGAAACCGCTGCTCATTTGCGCAAGTTTCATTGCATGGGGTTGGCTTGTCAGCACACATCTTGAAAAAGACGCACGAGCTGCTCATCTCAATCCAATTAAATGGAATGGCATTCATATGACCGCTGCGATCGGTGCTCTTGCGGTCATGTTGTTTGGTTATAATTTTTATATCGCATTTCCCCTTGGGATAATCGTCCTTCTTGCCCCAATCTTTGTGTACTGGAAAGTAAGAAACGAAGCTGTAACTGAAGAACACCAATTCCATCTTGGTGCTGATTCGATTAAAGCAGCCCTTGAGACAAGGAAGAAAGCGAAAACTAATCGACAAGTTTCTATGCGATTTGACGGGAAGAGTGGGTCAGTTCCTGTCCCTCAGAAAGAAGAACCCCAATTTGAAGTCTACGTGACCGCAGATGAGCTCATTTCGGATGCCCTTTTAAATAGAGCAACTCGGCTTGAATTCCAGTTAACTTCTAAGGGTTGTCAAAGTATGTATCTCACCGATGGATTACCTACGAAACAAGAACCAATCACTACTGATGTCGGAGCAAAAGTAATCGCATTTTTAAAGGAAGCTGCTGGTGCTGATCCAACAGATGTAAGAAGGCGTCAAACAGGTGAATTCGATGTATCAAGCGATGATGTAAATGCACATATCAATCTCACTTCATCCGGCTCTTCAAGTATGCATTCCGTAAGATTAGATTTCAACCGCTCCCAAAGTGTACTTAGAGAATGGGATTCGATTGGCTTACTGCCAAAGCAACGCGAGTTTCTAGATCAATTGAAAGAAGAAAGCCGCAGGCATGGCATTGTTCTTATGGGTGGAAGTACACAGAGTGGAGTAACAACAACTGGATACTCCATTTTAAGTCAGCATGATTCTTACCTAAGCAATATTGTGACACTTGAACATGAAGTGCTTGCTTCACTTGAGGGCATTACTCACAATTGCATTGCTGATAATCCAGAAGATTACGCTTCTCAATTACAAACTATCATCAGGCGTGATCCAGAAGTCATCTTAGCAGCGGATCTCGTTGAAGCAAACGCAGCAAAAATGGCAGCCAAACCCGGCAAAGATGGACCGCTTATCTTTGTCACAATGCCGGCCAAATCAATGGCCGAACTCATTTCAAAATGGGCGAGTTTTGTCGCAGATCCTAGACAATCATTTACTGCGCTACAAGCAGTCACATTCCAAACGCTCGTTCGTAAACTTTGCGAAAATTGCAGAGTGGCATATAAACCATCAGAAGATTTAGCCAAACAAGGGCTACCAATAAACACTGTCGAAACTCTGTATAGAAAAGGTGGGCAAGTTGAAATTAAAAATAAAATTGCAACATGTCCAATCTGCAATGGTTCAGGTTACTTAGGACAAGTTGGCATTTTTGAAACTTTATTCCTTGATAGTGAAACAAGGAATCATCTCATTGCAGGTGATTTAAAAGCCGCTACTACACACGCTAGGCGAAATCACATGTACATACGATTGCAAGAGGCAGCATGGCAAAAAGTAGCTGAAGGCGTAACATCTTTAGAAGAGTTTGCCAGAGTAAATGTCAAGAAATCATCGAAGAAGAAAAAAGCGACTACGAGTAAATAACTATTCATGGCTATCATTTTTAACATCGCAATCATTGGTCTCGTCATCCTCATTGGTTACTGGTGGGCAAACGAAGGATTGTTCAGTGCACTTCTTCATCTAGTTTGTGTGATCACTGCAGGCGCGTTGGCCTTGTCTGTTTGGGAGCCAATCACAATGCGCCTTATGAGTGGAGGTGGTTTTGACAATTATGCTTGGGGGATAGTTCTTGTTGGTGTCTTTGCACTGTCACTTTTCTGCCTACGAGTTGCGAGCGACAAGTTGATTCCTTTCAATCTCAAATTTCCAGATTGGGCGAATTATGTTGTTGGTGGTGGAGTAGGAGCATTTGCAGGAGTCTTGACAATCGGTATTTGCCTGATTGGCGCAGGCTTTGTTCAGTCAACAAACTCCATCATGTCTTACCAGGGTACAGGACGTGATGAAAACAACCGCGCTGAAATCACCAAAATCGGTGACCCAGCTTGGCTCGACGTTGCGAACTTAACTTCTACATTTTTTGGAACTTTGAGCGTGGGAACGCTCTATCCTGATATTGGCTCTGCTCCACTTCAATACTACAACCCTAATATCAATGAACTCTCAACATTAGTAAGGGATAGTTATGACAAGGGCAAAGGGCAGATATCACTTGCTCCTGACGCAGCAAATGTTTCAAAAATTGCAATGAGCCCTGACGGTATGATCGTCATTCAAGTGAACTTCAATACCAAAGCAAAGGATTATGGAGGTCAACTCATCCTTGCGAGTTCACAAGTGAGATTGATTGGTGAGCCAGATGAAACTAACTCCCCTGATATTTACTATCCAGTTGCATGGAAACAAGAAGTAAAAGACGGCGGTGAGTTTATATTCAAGTTTGACGACATGTCCCACTATGCAACTAGCGTTCCGGGAAGAACAGAAACCGGCATCAAATTTGCTTTTGATACTCGTGATCCTCAGTTTAGACCAAGGTTCATCCAAATTCGAGGCACTCGTTTCGAGCTACCTCAAGGAACCCCAATTACATTAAGTTCAGCTGCTGTGGGCCAATTCCGAGGCACAAAACTCTCTGATGATGAAATTTTGACGGCAAGAGATCCACTTGGAAAAGAAATTGGACACTTAGTAGATTCAACTTCTAAAATCAGGAAACTCAGAGTGTCAACTAATGACATCCGAGGCACTATTGAAATTGATGAGGACTACTACCTGCTCTCTGGAACGTTAGATACACCTTGGACTCGTCAGGGTGTCTCTCATGAATTGTCGATTAAAGGGATCAAAGCAGATGAGGGAACTGCAATAATTCAACTTGATGTGAGTCCGGGAACGAATGCAGCATTTGAAGATTTACTCCCAATTATTTCCCCTGATTCTCCTGTTGTATTGATTGATGACAGTGGACACAAGTATGAACCAATCGGTTTTTACCTTGGTGACGATAAGAAAATGCATCTCACTCTCACTCCAAGCACACCAATTCGTAGCATGAGTGAATTACCGATTAACCAATTGACTTCTAGCAACTCCAAAACTCTAACATTGATTTTTCAGGTCACTGAAGGTGTCAACATTAAAGAGTTTAGAGTTGGTGATTACACAATTGGTACGTGCAGTGTCATTGCAAAACGAAATAGACGATAAGTCATTGTTCAAGTAATCGTTCAACCCAGTTGATGTCAAACTCGGCAGACACAAACGAATGATGATTCAACAATTGTTGTAATAGTGGAATCGTCGTAGCAATTGGACTAACTCTCATTTCACTGAGTGCTGCTCTGGTTCTTGCAATCGCTTCGTTGCGATCTCGACCATGAACGATCAGTTTTCCAATCATCGAATCATAATTCGGAGGAATCCTATACCCCTCTCGCACGTGAGTTTCAACGCGTACTCCAGGTCCTCCTGGCAATCGCCAAATGTCAATTGTTCCCGGTTGGGGCATAAAGTTCTTGCTTGGATCTTCTGCATTTATTCTGCATTCGATTGCATGACCGTTGATTTGAATTTCATCTTGTGTCCATGAAAGAGGGTTACCAGCAGCAACACGAATCGACTCTTTCACAATATCGACTCCTGTGATCATCTCGGTAACAGGATGTTCAACCTGCACTCTCGTGTTTACTTCTAGCATAAAGAACTCTTCTTTTTCGTTCATTAAGAATTCAACGGTTGCAGCACCGCTATATTCTGCATTTTTGATGAGTTGTGCAGCAGACTCGCAAACGCGGTCACGAACTTCAGGAGTTACTCCCGGAGCAGGTCCTTCCTCAATCAACTTCTGGTGTCGTCGTTGACTGGTACAGTCTCGGTTATACAAGTGGACTGCATTCCCATGTTTGTCCCCAATCACTTGAACTTCAACATGCCTAGCATTGTCAAGGAACTTTTCTAAGTACACAGCTCCATTTCCAAATGAAGCGATGGCTTCTTGTTGAGCTGCTGTCACTGCTGTGCGTAATGAAGCAATGTTGTGTGCGACTCGCATCCCTTTTCCACCACCGCCTGCTGATGCTTTCACAATCACCGGATACCCAATTTCTGATGCAATCTCAATTGCCTCATCAAGTTCTTCAATCTCACCATCAGTTCCAGGGAACACAGGAGTGCCTGCTTCTTTCGCGAGCCGTTTACAATTTATTTTGTCGCCGAGCCGTTGCATTGCCTCAGGTGATGGGCCAATGAATTCGATTTGACAATCACGACAAATTTCAGCGAAGTGAGCATTCTCTGCAAGAAAACCATATCCAGGATGAATTGCTTCAGAATCAGTCATTTCTGCAGCTGAGATAATTCGATCCATTCTCAAATATGACTCAGATGAGGGTCCTTTCCCAATGCAGACTGTTTCATCTGCAAGTTCTAACCATGGTGCATCTGCGTCTGCTTCAGAATAGACACAAACAGTATCCACTTCTAACTCTCGAGCAGCTCGAATAATACGGAGAGCGATTTCGCCTCGATTAGCAATTAAGATTCGACCGAACATCTTCTGGATTTCTCTTATTGAGGTTTCACGATGAATAATGGCTGTCCAAATTCAATCGGCTGACCATTTTCAACGAGGACTTTCGTGATAGTTCCGGTACATTGAGCTTTGATTTCATTGAAAATCTTCATCGCTTCAATAATACAAACAGTTGTATCTTCGCTCACCGCCCCACCTACACTCACAAACGCAGGCGAATCAGGATCAGGGGATATATAGAATGTCCCAACCATAGGGCTAACAATTTCAACACCGTCCACTACCTCTTGGGCTGCTGTTGCAGCTGCTGGTTCTAACACAGCAGTCGCTGCCTCTGGAGCACTTGCAACTGGTGCGACTATTGAAGGAGCAATGACAGTATCGCCCTGCCGTCTGATTGTTACTTGTTCATCTGTATCTCGTAGATCCATCTCGGAAAGATCATTTGCGACCATCAATTTGACGAGTTCTTTGAGTTTTCGAATATCTATCATGAATTAGGTCTCCTCAACAATTCGGCGAAGTATACCTAACATCATCGAACATGCACCGTTCCTTCGCCTTTTTTCACGAATTAATTATTCGGCTCAGAGCCAATGCAGCCCCTGCAATTGGCTCTGAGCCGAAACAAGTGTGTAATTGTCTGAGCCGGAAAAAATGTGTAATTGGCTCTGAGCCGGAAAAAATGGGTCGTTTACGCTCGTTGTGAAACTGGTTTTGAAAGAATCTCGTTCAAAACGATGGCAGTGCGAATATTTCTGCGACTCTTCAGCATCTTCGCAAGTTGAGCCGCAGGAATGACCTTTTTGAGGTTTGTGGTCGTAGGTGGAAGAGGACAATTTGGAACATGAAGTGGCTTGATTGACTGAAGCCCTTTTTGCTTTTTTGGAGCAGGTTGAACTTTTTCTTCTATTGAGGGAATTGAAGCTGCGCGTGCACGACGACGAAGAGATTCAACCTTTACACTGGCTGGATTTGCTTTCCATTCAGTCTGAACTGTAGGTTGTTTCTCAGCAGCAGAAACTTTTTTAGCAGCAGCCTTTTTTTTCTCAATAATTGAGGCAATAATCGACCAGACGACGCTCAAGATGACAATGATGGTAACGCCCTTCATAACTCAAATAGTATATCTCGAACTACGGCATCACGAGGTGGCGTTTACCCGAATCGTCTTGTGCCCACGTTAAATCGACTCCAAACACACCCCCTAATGAACTTGGGGTGAGAACTGCCGATGTCTGCCCAGCAAGAACAATTTGTCCCTCTTTCAAAACGATGACTTCATCTGCAACGTCCATTGCAAAGGCAATGTCGTGAAATGCTGCGATCACTATATCACCCTCCAAAGCACAAGCTTTAAGCAAGTTCCCCATTGAATTCAGATGCTGAAGATCTAAAGCAGAACTTGGTTCGTCAAGGACGAACAACCCTCCTGGAGTACGCTGTGCAAGTGCTCTTGCGAATGCTGCACGTTGTCGCATTCCTGCACTCGCTGTATGCCATAATGAATCTGCTCTATCGAGTAGTCCTACTTGACTCAGCGCATCATCAACACGAGATGAAGATGGACCAATCGCATATCTACCTAATTCAACCACTTTTCGAATTGAAAATGATCCAGCAACTTCTGCAACTCGAGGAACCCATACGACCTTCGATGCTCGATCATGGGGAGACATTCGATCTACTCGAATACCATCAAGTTCAACTCTGCCACTTGTAGGCGAAAGCAATCCTGCGACTGTTCGCAACAACGTTGTCTTCCCTGAAGCATTCGGGCCAAGAAGTGCAATAATTTTTCCACCATCGGCACTTGCGTGAAGTGCCCTAAGTGCTGTGATTTTATGAAAACGCATTCCTACGTTTGAAATTTGCAACCTCATATTTTTCCCCTATCTCTAAGTAACAATGCAAGAAACACTAGACCACCGAACACACTAGTAATGATTCCAATTGGCACTCGCCCAGTTCCAAAGTCAACAAGTTGGCGGATGTCATCCGCGCAAACTAGAAGCAACGCCCCGCTTATTGCAGTTGCAATTGTTAGAACTCTATGAGACCCACCTACAAGGAGCCGAGCTCCATGAGGTGCAATCAATCCAACAAAAGCAATTGGACCTGCGATGATGACTCCTACTGCGGCAAGGATGCTTGAGATTAGAAACAATTTTCGTCGAATGCTTGGTAAATCAACTCCAACACTTGTTGCTTCGTCATCAGACAAACATGCTGCATCTAGAGTTGAACCCCACCATGCAACACATGAAATTCCACCAAGCGTTACTGCCCCAAGAATTGAAAGTCTCCACCATGATTCCGTTTGGGGAAGACTTCCCATTAACCACGTTGTAAACGAACCTCTCAAGCCCATTGGAACTGCGTGTTGTAACAACATTATGCCTGCTCCGAAAAGAACAGAAATCACCACGCCTACAAGAACCATAGTCATAGGGTCAATCCCGCCACGTCTTCTTGAAAGAAGATACACCAACGCCAATGCTCCAATGGCTCCAACCAATGCTCCCACTGACTGGCTTCCTAAAAATGAATACCCATACGTATGTTCAAGATATAAATTCCCCATTACACCTAGTCCTGCACCACTAGACAAACCCAAAATCCAAGGCGAAGCAAGAGGATTTCTCAAGAGCACTTGTAATCCCATACCTGAAACACCAAGACCTCCTCCAACAATGAATGCTGCAATTAACGGCACAAGTCGGTACATGAAATACTGTTCTTCAGGGAATGTAAAGGAAATATTCCCATCAATGTCTCTAGTAATTAAGAGTCTAACCACTGCAGCAAGCAGAAGCAGAAAACTAATACACGTAATAATGATGACATGTCTTACTTTCATGGTGTTAGCGATATTTTTTGCAACTGCCTTGCAACATCGACAATCTGACTAGATGGGATAAGAACATGTTCATGAACAAATGGTATCACTGGACAACCCAAGGAATGGAGGTCTGAAAGCGAACTTTCTTGAATTTCACTATCCGAAACGACAATGATAGTACTTGGATCTAGCCGACCTATATCTTCAAAGGAAAGTGAAATCCAACCAGATCGATCGAGTACATTTTGAATTTGCATTACGTTGAATACGTCATCAATGTACGTATCTTTTCCAAAACTCAACCCTGCTGTGCCTTCGATTCCTTGAGTTATGATGAGGACAGGAGATTCGATTTCATTCATTTCCTCACTGTGTACATCAATTACCTTTCTCTCCCCACCAAACATCTCTGTCACATCACCATATAAGGTTTGAATTTCACTCAGTCGATCTACAGGCCAAGATTGAAGGTGGAATTTGCCTTTGCCTGCCAACTCTAGTAAGTGGGGATCAATTCCAGAAACCGTTTGCTGAACAAACACATGAGTAGGCGACAATAATAACAACCGTTCGTAATCGACTTCAAGTAAGTCACCGACGACAGGGAGCGACTGGTTTGCGTGGAAACAAAAAGAACTTCGACCAACCAGATAACTTTCAAAACCCGCATCTATGACAGTATTTGTGATTCCTGGGCTAAGAGAGACGATTCGAACTTCAGTTGATGGAGCATCGGTCTTGTTATAGTTATTTGGTTTACATCCAAATACCACGATCGAAATACAGAAGAGTAAATGCAGGTTACGCATCTTGAGTTGCTGCAGAAAGTTGAGTTTCAGTTAATCGTTGATATACATCGCAAGTTGCGAGCAATTCTTCGTGTGTGCCATCACCAACTAGCATCCCCTTGTCGAGCACAAGAATGCGATCTGCAGTTTGAACTGTGGACATTCGATGTGCGATTAACAGAACTGTTCTATTGTCACAGTAATTCTTCAAAGTATCGCTAATCAATTGCTCGGACTCTGCATCTATTTGGCTCGTTGCTTCATCGAAAATCAAAATTGATGGGTCTCTTAAAAGCGCCCTTGCAATTGCAAGTCGTTGTCTTTGTCCACCACTAAGGGATGCACCCTGCTCGTACACAACTGATTCATACCCATCTTCAAGTTCATTAATAAACTCATCTGCGTGTGCATGCTGTGCCACTAACTCCACATCTTCTTTTGAACTGTCACTGCCAAACTGGATATTTTCGGAAATTGAACCATGGAACAAAACAGTTTCTTGTGTTACTACACCCAGTTGGTTTCGAAGAGAATGTAAATTAATTTCTTGTACACTTGTGCCATCAATCAACACACTCCCTGATTGAGAGTTCAACAATCGAGGAATCAATGAAACAAACGTTGTCTTGCCAGAGCCGTTTGGTCCTACAATTGCGACCCTTTGGCCGTGTTTAATGTTAATTGAAAGATTTTGAATTGCGGGCGATTCAGCATTTTCATAGGTGAATGAAACATCTCGCAATTCAATCGATTCTCTGTGTCTATCCAAATCTGGCTTAGAGGTATCTTCTTCTAATTCTGAGTCAAGCAAGCTCATTAACCGACTTGCTGGTGCCTCGGCTGCTTGGATTTCGGTCACAAGACCTGCAAGAGGACGAAGTGACCCTCCTGCAACAGCAAGAGAGCCAATTGAAAGTAAAAATGTGTCGAACTGTAGAGAGCCGTCAATGATCGATCTTGCAGCAATCGCAGCAAGAGTTCCAAGGACAAAGATAGCGAGAATTTCCATCAAAGGAGAACCTAGTGCCCTCATCAATCGGACTTTTAACTCTGCCTTAATGACGTGTTTATTCTCTTGATCAAAAGATTGAACGGATGCTTGCTCCGCAGTATTAACTTTCACTACACGAAGCCCTTGAATCGATTCGCTCGAGATCCTTAACAATTCTTGCTGTGCAGATAAAGAGGCTTTTGTCCCTCTGCTCACTTTCTTACCAATCTTATGCAAAGTAAACGCAAGCACTGGAAAAACTAAAATCGCCACAATGACCAACCGATAGTCGAAAATGCACGCAACCACGAATGCAGCGAAGCCCTTTGTTAACTGAGAAACAGATTTACCCATCAATACCATCAGCCCAACTTGAAGAGCTTCAGCGTCTCGAATAATTCGTGAAACAAACTCGCTAGAACCAAGTCTTTGGACAGTCCCAAGTGGCATTGCAAGTACATGCTTGAATGATTGTTCACGTACACGGGCAACAACATGAACAGCAATCCAAGCACTTAAATACTGATGGAAGAAATTTGCAAGACCACCAACAATTGTCAAACAACCAACTCCAATCAAGATAAAAATAACTCCGTCGAATCTGCCATCCGGCAGAATTGAAAGTAACCACTGGGGAATTTGAACGAAGTGTGCAGTTGCGTTGTGTTCGTTGGCAAGTTGGATGAGCGATTTGCCTTCTTCAGGGTCAAGAATGAGCGAGAGTGCAGGACCAAGACTTAACAAACCAATACCTAAACCAATCGCTGAGAATGCTGCTAATAGCAACGCCAGAATAAAACGAAATCGCCATGTCAACATTTTCTTTGCGAAGTAACGGAAGTTATTCATGATGCATCTCGCCCTTCAAACACTTTCCGTAAATCAGTCCAGAAAGAAGGGTAACTTTTAGTTACACAATTTGGATTAACGATTGAGACCCCTCCTCGACGTGTTCCAAGGACTGCCATTGCCATTGCAATGCGATGGTCGTCCATTGGATCTATTGCTGTTTTGCTATTGATATTTTGTGATTGCATTGGAGAAACGCGAATATCTGTGTCACTCGATGCGATTCCGCAGCCAACTTTTGCTAGCGAGCGTGCCATGACTTCAATTCGGTCAGACTCTTTCAGTGGCAAGGTTTCAAGTCCAAAAATTCTTGAAGGCGAGTCTGCGAATGCAGCAACGGCTGCTAAACACAATGACGCATCTGGAAATCCTGAAGCATCCAGTTCACCAAACCCATGGATCACTCCAGTGCCTGTTACTTGAATTCCATTCTCTACTTCGGCTACATCTGCTCCGATTGTCCCCAAAAGTCGAATCGCTTCCATATCTGGCTGAACTGAATCTAGAGTTAGCCCTTCAAGAGTAATGGACATCCCCTCATGCAACGTTGCTACTGCTGCGAAGTACACCGCTGAACTTGCATCAGGTTCGATCTCTAATTCTCTGTGTGTAATTCTTGTTTGTGGAACTGAGATAACTCGATTCTCAGTCACTTCATCGTGAACATCGACACCGAAGGTACGAAGGACACTTGTTGTAAGGTCAATGTAAGTTGAAGAAGTTACTGGGAGTTCACATTGAAGAGTGACTCCATTTTCTACAAATGGTGCAATGAGCATTAACGCAGAGACAAATTGACTTGACTTCGTGATGGGTACTTGTACTTCTCCGCCATGAAAATTTGTGCCATCAACTTCAATCGGTAAGCAATCACCACCGAACGAAACACCCAAAGTAGACAACAACTCAACTAACTCACCAATTGGTCGGGAACGCATTTTTGAATTACCATCAACGATCACAGGTTGCTTAGCAAGTGCCCCTGCTGCAATCATGAACCTAGTAGGCGTGCCACCCGCACCAAGGTTCACTTTTGCTCCGTGAGGCGGTTTGCCGTCAACACCATGGAGTACGAGTTTGTTGGGTGTCCACTTCACTCCAACGCCTATTTTTGAAAATGCCTCTGCAAGCAAGGTTGTGTCATCACTTGAAAGAGGATTCTTAAGAACAGTGCGGCCTGCACCAAGAGCACCTAGCATCATTGATCGCAATGTCAAACTTTTCGACCCCGGAACCCGCAAGACGCGGTGGCCAGTTCTTTTCAAAACAGGGACTGACTGGGCAGTTGACCCTGCACTTTTTTTACTCATGAATCTCGCCTAAAGATTGCAACGACATCCTCAAGAGGAATGACGAACAATCTGTTATCACCTTCAAAATCAACTGGGATACTGTTTTTGGGATTGAACAACACTTTGTCATACTGCTGGATTGGGTAATCAGGGTTATTTTCGATAACTGTACTCACAGCGACAATCCTGCCAGTCAAAGTTGGAATTTCGATTTTGTCAGGTAGATGAATGCCAACCTTGGTCACTTTACGGTCCTCATCCTTGCGAATAAGTACACGCTCGCCAATCGGTTCAACGGTTTCAAGTGCAGGCTTTTTGCTCTCTGATTTCGCCATAATTGAAGGGTATAATACGTGTTTTAAGAAAGTAGGGAGTTTTTACTTCCATTAAATCAGGACAACTGTATCATAGTTGTTTGTAGGCCATTTTAGAGGAGATTATATGCCGACCAAAACTCAAAAACCTGTCGAAGTTGTTGCCCCTGAATCATGTTCAAACACAGATCCTCTTCATTTGATTGATGTTGATTATGTGCGAATATTCGTCGGAAACGCGAAGCAAGCTGCATTTTATTATGCATATGCTTTCGGTTTTCAAGTGACACAATTCGATGACCTTACAACGGGTAATCGTGACCAAGCGTCTTACCTTCTCACACAAGGGAACATTCGTCTTATTATCACAACTGGACTTACCAAGGAACATCCAGCACAACGCCACGTCAATTTGTTCGGTGATGGCGTAAAAGATATTGCGTTTACAGTTTTTGATGCTGAAAAAGCGTATAACCGAGCAATTGAAAATGGGGCTGAATCTGCTTATGCACCTTACACAACCGATGATGAACATGGCGAAGTTGTCAGGGCAGGAATTAAAACGTATGGTGATGTCATCCATTCATTCGTGTCTAGAACTGGCTCGTATGCATTGCCCGAATTGAAAAAAGGTGGAATCATCTTTCCTGGATTCCAACCAATGGATCATCCATTGAACCAATTTAACAAAGATAATCCCTGTGGACTAAAATTCCTTGACCATTGTGTTGGCAATGTTGAACTTGATGGAATGGACAAAACTGTTCAGTGGTATGAAAATGTACTTGAGTTCACGATGTTCAAACACTTTGATGATCAAGACATTTCAACTGAGTATTCTGCTTTGATGTCGAAGGTCATGTCTTCTGGAGGTGGGCTCATTAAATTCCCAATTAATGAACCTGCCCAAGGCAAGCGTAAAAGTCAAATTCAAGAATACCTTGATTGGCATAATGACACTGCGGGAGTTCAACACCTTGCATTTAGGACTGACGATGCAATTCAATCCATCGCAGAACTTCGTAAACGTGGCGTGAATTTCTTACGACTTCCAGACACGTATTACGAGTTATTGTGGGATCGAGTTGGTGAAATCGAAGAAGAGAAGAAACTCATCCAAGAACTCGGAATCCTAGTCGACCGGGATGATCAGGGATATCTATTACAACTCTTCACAAGACCTGTGCAAGATCGCCCTACGCTCTTCTTTGAGATTATTTGCCGAAGAGGGAGCCAATCCTTCGGCAAAGGCAACTTTAAAGCCCTGTTTGAAGCACTTGAACTTGAGCAGGAACGCCGCGGTAATCTCTGATATACAATCCTCAAAAAGGATTCCTCACAGTGCCATATTACACCTCTCTTGGTGAGATACCAACGAAACGCCACATTCAATTCCGTCGCCCAGACGGTGCGCTTTATTCTGAAGAAGTTTTTGGTACTGAGGGATTTGATGGACCAACATCTACGATGTACCACATCCATCCACCGACACAAGTTTCTGGTTGGAAACACGAGTATTCAACAACACCAGAATATGTTGAAACAAATGTTATGAGGATGCGGCATCTTGTTTCCAAGGATATGCAACCAAATGGCGATCCTATTACTGGTCGAACAGTATTGTTTGGCAATGGCGATTGTGAAATGGGAGTGTGCGTTCCAGAAGCTTCAATGGAGTACTATTTCAAAAATGGCCAAGGTGATGAGTGTATATTCATTCATGACGGAAGTGGCACGCTCTACACAATGTTCGGGACATTGAAATTTTCAAAATTCGATTTTGTCATCATCCCAAAGGGAACAATTTACAAAATGGAGTTCGATGAGCGTGCTGAAGGCTCGCCCGAGAACAGATTCATGTTCATCGAAACTGCGAATGCTTCACACATCCTTCCACCAAAACGATATATCGCTGAGAAAACTGCTCAGTTTCTTGAGCACGCACCATATTGTGAAAGAGATTTGCGTATTCCTGAAATGCCACTTGCATACGATGAGATGGGTGAGTTTGAAGTTAGAATTAAAGCACTAAACAGTGTGCATAGTTATATCTATCCTTATCATCCGCTGGATATCGTAGGCTGGGATGGTTGTTACTACCCTTATTGTTTTAATGCTCTGGATTTCTCACCAATTGTTGCCAAACACCATATGCCCCCTCCTACACACCAAGTTTTTGCTGGAGGCAATTTTGTGATTTGTGCTTTCGCACCACGGATGCTAGATTTCCACCCTGAGGCCATCAAAGTTCCCTACAACCACTCCAATGTTGATAGCGATGAAGTGATGTACTACTGCGACAACAAATATACAGCCCGAAAAGGAATCGGTGAAGGCTCAATGACAATGCACCCTCAAGGTATCGCACACGGACCTCATCCAGGAACTGTTGAAAGCACCTTAGATCAAACCTACACCGATGAGCTCGTAGTCATGTGTGACACTTTTAGACCATTATTTCCAACAAAAGCTGCGTTGGATATCGATGATGACGCATATCCAAAATCGTGGGAAGACTGGAAACCAATCCCCCTAGGATAAATCAACCGCGGGCTCACGAAGAGTTTCAGACCAATTAATTAACCGCGGGTTAATTAATTTGTGGGTTGGATTGTGCCTGAGCATGAACCAAAGCCGATTCGGGTTGCAGAATCAGATTCGCACCACGCTTTGATTGTTAACTCATCGCCATCTTGAAGGAATCTACGTTGCGATCCATCAGGTAAATCAATCGGTTCCGTGCCACGCCATGTCAATTCAAGAAGGCACCCACGACTATCCTTCGTTTCTCCTGAAATTGTGCCGCTTCCAATAAGGTCGCCGCTGTTCATTGGGCAACCTGTGCTCGTATGGTGCGTAAGCATCTGAGCAAATGACCAAGTCAGGTTCGAAAGTGAACTTGTCGTTAACTGCAACGAACTAACATTGTTCGCTCGCATTTGCTCAGACGAAATTGACACACAACAATTGACATCTAACACGTCATCTGTAACTGGCAACAGATACTCTAGTACAGTTGGATCGTCATCAAGACGGACTGGTCCAGAAGTCCTAAACGGAGCTAATGCATCAATCGTAACAATCCACGGGCTAATTGTTGAAGCGAAATTCTTTGCATTAAATGGTCCAAGGGGTTGATATTCCCATTTTTGTATATCTCTTGCGGACCAATCGTTCAAGATCACTAATCCGAAAATGTGCTCCATCGCATCATCCATCGAAATTCGTGACCCAATAGCATTTCCTGTACCAATGAAAGCCCCAAACTCCAACTCGTAATCTAACAATTTACATGGAGCAAAAATGGGCTCGCTATCATCCGGTTTTAACTGTCCGTAAGGTCTTCTGATTTCTGTTCCTGAAACAACTACACTGCTTGCCCTGCCATGATATCCAACAGGCAAATGTAAATAATTGGGCATTAAGGGGTCGCCATCAGGTCTAAACATTTTCCCAACATTCGTGGCATGATTTCTTGCGGCGTAAAAATCAGTGTAATCACCAATTTTGGCTGGCATCACAAGATTCAACTCTGCTTGTGAACAGAGCACTTCTGGAGCAGGCTCGCCAGAAAGTAGTGCAAACAACGCGTGCCGTACGAGGGTCCAAGATTCCTGACCAAGAGACATAAAATCATTCAGCGTGTCTTGCAAAAGTGCAGACTCGATATCAGTTGAAAATTGCAAACGACCATTTTTGATTGCTTCACGAACAACAACTGCTTGCTCCCCAATTGCAACTACGATTCCATTCTTAGAACACACACCCCATGGCAAATTCTGGATTGGGAAATCGTTTCTTCCATCACCCATCTCAACCCAACTTTTAGCACTTTGTTCATGTGTGTGATCAATAGATGTCATACCAAATCCTTTAATAATTCCATATTTCGCAAATCTACTCGTGGTTCATCGAAAGAGCACGTTCCGACTGAATTAAACAATTCAGCACGAACCTGCTCCAAATCTTGTTCAGAATATTTTGAAAAATCTACTGTATCTAGAGTTAAAATTTGTTCTACTTCCTCAACACTCGCTCCATCTACACTCGCTGCAACTGTTGCTTGCAATACAGATAAAAAACCAAACTCAACCATACCAACTGACTTGTTTTCATTTCTACAAGGATGGTGCATTCCTGCTGTCGCTTTGAATGGCTGGTCTGCTACTGCACAACTATGAATAAAACGAGCAAGATTGGAAGATGACGGATACAAATCTTTTGTTATCCCACCTGTACGTACCTTCGCCCCAGCGATTACACCCGAAAGTGCTGCGATGAGTCCCCTTGGATCATCTTCGATTGGCAATTCTATATATGGAAACAAATCGTCATGCAATAGATCAAGTGCAAACTCAATTTCACTTGTGTTTGAGGCTTTAAATTCAACAACATTTGCAACCGCACCAACGTCAGAAATATTGAAATCAATTGTTTTCTGAACTGATGCGCTAAATTTTTCATCCCTAGCAGGAGGAAGCAATACACTTAACTGCCACATTTCCTCATCTTGACTTGGCAGAACTCCACTTGCACATTCAAGAAACTCATCAAGTCGATTTGCAGGGATTATGAGCCGTGCAAGCATCCAACTATCTGCAGAAGTTAAATAACGTGCCCAATTGTCCACGACTGGCTGCATATCCAAATTAGCAGGTGGATACAGTCCAGCGTAATCAACAAGCCCTTCGAGCATAATTTCACTTTTTGTTGTCACAGCAGTTTGGACTTCAGACATCACACGCACTCACAAAATATTCTAGGCATCGTTCAAGTCTTCTAAGTGTCGATTCTTTACCAAGAAGTACAAGAGAGTCACCAATGGGTGGGCTTACTGGTCCACCTGCAACTGCGATTCGAACGGGCTGTGCAACTTTTCCTAAGTTTCCGCCTGCGAGTGCATCTGCAAGTGAATGCAGACATGTATCGATTGAATCTGAATCCCACGACTCTAGTTTTTCGAACGCTGCGATAATTGCTGGCAGTCGTGAAAGCCCCGTTTCTTCGCCTTTTAGCAGCGCTTTTTTCACTGGTTTTGAATCTGTCCATGTAAGTTCATGATCATTTTCAATAAGAAATTGCGAGGTTACAACAGCATCTCTAAAAGTTTTTGATCGTGCATGATTCGCGGACGCAAACAAAGAGAATTGTTTTAGAGATGCAAATTCAGGGGCGTATTCTTGGCACCACGCCAATAACTTTTGTTCAAATTCATCACGGGTTAATTTTTGCAATGCATCTAAATTAAACGCGAGCAACTTAGCCCTATCAAATTTAGCCGGTGATTTTACAATTCGATCTAACGAAAATCGTTCCACTAAAAAATCAGCATCGAAATGTTCGATATCATCACCGGGTGACCACCCAAGAAGACAGAGATAATTAAGTAGAACTTCTGGCATATATCCTGCTTGTTTGAAGTCATCAACATTTATCTCTGGAAGTTCAATTCCAAGAGCTTGAGCAAGTTTAGTCGCATCCTCAGTTTCCAATTGATGATCCTTTGATGATTGCCATTCTGTCCATGCATCTAAAGGGATACAACCATCAGGAGGCGTTTCGATTTGGTGTTCACGGACATATTTTCGTAACGCTTTGTCTTTATCTCGTTTTGACATCTTAGAACCATCAGGATTAAAAATCAAAGAAATATGAGCGTACACCGGTCGCTCGAATCCCAAGGCTTCTTGAAGCAAGTTATGCTTAAATGTATTGTTTAAATGTTCCTGTCCACGAATAACGTGAGTCACTTTCATCAATGCATCATCAACAACAACCGCAAAGTGATACGTTGGATAGCCATCACCCTTAAAAATAACAAAATCGTCAACCTCTGACCGTTCGATTGTGACATCACCTACAACAGCATCATTCACAATCAAAGGTCCACCGTCTGGAACCTTGAATCGAACTACGTGAGGTTTTCCTTCTTTCAAATATTGCTGAATCGTTTCGGGTGATAAGTTTAGGGAGGCACGGTTGTATTGATATGCTCGTTTTTCTTCACGCGCTTTTTTACGTTCAACTTGTAATTCTTGAGGAGTTTCAAATGCATAATATGCAATCCCTAAGTCAAACAACCGTTGCAACTGCTCTTTATAAATATCTAATCGTTCCGACTGAAAATACGGACCCTCATCCCCACCGCCAATTCCTTCAAACTCAGGACCTTCGTCCCAGTCAATGTTAAGCCATTGCAAATCACTGAAAAAACCTGTGGTCGCTTGTTCGCTTGATCGTTTTTGATCGGTATCTTCAATTCGTAACAAAAACTTTCCGTTATGTGCTCTTGCAAATGCCCAACAATAAATTGCTGTCCGTGCACCACCTATATGGAGATGCCCTGTTGGGCTTGGAGCGAATCGAGTTTTTACGATGTCTCCGTTGGAAGTCATGTTGAACCCGCCTGCAATGCTTTACGATTTTTCATCCAATGAATTGGTCCCGTAATGGCATAAGCAATAAACCCTAGCGCAACAGTTTCTTGGAACCACCACATACACAAAAATAGGATGATGACTAAGAATGCTATAAACCTGAACGTTTGAGGTTTACCTAAGTATCTATTTACAAAATGATCGTATGGAATTGTTGAGACCATCGCAATCGCGCAGAGAAGCATAACAATTGGAACGCCAAACGCATACGCTCTACCAATCCAAATTGCATCACCACCTCCAGCAAGAACGTGCTGGTGCAACAAGATTAAAGATGCAATTAAACCCGCAGCACCGGGAGAAGGCATACCGCTGAAGGCTATGTGGTCATTAGGTCCCTTCTCTGGTTGGGTTTCAACTGTAAATCGTGCAAGCCGAAGTGCTGTACAACAAACGTACACTGCTGCAACTCCCCAGACCACCTTTCCCCATGGAAGGTCTGCATCAGGACCTAAAATTGTCAAATGACCATCTTCGCCTAAATATCCTGCAACTAGTGATAAGACCATCACTGCAGGGGCAACACCACAAGTCACCAAATCTGAGAGTGAATCTAAGGCTGCACCTAATTCAGTCACACTACGGGTGAGTCTTGCTACTGAACCATCAACACTGTCAAGAAACATCCCTAAGAAAATAAGCGCTCCCGCCATCGTAAGCCCAGACCATCCCCAAGGGCCATGCCAATCCGGACCTTTATAGGCATAGTGGATTGCAGCAAAACCAGAAACTAAATTTCCAAGTGTAAAGAGCAGTGGCCATACTCTTTGAGGAGGTAAGACCCTTCTTCGACGAGGGGTGGGTCTTTCTTCTTGTATATTTGAATCACTGGGCTCCATAAGAAGCGTATTCTACAGTTTCAGCCACGTGGCATGATGTTCGCTTCAATCACAATAAACTGCACTAAATCTTGCCCTGCTGGACCTCCGAGTAATGCTTCACCCAATCGAACAGCTGGTGGTCCCTCTGGTTGAGGTCCTTGTTTTTCTTTTGGTCCTGCTAACTTTACAGCAACAATGAGTGCTTCATCATCTAGAAGAGTAGTTTCAAACTGCAAATCTTCAAAAACCTCAGATTGAATCGGTTTGTTTGCACGCCCAACAATTGGAGTCTGCTCTCTTGGGATATGCCACGTAGGCACACATTGCAAATAAATATGGAATCCATCCTCTCGTTCAATTAACCAACTTCTACTGAGCAAACAAAGTGACCCGCGTTGAACAAAATGTTGAACACCTTGCTGTGAGATCAACATGCCCTTAGGGTCGATTTGTCGTTGATGCAAATCTCGCCATTTTAAAATTTGACCATGCCAAGCTGAGGATTCTTGATTAATTTCTCCAATCGACGTAATCATTGCAGGCAAGTCGACGATTGAAATTTTTCGCAATTGGATTCCATCATTGAGTAGTCGATTCTGTAACTCCTCGCTGTACAATGGCACTCCAAATTGTTCCAGTTTTTCTGAAACATCAGAGCCGTTTGGATTAATCTCGATCGTGGATACCGAAATGCCGTCTGCTGCTGGGTTCAATACTCCTGAGTTATATGAAACAACTGTTTTCACGCTTTGTGGAGCAGAGCAACCGCCAAACAGAATTGCACTTGACACAAGAGAGCATAAAATCAGACGGTGTCGCATGTATTCACCATGTCAATGAGTTGACGAATTCGTCCGTATGATCTTTTCGTATGGGGCACAACAACTCTAGGCAATTCAAGGTGATCTTTTTCAACAGAGAGCGGTTCTGATTGTGTTATTTTTCCACTCCTAATGATGTCAGAAAAAGAATCGTTTAACTTCTCAATTGATTCGTCTGTGAGTTTCCTATTTACACGAATCACATAATCACTACGAACATATCTACTTGAATGATAGATTTTATAAAACTGCATAATATGATTAACACCATCCTGGGGTGAAGTTGCGACATGAAACAAAGATTCATCTTCTTTGCTAATCATGCCGTGCCCAAGGAGATCAACATGCACGTGTTCAGCCCAATTTTTCCAATAATCATTCCCCTTCCCTGCAATCATCACAATAGGAATCATGTTTGATTTGCCTGTCTGAACAAGGGTTAACGCTTCAAAGAGTTCATCTTGAGTACCAAATCCGCCGGGGCATGCAACAACTGCATCAGAGTGTGTCATGAACATCAATTTTCGAGTAAAGAAGTACCTAAAATTTATCAGTTTTGGATCACCTTCGATGATGGTATTTGCAGTTGTTTCAAAAGGGAGCCTAATCGCCAACCCGAAACTTGCTTCTCGTTGAGGTCCTTCATGCCCAGCCTTCATAATCCCATCCCCAGCTCCGGTGATTGCCATCCAATTTGATTCAGCCATGAGCCGTCCAAACTCCACAGCTGCGATGTAATCAGGTTCACTTTCAGGTGTTCTTGCTGAACCATAGATTGACACTTTTCGAGTACCAATGTATCGATTGAACACTTGATAGGCATACCTCATCTCTTTCAGAGCATGCGTGACTAATTTAACTTGGCCTGAATCATGTCCCTCTTGTCCCATTTTTAAACATGCATCAATCATCTGAACAATCAATTCATGTCGAATGTCATTTACATCATGTTCACATGAAAGGTCGACTAATTCCAGTATCTTCTCTTGTAACTCGTTCTTTGTAATCATCTTGGTATTGTATCCCCCTTTCCCTATTTCTTTTGGGGTGAGAGAAAGGGTAATGGAACAACTGATACCTCAGGGTCTAACAAATCACCCTTCACATCAATGGAGTAGAGTTGGTCATTCAGTGCCCCTGCAATATCTCTGATAATTGGCAATCCAGCCCTTGGATGAAGACGAGCGTTCAACTGGAAGGTTTCAAAGTCGACAGTTCCCTCACCTTCAAGTACAAAATCTGAAATATCTGATTCATTGCTTCTCAGTGAAATATCTTCAAGAATGATTTGATCCCCATCGATATAAAGTTCAATATCTGCTCCGGAAATCGTAGCCGCTGTTGGGAGCGAGAGCTGAAGCAAACGCATTGTCGTCATGGAAAATGGTTCTATTTCAAGATGGCCGTTCTCCACCTGAATCTTCCCTACACCACGTCTTGACGCACTATCACCTCGATTTCCTGCAATCGAAATCCATCCTTTTAACTCACCCTCAAGCGAAGCAACTATGTTTTCTGATTCATCTTCTTTAGAATCCCTCGCTAATTCTACTCCTGCAATCAAAATCTCAATTGCATATTCCTTTTCCTCTTGGGTTGAGATCCAACCTTTGACTGATACACTCCCTGTAGAAGTTTCTCCACGCAATTCTTCAAATGCAAACAACTGTTCAGTTGGATCAAATTCAAGACTGCCTGTCACATCAGAAATCACCCGACCAAGTGTGGTTAACTCATCAAAAGCAATCGATAATTCAAGAGTGTCAAGGTGTTCTTTACTGTATTCACCGTAGACATGTGTAACACCATTTATCTGCTCTAATGGAATTCCAACATCAATAGAACATGATTCAAAAGTAATGTCGCCTAAAAAAGTAACTGCTAACTCACTCCACGACTTTCCTTCGAACATGAGTTTACCGTTTGGCAGGACGCTCTTTCCATCTTTTACTTTTATTGCAATTAGAGTGTCGCCAACTGCTCTAGGTAAAATAGCAAATAGACTTTCATCACCAGTTGGTCCAATCCAAGCTAAATCAAAAATTCCGTTGACTTCCTTGATTGAAGAAATTTTCCCATCTAGTGAAAAACTACCACTACCAAGTTCTCCTGATAACTGGTCGAAATGAATGCCCTCATTATTGAAACGAATAATGTTATTGCTCGCATCTTGAATGTCGCCAAATTCTGCTACCGCTCTGCGTTCATTAAAGGTTGCAGATAAGTTTGATGGGATGACTTCAATTGTGTATGTCAGTTCATCCCCATCTCCATCTGCGAATAAAGTGGCAGTAGCGTGGCCTGAGGGTTGAATTGAATCGAAATATTGAACTCCCTGTTCACCTCCTACAATCCCAGTAATAGCACGTGTGAGCGGAGAATCGATGTCAACATCTTCCCATTTTGAATGTATCGAATAACCAAAGTCTGATTCTTCTCCATGCACTTCGCCATCAATTTCTAAAACACCTTGAGAGGTTTCACCCTCAAAAATTGTGAAATTCAATCCATTCAAAAACACGTTTGTTCCTTCAACAATAATCTCACCAAGTTCCAGTGTGAGCACGCTCTGACGACCTACTCCCGAAACAATGAACTCTTCTGGTTCAATTTGCATTCGTAAAGTTGATTGTTCCTCATCATGAGACATCCGAATAACAGCATCCATGACTCCAGTAGGTTCGAGCCATTGCCATGCTCCTGATAATTTTTCAGAAGAATTACTTGGGAGAACTTTTACAAATCTTGAGTTGAACGGTAAATTTTGCCCTCTGATATCTAAATCAAACTCACCCTTATCAATTGACATGGAGGCCTCAAGAGACCCTGCGCCACATTGACACGTCACACCACTCATAGAAATTGCCCCGTTATCAAAAACAATGTCTGCCTCAACTCCTGTAAATTCGAAATCTTCTGGCCAAAATGGACCCGACACATGAATTGCCTCTGCAAGTCTTGCATTGGGAACACTCACTCCATCTTCTATCTGAATATCAAACTGAATATCTAATTTTCCATCATCTTTACCCATCACAGTGCCATGGAGATTCAACATTGAAGACAGACCCAACCCACTTAACACATCTGCTGCTACTTTATATGCCTCGCCAGCTGAATCTGATGCCGCTTCGACTAGAGTTGCTGTTACCCATTCATTTTCTAAGTCAATAGCCAGCACAGGTACTGTGCTTCCATCCTCTCTGAACAGAATGGAGCCCGCAATAACCCCCTTACCTCCACCATTCCCTTCAAATTTCACAACTGAATCGTCCGGAACATGTAACCCCTTAGGATCAAGCGACAGATTGCCGGATTTCAACACTACTGGATAAGGAAACTCTCCATGCACAATTCCAACATTCTCAAAGTCAATAGAGCCCGACAATGTAGTGTCGTCATCAACTCGGCTGTCATGTTGAATTCGCAAATCTAAATTGATTGCTCCACCTAGATCGAATTCATTACCATCATTTTGGTTTAACGAATCAACTACTCGTTCATATGCTTCAAAATCAAGAAGGCGGTCCATTACCGTTGCGATTTGTTCAGAAACTGCATCGTGTAGTTTCTCATCAAGAGGTGCGTTCTGGGCATCTAAATTTAAATCAACAACCAAGTAGTCTTTTTCTGTGATCACTTCACCACTAATGTGCACTGGAGCACCTTCACTGCCAACTGCATTGAGATACACAATATTTGCTGTTTCCTGTTTAAATTTTATCAGTGATTTTATGTCTTCAAGTGGGTATGGGAACCCTTCATACATCCCTGTTGCCCCTTCGATAAGTAGATCCCCAACAACTTCAACTTCGCTATCTTGAACAGCCCGAGCGACGGATACTTTTGCATTCATCTCCCAATCTTCTAATTGAAAAAGTTTGAGCATTTGTGCCGCTGCAAGTGGAACACAAACTTCTCCTGGGTGGACCTTAGATGGAGTGAAGTCATTAATCGTAAACGTTGCTTTAAATGGCGATTTGGATAACATCGAGTCCATCCACTCTTCACCCTCTTTGTCGCCAACACTTCCAAAATTGTAAATTTTCATATCTGCAGAAAATTCCAATGGCCGTCCTACATCTTGTTGAGGAGGTACTAACAAACCCTGAATTTCTTTTAACAGTACTTGTTGGTCATCGTACATAATGATTCCGTGTGAAACATCAAGTGACGCATCACCATGAATTTCTTTTACAACTCCATTTTTATACACAGCCCAAGGAACACCATGTTTTTCTGGAAGTTGGAATTTTAACTCTTCCACAGAAGCGGCTAACTTAACTCCTTCAATTGCATTCCAAGAAGCATCGAGTGTTTTAACACCTCCTTGCAATTGGATTTCTTCGCACCACGTTTTTGCGGTTTTAGGAAGCAGCTTAAACAATTTGTGGTCAAGCTGAACATCATTCACTTCCGCGATCACTTCAAGTGGCAGAGTCGTTATCTCGACTTTCAAATCTAATGAGTCTTCTTCTCCGATTAAATGCAACACCATTTTAGAATCATCATGTTCAGCATTCTGAATCGAGAACACCTCAGAATTTTCAATCGAAAATTTCCCTGAGTTCATCACGCCTGTTTCTACAATCAATTTTTGCAAAGAGACGTGAGGCACAACAGTTTCGTTTTTTGCAGATTTAGAATTACTGCTGTTTTGCTGATTAGATGTACTTGGCAAAGAAAACAATTTTGAGAAATTAAACTCACCAGCATTTACCGTAGATTCTGCAAGCCGCACATGAATAGAATCTATTTCTATGCTATTGATTTCAAAACCAAAAATAGGAAATGCTGAATTTAACTCGATGGTGACATCATGAATTGACACTACATCTGCAGCTAAACCTTCAATACCGTTGGCGTGAAGAATGACTTCTTCCATATCCACAGTGCCGTCCCAATTCCATTGAGCCCCTGAAACTTTGACATCAGTATCGAGAGTAGCACTTAAAGAAGATTCGATTATCGGCGAAAGCAAAAAAGACCGAGTCAGTAAAAAAATACAGAAGATCGGTGCTACCAAAACTGCAAAAAAAATCCAAGCGCGTCTTCTTCTCCAAAACGACGTAGTAGTCATTGCCATGCGTATATTTTACCCAATGGCACCATCAGGATTCGAGAAATGCCGTTTCTGCGAGATCTATTGCTTTAGCTAGCCCTGCAGCTTTGTTCACTGTTTCTTTCCATTCAGATTCCGATTTTGAATCGATAACGACCCCTGCTCCCGCTTGAATATCAATTCTCCATCCTTCTTCATTTCTCATTTGGGTGGGGATGACCATTGTTCTTAATGCAATTGCCATATCCATATCACCATTAAAACCAATCATTCCGATACCACCAGCATACGGTCCGCGTTTCGTGGGTTCTAGTTCATCGATGATTTGCATCGCTCTAATCTTAGGGGCACCACTGACAGTTCCAACAGGCAGGGTTGCAGCCAACGCGTCCCAACAATCTTTCCCTTCCTCAAGTCTTCCAATAACAGTTGAACTCAGATGCATGACATGGCTATATCGCTCAATATCCATAATGCTTTCAATTTCAATAGAACCTAAATCACATACTGTCCCAAGATCGTTTCTCCCTAAATCAACAAGCATCACATGTTCTGCTTTTTCTTTTTCATCAGCCAAAAGATCTGCTTCAAGATCACTATCTTCTTGCTCGTTATTACCCCTCTTACGAGTCCCTGCTAGTGGGCGACTAATCACATTTTTATCTCGGCATCTGCACAAAATTTCTGGGCTTGATGCAACTAATATGCAGTCCTCTGATTGTAAGTAAATCATATAGGGGCTTGGATTGACAACTCGTAGTGCTCGATAGACTTCAAAAGGATCTACCAATGTTTGATGCTCGAATCGTTGAGAAATGACAATCTGAAAGGCATCGCCTTTTGCAATGTGCGTCTTACATGTATCAACTGCTTCCTTGAACGAACCCTTCGACATGTTTGAGACTTCTGGAAGCCTAGGTGGCTCCTGCAAATTGATGTCAATTGTTCCAACAGGAATGTTCTTGCCTTCTTTTTGTAGCAACGCTGAGACACGGTCGAGTTCTAAATTTGCTTCTTCCCAAGTATGCTTCAAGTCATCCGTCGAATCATTCAAGACGTTATGTACGACATGAGCAATTTTTGCAACATGATCAAACACGACCACTGTTTGGTAGAGTGCGAAGTGTAGGTCAGGAAGATGACGATCATCTTCAGGAGCATTTTCAAATGGCAGAACGATTGGCTCCGAATATCTCGAAATGTCATACCCTGCAAACCCTACCCATCCACCGATAAAACTTGGAAGTGGCAATTCACCCATTGCAACTGGCTTAGATACACTCCAATTATTAGAAAGGTCGCGTACGAGTTGCAGTGGGTTTTCACATTCATGTGTTTCAGTGGTTCCATCAATCAAATTTCGAATAGTCACTTCGTTTTTATTTGCAACAACTTCAATCGACGGATCTGCACCTAGAAAAGAAAATCGCCCAACCTCGTCACCATTCTCAACAGACTCAAAAAGGAAACTAGGAGCAGACCGATCATCGGCAGCAACTAACCTTCTGTACGCAAGGACTGGGCTTAAGTGGTCAGCCATTATTCGCCTTACGACTGGAATAACGTTGAAAGTAGAAGCAAAGGTTTCAAATGTTTGCGAAGGCATACACTAAGTGTAAAGCAGAGCGTAGGATGTATCCATGGCTCAAGAAGACTCAGTTGTAAAACTTCGCAAAATCAAGCGAATCTACTATAAACCAGATGGCTCGATTCTGGTCCAAGCCCTTTGCGGGGTAGATCTTGACGTGCCACGAGGGCAATCTGTTGCTGTCATGGGTGCTTCTGGTTCAGGCAAGAGTACGCTGATGAACATTTTGGGATGCTTAGATCAGCCAACTGAAGGAATATATGAACTTGACGGGAAAAATATAGCCACTCTCGATGATCAAGCTTTATCCATGATTCGAGGTCAAGAAATCGGCTTCGTATTCCAATCGTTCAATTTAATACCCCAATTATCGATTGCAGAAAATGTTGAGGTCCCCTTGTATTACCAAGGGGTACATCCAACCCAGCGTGAAGAGAGGACTGCGGTCATTCTTGACCGTGTTGGGTTAGCCGATCGAGTCGGTCATAAACCAAATGAACTTTCAGGTGGTCAACAACAGCGGGCAGCAATTGCAAGAGCACTTGTCACAAATCCTTCAATTTTGCTTGCTGACGAACCCACAGGGAATTTAGATTCAGAAACCGGCGAAGACGTCCTTCACTTGTTTGAAGAGTTACATCAAGAAGGATTAACAACAATCCTCGTCACTCATGATGAACAAATTGGAAAACGATGCCAGAGAATCATCAGCCTAAAAGATGGTGAAATTGATTCGGATGTCGCAAATTCATGAGAGTCCTAGGCATCGATCCCGGTCTTCGGATAGCAGGATATGGTTGTATTGAATATGAAAAATCCTCAAACCTTCCTTCAGTGATTGAAGCAGGTGCAATCAAATTACAAACGAAAGAAAGTGTGCCATATAGATTAGCCCAACTCTACAAAGAGGTGCAAGAAGTCATCTCCGAGTTAAAACCAGAGTTATTAGCAGTAGAAACTATTTTTACTCACGAAAGACAAGTCGCAACAGCAACAGTACTCGGATACGCACGGGGAGTTATCTTACTCGCAGGAGAACAAGCCTCGCTTCCGCTGGTCGAACTCACCCCCGCTGAAATTAAGAAATCCATCTCAGGGAATGGCAGAGCCACAAAACCTCAAATGCAGCAAGCCGTGGCAACTACTCTGCAACTCAAGGAAAGCCCAGACCCACCCGATGTCGCAGATGCTCTAGCTATCGCAATCACCGCTGCTTTAAGGCAATAGTGGCATGATTCGCACTCAATATCTCGATTTCAGTGGATAATCCAAACCAAGGCATGAAAAAAAGCCGAAAACTAAAACATATATAAATTTTTAGCTATAATAAACACACAACCAATTACCCCCGAAAGGGCTCGGTATGGCGCTTGCGTCTACCGGGCCTTTATTAATTGCTCAGGTTCACATTGCCTACTGTACTGCAGACTTGCTGCACTCCGTCAGTGCTTCGCTGTGCTGCATCGACAACGCAATACGAGCCGTAGCCAGTCAAACAAGCAAAAGATGAGTTGAAGCTGAGCAAAGCGAAGCTGAAACTCAAATTGTGTTTGTTTGACTCTAGCGAGGCAAAGTAGTGCGCTCAGAACGAAGCAGGCGACCCTTTATGGGTCGTCGATGCAGTTCGACAACGCAATACGAGCCGTAGCCAGTCAAACAAGCAAAAGATGAGTTGAAGC
>CAZVVI010000019.1:0-11339 GCA_964630505.1 uncultured Isosphaeraceae bacterium | reverse complement strand
TGAGCAAGAAAAAAGGCCCGGTGGAGTCAAAGACCCACACCGAGCCCTTCCGGGGGCAAGTGTTGAATCGCTTGTGCGATGGCTAAATAGTAACGGAAATATTGATAAAGTCAAGCAAACACAACTTTTTTACACTTTTTATTCTCCACCCTTTAGTGGCTCATATCGAAGAATGCTATCCTGCGTGTTGGCTAGATAAGAGGAATATTTATGATTACAACTTTATGCTCATTAGTGATTACTTTATCAGTGTTTACGACTGCTCAAGATGCTGAAGACCTTCTTGGTCAATATCAGACTCTCTGCAATTCCTTGGCGAACCAACGTGGATTGGCTGATGGAGATCTCGAAGTTGTCCGAGACCTGCGAGATAGAATGTCAACTTGGACACTCACCCACGACGATTTTCAAGTGATTGTTGCTGAACTTCAGATGAGTATCTGGCTTGATGATGTTGAACGAAGCAACATCTTGTTTCAAAAACTCTCCGAACTTCAACCCCAAAACACTGAAATTGCGCTTGCTTGGGCTGAATATATGCTTGCACAGGAAGGCAACGAGCCAAGAGCTGTGTATGGCGAACTCATAGAGCGATTTCCAGATTCTCCTGAAATCGTGCTTGCTTGGGCTCGTACCCTCGATGGCAAAAATCAGTTCACTGATGCAATTCGTGCACTCGAAAAACTTGACCCTGAGATCATTATCTTGCCTGACTACGCAGAAATGTATGCGTCTCTGCTTTACGCTGATAATCGATTTGATGAGTCTATTGCCGCACTTGATGCAGTAGATAGGGCTTATCTCATCGCAAGCCCTCCCCTCTCGACTCGAATTGATTCTTTAAAGGCACGATCGCAGGATGCAAACACAAAGTGGAAAGAAGAAACTTCAATTCGTGATGTTGAAGAAATCGCAGCAGATTTACCTTTGGCTGCAGTACAAACTTCAAAAGGGTTGATTGAAATTGAATTGTTTGAAGATCACGCTCCAAACACAGTTGCAAACTTTATCTCACTCGCAGATAGCGGCTACTACGATGGCATTTTGTTCCACCGTGTTATTCCAAAGTTCATGGCACAGGGCGGTGATCCGAATACAAAAGAAGGCGCTGATGGCAATCCCGGAGAAGGTGGTCCAGGTTACAAAATCAAAGATGAACATACTCTAGACGGTCGTCGAAACCACTTTGCTGGCTCACTCTCAATGGCAAAAACATCTGCACCAAACACTGGTGGAAGTCAATTCTTCTTGACTCATCTCCCAACTCCCCACCTCGATGGTCGGCATACGGTGTTTGGACGAATTACCTCAGGGCTCGATGTAGCAAGATCAATCGAGAAGGACGACGAGATTGTTTCGATTATGGTGATCAGAAAACGAGATCATGAATACGTCCCTGAAAAAGTTGGTGAGATCAATACAAAAGCCTCACAAAAAGACAAGGCAATAGAAAAAGATAAATCGAAGCCGCGTTTAACGCCATCCCTAAACCCTTAAATCAACATGTCGCAAGTTCCCTCTGAAACAATGCAAGGTTATGCCGTCCCTTCTGTCCGGCAATTCAGCGTTTTCCTTGAGAATCGGGTGGGACGACTTTTGGATTTATTAAGACATTTCGACGACGCATCTCATGTTCATGTTGTTGGCTTGAATGTTATCGACTCTTCAGACCACGCTGTGATTCGGATGATTCCAGATAATGCTGACGCCGCAAGGATATTATTAAATGAACTTGGCATCGCGTTCTCTGAAATCGATGTGATTGTGACTGTTATTGACGACGCACACTCACTCGCTGATTTATGTTTATATTTATTGGGCGCAGAGCTCAACATTTCGTTTATCTACTCTTTGATTCGCCAATCGCCAATTGGCGATTCAACAATTGCAGTCGCAATTGATGATTTAACCCTCGGCGGACAATTACTGCTTCGCAAGGGATTCAATCTCCTTGGTGAAGCAGATTTAAATTGTTAAACAAATGTAACTGTTTCTACCCTGGGCACTGCATCAACTTTACTAGCTTCGCTCAGAAAAGTTTGCACTGCTTCCCGCCCTCGGTCTTCAAAGTCTAACGTCCAACGATTGACGTACATTTCGACGAATTGATCCGTACAATCCAAGTCAATTCCTCTTCCCCATTGCGCTGCCCACTTTAAAGATTTTTCGCGGTGTGACATTGCATATTGAATAGATTGCAACAGTAATCCAGTGATTAACTGAGTTGAGCCGATGCCGAAGCGTGCATCAACATCACGTTTAATTGAATTACCGCCAAGTGGCAATGGCAACCCAGTACGCTCACCCCACCATTTTCCTAAGTCGCAGACTTCATAAAGATCATAATCCTTTAGGGTTAATTGACCTTCATGAATAACGACACCCCCACCGAATTCACCACTCCCTACTTTATCCATAATCTCAGTAAATGGAATTGACCTCCATTTCAATGGTCGGTTGCCTGCGAGAATCCGAAGTGTTGCTAAAGCGGTAGTCCGTTCACCTGGAACTGCAAAAACAGGATTCGAATCAAACAATTCATCCATTGTTATTTCAATTGGAGCAACGACTTTTGGACCATATCCATCGCCAAGCGATGCCCCGCAAGCAGTTAAATCATACTGTTCAGCAACAGTTGGATATTGAGCAATACTAATTGCTGTGATGTCGTATTTCCCTTGCTCGGCACATTTGTTTAATGATTCAATGTCTTCCATCACAAGTTCAAATTTGAAATCTCCAGTGTCAATGGACGGTCCACTTCCATCAATATCTGCAAGTGGCCACCACATGAACGCATCATCAGGGTCTGGGCTGTGAGCGAGTGTTACATTAAAACTCACGATACAACTTCTTTATTCACGAGTTTTAGTAGTTCCCGCCGCACTATTTTTCCTGTTGGATTGCGAGGTAACTCAGGAAGGACTGTAATTGTTTTAGGGACTTTAAAAGGAGCAATGCGTTCTCTGCACCACGCTCGTAACTGATGTTCATCAAAAGTAGCATCTTCTTTTAACTCTATAAATGCAACAGCAACCTCACCTCTTGAATCATCCATACGCCCAACGACTGCAGCAGCAAGAACATCTTGGTGATCAGTAAGTGCTTCTTCTATTTCACGTGGAAAAACATTCTCTCCAGCAATAATTAACATCTCTTTAATTCTTCCAGTGATATAAAGGAATCCATCTTCGTCAATTTGACCCATATCCCCTGTTTTAAAATATCCATGTTCATCAAACACATTTGCAGTTTCATCAACCATGTTGAAATACCCTTTCATGATGTTAGGGCCCTTCATTCGTATTTCACCATCTACACATTGTGCTAATTCATTTTCATCTTCATCAACAATTTTCTGATGCAAACCCTTTACTGGTTTCCCTACACTTCCATATTTATCTTCATTTGGTAATCGCCAGTGTGTTACTGGCGAAGTCTCTGTTAAACCATACCCTTCACAAATCGGTAGATTGAATCTAGTATTGAATCCTTCATACACTGCCACAGGTAACGGCTCTCCGCCAGAGCCCGCTAACCGAATCGATTGGAAATCTTCTGCTGTTGAACTTTTTGTGTTCAACAAAGCGTTATACATCGATGGAATTGCAATTAAAATTGTCGGATGATGCGTTCGTAGTAACTCAAGTACCTTTCTTGGGTTAAATCTTGCCATGTAAAGAACTTTTGAACCGATAACTGCAGGCAACAATGTAGTCACTGTGAATCCAAAACTATGAAATTGAGGCAACAACCCAACAAAAATATCTTTCTTTGAAAAACTTGCTTTTGAAATACATTGTTGAATATTTGCATTTAGATTTTTTGCTGTCAGCATCACCCCTTTTGGCTTCCCCGAAGTCCCAGATGTGTATAAAAGCGCTGCGAGCATATCATCATTGCTCTTCACTGAAAATCGAATGGGCGGTATTCCTTTGAAAGACATCTCATCAAGAAGAATCGGTGAAACGCCGCCGGGCAACTCACCAATTAAATCCAGCATCGGTTTCACAGTAATGACAGTATCCACGCCACTGTCTTTAATGATGTACAAAATTTCCTCTTTTGAAAGGAGGTAATTCAATGGAACAACTGTTTTTCCTTGTGACCATATTGCTGTCATCGCGACAGGGAACATGCCAGAGGTAGGCAAAAGGACCGCAACATGAGGTTGTTCAGATTTCAGTTGCTTTGCAACATGCCACGAGGCAATCTGCAGAGTTATACCCTTCCACGACCTGAAATCATCTGTAATGAGGGTACGGAAGGCGTTCATTCGCCATGATTTGAAAATGGAGCGTAGAAGTTGCATCGAGAACTATTCCAAAAGGGTACGATACATGCAGGAACACCATCTATGCAAATGAAACTGCTCACTCTCACAATTTTCATCCTTCTATCAGGCTGTAACTCAAATAAACCAACAAACCTTGATCAATCACTACAAGAATATCGAAATGGTCAATGGCTTTTATCTGAGATGTGGGCAGAGAAAGCAATCAAGAGCAAAGAAGATGTTGTACAGTCTCAATACATGATGGGACTTTGCGAATTTAAAAGGCACCATCTTGACGAAGCGGAGAATTGGTTCACTCAAGCATCACAATCATCTAACAAAGAGGTTCGAGGTAAAGCGACTGCGATGTTAGGAATCATTTCCACAAGCAAGGGAGATTATGTTGCTGCTGAAACTTCGTTTGCTAAAGCCGCAAACTACTTGCAAGGAGAAGACCGGCGTGAAGCTGTAGCAAGATTGACTTCAGATAGTAACCCTTCTGTGATTTCAAATCAATCGTTCACATTGCAATTCGGTGCTTACCGAGACAAGTCTAACGCAACAGCTGCTATGAAATCATTGTCACCGAGTCTCAAAAAATCAGGGATTCAATCCGTTTGGATTTCAGAGGAAAAAGATAGAACTGGAAGGACGATGTACCTCGTACAAGCAGGTCATTTTTCCTCTAGGTCGTCAGCTTCTTCTGTGCGGAACCAAGGCAACCTGCCTCAATGCATCGTGACAGTCGTTGACTAAGCAGGAATGCCGTCAATTGACGATACTCTCACCTACAAATGAGTAAATCCTCTGGAAATCGAAATAAAGGCTCAGGCAAAAGCCGCAGGGAAACTGTACTGCGCAATGTTCCAAAGCCAGCAATCGCTTTACGACAGTTATTACGCAAACCTGAGTTTTTACGAACATGTAGTATTATTTTTCTCTTCTTAATTGCGGTCTCCTTTGTTGCGACGTGGTCACGGGAACAAATAAAGGTACGAGATGGTCAGATAGCAACCAATACACGCATCACTCGAATCGACTATACGATTGAAGACAGCGCTGCGACAGAAGCATTGAGGGAAGAAGCTAGTAATTCGTCACCAAGAATTTACACAATCAATGCAACTTTCATTGAACGACTTGCTGCTTCATTACTAGGGCTTCCAACAGCAGTGTCTGGGATGACATCTATAGAAGAAGTAAATCCAGAACTCATTGCTCAATTCAACATAACTCCTGAAACGCTTGAATCGCTCCAAAAGATGTCAAGAGATGGCGAAGCGACACCGTCTTGGAGAAGGTACGTTTCGAGAATTATCAGTGAACTGCAAAGAGACAAGCCACTACTCACAAGTGAAGAATTCCAAGTATTTACAACCACACCTGCTGCCAACCGAGCATTATTTGAAGGCGCAGGAAAATTTTTAAGCCCTTATCACGCAGCTGCAATTGCTTTACCTACCCAAGGGGAAGTTAAAGAACACAAACTCGCAGAACTTGTGAGCCGTTCTGGTTTTCCAGAGTCTGTTGTGCCACTGATAGAGTCCAGAATCATCAGTGATCACCAGCCAAGTATCCAACTAGATGTAGAAGATACAGATGCCAGAGCAGAAGTAGCCGCAAATGAGGTACAGCCTGTTGTGAAGAACCACCCACGAGGAGAAATCATTTGGCAACGTGGCGATGTCATTTCTGCGTCACAATATGAAGAAGCGCTTGTGGAACATGAACAATTTTCAAGTGCTGCACCGTTCATCACAAGATGGTTGCCAAGAATCGGCTCAATCGGATTACTCGCAATGTTGTCTATTTTCATAGGTGCATACACAACAATTACATATCCTCGAATCGCGAAGAACTCATTACGATTATTCGCCTTATGCGCGCTGATGGCGTTAATGCTTGGACTATCAATCATCGTTACGCTTGAAGCACCAACCTTCATTTATGCTGCTGCGATTATCCCAACATTGCTTGCGGTCACTATTTCATGCCTTGCGTACAAACAGAGGATGGGGATGTTCATCGCGTTCATGCAGTGTTCATTAGTGACGATGGCGTTAACTCAATCAATCGGCTGGTTTATCTTGCTCATCGCAGGTTGTGGGATGATGATTGGTCAGTTAAAAGAGGTTCGTCAGCGACAAACATTGATTCGTGCTTCTGCGATTACTGCTATTGCGTTTGCAGTCGGAGCAATTTTCCTTGGATTAGCAGAGATACCTGACTTTTCAATCGCTTGGAAACAAGTGTTTACAAATTCGATCGTTGCGGGTGTTTCGGCATTAGTAGTTGGCTTCTTTGTTTTAGGAATTCTCCAAAATATCGAACAATTGTTTGATATCACAACTGGAATGACCCTTGCCGATTACCGCGATCCACGAAACCCACTGTTACGTCAATTGCAACAACTCGCACCCGGCACATTTAATCACTCAAGGCAGGTTGCGGATATTGCTGAAACTGCAACTGAGGCAATAGGTGGCGATTCGCTTCTAGCGTACGTTGGCGGTTTGTATCACGACATAGGAAAAATGAACAAGCCCGAATACTTCGTTGAAAATCAAAGTGGGTTCAATAGGCACAAAACATTAAAACCATCAATGAGTTTGCTCATTATTATTGGGCATGTAAAAGATGGCATCGAACTAGCAAGAGAATATGATCTTCCAAGAGAACTCGTACACTTCATCGAAACTCACCATGGCACAACTCTCGTCGAGTATTTTTATCACGCTGCAATGAAAGAATCAAAAGAAGATGGTGAACCAATCAATGAAATGCAGTTTCGATATCCTGGTCCTAAACCACAAACAAAAGAGGCCGCTGTTCTGATGATTGCTGATGCAGTCGAATCTGCCTCAAGAGTATTACCAGATCCAAACCCAGCCAGAATCGAAGCGCTCGTCCGTGATTTATCAAGAAAGAGATTACTTGATCACCAATTTGATGATTGCGGTCTCACATTTAGAGAACTCGCAAAAATAGAAGATGCAATCATTGTTCGCTTGAACTCGATTTACCACACCAGAATCAAGTATCCAGAAGATGCCGAACAAGAGGCACCAGATCCTAACGATCCCGAAGTCGTCGAAGCCGAGAAGGAAGGCGATTTAGCAGGTTAATTTTGTGGCTGAGCCACTAGTGTGCCATTTGTTGTACCGCCAATTGCCTGCCCAGCAAGACTACCAATCTGGCTCGATGTACCACCACCTTTGACTCGTTTACTTGCAGCATCTGCATCTCTAACTAAGGTTGCAAGACCATACAAATCTGCCTTCACTTCAACGAGGGTGCCGTACGATGTCGTCCCAAATAGAAGCGAACATCTTGCAGATGGTGAAGAGGAAACTGAAAAACCATCTTCTGGGTCAACAGTTTTAGCGATATCCGCAAATCCAGACAATACACTTCTCGCATCAAGTGCCATCGCGAAGTCGATATCTACAGTTTCAACATGTGGCTTAAGAACAAGTGACATTGGAGTCACATGCTTTTCGCTAAATGGACGCCATGATGTAGGACCAAATGCCATTGCAATTCTGTTTGAACCTTGTTTTCCAAACCTCAACTGGTCACCTTTTGGAACAACCACATCCATATATTCTTGTTCTTTCTCGCTTCCAACCATAATGACATCCCAAGTGTTTGGGGTATTTGTCAGTGAAAGTTCCATGCTGTATGTGTACAGAAAAAACCCTGTCATCTCATCAATTACAGTGTGAATATCTTCAATATATTTATCTTGATTCGAAACTTCAGACAAACTGCTAACTGTGATCCCATTTTTTGAATCTAAACCGTATGAGAAGACGCTGTCTTCCAGCAGCATAGACATAATTTTAAAAGTTTCAGTCATAAACGGAGCTGGTCCTGCATACGATGGATCCAATGCTGACAATGACTGCAAGTCCATCTCGATTAACTTTTGCAATAGTTTTTTAGACATTGCATACTGAACCATGTCGTCATTTAAAAGAGAAGACATTTCAACCATTGAGCGGTTGTCAACCGTTGGATTTTTCCCTTCCTTTAAATCGATCTCAATATTTCCAATCAATTCATATTCTTCGAAATCTACACCAATTGAAATATCTTGAACTGTTGCGCACCACTTTGTAACCTCTTTGTACCCATTGCTTACTGTAGCAGTTGCTTTCTTCCTCTCTGGAGTAATCACACCTTCTGGCCCAGGCCGATTCATTGACCCAATCGCCATCCCTCCCATCATTTGAGCAATAGGTCCAAACTGGTTCCACGCAGCATCAAACTTCATTGTGAACCCGATTTGTGCTTTTGGCAAATTAGCCAAAATTGGGGATGGAGTTTTTGTGCTTTTAGTTGTCCATTTGTCTGCACCAGTTGCAATGAACCAACCGTCTTCGGTAGTTGATGTTTTTAACCCACTTGAAGTGATTATCTCGATACTTTTCCCACTTCGTTCTTTACAAATCACGATTGAATGTGGCATTGGTCCAAACATTCCGGTTGGTGTTGCACCCTCTTCGAGTTGAGTGGGTGCGATGATTAACAGAACTTCGGAGGATAAATCCACTGCCGAGGGATTTTCAAAGAACTGTCCAAGAAATGCATCAACTACATTTGGAGCATGTGCGTCACCGGCTTGCTCGCTTACTGTGCCTATGGTTGAGTTAATCGAAAGCCCATCTTTAATTGATAGAACGGCCATTGCATCATCTGGAACAAAATCTCGAGGATGTTGCGCAATTGCAATAGAGGTAAGGGCGAGAACGGTAAGTGAAAGAATTTTGTAGTATTTCATGCTGAACAGTGTACAGCAAGGACTTTCCTCTGAGCAGAAGCGAGTGGTAGATTCTCAACCTCTTCCCTATTTAACCATGAAAAACGGCTATCTCTATTTACTTGACATGAAAAAACTGTAAATGAAATGATTCGATGTGTAAGAACATGTTCAAACTCTCCGAGTTGTCGCATACCATTTTGAAGTTGAAGTTTTGTCGCGATTTGTTTCTCTGTTAACTTCTTAGATGACTCAACCGTTGGCACCTGCCACATCCCCGCCCAGAGTCCGTTTTCACTTCGTTTTTCAATCGCAATTTCGTTCTGACATTCCACAACAACGGAGTAATGGTATTTACGTTGTTTTAAAACTCTTTTTTTAGGAGTAGGAATTTCAAGTTGCGTATTGTGTTTAAATGCAAGACATTGTTTCTGAAGTGGGCAATCTTCGCATTTCGGTTTTTTAGGGGTACAAACGGTTGCACCTAATTCCATCAGCCCTTCGTTCGTCACAACTGGAGATTCGCAGTTCTCTACAAGACTTTTGGCTTCATTCCATGTCCAAGCTGAAGAATGATGGTCATCATTGTGATTGGATACTCGACAAAGAACTCGATGCACGTTGCCATCAACGATCGGTTCACGATTCCCAAACGCAATGGATGCGATTGCTCCGGCGGTATATTTCCCAACCCCAGGAAGTTTTAGGAGTGATTCAACATCGCTTGGCACTTCTCCATTGAACTTTTCACAAATCATCTCAGCTGTTTTTTTCAGATGTTTTGCTCGCCTGTAATATCCAAGACCCTGCCAGAGCGTGAGAACCTCTTGTTCATTACTGTTAGCCATACTTTCTGGGGTTGGAAATTTTTCCATCATTTCAGGCCACCGCTTGGCAACCCGAATAATCTGTGTTTGCTGCGCCATGAACTCGCTCACTAGCCGCCCCCATGCACTGCTTTGAATTCTCCATGGAAGTGGACGAGCGGATTTTTTGAACCACACCTCAATCAACCTAGAAAGGGTTTTTGAATTCAACAGTTCGCACGACACGACGCAAGCATACTAAAGTTGGTTTAAATTTGGTAAAAATAGCAATAGTTTGTCACAAGAATCGTCGTATAATCCGCACCGATAAATGCTAACTCTCTGCATTTACTATTTACTTTTGATTCAAGGAACATTTCATGAAACTTTTCACTCTATTGTTTGTAGCAACTGCTACTTTTACATCACTAGCACTCGCCGGTGAACCAATCAATCAAACATGCCCATTCACAGGTAACCCAATTAACCCTGATGTGACTGTAACTATTGGGGAGGATACAGTGGGTTTTTGCTGTGCGGGCTGTGCTGGGGTTTTTGAAAAGTGGGACAAAGAAAAACAACTCACGTATATTGCTGATCAAAAAGGTGCTCAATCTAAAGTGGAACTTGCAGTCGTTGCGCCATACTTACTAGACACATGCCCAATCACAGGTAAAAAGTTAGGGAGCATGGGTGAACCAGTAATTGAGATTATTGATGGAAGAGAAGTTCGATTTTGCTGCGGTGGCTGTGTTGACAAATTTAACGCTGACAAAGAATCGAAGTTTAAAGAAATTGACGCCAAAATGATTGCTCAGCAACTCCCCTACTATCCTCTTGATACTTGCATCATTAGCGGTGAACCACTTGATATCAATGGTGCCTCTGTAGATTTCATTTACGGGAATCGATTATTCCGTGTGTGCTGCAATGACTGCAAAGCGGAGTTTATGAGTAACGCAGAAAAATATGTACCTGAACTTGATGAGGCGATTATCAAAAAACAGAAACGGAAATATCCATTGAAGACGTGTGTCATCGGCAAAGGTCCTCTTGATGGGATGGGTGGTCCTGATTACATGATTGTTGGAAATAGACTTGTTCAACTTTGTTGTGCAGGATGTCGTCCAGATGTCCTTAAAGACCCTCTTGGCACATTCGCAATCATTGACGCAGCCAAGTGACTGCGACGTGTCTGGCACCACACATGCAGTGTGACAGTCACACCTGCCCCAGTCACCTTCGGTGACAGCCACGTAGTGTGGTGTCTGGCACACAAAAGCGAGTCGTGACTGTCACACAGAAGCGAGTCGTGACTGTCACACAAAAGCGAGTCCGCGAGCGACAGTGACAGTCACACCTGCCCCAGTCACCTTCGGTGACAGCCACGTAGTGTGGTGTCTGGCACACAAAAGCGAGTCGTGACTGTCACACAGAAGCGAGTCGTGACTGTCACACAAAAGCGAGTCCGCGAGCGACAGTGACAGTCACACCT
>CAZVVI010000018.1:0-52936 GCA_964630505.1 uncultured Isosphaeraceae bacterium | reverse complement strand
GCGGTTAATTAATATCGGTAATGGTCGGGCTTATAAGGGCCTTCAACAGGCACGTCGATGTATGAGGCCTGTTCTTCAGTGAGTTCAGTCAACTGCACGCCAAGTTGTTCAAGGTGCAAGCGAGCAACCATTTCGTCGAGTTTCTTGGAAAGTGTGTACACCTTATGCTCGTAACTGCCATGGTTTGAGTGCAATTCCATCTGGGCAAGGACTTGGTTTGTGAATGAGTTACTCATCACGAAACTTGGATGCCCTGTTGCACAGCCTAGGTTTAAGAGTCGTCCTTCAGCAAGCACAATGATCGAGTGTCCATCAGCGAACTTCCATTCATCCACTTGCGGTTTAATGTTAATTTTTTCGATTCCGGAGGTCTTTTCAAGACCAGCCATATCGATTTCATTGTCAAAGTGGCCAATGTTGCCAACAATTGCATTGTGCTTCATGTTGGACATATGCTCAGCAGTAATCACGTTGAAATTGCCAGTTGTTGTGACAAAGACATCAACATCACCAACAACATCGTCTAGACGAACAACGTTATATCCTTCCATCGCCGCTTGAAGCGCACAAATTGGATCAATCTCACTCACGAGTACACGGCACCCTTGCCCCTTGAGTGCTTGGCAACACCCTTTGCCAACGTCACCGTAGCCAGCAACGAGTGCAACTTTGCCAGCGAGCATGACATCTGTGGCACGCATGATGCCATCAACACACGAATGGCGGCAGCCATACAAATTATCAAATTTACTTTTTGTCACAGAGTCATTCACATTGATGACAGGGAACAACAAGGTGTTATTGTTTGCCATTTGGTACATGCGGTGAATACCAGTTGTGGTTTCTTCACTTACTCCATTGACTTCAACAGCATATTGTTCCCAGAATTTTGGATTCCACGCTTGCACATCAGCAAGCATGTCAAGAATGATTCGCTCATCTTCACTACCCGCAGTGTCACTTAATGGGACTTCGCCTGACTTGTTGTATTCCACGCCTTTGTGGACAACAAGCGTTGCGTCGCCACCATCATCAAGAATCAAATTCGGACATGTTCCTTCGCCCCAATGTAATGCTTGAAACGTACACCACCAATATTCTTCGAGGGTCTCGCCCTTCCATGCGAATACTGGAATCCCTTGAGGATTTTCTGGAGTGCCATTTGGTCCAACGGCTACGGCAGCAGCAGCATGGTTTTGCGTTGAAAAAATGTTGCAACTCGCCCAGCGAACCTCAGCGCCAAGTTCAACGAGCGTCTCAATAAGTACCGCAGTTTGAATGGTCATGTGCAATGAGCCAGTGATTCTCGCTCCAGCAAGCGGCTTTGATTCACCGTACTTCGCACGAAGTGCCATCAGTCCGGGCATTTCATGTTCTGCAATCTCGATTTCCTTTCGACCATATGCAACCGTTTCGGGCGAAAGGTCAGCAACCTTGAACGGGCAAGGAGCAAAAAGGTCGAGGTTTGTATTAAGGAATGTTGTCATAGTAGGGGATTCAGTGGTCACGAGATAAGGTCTCCTGTTGAGTTCTCTATAGAGAAGTCCTATTGTAACGAGGAATTGATTTATAGTGCGTATTCGTGTGATTTTGGTTATGATACGTTGCTTCAAACGCACCTCAACGAACAGGAAAGACCAGTGGCAAATACATTCCCTTGCAAAATAGTAACCCCCAGTCAAGAAGCCTTCGCTGGCGATGCAACCTATGTTTCCTTCCCCGCTTGGGATGGGCAATATGGCATGATGAAGGGACTCGCTCCGCTCCTCTCAACACTTGCGCCTGGAAGTTTACGAATCGATTGCGAAGACGGCCAATCGCACGAATATCTTCTTGAAGGTGGCTTTGCTCACATCGACGGTGAAACTCTTACCCTTGTGACGGAAGGCGCAATTCCTGCCTTAGAACTGAACCTTGAAGAAGCCGCCGCTGAACTTGCTGAGGCAAATGCTCGTGTCACGACAGGCACAAAAGATCGGCAAGCTGTCGAACGAGCGCAACAAATCGCGATGGCAAAAGTCGCCCTTGCAAGCAAATCATGACTCCCTCAGGCAGTACGGAAAACTCGAAACAGGAAAAACAGGTAAAACAGGAAACTCCTTGTTCTACGTTACCACTTGATCAACGTGTTGAAGCTCTTCTCTTTGCAAGTGAACGTTCACTTTCTGAAACCAAAATGAAAACCGTGCTTGGGCTCGACGATGAAGACGCAACGAAGCAAATCAAATCTGCGATTGACTCGTTAAATACATCGTATGAAAAAGAAGCACGGGCCTTCCGAATCGAACGGATTGCAGGTGGATATAGAGTGATGACTCGCGAGGAACTTGCTCCACTTGTTTCTCGTTTACACGCCCAGCGGCAACAGCAAAAACTTTCTCAAGCAGCATTGGAAACACTTTCAATCATTGCGTATCGCCAACCAGTGATGCGCGCTGAAATTGAAGTCATTCGCGGTGTCGCTTGTGGTGATGTGTTGCGTGGGTTGATGGACCGCCGGCTTGTCAAAATAGTTGGTCGTGCAGAAGAACTCGGCAGACCGATGCTCTACGGCACGACCAAAGATTTTCTTCACATCTTCGGACTTGCGAACCTAAACGATTTGCCAGAAGTGCAGGGGCTCACTCGTGAGGCTTCTTGGAAACCAATGAAGGCTGAAATAGCAGAAGAGGCATCTGCAGAGGTATCAGGCGAAATAGCAGAAGAAGTTGCACAAGATTCAGAAGAAGTCGTAGAGCAACCAACAGAATAATCCAACTAGTGGGTGTATCATTGTCCCATGAGCGACTGGCTTCCTATGGACGACAAACTATCTGCAAGGCAGATTGAAACGATTTTGCACCTTCTTGGTGAAGAATCACTTGATGTGATTGATGTTGGTTGTGGAGATGGACGACTTCTCATTCCAATCACAGTGGCTGGGCATCGAGTTGTTGGAATTGATATAGATCCAAAAGCAATTAGTGCGTGTTCACTTCGGTGTGCCGAGATGGATATTGATGCCAATCTGATTGACGCAAGTTTGTTTGATGCTTTGCCACTTTCTGAGCTAGTTGATGCAATTGTGTGCTGTGGTCAAACGTTTATGTTGCTTGATCAAGTAGACGATGCCGTTTCAGCATTGTGTCTGTTTAAGAAGTCACTTCGATCAGGTGGGATGATTATTCTTGATGATATGCCAAACGACCTTTGGCCAGAAGTTGCCCAAGGAAGATGGGCAAACGGCGTGAATGAAGAGGAAACCCTGCAACTGGTTTGGGCTCAAAATGATGCTGTTTTTACGATTCGAGAAGGGGACGAGGTGGATGGTGACTCTTGGGAACTCAAAGAGAGCGATCGTCGTGTTCGCCTATGGACAATGGGTGCACTTCAATTGGCAGCCCGTTTGGCAGGATTATCGGCACCAGAAATACAGGCTGAAGGGGCAGTTCTGGTCATGCGGGCTGAAAAGACCTAAAAAAACTGCATAACGAGTGTAGTTCTTGATCTTCATCATGGGGATGGCGATGTGATTCTTACTTCTACTATTTATGGAGAAATGAATATGCCAGCACATCGCTCACGAACTACTGGATGGCGTCGATGCCTACAACAACTTGTTGACCATAAAGGGTCACTCCAAATTGCACTTGCCCCAAACGGTCTTACAGGACGCGATTTTGTATGGCGTGCGAAATTGATTTCCACGCATCAAGATGAAATCCTTGTAGAAATGCCAACAGCAGCAGGAGAACCCCTTCCTCTTGAAAAAGGTGTGCAGTTACTGGGAATCATTGCAATTGGTCAGAACCGGTGGATGTTCCGAACGACATGCTTAGGGAGTATTTCACACCGAGCAAATGGTCGTGATTGTGTTGGGTTGAAATTGCAAATGCCATCAACAGTCGAAAGATGTCAAAGACGTCGTGATTACAGAATTGATACAGACTCGCTTGCTCTTCCAGAGATTTCATGTTGGCCATTACTTGATCCGCGTTCAGTAGTCTTGCCAGAGAGAATGTGTCAACTGCGTTTGGAACGATTTATAGCAGGTGAAACAGAGCCGCAGCCGATTGAGGAAAAAGATGTGATGCCAGATGTTGGACCTGCATTTTCAGCGACACTTGTCAATGTTGGTGGGGGTGGAGTTGGTCTTCAGGTTCCTGCAGGGAACGCAAGTGGAGTGGGACGCCATCGTTTGCACTGGCTTCGTTTTCCACTTCCAGGGTCAGATGGTCCTCCACTTTGCGTGACAGCAAAATTAATGCACTGGCATTTGGAAGCAGGCGGCACAACATATATGGGAATGATGTTTGATTTTTCATTTAATCCATCTCACCGAAGGTTCGTGACTCAACAAATTACTCGCGCTGTTGCAATTCAACAACGTGAACAACTCAAAGCTGCGTAGTGGCTGTCACCGAAGGCGACTGTCACACTGCTTGTGTGGTGTCAGACACGTCGCAGTCACGGTTGCAGAATATGCGTTTTGACTTCTGACTCAATTCGTTCATCTATCGAATTTGAATCAGCAACAATCCCGCATCCAGTACTGTATTCCAAGACGCCGTTGAAATCATCTGGTGGCCCCTTCCCTTTGAACAACGCAGTGCGAATCGCAACATTGAGCATCAGCGATTTGCCCATAACTCCGATAGCACCGCAATACGGTCCGCGAGGGCTCGATTCAAGTTCTTGAATGATCTGCATCGCGCGAATTTTTGGGGCACCTGTAACTGAACCCGCAGGGAATGTATTTCGAAGCACGTCTACGATGTCTACATCAGTATGAACTTTTCCATGGACTTCTCCAACGCACTGCCAAACAGTCGGGTGATGTTCAATCGTTCTGGGCTGGCGAACTTCAATAGAGCCAAACTCACAAATACGACCTAAATCATTTCTCATGAGATCAACAATCATATGTAACTCAGCAGCATCTTTATCTGAATTCAGAAGTTGCTCTGGTTCTTTGTGAATAGGAAGTGTTCCCTTCATCGGACGAGTCACAATTTCTCTAGATTCGCAATCAAATTGTAAAAACAATTCTGGGCTCATGGACATGACGTACCGCCCATCATCAGGGAATTCAAGCCAAGCACCAAACCACCCACCAGGAGACTCTAGCATTGAGAACGCAGTAGAGCGAATATCTCCAGAAACTTCAGAAGAAAATCGCCGGGTGATGTTTGCTTGGAAGATATCTCCAGCGTGAATGTAATCGATTGCACGGTCCACTGCAGATGTGAACTCTTCTTCGCCAGTTTCATCTTGTAGATGGAATTGCATCGGAATTGCACCGTTCTCAAAACTGAGTTCGGGTGGTTCACAATCACCAATAGCCCACCAACGATTTTCTGCACTGTCATGAACAAGTGCTCGATCGCACCACACGACATCAATGAGTGGCCAACGATGCTTTGGTATTTGACCGCTCGCTGGCTCAATAGCGTATCCAAGTTCATAGCCAAGGTACCCAATCCAATTCGGTAACAACTCAGCGTTTGATTTTTTCGAAAGGGTATCACTGAACTTTTGAAGTGAGTCCTCACCACTCAAGGTGAGTCTGTCTCCATCAGCAGGGGCGATAATGCTCCACCTTGACCATTTGGAATGGTCCCCGTTGCCAATCAAGGCGACGATGGGCTGTGTCTTTGGCCATGCTGCGGCAACCTGAGATGGAGTTGCGACAAGGTGATCTAAAGGTTTTGCATCCAAAGGTAGCATGAATAGTACACAGTGTACTGGTCGAGTATCATGCCCGCACACATTAGGTACATGGAGACAATTGATGCCCACCGCTACGAAACGAACGCCGAAAAACACAAAAATGACGTACTGTTGGGGTGCGAGCAAAACAGAAGGAAATGCAACCTACAAAGAGTTGTTAGGTGGCAAGGGTGCCAATCTTGCTGAAATGACATCGATTGGGCTACCTGTGCCTCCTGGATTTACAATTCCAACAACAATGTGTGAGGCGTACTACGCTCAAGGGAGCCGTATGCCTAAAGGGCTTGACGAAGCGACAGTTAAAGCAATTCGAAGAGTAGAAAAAGAAACTGGAAAAGTATTTGGTTCAAAAACGAACCCTTTGCTCGTCTCTGTTCGTTCTGGTGCTGCTGTATCGATGCCTGGCATGATGGATACTGTTCTGAATCTTGGGTTAACAGATTCTTCAGTTGAAGGCATGATTGAACTTACAGATAACGCTCGGTTCGCATGGGATGCGTATCGCAGGTTGATTAACATGTTTGGCGATGTCGTCATGGGGATGGAGCATGAAGATTTTGAAAAAGAGTTTGACATTGTCAAAAAGAAGTACGGAGTGGTGCTCGATACCGATCTTTGCGGAGAAGGATTAAAAGAAGTCTGCAATCGATATAAAAAACTATATAAACGAAAAGTTGGTTCTAACTTTCCACAAGATCCTTACAAACAACTTTCATTCGCAGTTGAAGCAGTCTTTAAATCGTGGAATACACATCGCGCAAAAAGTTATCGTCAAATAAATGGCATCCTTGGATTGAAAGGGACTGCAGTAAATGTTCAAGCGATGGTCTTTGGGAACATGGGTAGAGATTCTGGCACAGGTGTTGCATTCACCCGCAATCCTTCCACAGGCCAGGATAAATTTTTTGGTGAGTTCTTGATTGATGCACAAGGTGAAGATGTTGTTGCAGGTATCCGCACGCCAAAACCAGTTTCAAAAATGAAACGGTGGAATGATTCCATCTACAGCGAACTCATTTCGATTAAAAAGAAACTAGAAAAACATTACCGTGATATGCAAGATATCGAATTCACGATTGAGCGTGGCAAGTTGTGGATGTTACAAACACGAACAGGAAAACGAACGGCTGCATCTGCAGTAAAAGTTGCGGTTGATATGGTAAAGAGTCGCCTCATCACAAAAGATGAAGCACTGCTCAGGATTCCAGCGGGCGATTTAGTGCAGTTACTTCTTCCAAGTTTTACAGTAAAAAGTAAGCAACATACGAAGCAACTTGCAAAAGGACTACCCGCATCTCCAGGAGCAGTAACAGGTGCACTTGCATTTTCCGCTGAAGATGCAGTGGTGCGTGCTGAAGCAGGTGAAGATGTGTTACTAGTAAGGAAAGAAACATCGCCAGAAGATATTGATGGGATGCATCATGCTGTTGGTATTTTGACTTCGACTGGTGGCATGACGAGCCATGCTGCTGTTGTTGCACGAGGTTGGGGGAAGTGTTGTGTTGCAGGAGCTTCTGCACTTCACATCAACGCAAAAACAAAGAAAGTGGTCATTGACGGCAAGACGTATGGTGAAAAAGATATATTTTCAATTGATGGCGGCACGGGCGAAGTGATGCTCGGCGCTGTAGAGCGTCATGAACCAAAATTAAGCGGTGATTTTGAAACGATTATGAGGTGGGCAGATCAGCGAAGGCGAATGAATGTTCGCACAAATGCAGATACACCACGTGATGCAAAAAGAGCACGCCAGTTTGGGGCTGAAGGGATTGGCTTAACAAGAACAGAGCACATGTTCTTCGAAGGAGATCGAATTCTTGCGATGCGGCAAATGATTCTCGCTGAAACAAAGGGAAGCCGCGAAAAAGCACTTAAGCGACTCATGCCATATCAACGCGATGATTTTGTGGGAATTTTTACTGCAATGAAAGGTCTTCCCGTCACAGTAAGACTTCTAGATCCACCACTACACGAGTTCTTGCCACACGACACGCAAGGACAACGAGAAGTTGCAACTACACTCGGCATTAAACCCGCTCTGGTGAAGAGGCGTGTTGAACAGCTCCATGAGTTCAACCCTATGCTTGGTCATCGAGGTTGCAGATTAGCGGTGACGTATCCAGAGATATTAGTGATGCAAGTCACAGCAATTGTTCAAGCAATGATTAAGTGCAAGAAGAAACGTGTCGATGCGAAGCCAGAAATTATGATTCCCCTTGTTGGTACGCACGAAGAATTAGCACAACTTCGAGCCCTTGCAGAAGAAACAATAAAAGGTGTCATCAAGAAAGAGCAATACAAAGGTAAACTTTCTATTCCGATTGGAACGATGATTGAAATTCCACGCGCAGCCATTGTTGCTGACCATATTGCAGATGTCGCAGACTTCTTTAGTTTTGGTACTAACGACCTGACTCAATTAACCTACGGATTCAGTAGGGATGACATCAATTCGTTCTTGCCTCATTATTTAGAAGACGGCATTCTTGAGCGTGATCCATTCCAGACCATCGATGTAGCAGGTGTTGGCAAGTTAATTTCTATGGGCTGTAAAGGTGGACGTTTTGTAAACTCCAAGTTAAAGATTGGTATTTGTGGCGAACACGGTGGCGATCCTGATTCCATTGAGTTTTGCAACTCTGTCGGGTTGAACTACGTCAGTTGCTCGCCATTTAGAGTGCCAACAGCACGGCTAGCATCTGCTCAAGCAGAATTACGACAGCAGAAAAAATGACAACAATTTTCCAGAAAATTATTGATGGCGAGATACCGTGTTTCAAAGTCTATGAGAACGAGCATGTACTCGCTTTTTTGGACGTTGCGCCATTAAGTAGAGGTCACACCTTGGTTATTCCAAAACAACCCGTTGCTTTTTTGCACGAATTGTCAGAAGAAAGTGGCCGCGAATTGGGTGAAGCATTGGTAAAGGTTTCTCAAGCAGTTGTAGAAGTGACAGGCGTTTCAGAATATAACATTTTGCAAAACAACGGTGCCACAGCAAATCAAGCCGTGTTTCATGTGCACTTTCACATCATTCCAAAACCAACTGTACAAGAAGGGTTGCGGATGGATTGGGAACCATCTGAGTTGATAGACGGTCAAGCCCTAGCTGAAGAAATCCAGAACGCACTTTAAGCGAGAACCCTCATAACCCCTTGCACGTATGATGTAGTTGTATGCAAGAGGACTTTCATATGAACGAGGATGATGTAACTCGCGACACATCTGATCCTCATGCAGAGACGCATCATGACGAGGACACAGATGGGCGTTGGCTAGAGTCGAACGTGGGTGTCCGAGCAGATGAATGGATCGGTCGGCGAATTGGTGAGTTTGAAATTATTCGCATTATTGGAATCGGTGGCATGGGGAATGTGTACGAAGCAAAACAAATACATCCTCATCGTTCTGTTGCACTAAAGATTGTGAAAACTGCTGCTGCAAGTCCTGCGACCTTACAGCGGTTTGAAATGGAAAGTGAGTTACTTGCGAGATTACAACATCCCGGAATTGCGCAAGTGTACGATTCTGGTCACCAAACCCAAGACGATATTTTGTTGCCATATTTTGCAATGGAGTATGTTCCAGGTAGTATTTCAATTACAGATTATGCAACCGAAGAAAATTTAAGTCGTGAAGGAAAACTCGGACTCTTCCTTCGAGTGTGTGAAGCAGTTCAGTATGGTCATGGTCGAGGAATTATTCATCGTGACTTAAAGCCATCAAACATTTTAATCACGAGTTCTGGAAGACCTAAAGTTATCGATTTTGGAGTGGCGCTTCTTGCTGGTTCTGACGAAGTGGACACATCGATTACAGCCGAGGGTAGATTTGTTGGTACGTTACAGTGGTCTAGCCCTGAGCAATGCGGAGATGACCCGCATGATGTTGATGTGCGAACAGACGTCTATTCGCTTGGCATGTTGATGTTTCAAATGATGACTGGCGAACTGCCGTATGACTTAAAAGGCATTCCGCTTTACAGAGCACCGCTTGTGATCCGTGAGACTAAACCAAAATCACCAAAATCGATTGATGCAACAACCCCTATTGAGATTGAGCAGATTCTCATGAAATCGCTTTCCAAAGATAGGGAATCACGGTATGAATCAGTTGCTGCATTTGCAATGGACATTAGGCGGTACTTATGTAACCAACCAATTCTTGCAAAACCACCAACAGCACTTCATCGGTTGAAGTTGTATGCAAAAAGAAATCAATTGAAGTTCCGCGCTTCAATTGTTGTATTCATCGCGTTGATTCTTGGAGTGACGGGATTAATTTGGGGATTTGTAGAATCAGAAGCGAGACAAAAAGACATGAAAGTGGCGCTTGAAGTTGAAGCCAATGCAAGAAGCGCTGCCGAACAAGTTGCGTATATCGCGACAATAGGGACAGCTCAAGCAGCAATTGCAAACGGCTCGTGGGGAATGGCGAGACACAACTTGGCAGCAACGACTCATGATCAGCGAGGGTGGGAATGGCACTACTTACAAAACATCGTAGACCAATCAATTCGGAAGTGGCCAATTGGTGATCGACCGACTTCGCTTACAACTTCTCCGTCAGGTTCACACCTTGCAATTACTTTTGTAGGTGGAAGAGTTGTTCTTATTGATGAGTCAAGAGATATTACTCGCGATATTACACTCCCTTCAGAAGTTAACTCTGCAGGTTTTTCCCTAAATGGAAAATTACTGTATTTAGGGATGACAAATGGAAACATCGCAATTTTTAATCTTGAGCAAGACACGCTTTTGTTTTTCGATGAGAAGCGCACGTCGGTTGTATCAATCGTTGCAATCAGTGATTCGACATTCGCAACCGGTCATTCAAATGGGCAAATTCATGTGTGGAAGTCAACAGGAGAACATGTGGGTTCCAAAGACGGTGACCGCGGAATGGTTTTATCGCTTGACTACGATGCATCGAATGATCTTCTTGCTATTGGGACGATTGATGGAACGGTTCAAACGTGGAAGTTACAAGATCTTCAGCCAGAGATGAGAATTCATGGGCACGGTGGAGCTGTGAGGAGTGTTCAATTTTTGAAGAATGGGAAGTTAGTTTCAGGTGGCGATGATGGCAACATTCTTGTCTGGGATACTACTCAGAAAACGTATGAGACCCTTGATTCGATGCATGGGAGCGTGATGGGGCTGACATCAATCGGCGATGTCTTTGCCTCCACTGGTCTTGATGGAATTGTACGGTTGTGGTCTGCAAATGATTTTACATTGCTTGACACGCTGTTAGGTCATGACGATTTGGTCTGGTCAATTGACAAATTAGGTGGCGACAGGCTTGTTACTGTTGGACAGGATGGAATTATCCGATGGTGGAGTGCATTGCCTGCAATCTCGACTTCATACAAAGCAACAAGCAAAATGCCTGCTGCAGATGTAGCATTTGTGTGGAATGATTCGCTTGCAACTGTTTCGGAATTTGATTCAGCGATGCAGGTGTTTGATATTGGTACAAATGAAAGTCACGTCATCCCATCGAGTGGTGCTGAACTTACAACTGTTGCATTTGTTCCAACGTCTTCGTATGCAGTGACAGGAGATTTAGGTGGTAAAGTTCGATTGTGGGACATCGACACTTTGCAAGAAGGCGATGTCCTTGGTCGGTGTGAAGGCCAAATTACTGCATTAGTTGTTTCGCCTAGCGGTCGAAAAATAGCTGCAGGGACTTTAGCCGGACACTATTACGTTTTTAATAGGCGGGATAAAAACGTCATCACCGATGGCAAGGTAGGAGATTCAATCGTACTGGCGATGGAGTTTAATAGCGTAGGCACAGAATTATATATATCAACGGTTGAAGGAACGATCGAATCTGTAGATGTTCTAAACGATTCAGTACTTTGGAAACAAGTTGAAAATAGCAGTGATATTATTGGCATGGAATATGTAAAAAGCAGGAACGCAATTCTCGCTGCTACTGCAAGTAAAACTTTGCTTTTGATTGATGCGAAAACTGGGGGCATTCTTGAACGAAGGGAATCAACCGGTGGTGTACTTAGAGATATTGAACTGTTCCAGAATGAAACTCGATTTGTAACAGTCTCTTCAGATGGAACAGTCGGAGTTTGGGATACAGAATCTCTTAATTTGGTTGCTTCGCTGCCTTCTCAACAATCGTTGGAATGCGTGTCTGTCTCAAGAGATGGTCACCGCTTGGCAATTGGTGGTGGAAGTGCGACAATACGAATGATGGATGGAATGTCTCGTGCAGCGAGATTAAAGAACTCTTCAAATGAACAAATCGACTAATCAACTGAACCTTTATATGCGAGATTTGATTCGCAGATGCCTTGAAGAAGATGGAGGGCTTGATGGCGATTTGACAACGAAATCAATCATTCCAGAGGACACATCCACTCTATTTCATATTCGAATCCGCGAAGAAGGTGTACTTGCAGGCCTTGATTTACTTGTAGAAGTCATCGACGAGATTGGAGATGTTTCAATGACCGGGCTTCACAAAGATGGTGAAGTAGTCAAGTGCGAGAATGTTGCTGTTGCGGAGGGAAACTTGAGAACAATTTTACTTGCCGAACGAACTATATTAAATATTCTTTGTTACGCATCTGGAATTGCAACACAGACAAAACGATTTGTTGATGCTATTGCTGAAACGAATTGTAAGGTCTGTGATACTCGAAAGACAACGCCGGGTCTTCGGTGGCTAGATAAATATGCAGTGGCGTGTGGTGGAGGAACTTCACATCGAATGGGTTTACAAGACGCAGCGTTATACAAGGATAATCATCTTGCAGGGCTTGAAGATTTTTCTAAAGAGCTATCATCAGCGATTTCCTTAGTGAAAGAAAATCATGAGTTAAAGTTTGTCGAAGTAGAAGTTGATACTCTAGAACAACTTGAAAAAGTTCTTGTCATGCCAGTTGATATTATTCTGCTTGACAATATGTCGACTGAAATGCTGAGCCAAGCAGTTGCAATGAGAGATTCTTCGGTTTCATCCGCACGCCTTGAAGCATCTGGTGGTGTAACGCTTGAGACAGTTCGGGGGATTGCAGAAACAGGAGTTGACAGAATTTCAATAGGTGGACTTGTGCACCAAGCAAGATGGATTGATTTTGGTTTGGATGCGGTTGATGCATGAACCCCAAATATTGTTTTTGGAGCACGTCTCTTCAACGCAAGATGCTGCAATTGAACATGATTTGCAAGTTGGCGATGTGTGCTGCTCATTCAATCAACTCGCGGGTAGGGGGCGAAGAGGGAACGAATGGATTTCAAGTGGAGGTGTTGCAGTTACTGTGGTGCTTGAACAAGCAACTGCACATTTACCAATCGCAGTTGCAGCAACGCTTGCAGCAGGTCTCAATAATCTGATTCCGCATCATCGAATTGGTATCAAGTGGCCAAACGATTTATTCGTTGACGGTAAAAAATTAGCAGGTGTACTCATCGAACAACGTGATGGCCGGTGCCTCGTCGGCGTTGGAGTAAACGTACTGAAATCACCACTTCCAATAGCAACGGCTCTGAGCCAACTAGGCTCTACCTCAACCCAAGAAGAAGTTGCCAGGGTGGTCGCCATTTGCGTCTTGAACGCAACGCAACTTGGTGAAAACACAGCAGTTACGTCTTGGTCTGAACGTGATGTGCTTCTTGGTACTGTGCAGCAAATTCAAACAGGAGACAACACCGTAGAAGGGACGGTGCTTCACATTGATCCTTGCCATAACCTCATTCTTGAAACTTCTCTAGGAATTCTGGAATTGCCAGCTGCGACCTCAACAGTCATAACACCTTGTTAAATAACAAGATAAATTAACCCGCGGTTAATTAATGGTGTGTTAGAATGCTCGGTTCATGGAAGAATCTACGAAGACAGAGATGAAATGGAAGATATGTCCAGCGAAGATGTACCCCAAAAAAGCGGTAATCGGCTGGGTTATTATTATTGGGCTTGGTCTTGCCATTGCGTCAACGAACATTATTCTGGGGCTTTGCTTAACAGCTGTGCTCATTGCGACTCAAGCAACATTCTTGTTTCCATCAACATTTTCAATCACAGATGATGGAGTCATTGCGAAATATCCTATTCGAAGAAAACACTACTCTTGGAGCCAAGTGCGTCGAGTAAAGTTTTTTAAAGATGTCTGCTATCTGTTTAGCCGAAAAAAACCCTCAAATTTAGATGGCTGGTCTGGGATGGCACTTTTCTATGAAGAAAACCGAGAAGATGTCATTCAAGCAATTCGTGATCATCTCAGAGAAGGGGTGGCAACATGAAAAAGGGCTGGTTTAAACATGCGTTTCACGTTGAGAGCGATGATCCGATTGAGCCCAACGAATTGCAAAAAAAAGCCCTAGACAAGCTTTGCCAAGGTATCATTCGACGCGGATTAACCACTCCCGCCATTATTGGTGTGGAGATGGGGCGACCCCTCAATTTTGTTGGGTCGCAGACAATGCATTTTTTTACTCCGCTTATTGCTGCGTTTGTTCCAACTGAACACTGGACTGCAGTCGCAGAGTTTTTGGAACACCGCGGTTCCATTGATTGGATTCGAAACCGTATAGAAGAACTTGAGAACGAGACATCCTGAAGACAAACACAATGAATATTGATTTAGAAAAGATTAATGTCATCCTCGCAACAGATTGTGGGAGTACGACAACCAAGGCGATCCTTATTGAAAAGGTAGAAGGCGAGTATCGCCAAACATATCGCGGTGAAGCTCCAACGACTGTAGAAAAACCATTTGCAAATGTCACCATTGGTGTGACGAATGCGGTGACCGAAGTTGGTGAACTTGCAGGACGACAACTTACAAACGAAAACGGAACAATCAAACAGCCAGCATCTGGAGATGATGGGTGCGACCTATACATTTCAACATCAAGTGCGGGTGGTGGACTTCAAATGATGGTTGCAGGTGTCATCGCAGAAATGACGGCAGCATCAGCGAAACGAGCAGCCCTTGGTGCAGGTGCCATTGTGATGGATGTCATTTCATCCAACGACAAACGAAGGCCACATGAACAAATTCAAAGGATTCGCGAACTTCGACCCGACATGATTCTCATCTCGGGAGGAACCGATGGAGGTACAACTGAAAAAGTTGTACAACTTGCAGAACTTATTGCTCCAGCGAAACCGCAGCCAAGGTTCGGTAGCGAATATGAAATGCCAATCATTTTTGCAGGCAACAAAATGGCTGCAGATGAAGTTGTTGAATCCTTACAAGAAGATTGGATTGATCTTGCTGTTGTTGAAAACCTTCGCCCGAAACTTGAACAAGAAAATCTCGGGCCAGCTCGCGATAAAATTCACGACGTCTTCCTTGAACACGTGATGGCACATGCTCCCGGATACGACATGCTGATGGACTGGACTGATGCAGACATCATGCCAACCCCCGGTGCTGTAGGTGACATTCTCCAAACCATCGCCAAAAAGGACAACATCAACGTTGTTGGTGTTGATATTGGTGGAGCAACAACCGACGTCTTCAGCGTCTTTGACGAGACATTCAATAGAACAGTTTCTGCAAATCTTGGGATGAGTTATTCCATCTCAAATGTGTGTGCCGAAGCCACAATGCCAAACGTTTTACGGTGGGTGCATTTTGACATGGACGAACGGCAACTTCGGAATCGTGTGAAAAACAAAATGATTCGACCAACGACAATTCCCCAGTCGCTCGAATCGCTTATCTTTGAACAAGCAGTCGCCCGTGAAGCACTGCGACTTGCATATAAACAACACAAAGAGTTTGCGACAACACTCAAAGGTGTTCAACAACAAAGAACAGTCGGTGATACGTTCAGCCAGCAAACTGCTGGCTCAACTATTGTGGATAACATGAAGTTGAATTTGCTTGTGGCTTCGGGCGGAGTGCTTTCCCATGCCCCAAGCATGAACCAAACTGCAATGTTACTTGTCGATGCATTTGAACCAGAGGGCTGCACGAATCTCGCGAAAGACTCCATCTTTATGATGCCTCACCTCGGTGTCCTTTCAGCAGTTCATCCCCAAGCAGCAGCCCAAGTGTTTGAACGAGATTGTTTGATTTATCTTGGAACATGCATCGCTGCAAAGGGACTTGGGAAGGAAGGCAAGCCGTGTTTTTCATGGTCACTTTCAGGAGATGTGAATGCATCTGGATCATGCAACTTTGGAGACATCGAACTCATCGAAATGGGACCAGAGCAAACAGCAACAATCACTTGTGAACCAGCACGAGGTTTTGATCTTGGTGCAGGAAACGGGAAAAAAGTTACACACGAAGTTCGTGGCGGAACAGTTGGCCTCATTATCGACGGTCGTGGTCGACCGCTTGGTCTTCCAGAAGAACGACAAGAATGTCAGCAAACTATTGCGAAGTGGGTCGAAAACATGGCAATGTACGAAGAGATGGAGCAAGCAGTCGCAACTGCATAACAAAAATGGCACACGCATATACCCCAGGACTAAAAGTTACAAATCGAATGACACACAGTGTTGTGCGAATGCTTCCCATCAAGGGTGAAGTGATGGTGAACGTTGGCGATACTGTTAACGCCGACAAGATTGTTGCTGCAACGTACATGCCCGGTGACGTCTATCCATTAAACATGGCAAATCTTCTTGCTGTTCCACCAAAAGATGTTGCAGGGCTGATGCTTCATCAAGAAGGTGAAAAAGTTGAAGAGGGCGAGCCAATTGCTGAAACTGCTGGACTCTTTGGTAAATTTAAGAAAAAATATAACTCGCCCTATACAGGAACGATTGAAACGGTTTCAGAAGTCACAGGTCAAGTTATTTTAAGAGGACCAGACATCCCTGTTGAAGTGAAGGCATATGTGAGTGGAACAGTTACAGAAATTAATCCAGAAATAGGCTGCTCGGTAGAAGCAGATGTTGCTTTCATCCAAGGCATCTTTGGAATTGGTGGTGAAACATGTGGAGCAATCAAGTTTGCAGTAAAAGATTGTGACGAAACAGTGACGGCTTCACACATCAATGATGACATGAAGGGCTGTGTTGTTGTCGGTGGTGCTCGTTTGACCGATGAGGCGATTGAAGCAGCACGAAAAGCAGGAGTTGCAGCGCTGATTGGTGGTGGGATGGACGATCAAGACTTGAAAGAGTTTCTTGGATATGACCTTGGGGTTGCCATTACTGGAAGTGAGAAAAAAGGAATCACCGTGATTGTGACTGAAGGCTTTGGTGACATTGCAATGGCAAGCCGGACATTTGACCTTTTGAAAAAGTTTGAAGGGCACGAAGCATCAGTCAATGGTGCGACCCAAATCCGCGCTGGGGTGATGCGACCAGAAATCATAATTCCATTAGAGGCAGGGGATTGCGAAGAAGAAGCCGAGCATGTCGGTGGGTATCTTGAGATTGGATTACCTCTTCGCATTATTCGAGACCCATACTTTGGCATGATTGGAAAAGTGAAAGCACTGCCTCCTGATCCTCACGTTTTGGGCTCGGGTTCAAAGGCGAGAGTCCTCGAAGTCGAACTAAACTCCAAAGAATCGGTTATTGTGCCCAGAGCCAATGTGGAACTTATTGAAGTTTAGCACTAGGGAAGACACCCAGAGAACTATGAACATACCCAAAACACTCTTCCTTACGATTGCACTTGCCATGTCGATGGCTGGTGTTGCGTATGCTCAAACACCGGCACCACCCTCTGATTTAGTCGCCGCGGATACACCTAATGATGCTGGTGAAGCGGTTGATTTGCAGTGGTCTCTCTCCTCAAACGATGTATTCAATACTCTCCTAGCAGACTCACAAGCAACGGATCCAAATCTCATTGTTGCAAATTACTTGATTGCGAGAATGGCTGTTGATTCCAACGGGGACGAAATGAACGAAGAAGATTCCACATGGCGAGTTGTTTCAGAGCCAGCTCCTGGCGAAGTCACATGGACAGATCGTTCCGTAGAATTAGGCTGGACATACAACTATCGAATCCAAGCAGTGGATACCCAAGGCAATGCATCTTCGTGGGTAGAAACGCAATCAACGGTGACGCCAGCCATGCAGTTTTTTAACGAAGCGAAGGCGTGGCTTGCAATTTTCATTTTACTGTTTGGAGGATTCGTAGCGTTTTTTATTAATCACGCACGCTCGGGTAAAAAACTATGGGTTCGAAAAATTGCTGGACTTTCAGCAATCGACGAAGCAGTAGGTCGCGCAACTGAAATGGGTCGACCCGTACTCTTCGTTGCAGGAATTCAAGACATTAATGAAATTCAAACGCTTGCAGGATTGACCGTACTCTCTCGCGTTGCAAAAACTGCAGCGGAATACGGTGCCCAAATCGAAGTACCAACTTGCCGATCCTTGGTGATGGCCGCAGCAAGAGAAACAGTTGAAGCAGCATATTTGGCAGCAGGAGCTCCAGATTCTTACCAACCCGATCGAATTCATTACTTAACAGATGAACAATTTGCCTTCGTCGCAGGTGTTACTGGGTACATGGTTCGCGAAGAACCAGCGGCGTGTATTTACATGGGTGGCTTTTATGCTGAATCACTCATTCTCGCTGAAACAGGAAATCACATTGGCGCAATTCAAGTTGCAGGGACTGCAATGCCAAGCCAGTTGCCGTTCTTTGTGGCTTCTTGCGACTACACCCTTATTGGCGAAGAATTCTTTGCTGCCTCGGCATACCTTTCCGATGATCCCCTTCAAATTGGCTCACTGAAAGGGCAAGATTACGGCAAGTTTATAAGTGTCTTTATTCTTGTGGTCGGCATTTTCTTTGCAACGATGTTTTCCATGACGAAAAATGATGATGGTACTGGTGGTACAGGTCTAGATACACTCAATTACATCAAGAACAACATACTCGGCGATGAGGGCTTGGGTTCATTTGGCGGTGGAAATACTGATATTGAGGGAGATGATTCGTGAAAAGAACCGTCCCACTCATCATTGCAATTGTTGCTGGTTTTGTCTTAATTATTGCAAACTTCATTCCCTATGCCGAAAGTTGGGGATTGACTGCACAAGAGTGGTTTAACATTCTTGCAGTAGGCGCGATGATTTTAGGTGGTGGAAACCTCATCAAACTCCACCTGATGAAAGTCTCGGCGAAACGCAAAGGCTGGGGATACTCAGTTGTCACTGTTGGATGTTTCTTTGCAACGCTCCTCATCGGCATGTTAAAAATGGGTGTGCACCCAAACCCGCTCTATCCAAACTACGCATGGTCTGGCTATTATCTTGAGAGTGGTTCGGGCTTATGGTGGATTTACCAACACATGGTTGTGCCACTCACTTCGATGATGTTTGCAATGTTGGCGTTCTATGTTGCGACCGCTGCGTTTAGAGCTTTCCGTGCAAAAAACACTGAGGCAACTCTGTTGCTTGTAACTGCTGGTGTTGTCCTTCTCGGTCGTACGTACGCAGGGGTTTGGCTTTTCGAGGGGTGGTTGCCTGAATCGATGCAGTGGCTTCGTTTTGATAACTTAACAGTTTGGATTATGGACATTCCAAATACTGCAGGAACACGTGCAATCACAATTGGTATAGCACTGGGTGTTGTTGCGACTTCCCTGCGTATTCTCCTTGGTGTTGACCGTTCATATTTGGGGCAAGATTAACATGTTAAAAACCCTTCAAAATTTAGACAGGCGTTGGGTGTTTCTTTCAATGTTCTTAGCTGTTGCCATTCCGATTCTGACTCGAACTGTCTTTCCAGAAGTTATTTCCAAACAAGCCAAAATGGTTTTTGACTCAATCGAAGACTTGCCTGATGGTGCAAATGTTTTGATGTCATACGATTTCGACCCAGCATCTCAGGGAGAATTGCTCCCAATGGCGCAAGCATTCACTCGTCACTGCTCGATTAAAGGACATAAGCAATATTACATGGCACTTTGGCCGCTAGGATCACCAATGGTCGACCTAAGTATCGACACGATTGAGTCCGAGTATCCTCACTTGGTCTATGGTGAGGATTACATGAAGTTTGACTACAAAGCGGGTGGCGAGGCAGTCATTCGAATGATTACTCAAGACCTTCGAGGGATGTTCCCACTCGATTCAAAAGGTGTTCCCCTTGATGATATCCCAATGACGAAAAATATTAAGAACATTCAAGATATGGACTTAATCATAAATGTGTCAGCAGGCGATCCGGGCACAAAACAATGGGTGCAATTTGCTGCGACACCATTTGGTTTGACAACTGTTTCTGGTTGCACTGGTGTGCAAGCACCTCAAATGTACCCCTACATTCCAGAGCAACTCGCTGGTGTTCTTGGTGCAATTAAAGCGGCAGCAGAATACGAAGCGGCAATAGATGCAGTCTATCCTTCGATCAACGAAAATCCAAATGCGCAAGAAGCGAAGCGAAGAATGGGTCCACAATTGGTGGCACATAGTTTGATGATCGGGCTCATCGTTTTGGGGAACTTGATTTACTTTGTCAGTCGGAAGCGAGGGCAGGCATAATGGATAAATCATTAGACGCACCAAAAAAATCAAATGCACTTATTTGGACCATCATCTTTGTAATTGGAGCCATCATGCTCGTCTGGAGTATGACGACTTCAAGGACAGGTCAAGTGTGGGTGACTTCAGAACAACATGCATTTACAGCAGATGCTGAGGGCAATTACAGCGAAACAGATACTCCTGTCTCAGGAGATATCGAATGGACGACGTACAACGTTGTCCCAGACAGTGAACTGACTCAAGGGGCGATTGATAGTGGTGAAGCAACATTGAGTTGGTCGCGAACGATTGGTTTGTGGCTCGCAGCAATGTTTACACTCTTTATTCTATCTTTCCTTGTTGGTGACAATCCAGCGTATAAATTTGCAGAGGCAATGGTAGTTGGGACATCGGCAGGTTATGTCATGGTGATTGGATTGTGGGATGTCTTCGTTCCGAACCTTCTTGGCAAACTTTTGCCTGCGATGGTTCACAATTGGTCGCTACCGGGGATGGCTGCAGAACATGTTGAGTATTGGTGGCTAAGTTTTATTCCAGCAATTTTAATCATTATGCTTCTGTTTCAATTGATGCCCTCGGGTGGTTGGATAAGCCGTTGGCCGATTGCATTCTTTATTGGAATTACTGCTGGGTACCGAATGATTGGGTACGTTGAAGCAGACCTTGTCGCGCAAATCAAAGCGGGAATTGTGCCACTTTGGATTACTGGCGAAGGTGGATTTGAATTTTGGCCAACATTCAATGCGTTTTTACTGACCATTGCGACCCTCTCTGCCATGATTTACTTCTTCTTCTCGATTGAGCATAAGGGCTTCATCGGGAAAACCGCGAAGGTTGGCATTTGGTTCCTCATGATTACATTCGGTGCTTCCTTTGGATACACCGTGATGGGTAGGATTGCACTCCTTGCCGCTCGCCTCGAATTCTTGTTCGGCGAATGGCTACACTTTATCCCGAGTAGTTAGACGAAAGCAGTGACAGTCACCACACTAAGTGGCTGTCACGAGACAACCTTGCTGTGGGGACATACATACCATACAAAAATATCGCAAAGCGATATTTTCAATGCGTGTCCCCTTTGCGAACTGGGTCTGACCCTCAACTGTTGAGTGCAACAACGTTCGACTTACCAAGGGGTCTGACCCTAATCGGGTGTGGCTGTCACCGAAGGTGACTGTGGCAAGTGTGCCAATCACGCCCCAACATCGGCTCGGAGCCAATTTGAGGGTGAATAGGCTGGTTTTCTAGCAAGATGTGGCAATTAGAAGCCAATTTTGGTACACTTCCCCATCTTCAACCCGTGGTTCAAGTGAGCCCATTTGAAAAGGTATATAGAACGATGCTCCCAAAATTACGTACATCTCCAGCAAGAAAGCGAAAGCGTCGCTCTCACCATGCACTGAATAGCACGAATTTGGCGCTTTGTCCAAATTGTGGCAGTAATCGTCTTCCTCACCGCTCATGCCCAAGTTGTGGATTTGTAAGACCAGGATTACAAGTCAAAGCCACGAAGGCATAAATCTACATGCGAATCGGTGTCGATGTGATGGGAGGGGATCTTGCCCCTGACCCTATTCTTGAAGGTGCACTCAACGCTACAAATCAACTTGAATCTGATGATGTCGTTGTCTTGTATGGTGACGAAACTGTTATCAAAGACGGAATCGCCAACGCAACACTCGGTCCCGCTCAAGTCGAGGTTGTTGGGACAACGCAAACAATTGAAATGGACGAAAGTCCTGTCGATGCCGTTCGTAGTAAACAAGACAGTTCGCTCGTTGTCATGTGTAAAGATGCCTCACAAAAAGCAGAGAACCCGCTCGATGCCGTGATTTCAGCAGGGAACACGGGTGCATTTGTGGCGGGAAGTCAAATGTATTTAAGACGACTTTCTGGTGTTCACCGCCCGGGCATTGCAGCAGCAGTTCCAACATTTGCAGGGACAGTGGCATTCATCGATGTTGGCGCGAACATTGAACCAAAACCCACTCACCTTGCTCAGTATGGTGTGATGGGAAAGGTGTATGCAAAAAGGATTTTAGGAATTGATAATCCACGTGTTGCGTTAATGAACGTTGGGGGTGAAGAACAAAAAGGGACCGAGACACTTAAAGAAGTGCGAGATATGCTTCTTGCTGCTCCAGATATTAACTTTATTGGATACATCGAAGGCCGTTCACTTTTTGATGGCGGTGCAGATGTCGTGATTACTGATGGCATCGTTGGGAATGTGAGTATCAAACTTGCTGAAGGACTCGCAACCGGACTCCTGAAAAAAATCGCGACCGATGTTTCTGCAGACCCTCAACTTGCTGAAGCGTTCAAACCAGTGATTCAAAAGTTTTATTCTGAATATGACTACCATGAATATGGCGGTGCACCATTGCTTGGTGTGAATGGCATCAGCATGATTTGCCATGGGAGTTCAAAAGCACGAACAATTACAAATGCGATTGGACGAGTGAAACAATTTAGTACAGCTGGCGTGAATCAACATATCGTTGAGCAACTCTCAACAATTGAAGAAGTGAGTGTTGCATGACAAACAAATCACCTTGCGGTGTACGAATCCTTGGCTCTGGCTCTTCAGTTCCAGATCATATTCTTGGCAATGAAGAATTAGCCAAACGGTTTGACGTTGACCCTGATTGGATTGAACAACGGACTGGTATCGTGGAACGACGAATCTGCAGTGAAGATGAAGGGACATTTGAACTTCAAACGCGAGCACTACACGCAGCCCTTGAAAATGCTGGGATCAAAGGGTCGGATTTATCGCTCATCATTTGCGCATCTGTGACTTCAGAAATGACATGTCCGTCAAATGCTTGTCGTGTTGCCGCACAAGTCAACGCAGCTCCTGCAGGGGCATTCGACATTGTTGCTGCCTGCTCCGGATTTGTGTACGCGATGAACCTTGCAGACACGCTGATTCGCAGTGGCACACAACACACGATTGCAGTCGTTGGCTGTGATGCAATGAGTAAATTGACTGACCCATTAGACCGCGGAACTTCAATTTTGTTTGGCGATGCTGCAGGTGCTGTTATTTTACAAACATGCGACAACCCAGAAATCGGCTGCTTTTACCAAACGATGAACGCTGATGGCGAAACTTGGCCGGCTCTCTACATTCCTCGAACAGAACGAGATCTTGTTGAAGGTGATGAAGCAACAACACGATTGGGAGATCTTCGAATGAAGGGAAAAGAAGTGTATAAGTTTGCTGTGACCAAGTTTCAAGAGATTGCTGATACCTTAATGCAAGAAACAGGATTGACTCCTGATGATGTTTCTCAGTTTATTTGCCATCAATCGAACATGAGAATCATCGAATCTGCTCAACAAAAATTAGGCTTGCCTGACGAGAAAGTCTACAAAAACATCAGAGATTACGCGAACAGTTCCGCAGGTGCAGCAGCGCTTTGTTTCGATCAGCTCTGGCAAGATGGAAAAATTAACCAAGGTGATATTATTGTAATGCTTGCATTTGGCGGCGGGTTAACGTGGGCAAGTAGTGCTTGGAGAATTTAACAATGTCAGATAAACTCGTTGTGTTATGCCCTGGGCAAGGGGCTCAAAAAGTTGGGATGGGAAAAGCGTGGTGTGAAGCATCACCCGCCGCTCAGGCAATTTTTAACCAAGCAGATGAGGTACTTGGAGATTCACTAGGGTTGCCATTGAGTGAAATTTGTTTTCATGATCCAAACTCTGAGATTGACCAAACGAATATCAGTCAACCAGCAATTTACACGTGTTCTGTTGCATCTTGGCATGGTTTGCAAGAGCAAGGGCTTGATGGCGAACTCGTAGCAACAGCAGGTCTCTCCCTTGGCGAATACACAGCGCTTCACCTTGCGGGTGTCTTCTCATTTGTGCAGGGATTACAACTTGTTGCCAAGCGTGGACAACTCATGCAAGCAGCAGCTCAAGCCAAACAAAGCACTATGGTCGCTGTTACAGGCGACGATGACGTTGCAATTGCACTGTGTGATGAAGCGAAAGAAGGTGAGGAGATTCTTGTTGCGGCAAACTTTAATGCACCCGGGCAGACAGTTTTAAGTGGCTCTGTAACCGCATGTGAACGAGTTGCCGCAATGGCAGGTGATAAGGGTGTTCGAGCAACGCCACTTTCGGTTGCAGGGGCATTCCACTCCCCATTTATGGAATCTGCAGCAGAAGGCATGCAAGAAGCACTAGAGAATACCACTCTGCACACCCCTTCTATTGATGTTTGGTCGAATGTTACCGCACGATTGCACGAGCCTTCCTCCATCGATCACCGTCTTGTAGAGCAAATTACAGGTTCAGTTTTATGGGCACAATCTTGCAACGAAATGGCGAAAAGGTATGATGGGTGTCAATGGCATGAACTAGCCCCAAGTGGAGTACTTCGGGGTCTCATGCGAAGAGTGAACCGCGAGGTGAAGGTACAATCCCATGATGAACCAAAATAATTTGTTTTTAACGATGCTTACGTGTAGCGTCTTTGCGTTATTCGGCGGAGGATGTGGTGGTGAAGAAGAAAAAAAATCAATCGCACCGGTCGTTCAAGAAAGACCTAAAGCACCACCAAAACCACCAACGACACCTGTTGATAAACTTGTAAATACTTTGTCGATTGATGATCGAATCTTCCTCGATGAAAATGAAGCACCTCGATTAGAATCACAACGTGTTGCAGTACTGAAATTTTTCAACGCAATGCTGCAAGCCGACGCTGGAACCATCAAAAGCATGGTTTCATTTAATGATCAATTGGAATTAGATGCAATGATTGATCATGGGCTCGCTTCGGCTATGGATGAAGTTTCTCTTGTGGTGTTAAAAACTGGCGAGAACCAAGATGGTAGACCATGCGTGATGGCAATTTACGAAATTGATTTAGATTATCAAGTCCAACTATGGTACATCGATGATGCAGGGAATTCAGCGACATTTACATCGGTAGAGACTCCACCAAATTTAGTTGATCAACTCAGTGGCAATTGGATCGAAGAATATTTTATTCTGAAAAATAAACAAGCCGAAATTGCACAAATGCCTGATGAAGATACGTCATATACATTGGCAGGAGAATTGACTACTTCAGATGGAAGCCGCGGTAGTAACGAACCAAGTGGTCCAAGCCCAGGTGGTCCTGGCCCTAGTGGACCTGGACCTGCAGGTCGTCCTTAGAACTACGGAGTATTCACCATTTCACCAATAACGAAAACGAATGATGCCCGCGTTGCAATTGTGACGGGAGCGAATCGGGGTATTGGAAAGGCAATTGCAATTCGCCTTGCAAATGATGGTTACATTGTTGCGATGATTGCACGGAATGAAGAAGCACTTTCAGAAGTTCAAAAAGAAATTTCATCAAACGGTGGGCAATCAAGTTCGCATGTTTGTGATTTGGCGGATTGTGAAGCCTATGCATCGACCATCGATGCAGTTGTTGCAGAATATGACAGACTGGATGTTCTTGTAAATAATGCTGGGATGACCAAAGATGGGTTGTTGTTACGGATGTCCACAGAAGATTTTGATGACGTGATTGATGTGAATCTCAAGGCAGTGTTCGCTGGGTGCAAGGCAGCAGCAAGACCCATGATGAAAGGGCGGTGGGGAAGAATGATCAACATTACTTCTGTCACAGGGTTAAGCGGTAATGCTGGACAAGCAAATTACGCAGCAGCAAAGGCAGGCATCATAGGGCTAACGAAAACGATTGCAAAAGAGTTTGGATCAAAGGGAATTACCGCCAATGCAATTGCACCTGGATACATTGAGACCGATATGACAGCGTCTCTAGGAGAAGAGATTCGACAAGGTGTTGAAAAAATGGTTCCACTTCGACGATATGGACAACCCGAAGAAATTGCTTCAACTGTGTCATATTTGGCATCTGAGGATGCTGGATACGTCACAGGGCAGGTCCTCGTTGTTGACGGTGGATTAACGTGCTGAGAGTAAACGTGTGGACTCTTAGACACCCAACCCAATAGCCGATATAATCCCCTTACCCGCGGTAGTCGCGGTTCTATGAAGGAGTTATTTACGATGACGAAAGCCGAAATTGAAGCAAAAGTAATTGATATTGTCTCAACCCAACTCGGTGTAGATAAGAGTGAAGTCACAATGACATCTAGTTTTGCAAACGACCTCAATGCGGATAGTCTTGACACAGTCGAACTTGTAATGGAACTAGAAGATGCATTTTCTACCTCCATTCCAGATGATAAAGCAGAACAAATTCAAACTGTCGGCAATGCTGTAGAGTTCATTGTTGATGCTACAGAATCTGAATAACAGTAGGAACTTTAGTGACAAACACACATCAGCGTCGAGTGGTGATTACTGGTCAGGGTGCAATCACAGATTTAGGGCACGACGTCACATCGACATGGAATGGATTAAAAGAGGGGAAATCCGGTATTGGGACGATTACGGCCTTCGAACAAGATGATCGATGGGTGTCCAAAATTGCCGGTGAAGTAAAGGATTGGGATCCAACCGAAAAACTTGACCGTGGGGAGATCAAAAAGACTGACCGATTCGCACAACTCGGTCTCTGGGCTGCTATTGAGGCGATGGAATCAAGTGGATTGGATTGGGAGCAGGGTGATCCCTATCGAAGGGGTGTTGTCATTGGTTCTGGAGTTGGTGGAATTCAAACGATTGAACATTACGATGGGGTACTCAGAGAAAAAGGACCTCGCCGATTAAGTCCATTTACTGTTCCTAAACTCATGGTGAATGCGGCTTCTGGAAACGTTTCAATTCGATTTAATCTTCGCGGGGTTAACTCAGCACCAGCAACCGCGTGTGCTACAGGTGCTCATGCACTTGCAGAAGCGTATATGTTTATTGCAACCAACCAAGCAGACTTTATTCTTGCTGGGGGTGCAGAAGGTGCAGTCTCTCCAGTTTGCGTCAGTTCGTTCTCAGCAATGAAGGCACTTTCAACTCGAAATGATGAACCAACACTAGCATCAAGGCCCTTTGATCGAGCTCGTGATGGTTTTGTTCTTGCCGAGGGTGCAGCAGTCCTTGCGATTGAAGATTTAGAGCATGCAAAAGCTCGTGGTGCAAATATTCTTGCAGAAATTATTGGGTTTGGTATCACAGGCGATGCTAGCCATATTGCAGCACCTGATGCAGCAGGGAGCGGTGCGAAAGCAGCGATGAAAGCAGCGATGAACCATGCAGGAATCGCACCAACTGAGGTTGACTATATCAATGCTCATGGCACCTCTACACCTCTTGGTGACGCCGCTGAAGTTGCTGCTGTGAAGGGATTGTTTAAAGAGCACGCGTATTCTCTTGCAATGAGTTCGACGAAGTCGAGCACAGGGCACACGCTTGGTGCAGCAGGTGGAATAGAATCAATTGCTGTTGTGAATGCAATCTGCGAAGGTGTGATGCCACCAACAATTAATCTTGACAATCCTGACGATGGTTTTGATTTGAATTTTGTTGCCAACACAGCACAAGAAAAAGAGATTCGTGTTGCACTTAACAATTCGTTTGGTTTCGGCGGACATAACGTTTCACTTGCTATTGCAGCGTTTACTGAATAGGCAGGTGTGACTGTCACTGGGTCTGACCCTCAACTGTTGAGTGGAAGGTCTTTCGTCTAATTCTTCTCTGTTGAGTGCAACAACGTTTGACTTGCCAAGTGGTCTGGCCCTAATTGTGTGGTGACAGTCACTCAAAAGGGAAACGAAATCCCTGACCAGACCATAATGCTATCTCGTCCAGGGTTTGAATCGTACGTGCTTGCATTTGAAATGTGATGCCACTTCACACCAACAAGCCAGCGATTATGGTTGCCGATATCGAACGACAGACCAAGCCCTGCTTGAGGTGTAAAATTAAATTTTGAGCCATCACTTGGAACTTTAGCGCTTGTTCGTAACAACCCAGCGCCACCCTCCATAAACATTGACCACTTCTCTTCACTGATGAAGTGCCAACGGAGTTGAAGTGTGAAGTTAAACCCGTCTGCGTTTGGACCAGTTTGGTCAACATCCATTCCGAAGAAGCCGAGGTCCAAACTTAAATCATCTTCAAGAAAGTACTCAAATTCAACACCATAAATTGAAAGTGTGTTGTCGGAGTCCTTAACATCTTTCGCATAGCCACCTTGAATTCCCCATCGCCATGTATCTTGCTGACCCCATGCCAATGTCGATTTTGCCATTGGCTCCTCTTCTGAATTTTCGGAGGAAGAGTCGGGCTGCAACTCAGTGATTGCGAGCCGACCAAGCGAAAGCGTCGTTGCTGCTTCGACGTCTATTGGCTGAAATTCGCCTGTAGAAGTGATAAGAACCAATGGCAGTAAAATCATGAGAAAACCTCCCTGTAATGATCCCAAGGGGATTCGAACCCCTGTTCCCAGGATGAAAACCTGGTGTCCTGACCTGACTAGACGATGGGACCTTAAGGCGAGGAATCATACCCTACTCATGACGTTGCTGCACCGTGTATCCTGCAAAAATGCTACATGGGACATCGATTGTGCTTTCCTGCCTTATAACCGTACTCAGTGCGGTTAAGGGGGTTTCCCCAATTGATGAAAACACCCGAAATCGACTTCAAACGGTTGTTGATGGACCAGATACTCGTGGGGAGGGATTTGCGGCACTTGTTGGACATGTGCAGACATGGGAGGGCACTGCCACAAGTGCTGTACCTCCTGAAATGCAATCAATCATTGAGCGTCCCGCCAAATACCGAGGAGGGTTGTTTCACATTTCAGGCAAGATTGAGCTCATCGAACAATTGCAATCGCCTTGGCAAGGCGTGTGCGAACTGTTTGTTCGGGACCAGAGTGGAACAGTGTTTGGGGTGTATGTTGTTGGTGGCTCACACTTTTCACTCAAACAAACAATACAAGCACCAGCACTGTTCTATAAAAATATATCGATTGAGGGTAGAGATCAACAATTAAGATCGTACCCAACGTTCATTACAGAGCATGGCGTTCTTCTCACTGCAAACGATGGAGGTTTGCCAGAAGGGGCTTTACTCGCACTTCCATTGTTAGGTGTCATTGCATTCCTTGCATATTTATTTTTTAGAATGACAAAATCTAAAAAGAACATACGTCATCGAGTTACAATTAAAACGCAAGAAGTTCTTGATGCTGCACAAGAAGTATCAGGTGACTTGCCTGAGGATTCCTCAGAAGCGCTCGCTGTGATGTATGAACAATCGAAAGAAGATGTATGAATGACATACTAGTACCACTTGAAGATCGATCGTATTCCATCCATATTGGAAGTGGAACGTTGAAAAATCTAGGTTCATTTGTACATGAGATTGCCCCTGCCTCAAAGTATTTTTTAGTGATTGATGAAGCAATCGAGTCGACTCATGGTTCAACTGCAATTCATTCTTTCTCCCAATCAACAGAGGCATGTACACTTCAAGCGGTTGAATCTAACAAGACTGTTCAAACTGTGCAAAACATTTGGGATTCAATGGTTTCATACGGATGTGATCGCGAAGTTCCTTTGGTTGCCATTGGCGGAGGGCTCGTTGGAGATGTTGGTGGATTCGCAGCAGCTACGTTTATGAGAGGAGTTCCTCTTATCCAAGTTCCAACAACCCTCCTTGCAATGGTGGATGCTTCGATTGGTGGAAAGACTGGGATTAACTTGCCAATCAAACGGAGTGATGGTGAACATGTATTGGGCAAGAATCTTGCTGGTTCATTCTGGCAACCCCAAAGTGTCGTTGTAGATGTTGATGTGTTGCAAACGCTTGATGATCGACAACTCAGGTGTGGACTTGCTGAGTGCGTCAAACATGCGATGCTTGGAAATGAATCGTTGATGACTTGGATCGAACAACATATTGATTCCATCTTTCAGCGGGATGCAGACACACTCATTGAACTGGTCTCAACTTGTGCAACGATTAAAGCAGCAATTGTTGCTGAAGATGAGAGGGAATCAGGATGCCGAGCGTTACTCAATCTAGGGCACACGTTTGCACATGCAATCGAGCCCTTGCCAGAACTCTCTTTGTTTCATGGCGAAGCTGTTTCTATAGGGATTTGTGCAGCAAGTTCATGCGCAGAAGCAATCGGGATGATCGATGCTGATTCGGTTGACAGAGTTAGAACACTTTTAACAACGATTGGCTTGCCTACTCGCCTCCCTCTTCCTGTGAACATTGAAGAACTTGTTTCCTTGATGGTTGTGGATAAAAAAACAATTGATTCTTCGATTCGATTGGTGTTGCCAACTGAAGATGGTGCAAAAATCGTTACGGATGTTGACAATGGCACAATCGGCCTTGCTTGGGCTTCTGTAGGCGCTTCTGCGTAATTGAAACCAGCAATTAGATGGGAAGCCCCTTATGGGGGACCGTAGCACCGTATGTTCAAGGAAACCTCCTTGCACTTCCGATAAGGAAAGGTCGGTTCTTTTTTGGAGCCAAGAGAGGATTCCCTTTGCGTACATTTGCAATTGTTAACCAAAAAGGGGGCTGCGGTAAGACAACAACGTCGATTAACCTTGCCGCAATATATGCCCGTCGTGGTCTTCGGACATTACTGATTGACATGGATCCGCAAGCACATTGTGCTGCTGGGTTAGGTGTTCCTGAAGAACAGATTGAGCACCACATTGGCGATGCAATGACCCAGAAACATGACGAAGGTTTTGATAAGGAAAAATATACGTGGGAGATTACACGGAATCTATACCTCGCTCCCAGTACGATGATGCTCACAGCACTCGAAGCCCCAGGAGGCGTTCTTCAAAATATGCCAGACCGTGATCGTCGACTTCAAGGCGTATTACAAGCATGGAATAATGATTTTGATCGATGCGTGATTGATTGCCCACCAAACATCGGATTGTTGACGTATAACGCATTGAGGGCTGCTACAGAAGCCTTAATTCCAGTTGAGACTGGATATTTTTCCCTGCGAGGTGCTCGCAGACAACGAAAGACTGTCGATGCCTTAATCGCAAGAATTGGGAACCCTCTTCCATGCAGGATTATCCCTTCAATTCACCGGTCTTCTCCTTTAGCCCGAACATTATTGCAAAGATTACGAGAATCATTTTCCCCTGAAGTTTCTCCGGTTGTGATTCGTGATCATGAAACCCTACGTGAAGCGGCTAGTTTTGGTCAACCAGTATGTGACTTTGCTCCAGATAGTGAAGCTGAACGAGATTTTGAGTCTTTGGTGCAATGGCTCGAAGATATTTATACGCCACCCCAGCCGATGATTGAAGTCACAGCGAGTCAGGGTGGACGAGCAGCAGAACTCGCACGACGGGTGGGTACATTTACTCACAAAGAGGAATCACCAGTCGTAGGTCGAATTGCTCCAGAGGAAGGCGGACATGGCGCCGAGTTCTGAACAATACGCTCAACTTGCAGCACTGTTTACGACCAGCGATGACTCCCCAGCATCGACAACATCAATAGAACTTCTCCTTCCTGCTCATTTGCCAGTGCAGGGTGGATTATGGCTCGTGCCATATGCTGGACGTGGAGCAGGACATGGTCTTTCAATTTTAGTTCGCATGCACGAGGAGACAGTAGATGTAGCGGCGATTGGAATGGGCTCTGTCGACATCACGGAGTGTAACTCAATTGAAGAAGTGATCCAACGAGTTGACATTCCTGTTGAAAACTGGATTGTTCAGCCACCCTCTGATGCTGATCCCACTTCACTTCTTCATTGTGATGCGGACTGTGTGACGCTGTTGTCAGGTGCAGATCAAGCAGCAGTTGTTGGAGCATACCGGTTACTCAAAGGACTCATCGCAGCGACGGGTGAAAACCAACCGCTACCTCCAATTCGACTGATCATCGTCGGGGCGGAAGAACGATCTTCAAGTGATGCAGCAAGCCGAATCGTGCAAACTGCGTATCACCAACTTGGCGTTCAAATAGAAGTTGGACAGCCACTTCCTGCGATGAACAGTTCAAACACGGTTGTTTCTCAAGTAAGTTTCGCACGTTCAAGCAACGTTGTTGATTTTATGAGCAGAATACGAAGCAGTATTGGACAAGAGACCACTCCAATTGAAGATGAACTTCCAGTTTCACCTCGATTTACACCAGAACAGGAACAAGTGTCAGTTCAACACGAGCAAGTGGAAGATCAACCTACGCAAGTAGAGAAGATTGTTGAAGAAAAATCGACAAAAGTCACGCTCGCTTCGTACATCGATGGCTTATTGGCGATAACACCTCGTTGTCCGGAACATGAGCACGTTGAACTTGCCGTAGATGGAGAAGGGTGTGTGCACCTTCTTGCGAATGCAGAAGATTTCAGAGATGTCGCAATCGTGCAGGGTTGGTTAACCCGACATCGTTCAATTTTATCGCTTGCATGTGGTGGGTTAGAACTCAACTATTCAGAACTTCCTGTGCAACACTTGTTTACAGATGACGCGGTATCAGTAGCCGATTTGCACGGTTGTGGGGTTCGACTTCATTTGTTGACGGATGTTGAGGTCGATGGAAAAACGGGTATGTTCAGCACGCCGTTGAATTAACTGAATACCCGCATCCAAGCAGAATTTGCAAATGAGGTAAGATCATCTTCATCGAAGCCAACAGAGCGCAATGCTTCTGCCAAGTTTGATAATTGATTTGGGTGTTTCAAATGTTCGGGTAAATATTTCGTTGAAAAGCCGCCATCAAAATCACTTCCAAGGGCGATTTGCCTTCGATTTCCAGCAAGATCACACCAATGCAAAATATGTTCAACACAGTCTGAAATGCTCGCAGTTGTGTTTTCGTTTGAAAAGTTCTTCGATAAAAATTGATTGCAAAGATTTAATCCAATCACACCACCTCTTGCAAATATTTCACTTGCTTGGTCATCTTTAAGATGTCGTTGGGAATCGTTTTCTAAAACAGAGCGGCTGTTTGAATGAGATGCAATGATTTGACCCTTGGCGTAATGCAACACATCTTCAAACGCATCGTCTGAAAGGTGCGAGACGTCATGTGCAATTCCTGCTTCATCTAATGCCGCAATAAGTTCAATTCCTTCATCTGTTAGAGGCCCTCCGCAGGCATTCCCACCAGCGTATCGAGTCCCAATTGCCCACGTTAAACCAACACATCGCAATCCTTGTTCTCTCCACCACTGCACGTCATCTGCACTGCGTATTGGATCTGCACCTTCCATAAGTAAGAGCGTGCTCAATTGTGATTTGAGTGGGCATCCTTGCAATTCGATTGTGATGTGCCCATCGCGTTCAAGCCGCTGGTAAATCTGCAGTTGTTCAAGCCCTGCTTGGAATGCTGCATCGCGATGACTGCTGTCCGTGTAGCCACAGGGGCCATCCTTAGGATAGGTGCATATTGTTCCAAAAATAGTCCGCACAGGGCTATCAACGAAGTCTGGTAATGAAATGCATGCTTCGTCTGCTAGGTCGCATTTTTTTTCGATGTTTCTCCCATGTACTTCGAGATACGCGAGGTCTACGTGCCCATCAATCCATTCCATTCCAGCAATCATAGCCGCCTTGCGACTTGGAGGGTATCCTGTACCAGTTGTGAAGGAACAAGACGCCAATATAGAGACCTATCTCCCTGTGAAATCAGAACGGATGAAGAGGATTCATGCACTCGGTGTTGCATGTGTAGCCCTTGCACTCCTTTCGATAGCCTATTTTCTGACGCCTTCGGGTGAGGGAATCGGGACTCACCAGCAATTAGGCCTTCCAAAGTGTGGCTGGGTGTTGGCTGCAGATATTCCATGTCCGACGTGTGGAATGACGACCTCGTGGAGCCACACGGTTCGAGGTGAACTCCCAACAGCGTTTATGGCTCAGCCAATGGGAATGCTTCTTGCTTTTGTAGCGATTTTCATAGCCATCGGAGGGTTCATTACAGCGTGTACTGGGTATTCCTTTGGACCACTGCTTCAACGATTCCGCCCATCGAGAATATTTATTTTTGCAGTCGTCCTCGCAATCATTGCATGGGGCTTTAAAATCCTCGTGTACAGAGGCGTCATATGATGATTCGAAATGCATTTCTTTTAGTAGCAATTCTTTTGCCCTCCCTTTTGATTGGGTGTGGCGCGATTGGTTTCATTGGTGCAGGGAAACAAGCGATGGAAGATCAGATGTTGATTGAGAAACCCGCTGAATATCCTCTGTCGGGTGAACGGGTGGCAGTTGTGATTGATACAGATTTAACTGTTCATTATGAACATCCTGGTATATCCACACTAATCGCTGGTGCAGTTGCTGGGCGTATTGCTAAAAATGTTGAAAACGTAGAAGTTCTTCGACCCGATGCAGTTGCTCGATGGCAATTTGAAACGCCGCAATGGACGGCGATGCCATCTACAGAAATCGCGAAGGCACTTGGCGTTGACCGTGTCATCTACATTGATTTACAAAATTACTCGCTCACACCTCCAGGTAACCACTGGCTTTGGGAAGGTCGTTGCTCTGCAACGATTGGGGTCATTGAAGCCGATAGTTATGTGCAGGACGGATTTGCAGATTCGTATGAAATTATTGCTATGTTTCCACGGCGACCAGCAGTGTTGAGCCGTGAAGAGGCAAGTGAAGGAACGATTGAGCAAGGGCTGTTAAACGAATTCATTAAGCAAACGTCTTGGTTATTTTACTTTCACATCGAACCAAAACATCCAGACAGGTATCGACCGGAGCTCGAAAAATGATACGAATCGCGATCTCGATGTTGTTGTTCTGTTGTTGTTCTGTGATGTCTTCGTGTAATATTGCTGCAGTCGCGGCATACATTGCAACGCCCGATCCAGAACAAGAAGCATTATTCAATTTGCCAAACGTACCAACGGTTGTCTTCGTTGATGATCGACGAAATGTGATGCATCCTATTCGTTTGCGTCGGGTAATTGCAGAGACAGTGACGAACGAGTTGCTTGCAAATAAAGTGTTGACGACGATGATTTCCCCAAGAGATGCGATGAGAGTCAGTTCATCGAATGACAAATACAACAATCCACTTCCAATTAGAGCTTTAGGCAAAGCCGTTGGAGCATCTGTGGTGATTTATGTCGAAATGACAGCGTTTGGTTTAACGAGTGATGGAATTACGCCAAGTCCACGAACGTCCTGTTCAATCAGAGTGATTGACACGGTGACGAGTGATGAGTCGAAAATACGCTTATTCCCAACAGATCAAGCGTCATTTACAGTTTCTGAGAATTTGAAGAAAGTAAGTCCAAATAGAGTGAATACGTCGGCCGAAGCTCGTGATTTGGCAGAGGAGCTTGCTGTAAAACTCGGAGATTCAATTGCCAAGGTGTTTTATACACATACGACAGGTCGATTAGGTGACAACTTAGAACGGAAATAAATCGTGTCGATGTTGCATATCATTTCTCCATCGCATTGGACGACATCTTCTTCTCTCATTGGCTTAATGCGGCTTGCAATTCGCCAACTTTATCAAGAAGAACATGAAGTCATCGTGATTGGAACTACAGAGGAAGAATCTAATTTCAGAGAGCGGGGCATTCCAGTTCTAGGGTCAATTGGTGGAGCCACTGACCGTGCACGAACACTTTCAAAAAGAGTCACGCGATACATCCAAGAAATGAGAGGGTGCCAATATTCAAACATTATTGCTTGGGGTTGGCACGCAATGGTCGTAACCGAAGATTGTTCAAACAATTATGAGACTTGTGCGTTTATAGATGAGTGTGATGCGACGATGCAAGGCGGGGGTTCTTGGCGAGTCATTCCAACAACAGATTTTGTTTCAAAACACGCCAACACTTTGGGGCTATCCCTTGAGCAGATCCAAGAACCTCTTGTGGGAGTGGAGCCCTCAACATTTTCCCTCGATTCCGAGCAAGTCGTTGAGGAACTTCATCTTCACGAAGATGACGTATTGATCTCAATCGTAGGTAATCTTGGCAGTTGGCAAGATATTATTGCGATGGCTGTTCGCTTGAATGTGGCAAAACAGAACGCTGTCTTTGTGCTTCCTTCAACGTATCGAGATCGCGCGTTACTCATGCGTGCTGCAGTCAGCCACGGGATACATGACATGATTCGCCAACCGCCTGCGGCGATTCGACAGACAGATGTAATTCGCCATGCAGATTGTGCATGGTGTCCTTCACCAGCCTCCTTCGACTGTTCTGCGAATGTCCTCGATGTACTTTTCGCCAGCTGGGAGGAGACGCCACTTGCATGCTCACGAGAGCATCCAGTTGCTTCAATACCAACTGTGGGGTCTCAGATTGCTTGGGCTTCTGATGAAATCGAAATCTTTGGATGGCTTCTGGATATTGCATCTACTCCAGCAAAGTTTGAGCAGTCATGTACCCAGAGAGCAGCTGCTGTTCGGGCAGTTGCGTCGCCTCTTCGATTTATCGAATCATTACAAATGCGTTTGCACGCCCTTGTGTAATTCTGCTTCATGAAATTTATTGAGTTGCTGCGGTACTTGAACGAGGCATCTTTCGCCGTTCATGAATAGGGGGTGTGACTTGTTCTTTAGCGAGTCGAGTCATCAATTTCTGATCAGCAATATGTGCAGCAACAATTTGACCAAGATACAACCTGCAATCAGCATCAGGAGACAAATGTCCTTCAAGTTTACAATCAAACCATACGAGTGATTGTTTGAGAATCGGCATTCCGGTGACTGCTTCGTCTGTTTCAAGGGAAAGGAATGGATCTTCATCGGGTTCATGATCTGTACCAAACAATCTTTTTGCACACCGATCATTTTTTTTGACCATACACAACGCAAAGCACCGTGCATCACGAAGCATCGGTTCAATTGCTTTGCCCTTTGGAATTGCGACAACAAGCATCGGCGGCTCTGAGCTACATTGCTGGACCCAGTTCGTAATGACGCCATCTCGCCTCTGATCGTGACAACACGTCAGCACGTACGTTGCGTGAGGAATACTCAACAATGCGTTGTGGATGAGTTGTGGATTGAGTGTAGAGTCTGACATACTTTTTTTGCAATGGCATAAAACGCCGGAAGGTGTTGCCACTACAGTACTTAGGATGCCACAGAATAGCCTAAAAGCAACGTCCGAGAACGTTTGTCTTCACCTTTTTTTAGGAAAGTGTTGCAAAATGGGAAAAGGTGGGGTACTGTGGGGTCGATTGGCAATGAACACTCAGGAAATACATCGTGTTATTTACAGGCGAAACAGAACGATCTATCGACGAAAAGTCACGAATCTCTCTTCCAGCAGAAGCGAGAGAGGGTTTCTCATCGGGCGTTGTCTACGCTTCGCCTGGACCCAACGATACGATTTGGCTCTCACCAGAAGAAACCTTCGAGAAAAAAGCCAACTCCTTAGAGCAATCACTTCTCCCAGACGAGGATGTGATGGAGTTCGAACAAATTCTCTTCTCACAATCGAGACGAATCGAAATAGACAAAGCGGGCAGAATACGATTACCAGACACCTTACTTTCTCTAGCTGGGATTGCAAAGCAAGCGTACGTTCTTGGAGTGGGAGACCATCTAGAGGTATTCAACTTCGAGCGATGGAGCGCAAAGAAAGAAGAGAACCTCGCCAAACTCAAAGACATTATGAAGCGTGCGAGGAACAAGGGCAACACGAACGGGGGAGGCTCTTGAACACAAAGATGATTTCTATTGCTGAGCACGGACGCTCAGTATTCGAGGAAAGCTGCGTCATGGATGATGCAAGCGCCTTGTTTGAAATTTTTGCAGCAAGTGCTGCACAATATGAGTCAGGGACGACTCATTTCAGTGAAAGTATCTGCAAGGACGCACGATACTGATCAACCAACGGCTCTCGGTTCGTGCCCGTACCGAGAGCCATTCCTCAAGCCGGTTAAACTTCGTTTGACCGTACCTTCCTTGGCTTGCGGCATGACCCACCACATGCCGCGAGCCATTTTTTCATTGTGGCTGGCACTCAAAAGCGAAAGTGACTGTCCCCACAGCAAGGTTGTCTCACACTCTCTTCCTACTCTGGAGCTGTTGGGCGAATTTTGCCTGCGATTGCTGGGCCAGATTTCGCAATTTCAGATGCAACCTCACGGCGATGCACTGCAATTTCACGAGGAAAATCCAACGCAACTCGCACCCGATCACCCTTGATGGATGCAATCCGAATTACACCAATCGGTTTTGCTGGGTCACCAATCACAACTTCTTCCCCTTCTCTTCGCGTAATCACTAACATATTGCGAGCCTCCTGTCGCTACTTCCTTTGAGAAATATCGCGCTGCCTGCGCGATCCACCAACCAACATCGTAGCAAAACTGGCGAATCATTTCCACTAAAGAATGCCAAGAAGCTCTTACAACCCCTTGAACCTCAATAAGTTGCAAAAATTACTCGACAGCTTGGACAGTCGTAATGCCGTCTACTCGTTCTTTTAACGTTGCTTCAATGCCACCCTGCAACGTCATGTCCAGTGAAGGACACCCAATACAAGCGCCTAGAAATCGAATCGAGACGACCCCTTTTTCATTGACATCGACAAGTTCGATATCCCCTCCGTCTGCCTGTATAGAAGGTCTCATGAGTTGGATGACTTCATCAACTTGATGATAGAGGGGGTCATTTGGTGTTTTTTCAGAAGTCATGTTGCTAAATGGTACGCTGAAGTCGTATTCTTTGCTTCCACCTGTACACTGTGCAAACATGAAACCCAATTACCTACTATTGATGACCTTTCTAGCCCTTTTCCACTGTGGTGGTCCGACGATGACCAACCCTAGTTCTACGCTGCAAGAAACCGGCAGGCCATCTGCAGTACACATCAAAGCGATGACTCTACTTGACCAACAGGTTGGGATTGAAAATAAAAACTATCGCGAAATGCTCCAACGACTACTCTGGAAAGCGGGTTATACGAACGATGCAAGAATGGCAGCCCTCAGGCGATTGTGGAACTTTGACCAAGAGGGCACCGAACGCATCATTCGACAACAATTACCACGGCTTGATAATTTGACATGGCTCACTGAACTCTGTCAGTGGATTGCGGATGAAAACGTCATTGAACTTGACGAAGCACTCATCAGTTCATGGGCAGCACCAATACCATTTATCCAATCAGAAAAAGAGCGACCTGAATACAAAGCACTCGTCCAACTTGTTGGGGAAGAGGCAATTATAGATGTCATCTTTATGTCATTGGTGAATTCAAATAAAGCATGGAAACAAGGGTATCGCACTCGTTGCTGGGAACTGCTTCATCGACTTGCAGAACGCGAACGCCTTGTTGAATTATTGAATAGTGAAATCATTACAGAAGACGATGCGTTTCTTCTTGATCTTCGCAAAGCAATGAACGATTTTGGAGTCGTTCCATTTCGTCGTGAAGAGATACTTTGGATACGGGAACTTGCAAAACCTGAGTACGAAGCATTTTGGGTTGAGGCAACCGAAACACTTGGGGAGTTAGATGACAACAAACGAAGTTCGATTGAAATGCGCGATATTCCGATTGCGGTTTCACTTCGAAGGCATGGAGAACAGGGTGGTTTGTCTAGATCAACTGGTGAAATACTTCGTACTGTCGAACACAAGATAAAAGGACAAAAGCATTACTTCGAACGGGAGGGTGGGGGTAGTTATCAAGCAAATGCTGAACTTCTTAAAACAACGAGAGATGTGCTTACGTGGGGAGATGCAATTGCATTAGAGATTGCGCTCAAAGCACTTGAAGTTCCACAAGTTCGCGAACATTTGTTTGATTATGCAAAAAGAGACCATGAGGACACAACAACCGAGTATGGCGGAGTGATTGCACTTGATGAACAAGGCCGTTTTGAAATCCTTGAGTTTGAACCAAGAGTTCGACATCATGACAGACGGTTTAACGCTTCTCAAGACATGTTCGACGCAGCGTACACTGCATTATTCCATTTCCATTTTCATGCACAAGAATACCGAAATGGTGATCACGCAGGACCTGGGATGGGCGATAAAAACTACGCAACAAACACAAGAGCGAATTGCCTTGTCTTCACGTACGTCAATGAAGACTCAATGAACGTTGATTACTATAGGCATTCAAACGTTGTGGTTGATCTAGGGACAATCTCTCTTCGATAATGATTCGTCCAATATCATTATTTCTATTTGTTAGTGTATCGATAGCTGAATACCAAACATTTTCAACCGATGGAATTCAAGGTCTTTGGATATTGATGATGCTCGTGGCTGCCCCTGCACTTGCACTCCTCATTGCTCCAATCGTAAAACGAACAGAAATTGGGGTTAGCATTTTAATAATTGCGATTCTTGTCGCATGGGGAATGGCATTGTTCGTTTTTGGATGGATGGAGTACGCCAGAGGATATGTTGGGAATTACATTTTGCTAGACGAGATTTTAATCTTGCTTCCACCCGTGCTGTCATTGACAATTTTGTGGTGGATGACCTCTCCAGTAAAACAATCATGGGCTTGGGTTTTACACCGGCTAAGAATTGATGTCTTACTCTTGTTAATCGCACTATTGTTCATTTGGGGTGTCCGAGAAGCGATAGAGATGTACGTCCACCCCGACAGTATTTTTCAAGATATTGATTTTTTTATTGTCATCTGTTTTGTAGTGTTGTCGCCGTACTACATCCGTTTCATTTTAAATGCAAAAGTAATGAAAGATTCACAGTTGCGACTCGCTATTCACGAAGAGGCGACAAGAGCAGGGATTCAAAACCCAAGAATATTAGTATGGAACACGCACAACCTTCTTATGAATGCAATGGCAATAGGTGTTTTATTTACACCGAAGACAATCATTCTCACGGATAAACTGATTCTAAATCTTACTCGAAGTGAACTTCTTGCAGTTGTTAGACATGAGTTTGCACATCATAAGTTCTGGCATCTTCCATTCTTGATTCTTGCAATGATTTGCGCACTCATTTGGTCAGACCAAGTGTGTGTTTGGCTAAGTTTAGATACAAATTCTGGATATATACAAGTGGCTCAACTTGTCATCACGATTATCACGTTTGTATTAGTGTCTACCCGATTTGAAAGGCAGGCAGATGCGTATTCAGTAATCGATTATTCAGAAAGTGTTGGTAGCCCTGTCGTGACTGAAGAAGCAGTGCAATTCATGAACGATTCACTTTCAGCGCTTGCTTTTGCAAATGGTGTTCCTGTAGATCATAAAGATGCTATGCATGGCTCGATTGATGAGCGGCAAAAAAATCTACATGCGCTCATTGGATGCTCTGTACGTAAAGTTCCGATTAACCGAAGAGTAAGGATGATTAAAATTGTAATCGTTAGTTTGATTCTACTGAGATTCTTAGTATGACCACTCCTCAAAATGTCAGAATGCATGGTGCGTCGAATCATTTTTTGATTCATTTTGGTGACGAATCGCCAGAAAATCTCATCAAGAACTTGAATGGTGCTGATGGGCTTTTGCTTGTAAGTGAAGATGAACAAGCAGATGCATATATGCGAATTTTTAATGCAGATGGAAGTGAAGCGGAACAATGTGGGAATGGGTTGCGTTGTGTTTCGCTCCATTTGGTTCGGAACAGAATGGTCACAGACCCCACACTCTCAATTCGCACAGTTTCTGGAGTACATCATTGTGTTGTGCATGAAAGCAACGAGGTTTCCGTGACACTCTGCAAACCGATGATGGAGTCTATTCAGTTGGATGAATATCCAGAGTTGACATTCGTGAATTTGGGAAATCCGAACGCGGTATATTGGACGGAAGAGAATCCACTGCTTGTTCGAGAAGAACTTGGGGAACAAATATCAAACCATCCATCATTCCAAGAGGGCATGAACGTCCATTTTGCTCGAAAAGATGACTCACAATATGCAACGTGTGCATCTTGGGAGCGGGGGGTAGGTCCTACTCATGCATCAGGTACAGGTGGGGCTTCAGTTTTTGTTGCTTCACAAGCACAAGGTGTGTATTACGTGTCGAGTCAGGGCGGCACCTTGAAATATCATCTAAACGATGATGGGGTCGTTGTGATGAGTGGACCCGCCGGTTATGTATAAAGCACCTCAACGTTGTGTGCAGTGACATGTACAACGCATCCATTTTTACATTCAAATTTTCGTGGCTCCGTACATTCATCTTGAATGGCATGTGTGATTAACTGGATTGTTTCGTAATTCGCGTGATGACCAATAGCATTGTGTAATGCTGCAGCAATAATTGACGTCGGGAACTCTCTAATCGTTTCCCTTGACCAGCAAGTTCCTTGCGGGATGAGTGAATCAAATGCATCAACAGTCGCATGGAGCATTGAAGAAGCGTTCGCCGCATGTCGATCAGCCGATGACCAAAGTTCCCTTAGAACAGGAATGACATCTTGCCGCAATCTTCCTCTTGGAGTTGATGGGTCACTATTCGTTGGGTCTTCACACCATTGGATGTCTGCCAATTTGCAAATCTCCAACAACGAATTTTTTTCTACATGCAAAAGTGGTCGGATAAGGTCGATGCCATCAAATAGAGGTCTGCTCGATGCCATTCCAGCAAGTTTGCGTACGCCGCTTCCACGGCATAATGCCATGAGCATTGTTTCAAGTTGATCATCTGCGTGGTGTGCAGTTGCGATTGCATCACAACGATGTTCGTTTGCGATTTCAGCAAGCGCTTTATATCGTGCATCTCTAGCGCCTGCTGCAATACTACCACGCTTCGGTTCTACAGAAACCTCTTGTGAGTGACAGTGCACGTCTAGCGAACTGCACATTGATTCAACGAACGATTGCTCTTTGATCGCTTCTTTTCGAAGTCCGTGGTTAACATGACCCACAACAATTTTGAATGTTGATTCATGTTGCCTTGAGGCAGCAACACAAAGGAGCAGAAGTGCAATCGAATCTCCGCCGCCACTAATTCCAAGAACGACATTTCTGTTTTGAATCGCATCTCGTACGGACGAAACGAGTTTGTGCCGACGGATTGCGAGTGGAACCTCTACTAACATCATGCTGATGACGGTTCACAGGATGGTTCAAGAACCGTCAACCCATTCATATAAGCATGTAAACATTCTGGAAGAACTACAGAACCGTCTTGTTGTTGGTGCATTTCAAGTAAAGGAATGAGAATTCTCGGACTCGCAAGAACTGTATTGTTGAGCGAATGTGCGAAAACAGTCTTTCCCTCTTCATTTCGATATCTCATATTTAAACGGCGGCATTGATAATCGTAAAGGCGTGAAGCTGAATGCGTTTCGCCCCAATCGCCGATTGGTTTGTTTTGTGAATCTAACTCGCCTCTGCAAGGCATCCAACACTCAACATCAATCATGTCCGCATTTTTTGCGCCCAAATCAGCAGTGCAACATTGCAATAATCTGTAAGGGAGTTCAAGTTGTTGAAGCAGTTGCTCAACGATTTCTATCATCTCTTTATGCCACCTGCGGCTTTCTTCTTCATCTGCTTTGCAGATAACAACTTGTTCAACTTTCTCAAATTGATGAATGCGATAGAGGCCAGCAGTGTCACGACCAGCAGCACCTGCCTCACGCCGAAAACATGTAGAGACAGTTGCCATCTTAATTGGTAGCATCTCTGCATCCAAAATTTCATCTGCATGCATTCCCATCAATCCAACTTCGCCAGTTCCTGCAAGGAATAAATCGTGTCCAGAACCTCGGTTTGATTCTTCGATGTGATACGCTTGATCTCGTCCAGAGGGAAAGAACCCAGTTCCAACCATACATTCCTCGCGCAAGATGACTGGCACAGACATTGGAGTAAAACCAAAATTGTTTGTGATGCAATCAAATGCGAATCGCAACACTGCTTGTTGTAATCGCATTCCATTTCCCGTAAGAATGTAATGCCGAGTTCCTGCCATCTTTACGCCACGTTCAAAATCTGCAAGGCCGAGTTCCTTAACGAGTTCAAGATGGGATTTTGGTTCAAAGCCACGGTTTGATACGAATGATTTCGACAAGTCATATCCATCTGGTGACCATGTACTCAATTGAAGGTTGTCTTCAGAAGATTGACCAATTGGCACATCACTGTCAGGTGGTTGGGGAATTTGAAGCAGTAAGGAACTCCAACTCGGTTCAAGTTCTGCAATAGCATCATCAATCGTTTGAATCTCACTCTTCAAGGCGGTTGGTTTGGCTTCAAACTCTGCGAGGATAGATTCAATCTCAGCTCTTTCTTCCTCGTTTGCAGATTTGAGCTGTCCTTTTAATGAACCAATTTGAGGTCCGATTTCTTTAGAGATCCTTTTTTGTGCAGCACGGAGTTCTTCTCGTTGTCTAGTTAACGATCTTTTTTGTTCATCGAGTTGAAGAAACAATGCGATATCAACTTCTATTTTTTTAGCAGAAGCACCATCGATAAATCGTTGTGGATGTTCGCGAAGTGATTTGAGATCAATCATTTTGAATTAACTTCATTCATAGAGTCGTTAGCCGGGCGGGGCTGCCCAGTGTAGTTTATCAACAAGGGCGTTCCAATATGTGACGGAAGGGTTAAGGACAATAGAAAGTGATTGAGAAGACCTTTGGGCTGTCATTTTCATCCCTTCTTGCAATGAATTTTGAACGACACCATCAACCACAAGAGACGTGCCTTCATTGGCTTGAAGAAGTTCTACAGTCACGATGTTGTGTGCATCAAGTACGATTGGTCTCACTGCAAGAGAGTGGGCTGCGAGTGGGGTGAGGACAAATACTTGCGCTGATGGGTCAACAATCGGACCCCCAACAGAGGCATTATGGGCAGTCGACCCAATTGGTGTTGAAACGATAATCCCGTCACCTCTAAGAGTAGGCGCTGGAACACCATTGATTGAAAGCCCAAGTTCAAGAATTCTAAATGGGTTTCCTGCTGCAATCATTGCTTCATTCATTGCAATCACTGGAGCATTGCCGTCAACTGAAACTTCAAGGAGCATCACTTCCATCGTCGGTGCAGTGCCTGAAAAAATAGTTTCTTTATGTTCAATCAGAGAGGCAGCGTCGAATTTTGCAAGAAAACCAAGTTTGCCACTATTCACCCCAATCAGGGGAATACCTTGCCCAGAAAGCACTCTTCCGTGATTAATCAGTGTTCCATCACCACCAATCGCAATCGCAAGCGATGCTTTTTCGTATTGATCCTTCTCATCAGGCAAAAAATCAACGATATCAGAGAGCCCATCTTGTAACTGAGTGGCAATCTTCTCAACGTTTGAAAGACTTCGGTCTGCGAGCAAAATGACTTGGCAACGTGCCATCGGTACGCATTGTACCGTGGCTGCGACGTGTCTGACACTAGCAGACAACAGAGCAAAGTGACTGTCACCACACTAAGTGACTGTCACACTTCTTGTGTGGTGACAGCCACACCGTTTACGTCTAAATTGCAGGCAAGTGAGGTCAGACCATTCACCTACTATTTCACTTGCACATATTCGCCAATAGACGGTACCCCATCATCAGAAACGAGGAATAACATGTAATAGCCTGGCGGCGCAACACTTCCATCAGCAGGTGCATCCACTCCTAATTTCCCACCCACTCGAGCAAAAACATTGAGTTCGACAAAGCGTTGGTTTTGATCAAACCCATGAGTCAATGCACCAAGTCGTACAAGCGTTATTTTTTCAATATCGTTTGCTTGAAGTCCATCGTTGGTGGTACTGATTCTAAACGCGGACCCATAGTGGATGACAGTTGGTGCGTACCCGATTTTGGGGCGGTCTTCATCAAACAAATACGGAGGTGAATATATTTCTGCTGATGTTCCATCAACTGGATATACGAAACCATCTACATCGGTGTTGTTGTAGTGTTCGCCACCTGAAACTAAGACTCTTCCATCTTTGAGTAACATCGCTATCGAGTGATGTGCACGTGGAATTTGCATATCTGCTAACTCAGTCCATGTTCTTGATTCTGGGCTAAACCACTCTGCGTTTAACACAGGGCACCCTTGGTAAACTGTTACAGACTCACCATCAATAGTATTTACCAGAGTTCTTGGAGACTCGCCTCCGATGGCAAGAACATGACCATCTGGAAGCATGACAAGATTATGGCGTAATCGGGGGTGGATCATACTTTCTTCCACAGCCCAGTTTGGGCACTCACCAGTTTCGCCCCACTCTGTGAAATCAATGGTTTCTGTGAAAGAAGTAGCGTTGTAAAGATAGTTATCACTGCTGCCACTATCCAACGAGACCTTTGGTCAACCGCATGAACGCTGTTTCGAGGTTAATTTGCTCAGCTTGCATAGACACAATCCGGAACCCTTGAGCGATGAGTCGATTGGGAAGTTCAGATTGATCAAGAGTTGACGATGCATCGATTGCCACGTCAATGCGATTTCGCCCGTTATCACTGACCACGTCTACTGTACGAATGCCATCAACACCTCGAAGTAACGATGCTGCATCTTCACACCGTTCAGTGACTTCGATATGAATAATTTGACCGACCTTTGCCTTGGAAAGAATGTCATTGACATTGCCTGAATACAACAGTTTGCCTTGCTCAATAATCCCAACACTTGTACACAGTTCAGCGAGTTCATGCAAAATATGGGAACTTATGAGAATCGTTTTCCCCATTCGATGCAACTCTTTCAGTAATTCTCGGATTTCAATTCTTGCTCGAGGGTCAAGCCCTGATGCTGGTTCATCCAGAAGAAGCACTTTCGGGTCGTGTAACAGAACTCGAGCAATGGACAATCGTTGACTCATGCCTCTGCTGAGTCCAGCGACTTGAGATTTGGCTTTGTAGTTCAGTTCAGTAAGTTCAAGAACGTCACCAACAGCCCTGACTCTTTGAGACCCATCGAGTCCATAGCACGTCGCAAAAAAATCAAGATATTCGCTCACAATCATGTCGTCGTAGGAGCCCATAAAGTCAGGAACGTACCCAATCACTGGACGAATTTCTGGGTTTTGATACCCAATCACTTTGCCATCAATTCTTGCTTCTCCCCATGATGGCTTCAGCAAGGTCGCTAGAATTTTTATCGTTGTGGTTTTACCTGCGCCATTTGGTCCAATGAAACCATAACATTCTCCTTCATTAATATGAAGATTCAGATTATCAAGCGCAATGAGTTCGCCATACTTCCGTGTTAAATTCGTTGTTTGAATCATGGGGTATCTCCTAAAGGATAAACCCAACGCACGATTGTTTCACCAGTGCTTTGCATGTTTTGTTCGCCATCGACCGAAATTGGGACAGGAATTGGTGCATTTTGGACAAATCCCATCACAATAATGCACGGTCTACCAAACCACTCAGCAAAATCCAAGGTGTGACCTCCAGTTCTCGTTGAGTGATGGGAAGGAGGACTTTGCTTCGATCCGGGGTTCTTTTGATATGTCGGGGGTTGAAGGTGAGAGTACAAAAAGAGCATTTCCATTTTGGATCGCCAATCTTTTTTCGTTTCAACTCCACCTCTTGACATCGAGTTGCGACCGAAACCCTCTTCGATTTTGTACCGACTTTTCACTGCAGTGGAAAAATCTGAAGCAGGGGATGAGTCGAAAGAGGCAAAATCAATTGTTTCTCCACTTTTCCAAGATGAGACTCTCCATGCAAATGCTTTATTCAATGCTTGTCCACTTTTGTTTTTTTCAACCCATGGAGCAAGCGAGCCGTCAGGAAGACGCCCAAGTTGGGTTACAGGTAATTTTTCATTCGTAACCCAAACAATCGTGACGTTTTGAAGTGGGCTTGAAATGTTGTTCACGATTGAACCTTGAAGAGACCCTCTAGAAGGGTTTCCGCGGGTTGTAATCAAAGTCGGCTCGTTATCTGGTGTAGCACGGATGAGCGAATCGTAAAAAGGGTGGTCAATTCCTCCTATCCAGTCGTATGAAAAGTTCGAGGTCGTTGCCCGTGACGGTTGGTCGAACGTATGTGGAACTTGTTGAAGATTAATGAGAATCTCTTGGCGATCGACAAACGGGGGGATTTTGTATGCAAATGGCGTTGCCCAAGGAAGAAGAAGGTTGTTTTGCTCGCCTTTGAGCTGAACGCTTGAAGTTCCAAAGGTTTGAAGAAAGATTGAGCACCAGCCGACCGCGCGTTGACCATTTCCACCGAACACATGATCGACAATCGTGACATGTTTGATTGGTGTTTTAATCGTTGCTGTAGTTGACGCAATTCCCCAAGTCATAAAAGAGAATGCAATCGCAATCATCGTGAACGTTACCCAAGCCCAACGTTGTTTCCGTTTTTGTTTTAATAGAAAATACCCTAAAGGGCAACTCACGAGCCAGTACAACAGAATGATGATGAACACTGTTCCAAGTCGCCCGCTTGCAGTTGTTGACATCGCGATTTCCTGTGCAACCAATTCGCCGGTTGAGAGTGTCGTTTCTGTTGGAATCGTTTTTGAAAGTTGTTGATGTTCGTCTAATGAAGAAACCGTTGACTGTGAAGGAGTATCACTTCGCCGTCCAAGTATACGATTCCAGAAGACATCAGTTTCGGGTAATCCAAGTGAAGCGAGTTGCCCATTCGTGAGATCAACCCCTAACACTGTGACTGCCCCAAAACCAAGTCGCTTTTGAACACCAATGACTTTGTTGTTTGAGCGAATTCTGATGAGGGGATATATACTTCCATCACTTCTTTGTTGATCGTTGACATCAAAAGTGCGAGTAGTCATCTGGATTGCAGGCCAGCCTCTGTTGCGTCCAAGGACCTGATCAAACTCTCGAATTGAAATTTCTTCAACGCTTACATGTATATCCCCAATGAGTGAAGATAGGGCTCCATTTTCTGAGCCAAGATTCCATGGGTCACCAATCATCGGTAATGAAATGACAAGATGTCCACCTCGTTTAACCCACTCTTCTATTGCAAGTTCTTGTCGATATGTGAACTCTAAAGGTGAATCTGCCCACACAATTGCATCAAGTCCTTCAAGTGCTGGCCATGCATCTGGGAGCTGAACACTTGTTAATCCTGAAACAATCGTGGTACTTTCTTGTTTGGTAATGTACGGGTTAGAAGATTGATAACCAGTGAGTCCGATTCGCCTAGTTCCAAATACAGCAATATATCCACTGGAAGATTTGAGTTGCATCGCTTGAACCGAATTCGATGTAAATGTTGTTGTTGCAAGTTCACTCGTTGGAGCGTTGCCATCCCATTCTTTCAGTCTCACATCCCAAGAAAATGAAGCGTCTGCCCAAGGTCTTATTGGTGCGTACAGCCACGTTGATGTTTTGCCTTCTGGCGATAGCGTGATTGGTTTCCCCCACAATACAGTGTCTCCATTTGCATCTGGAACTTCCCATTGAATCCACGCAGCAGTTGCATCACTACGGTGAGATGTGACGGTGACATGAAGTGGAGTGACAACGCCTGCAGTCCATGTATTCCCAACCCCAAGAGAATCGATTGTGATCGAAAAATCTTGCGCAAACCCAAGAGCACAACACATCAATAGTGAACAAAGACTACACACGTATTGTTGCATAGTTCTCCAAAATTGCAGCTTGCGACAGGATTCCTCGATAGAAACACTTCATTTCAAACTTTTCATTCGGTGCATGAATGAGATCGTCATCTAACGAGAATCCAACCATGACTGCATCGACTCCAAGTATTTCTTGGAATTCACCGACAACTGGAATGGAGCCACCCGTACCAATAAGGACAGTAGGGTTTGGAAAAATGGCTGACATCGCGTCGCAAGCAGCCGTTAACCAAGGAGATTCGGTTGGGACTGAAATGGCTGGCGAAGTTCCATAACTTTTTAGATCCCAGTGGCAACCATTTGGGGTGCGTTCTTCCAAGAATGCAAAGAGCGCTTTTTGAATCACTTCAGGTTTTTGATGTGCAACGAGCCTGCAACTGATTTTTGCAGTTGCACTTGCACCGATAACTGTCTTTGCGCCTTCTCCGAGATATCCAGCACGAAGTCCATTGATATCACAAGTTGGGCGAGACCACAGCCGCTCAAGCGTACTAAATCCTTTTTCTCCAAAAGTTGCTTTCGCCCCAGAACTTTCAAGCGTCAGTGTGTCAGCATCGCCAAGAGAATGCCATTGTTCAATTTGTTCTTCACTAACGATTTCGACATCATCGTAAAACCCTTCAATCTGCACTCTTCCGTCATCGTCATGCAGTTGACCAAGAATTTTTGTAAGTGCGTTTGCTGGATTAACAACGGCGCCACCATACCCGCCACTATGTAAATCATGAGATGGACCGTGTAAAGTTGCTTCAATATATACGATACCCCTAAGCCGACTTGTAATTGCGGGAGTGTCTTGGTCCCACATGCTAGTGTCACACACAATGCAAGTGTCAGACTGTAATTCATCTTTGTGCTCTTTTAAAAAAGGAACTAGAGATCCACTACCACTTTCTTCTTCGCCCTCTAAAAGAATAACAACGCGAACGGGCAACTGTCCATGAACTTCTTTCCATGCTCGAATCGCTTCTACGAACGTCATAAGTTGTCCTTTGTCGTCTGCAGCACCACGAGCGACGATGCGTTTGCCGTTGTCTCCCTCAACAACAGCAGCATCAAACGGTGGGGTTTTCCACTTTTCAAGAGGTTCTACAGGTTGGACATCGTAATGTCCATAATACAACACCCTTGGAGCGTTTGGGCCAGCACTATCGTCGGTCGCAACAACCATTGGATGTCCAATGGTGTCATGCAGGGTTGCATCAAGCCCGATTGATTTCAAATCCTGAGTTACATGTTCAGCACAACGACGCACTTCACTTGCGTATTCTGAGTCAGTACTAATACTTGGGATTCGTAGAAATGATTGTAAGCGGTCTATCGCCGAATCAAAATCTTTTTCTATATGAGAAAGGACTGGCTCTAATGTTTTTGATGCTACCAAATCAGACATGCTGGTGCCTCGTACTCTTCATTTTCAGTTGCGCATTTGACGATGCCGTTTTCAATTGCCACGACAAGAGGCGTTCCAATAATCCAATCTGGACCAATCGGTAGTTCTGTTTTAGCGCAGTCAAAACAGGGATTCTCGAATGCCCCATCGTAATTAAAACCTTTGGTTGATTCTGGAACCGCAACGAGGGTTGTTGGGTACGCTAGGAATTCAAAGTGTGCATACAATAATGCTTCGCAGTGGTCACATGTCAGTGAATAAAAGATAACGTATTGTTTTCCAGTGTGAATATCTTTTGGCCACTCTTGTACCCACGAGAATACATCGATGTCATCAACAGATGTTCCAACCCAACTATGTATATTTTCTGGGTACCACGATTTTGGTAAGTTTGAATCTTGAGTATCAGTATCAAGTGTTAAGCTCTTGTACATAATGCCATTGAATGTGTACAGCCATGCAAGGATGATAAAGATTGAAGCACCGATGACAGCTCGATTTCCTTTGTTCAGTCCACATTTCGATTTTCTGGGTTTGAAAATCACAACTCCAAGGAGTAATCCAAAGTCAATCGCAAACATCGTTGTCGGTGCAAGTGATTTTTCCCCAAAGCAACCACAACTTTCGTAGTTGCCATAGATAAACATTTCAACACAGAGGACAACCAAGAAGATTGATAGGATGATGGTTGCAGCAAGTCGTGCAAGTTTTGGCACGAAGAACATGATGCCTATGAACAAGAATTCGATTGCTACAAGAAGGGCAAGCAGAAGGAAGTGGTCTTTAAAACCAAATACGCCACCTGCATCAAGAATCGAGCGAGGTAGAGACTTTGGCGTCGCCCCTTGGACCTTTAAAATAGCTCCAAACAGAATCCATGCAGGAACAAAGAGCCGGACTAATAATGCGCCAAGCCAACCAATAAGAACAGGCTGCTTAGGAGCAGCGATCGTTTTTTCAGTCATATTGAGATTCTAACGGGGGCGGAGGTTTCGGGGGTTTTAATGGCGTCTACGACGATAACCTAGCGAGATAACCGTCAGTAAAAGGGCTGCAGGAGGTGCTGGAACGACTGTTCCTGTAAAGACACTCGATCCATCACTCTTAAAGCCATTTGACGCGATGATATCCCACCCGCCCTCTTTCCAACCAACGAATTGGAAGGCTTCAGCATCAATTGCTCCACCATCACCATCAAGATCAACAAAGTTGTAAGAGAGCGTATCTCCAAGTGAAAGATTACTCCAAGCAAATCCATCACCACTTCCGATTGACCCCCAAACAAATGTAGAACCCATCGTTTGTGAGCCAAAGGGTGGTTGAATGAGAGACCAAGAATCTTGCGTAGAGTCGTTAATAAACATGCTCGACGAGTTTGGTGCAGTGCTCGTGAGCCCAAGCATCCCATCGCCTCCGGTATCGCCTAGGCCTAACTCTTCATCTACAAGGGTTATTAATGAAAAACCCGCACTGGTATTAACTGGAATGATGGTGATTTTGCCGTCCGTATCAATGCCCCAATTCTGTAGAGTTGCATGAACTGCAGATAACTCACTTGTTGTAAAGTGAGATGAGGCATTGTTGAACAAGCCAGCAATGTTCTGCGAACGGAGCATAAACGAACCATTCGTATTGCTGATTTGAATGACATCTGCTTCAGCCGGAAGCGTAAGCAGGCCTACGATTAGGGGTATGGTTGTAAGGTGTAATATTCGCATCTACAGTACTTTCTAAGGGGCTTCTGAAGTCCTTGATTTCATCTTCGGCATCACCCCAGTAGCTTCTGAAGTCGCCATGTTCGAACCATTCCTATAAAAATCAGTCTGTGCGGGTTATTCGGGCAGTGCGGATTGCGTTGTGAATATAGGTAAGTTGCATGTGACTTTTTCAACAAAGAACGCCGTTCTGCCGTAGCATGAACAACATGGAACATACGTTTTTGTTAGCTTATCTGTTCACCACAACTGCTTCTACAGCCCAGCCAGCCACACCATGGATTGAGCAAT